>DBYO01000008.1:0-55553 GCA_002310235.1 Bacteroidales bacterium UBA1184
CTCTTGGTTAAGGCTGGCGAAGCCGATGGTCTTGTAAGCGGTGCCCGTTCGACCACTGGCGACATGCTTCGTCCTGCATTGCAGATTATTAAGACCGTTCCTGGTGTAAGTTGCGTATCTGGTGCATTCATCATGTTCCTCCCCGAAGGCAGCAAGTACGGAACCGATGGCAAGATGGTTTTCGCCGACTGCGCTGTTACTCCAATGCCCGATGCAAAACAGCTCGCAGAAATCGCTGTCTGCACCGCCGACACTGCAAAGAACATTGCAAAGATCGACCCGGCAGTTGCTATCCTCAGCTTCTCGACCAAGGGTTCGGCAAAGCACGAAGTTGTTGACAAGGTTATCGAAGCTACACGTCTTGCTCAGGAAGCTCGTCCCGACCTGCTTCTCGACGGTGAACTCCAGGCCGATGCAGCTATCGTTCCTTCAGTTGGTTCGAGCAAGGCTCCGGGCAGCAAGGTTGCTGGTAAGGCTAACACCTTGGTATTCCCATGCCTCGAAGTTGGTAACATCGCTTACAAGCTCGTTCAGCGTCTTGCTGGTGCCGAAGCAGTAGGTCCAGTTCTTCAGGGTCTCGCTAAACCGTGCAACGACCTCAGCCGTGGATGCTCGGTAGAAGATGTTTACAAACTTGTTGCAATAACCTGCAACCAGGCAATAGCTCAGAAAAAATAATCATTAACAACAAAATACGTAAAAGATGAAAATATTAGTTTTAAACTGCGGTAGTTCTTCAATTAAATACCAGCTCATAAACATTGACGCTAACAACAATTCTACCGTAATGGCAAAAGGTCTTCTCGAAAGAATAGGCCTCGAAATGGGAGAATTCACTCACAAGTACAACGGACAGAAGCACTACGAACAGACTCCGATCGCCGACCACACTGCCGGTATCAGAATGGTTCTCAAGGCTCTCACCGACCCTGAAATGGGTGTAATCAAGGACTTGAAGGAAATCGAAGCTGTAGGTAACCGCGTTGCTCACGGTGGCGAACTTTTCAAGGCAAGTGCTCTCGTTAACGACGATGTAATCGAAAAGATTAAGTCGTTGATGGAACTCGCACCACTTCACACTCCTGGTAACTTGGCAGGTATCTACGCTATGCGCGAAGTATTGCCGAATGTTCCGCAGGCAGTTGTATTCGATACCGCTTTCCACCAGACACTTCCTCCGAAGTCGTTCCTCTATGGTTTGCCATACGAATACTACCAGAAGTATCATCTCCGTCGTTACGGCTTCCACGGAACAAGCCACGGCTTTGTAGCTGAAAAGGCTGCCAAGATGATTGGCAAGGACTGGAAAGACCTCAAGATAATTAGCTGCCACCTCGGTAGCGGTGCTTCGATTGCTGCAATCGACCACGGAAAGTCGGTTGACACTACAATGGGTCTCACAGCTCTCGAAGGTCTTATCATGGGTAGCCGTCCAGGCGATGTTGACCCGGGTGCAGTTTTGTATATCGTTGAGAAGGAACTTGCAGAAGGTAAGACTATGAAGGATATCACCAATATCTTCTACAAGAAGAGCGGTCTTGTTGGTATCAGCGGTGGTAAGCAGGATATGCGCGACATCCGTGCAGGACGCGATGCTGGTGACGAAAGAAGCACCTACGCATTCGATATGTTTGCACAGCGCGTAAAACGCTACATCGGCGGTTACATGGCCGAGATGGGTGGCTGCGACATTCTTCTGTTCACTGGCGGTATTGGCGAAAATGCATGGTTCATGCGTCACCCGATACTAGAGAACATGGAATGTCTCGGCATTAAGGTCGATATGGAAAAGAACGACAAGATTATGGGCGAAGATGCAGTTATCTCAACTCCAGACTCAAAGGTTACAACAATCGTTGTTACCACCGACGAGGAATACGTAATTGCAATGGATACCATGAAGCTCGTTCAAGGCAAATAATATTATAGGTGTTCGATTAAAATGGCAACTGTCATTCTGAACTTGTTTCAGAATCAGTTGCCGTTTTTTTGATGTTACAACAAATGTATGTCGGAAGAAAAATTTCAGGGGAAATACAGAATCGCATCAGTTCGCGCATCATGGCATGATTACCGGTGTGGTGCATATTTCGTAACTGTATGTACCAAAGACCGAGAACATTATTTTGGCGAAATTAAAAATGATGGAAACGGAAATGCCGAAATGAAATTATCACCAATCGGGGAAATGGCAGATGAATGTTGGCGGGCTATTCCACAACATTTCCCCAATGTTCAAATTCCATTGTGGGTTGTGATGCCAGATCATATTCATGGGATTGTGATTATTGATGATTTTGTAGAGACGCAAAATATTGCGTCTCTACATGATAACGAAACCGATCAGACGCAAAATTTTGCGTCTCTACATGATAACGAATCCAATAAATTTGGACCACAATCAAAAAATCTGGCATCTGTTATTCGTGGATTCAAAATTGGTGTGTCAAAATTTGCACGCCAAAACAATATTCCTTTTTCATGGCAATCCAGATATTACGATCGAATTATCCGTGATTCTGCCGAAATGAATCATATTGCCGAATATATTGAAAACAATGTGGCAGAGTGGGTGGAGAATAAAGATATTGACTATCAAATAGATTAAATAAAACAATTATCTTTGCAGAAATTAATTTAAAACCAACAAAGCATGAAACGATTTTCAATTATGCTGATTTTGCTGCTGCCCATGTGCATTGCCATGGGACAGAAAACATCTGTGGAGCGCTCGCGTGTCCCCATATATATAAATACCGGTGTAGGCATGGGCGCTTCGAATTATTACGATGCAGGCGTGTCGCCACTTAGGTATCATGGTTTGGGACTGGGTGGCGATATGGGGGTCACTGTGGACTGGTGCCGTTTCCAAGCATCGCTCGAAGGTAGGGTTGAAGCTTGTTTGGCTGCTGGAAATAAGGCCGATAGCAGTGCTGGAGCAAATGGTGTTACTATTCTGCCAAGAACTTCGTTTATGGTTCGTTTTGCCGAACCTGTTGAGGGTTCGCTGAGACTTTGGGCAGGTGCTTCAGTCGGTTCGTATGTTGATATACGAATCAACCGAAAAATGATGAATGCCGCAGTTGGTCTTACGATGATGTTCAGTCTATATGGTAACTTCCGCCTCGAATACGACATTCCATCACGTCGTAGAACCGATTTGTTTACATTGACTGCCGATATTTCATTGCCGCTTATGGGTATCGGTGAACGTCCTGGCTATGCTTACGTTTACAATGCAACATCATCTAGCGACCCAGTGGAGTATTTGTTGGATAGTTATGAATCGTTTGGCATTTTTATGTCGGGTGCTACAACAGATATAGGTTTTTATTTTAATCTAAAAAACCGCAACAAGATAGGACTTAACTATCGTTGGGATTATTGCACAACCCGCCATGAATCGGCACATCGGTTCGACAACGCATATCATATCGTATCGCTTAAGTTAATGTTTAATATCAATTGATTATGAGAAAAATACATATAACAATAGCATTCTTAGCCTTTGTTTTGCTGTGCTCCTCATGCGAAAAGGCTTTTATGGAAAAGGAGACAAGTAGCGACCCAGTTTCAACATTCGAATATTTGTGGAAAACCGTTGACGAGCAGTATTCATTCTTTGATGTAAAAGGAGTGAACTGGGATTCTGTATATGCTGTATATAGTCCCAAAGTTTCGGAAAAAATCAGCGACGACAGCCTATTTAGCGTTCTTGGTGCAATGCTTAATACATTGAACGATGGACACACCAATCTGGTTTCTCCGTTTGATATTTCGCACAACGAAAAGGTTTACCGTAAGATGTACGAGAACAATAACATTAATACCGATGTCGTTGTTCTCAATTATCTTACAATTAATTACCATACAACGGGCTCTTTTGCGCATAATGCTATTCGCGATGGTCAGATTGCATATTTGCGATATTCTTCGTTTTCAAATTCCATTGCCGACGATGATTTGGTGTACTTGGTGAACAAGTACAAAAACACCAAGGGTATGATAATCGACCTGCGTCAGAACGGTGGTGGCAGTGTGGATAATGTGTGGAATTTGATGAAACTATTTCCTAGCGGAACCCGTCAGCTTTATAAAACACAGATTAAGAATGGTCCTGGGCATAATGAGTTTTCCGATATTAGCATTGTAAAGCAACCCGAACACGATGAAAAGACAACATATGGACATCCAATTGTAGTGCTTACCGACAGAGGTTCGTACAGTGCGACATCTTTCTTCTCGTTGTGTATAAAGTCCAATTTCCCAGAAGCCACTATTGTTGGCGATACTACAGGCGGTGGTCTTGGACTTCCCAATGGTGGAGAGTTGCCTAACGGCTGGACATATCGATTCTCGATCACGCGTACTCTCGATAACAACGATAACAATTATGAAAACGGAATGCCTCCCGATGTTACAGTTATTCTCGATCCATTGCAAACAGCCCAGGGTATTGACAATGTGATAGAGACTGCTTGCGATATTCTGTTGAATAAATAAGGTTGTCTATTCCTTAATCGTAATACGTCAATCGTAAATATTATTTATCTTTGCACTTGCAAAAACATATTTTATGGCTTTACAGGAATCTTTTGAAATACAAGGAAATAAACTTTTCAAGCGCCGCAGCTGGTTGCCAGTGCTGATACTTGTACCTGGCGTTGCTTGGTTTTCGTACATTACTTATTTGCGCAACGAAATGATGCCGTGGTGGTTGCCTGTGATTTTCCTAGGCATCGGCTTTATTGGTCTGGCAATCCGCATAATAACTGTCGGACATACGCCCAAGGGCACTAGCGGTCGCAATACCACTCAGGGACAAGTCGCAGAACAACTCAACACCTCGGGAATATATTCCACGGTAAGACATCCGCTTTATCTCGGAAATTTCTTCATGTGGCTGGCACCTGCACTTATGGTCATGGACTTGTGGTTCGTGCTTTTCTTCTGTGCGTTCTACTGGATTTATTACGAGAGGATTATGTATGCCGAGGAAGCATTCTTGCGAAAAAAATTTGGCGACGCTTATCTCGAATGGGCAAATGTTACGCCAGCATTCATTCCTAGTTTCCGCAACCATCGCAAATCGACCCTTCCGTTTTCGGTACGCAATGTGCTTAAGCGTGAATACAATGGTTTCTTCAATCTGATACTTATAATGACTGCATTCCGCGTGCTCGAATTTGCAATTGTTGAACATCGTTTCTATCTAGATATGGTATGGATTTGCATTTTTGGTGCAGGTTTGCTTATTTTCTTAGTATTGAAGATTTTGAAGAAATTTACCAATGTCTTAAATGTGGAGGGTAGATAATGAATAGGTATTTGGCTCTTCTTGTTGTTTTATCGCTTGTTGTACTATCGTCGTGCCGTAAGGGTAGCGATGAGGCTAGTGGCGATGTTATTACCAAGAAAATACTATACGATGTGCCCATTGTAAACCTGCAATTAGAAGACAGAACCGAAAAAGATCCCAACTGGTTCTGGGAAAATCTGCCATATCCGGCTGGCGACAAGTTTATTGACGATTTGTTTGCCGATGCCCGCGACTGCAATATACCGATATATTATTATGACCCAGAAGGTAGTTACGACCATTTGGAACGCATTCCCGACAAGGAAGTGAAAAAGATGTTCGAAAACGATATGAAAGTTTCGCTTCCTGTGCCTGATGTATTTGACGAGACAACAAACGCTTATATTTCAAGACCAAATGTTGAGTTTAAATTGGACCAAACAAGGATTTTGAAACTTAGGTTCCTTGAGGAATGGCGTATGGATGACGGTATGATTGAAAAGAAAGTTCTGGCGGTTGCACCTGTGTTTACAATAAATATAGGAGGAACGGATGCTCAGGAAGGATACGCCTACAATACAGTGAAATTCTGGATTATGGCTGATGCTAAACTTTTAAAGTGATGGACGAGTATAATGTTGTATATCAGCACGAAGCTATAGAGTTTGTTACAGTTGCAAAGGAATTTGTACGTCTGCTCGAAAATGCTCGCAACATGACGAAGGATGATTTTATCGACCATTCTGTGAAGATGTTGCCTTTGCTTTACCAGAAAGGAGTGATGTTGCCCGAAATTACCGACTACGACGATGAATTTTCAGAAAAGTTTGTCGATGAGGCAACCTGGTCGTATATACAGCAGACAACTTCGACACGGCTCGATGAGGATGACGAGTTTGTGCAGGTTCAGGATGCGGCGATGATGAGTTCGATGGATTCGATGAGCGTGGGCTTGTCGGAAATTTATGCCGACCTGTATCAGGAGATGGGTGACCTGGTAGGTGCCTATCGTATTGCAAACGATGATGTTATGCTCGCAGCATTGGCTTGTTGTCGCAACAATTTCCCCGATTATTGGGGCATACGTTTGCTTTCATTGTTGAAGGCGTTGCACGAGATTAAGTATAGAAGAGATGAGTGAAAGCAATTACGCACCGACTATTACTAATGATGAAGTTTTGACATTGCCTTTGTATTCGTATGAGGGCGAGGTGGTTTGTGTCGATTCTATGGAGAAATTCCTTGAGGTGAAGGATGAGCTTTTCCTTGAACCGCTTTGGGGGTTTGATACCGAGACAAAACCTTGTTTCAGAAAAGGTGCGGCTAATAGAAAGAATGTAGCATTGCTTCAACTTAGTAGCAGGGAAAAGACTTACATATTCAGACTCAATAAGATAGGTTTGCCAAAAGAGCTATGCGACTTTTTTGCATCCGATAGGTTTACAAAGATTGGGCTTTCTAGTCGTGACGACATCAAGGGATTGCAAAAGCTTACGCCGTTTATACCAGCTGGATTTATTGATTTGCAGAGCATTGCGCCCGATTATGGAATAGAGGAGAAGAGCTTGCGCAAGATGGCAGCGATAGTTCTTGGTTGTCGAATTTCCAAAGCTCAGCAGCTTAGCAACTGGGAGAGCGATGTGCTTAACGAAAAACAGATTCGTTATGCAGCAACCGATTCTTGGGTTACAAGGTTGATATATATCGAGTTGAAAAAGATTTGATATACGGTCGCTATGTATTGCGACCAATACAATATTCCCACAAATAAAATTGTATTAATGTGTGAATATAAAATATTGATATTCATATGATTATCTGTTTATTAAATCCGATTGTTCACAAATAAACCATTTGTTTGGGTGATAGTAGTTATAAATGTGGTAATTTTGCACCGTCGAAATTTGATGGTATATGAATATGTATGTAATTGCAGGGTGTAATGGTGCTGGTAAGACTACCGCATCATATTCCATACTTCCAGAAATGCTGGAATGTACGCAGTTCATCAATTCCGACGAAATCGCCAAGGAGTTGTCGGCCCAGGCAAAGGGCATAAAGTTTGAGGCTACACGCATAATGCTCGCCCGTATGTATGCACTTATCGAGGAAGGCAGCGATTTTGCTTTCGAGACAACTCTGGCAACAAAGACATTCAAGGCTATCATCAAGAAGGCAAAGGATAAGGGCTACAAGGTAACTCTTGTCTTTTTCTGGCTTGATACTCCAGAACTTGCTTTGCGTCGTGTGCAGGAACGTGTCGAACATGGCGGTCACGATGTACCTAAGGATGTGGTTTACAGAAGGTATGTGGCTGGAATGCGCTATCTTTCGCAGATATACATTCCTATTTCCGACTACTGGATGATAATTGATAATTCAAACAATCCTTTCAAACTTATCGCCGATGGTGCAAAGGAAGAATTGTTGAATGTTTATGATGAAGGTGTTTTTAATCAAATAATTATAGATGGAAAATTGCGAAATTAAAGAACTACGAAAGAAAATTCTTAATGGATTGAATCTTTCTTATCGAAAATTATTGGAGGCTAGAAAACAGCAGAACGAAACATTGGTTGTTTCGGAAGGTGGTAAAATCGTATTACTTGAGGCTAAAAAAGTTAGATTAAAAGTTTTTAAATAGAATATGGATAAAGTTGCCGAATTACAGACAATTGCTACGCAGGTAAGACGCGACCTGCTGAGAATGATTCATGCAAAAAAATCGGGACATCCGGGTGGCTCGCTTGGCGTTACCGACTTGATGGTTACATTGTACTTCGATGTGATGGAACACGATCCCAAGAATTTTGACATCAACGGAAAAGGTCAGGACTTGTTTTTCCTGTCGAATGGTCACACATCGGCTGCATGGTACAGCGTTCTTGCTCGTGCTGGATATTTCCCAGTAGAGGAACTCAAGACTTTCCGTGCAATAAATTCCCGTTTGCAGGGACACCCGACCACTGCAGAAGGTTTGCCGGGAATCCGCATTGCTTCGGGTTCGCTCGGACAGGGCTTGTCGGCTGCCTGCGGTGCTGCTCTTGCAAAGAAGCTTAATGCCGACAATCATACGGTATTTTGTCTGATGGGCGATGGCGAAATCGAGGAAGGTCAGGTTTGGGAGGCTGCTATGTTTGCAAATGCCCGCGAAATCGACAACCTTATTGCTTTTGTTGACCTTAACCGCAAGCAGATTGACGGTACAACCGAGGATGTCATGAAACTTGGCGATGTTAAGGCTAAGTGGGAAGCTTTTGGCTGGTATGTGCTCGAGTGCAACGGCAACGACATTGCCGACCTGCGAAAGACCATCACCGATGCAAAAGGTCATCTCGGCAACAAGAAGCCTGTCATTGTACTCATGAAGACCGAAATGGGTATGGGTGTTGACTTTATGATGGGAACCCACAAGTGGCATGGCACACCGCCAAACGACGAGCAGCTCGCTGCCGCCTTGGCACAGTTGCCCGAAACTCCACTAGGTGACTATTAAAATTGAATATGCTAGATTTTATATAACGGCATTCCATTTGGGATGCCGTTTTTTTTGTTGTTTTGTAGTTGATTTTTGCAAATTCCTTTTTCGTTTTATACCTTTCCTCTAAAGAAAAATACAACTTGCTGATTATCAATAATGAATTTTCTTTATTGTGCTTACATAAAAATTATAATTTTTATGTAAGTTTGCACCTTGTAGAAGGTATGGATTGATGTGTTCAAACGATGCAATATATTGATTGAAAATAAATTATGTATTAACAAATAAAAACAATAGAAATATGAAGAAGTTTTACTTGATGATTTTCGCCGTCGTTACCTTGGCAGGAATGTTAGCGATTAGCGGATGCAAGAAGAAGGAGACTTACACGGTAACATTTAATGCGAATGGCGGCACTGGCACAATGGTCGCGCAGACCTTTACCGAAGGCGAGGCACAGGCACTTACGCGCAATGCCTTTACCTACGACGGATATACCTTCACTGGCTGGAACACTGTGCCAGGCGGAAGCGGAGCCTCGTACACCGACGGACAGACCATAACCACAACCTCCGATATGACCTTGTACGCGCAGTGGACAAGCTCAACTCCTAGACCGACCCCAAGCAGTACTCACGAATATGTTGACCTTGGCTTGCCAAGTGGAGCCAAGTGGGCTACCTGCAATGTCGGTTCCGACACCCCTGAAGGCTTCGGAGACTACTTTGCCTGGGGAGAAATCACACCCAAGGAAGTATACGGCTGGAGCACCTATAAATATGCTGATGGTTCATACGGTACGCTCACCAAGTATTGCAACAATGCCGAATATGGCTACCATGGATTCACTGATGTCTTGACAACCCTCGAGGCAAGTGACGATGCTGCCACTGCAAATTGGGTCGCAGGTTGGCGTATGCCGACAAGAGAGGAGTTTGATGAATTGATAAACAACTGCGCCATATCATGGACAACCCAGAACGAAGTAAACGGACTCCTTTTTACAAGTAATATTAACGGGAACTCCATCTTTTTGCCCGCTGCTGGATACCGCAACGTTAGTGAGTATATCGGTCTCAGTTCTAGTGGCAGTTACTGGTCCAATTCGCTATGTACAAGTAACCCACACTACTCGTGGAGCTTCGGCTTTAATTCTGACAATCCCGAAATGGGAGAAGGCTACCGCCGCTCTGGGTTTTCTGTGCGCCCTGTTTGCGCCCAGTAAAGTTACGAAGTACGATTATAGACTTACAGCAGTCGGCGGTGGTCGGCTGCTGTTTTTTTGCTTATATTGCTCTTTTGCATTATATTTGCAGTAAATATATTGCCATGAAGAAGATTGTCCTCATCATATTGCCCATCTTGGTTTCAATGCTTGCATTTTCGCAAGCACGAAAGCCTGTTGTCGAAGAACCAGAACCACCGATGACACGCATACTTTTCATCTTTGATGCGTCGATGAGTATGTCAGATAAGTGGGAGGGTGGACAGAAGTTTGTGAAGGCTCGCGAACTTATGTTCGAACTGCTCGATTCTCTCGAAATGGTTCAGAAAAAGCATCCTCTTGAGGTGGCTTTGCGCGTTTACGGACACCAGAGCCCAGTGCCGCCGCAGGATTGCACCGATTCCAAACTTGAAGTGTCGTTCGGCGAGAGCACAATCGGAATCATACGCGACAAGCTTATGTCGATAACACCCAAAGGAACAACGCCGATTGCCTATTCGCTGGGCAAAAGCGAGGGTGATTTCCCCGACGACAAAGACAGCCGCAACATTATAATCCTCATTACCGATGGCATTGAAATGTGCAACGGTGACCCCTGCGAGGTTAGTGCGGCATTGCAGAAAAAAGGCGTTGTGCTGAAACCTTACATTATCGGTATCAACATCGATGTCAAGCAGGCCGATATGCTTGCCTGTATGGGCAACTACTTCGATGCAGGAAACGAGCGTCAGTTCCGCCAGGCGATAACCACCATTGTTTCGGAGGTAACTTCGTTGACGGCAGTGCGCGTAAATCTGCTTGATATCAACGGCAAGCCTACCGAAACCAACGTTGCAATGTCGTTCCACGATATGCAGTCGGGCGATGTGCGCTACACCTATATGCACACAATGAACGCTGCTGGTCAGCCAGATACCATTTATTTGGATGTGCTTTCGCAATACAAACTGAAGGTGCATACGGTTCCGCCTGTATATAAGGACGGCATAACCATTGAGGAAGGCAAGTTGAACATAATTGATGTGCCTGCACCACAGGGAACATTGCTAGTTGACATTAAGGGCGAAGACCCTGCAAATGCCGACATCAAGTGCATAATTCGCGAGACTGGACTTCCGCACACTATTCATACCATCGATGCCGACAAGAAGCAGAATCTCATTGTCGGTCAGTACGATTTGGAAATTCTGACAATGCCGCGCACATACGTCAATGCCGTGCGCATCGACCAGGGCAAGCTTCGCAAGATTGATATTCCGCAGCCAGGAACCGTGATAATAAATTTCCGTAGTCCGGCATTTGGCACTTTGTTGCATCAGGAAGGCGACAGGTTGACCGACATTTACGAATTTTCGCCCGACAAGACGCACTACAAGCTTCGTTTGCAGCCCGGTTATTACCGCGTTGTTTTCCGCGACCAGCATAGTCATTCGGCAAAGAACTCGGCTGAGTTCAAGTTCCGTGTGAAGGAAGGTGAGATGACGGTGCAGAATCTGTAATATCATTGAATATCAAAAATATTATTCCCTATGAAGAATATCTTCTTTATCATTGCGTGCTTTGTTCTTGCACTTTGCTCGTGTACTAGTCGCAATTCGGTAGTGCTTTCGCAGAAAGATGATTATGTTATTGTGTATGATGGAGATACATCTGGGTATGATTGTATGGCGGCATACGAGTTGAGCGATTTACTCGCCGAAATTTTCGGACACGAATATCCTGTTGTTACTTGCAATGAGTATGCAGGTGGAAATGCCATTTCGATAGGTTGCAATTCAATCTCGCAGGACATTTACAATAGGTACAAAGATGAAATACGTGACGATGGATTCTTGATTCATACTGAAAATGGTAATCTTTATATATTTGGAAATCAAGAAGTAGCATCGCTGTACGGTGCGTATCATCTGCTTGAAAATTATCTTGGTTGTACCTATACTTGTAACAACGGATTGCATATAGAAAAGCAATCGGGCAAGGTTGTGCTTGATATCCATGACCTTCAGAACCCGTCGTTCCGATATCGTGAGACCTTGCAGCTTATTCCCAATGCCGACCCCAGGTATGCAAAGTGGCACAAGTTGCACAATCGTGCAGATTTCAATAGCGAGTGGGGGCTTTTTGTGCATACTTTTAAGGATTTAGTGCCAGTTTCGGAGTATTTTGACAGCCATCCCGAATGGTTCTCCGAAATGCATGGCAGGCGAGTGCGTGACGGGCAGTTGTGCCTTAGCAATCCCGAAGTGTTGGAGGTTCTTTGCAAGAATTTGGAGGCCAAGATGAAGGAAAATCCCGACAAGAAAATTTGGTCGGTGTCGCAGAACGACAATGAGTCGTCGTGCCAGTGCGAGCATTGCCGTCGGCTCGATTCTATTTATGGCGGTCCGTCGGGAACAATGATATGGTTTGTCAACCAGGTTGCCGAGCGTTTTCCCGACAAGGTGATTTCGACGCTCGCTTACCAGCAGACGCGCCATGCACCAAAGAACATAAAGCCGGCAGACAATGTGAACATAATGCTGTGTTCTATCGAATGTCCACGCCATCGACCAATTTCTGCCGACTCGTCGGAACATTCGTTCCAACGCGACTTGGCTGACTGGACTGCTTTGACGCACAACATTTTCCTGTGGGATTATGTGGTGCAGTTCCGCAACTATATGGATCCGTTCCCGAATCTGCATGTAATTCAGCCAAACTTGCAGGATTTTTACAAGCATGGCATTCCTATGATTTTTGAGCAGGGTTCCAACCAGAATATTACCGAAAACTACGAGTGGCGTACTTACCTGATTGCGCATTTGCTTTGGAATGTGAACCTTGATGTTGACAGTCTGCGAAGTCGTTTCCTTGATGCGCATTACGGGAAAAACAGGGCAGAATTTATTGCAAAGTATTATGACACAATGCAGAAGGCTTTGGTTGAATCTGGCAAAGGACTTAACATCTACGGCTATCCGATAGATGCAGTTGACAGTTATTTGTCGCCAGACAAGATTACAGAATATCGCAAATTCTTCGCTTCGGCGTATGCTGTGCTGCCATACGACGGTTGTACTGACGAAGATGCAAAAATTTACAACGACAGATTGAGATTGTTGGAAATGCCGCTCGATTTTGCCGAAATTGACCTTTCAATGTATGGTATTGACGATAATTTGTCGTTTTTTACCATAGGAAGCAATGGCGAGAAGGTTGTAAAGCCAGAAAAAATGCTCCTGGCGAAGAATTTTATTGCCGATTGCGAGCGACTTGGCGTAAAGCAGCTTGACGAAGCAAAATATACACCAGCCCAGTTGCAGGAGAACCTTGCAAACTTTGTTGCAAAATCGACTGGCAAAAATCTTGCCCTTGGCAAGTCGGTGTCTTGTTCGACAGAATGGAGCAATACCTACGATGTCGGTGGTCCAAAGGCATTGACGGATGGTAAGTCGGGTGTTATGAACTATTATTACAACTGGCTTGGTTTCAATGGAAACGACATGGATGTGGTGATAGACTTGGAGTCGGAGCGGAGTGTAGGCGAGGTTAGTGCCGACTTTCTGTTTTATCCATTGTCGTGGATTTTTGCACCTAAATGCGTTACTTGCTATCTCTCGGACGATGGTAAGAATTGGCGCGAAGTAGCAAAGAAAAGCTACGAGAACGAGGAGTCTTTGGCTGAATGCAAGATTGTTGGCTTCAAACTTAATTTCAAAGAGCAGAAGTCACGATATGTGCGGCTTAAGGCAGAATCTTTGCGTGTGAATCCCGAGTGGCATCGTGGAGTAGGGCAGCCGTGCTGGATATTCTGTGACGAAGTGGTTGTGAAATAAAAAAAGGCGGAGAAATCCGCCTTTTTATTTTTTATGAGTTTATTGGTGAGGGTTATTCCTTCAGCAGGTCAACGCTACGTTCAACAAACTTGCTTAGCGATTCACCCTTGAGCAGGTTGTTTGCAAGCAATGCGAGGTCGAACAGCTGGCTTACAATCTTTTGGCTCTTGCCATATTCCTTGTACAAGTCTCTGCGCTTGTCATCGTTCTCGTTAATCTGCTTGCGCAAGTCATCGAGACGATTCTTGTCCTCAACAGGCTTTTCGTCCTCGGTCTTGTACTGCTTCATCTTTTCGTCAAGTGCGTCCTTCTCGGCTTTCAATTTGTCGGCTTCGGCGTTGATTTCGCTGCGCTTGTCGGCGGTTGCCTTCTCCAAGTCCTTGCTTATGCCAACGATAAGCGGATGGTTGGTGTTGACGATGACTTTGTAGTCGTCGGGCATGTCGCGGTAAAAGTTTGTTCCGCCACTGAAAGCCGACATATCCTTCATACGGCGCATGAATTCTTCGCGGACAATCACTACAGGCATATCTTCGGGCGACATGCTGTCGCTTACGACGTAGAAACGCTTGTCTTCGGGAGTTACGCCCTGGAATGCCCATTTGATGTCGTCCTGTTCGTTTGCACCGAGAACCGACTCTATCTTTTCTTCCTTGCGGATGAGGTTGTCAATGATGTCGGAATCGACACGGACAAAATGGCACTCGCCGAACTTCTGTTCAAGGAAATTGATGAAGTGGATGTCGAGCTGACCGTCCATCAGAAGCACGTCGTAGCCTTTGCCCTTGGCAGCCTGAATGTACGAATACTGGTCTTCGACATCGGTTGCATAGAGGTAAACGAGCTGTTTGTCCTTGTCGGTCTGTTCTGGTTCAATCTTATTCTTGTATTCCTCGAAAGTGAAGTATTTGCCTTCGGTGTTCTTGATAAGTGCAAACTTTTCTGCCTTTTCGTAGAACTTTTCGTCCGACATCATACCGAACTCAATGAACAACTTTATGTCGTCCCATTTCTTTTCGAACTCGCTGCGGTCGTTCTTGAAAATTTCGGCAAGACGGTCACCGACCTTCTTGGTTATGTGGCTCGAAATCTTCTTTACATTTGAATCGCTCTGCAAGTAGCTTCTCGAAACGTTCAGCGGAATATCTGGAGAATCGAGAACGCCATGCAACAACATAAGGTATTCAGGAACAATGCCTTCTACCGAATCGGTAACGAAAACCTGATTGCAGTAGAGCTGAATCTTGTTCTTGTTTACATCGAGGTTCGACTTGATTTTCGGGAAGTAGAGTATACCAGTCAAGTTGAACGGGTAATCAACGTTCAAATGTATGTAGAACAGAGGTTCTTCGAAGTTCATCGGGTAAAGTTCGTGGTAGAACTTCATGTAGTCTTCTTCCTTGAGATCGGCAGGTTTCTTCTTCCAAGCGGGATTTGTGTCGTTGATGATGTTGTCTTCGGCGGTTTCCTGCTCCTTGCCGTCCTTCCATTCCTTTTTCTTTCCGAAAACTACTGGAATAGGCAAGAATTTGCAGTATTTTTCAAGCATTTCCTTGATTCTGTTTTCTTCGAGGAACTCGGCAGATTCTTCGTCGATGTGCAGGATGATGTCGGTACCGATTTCGGGCTTTTCGGTTTCTTCGAGAGTGTATTCGGGGTCGCCGTTGCATTCCCAGCGGACAGCCTGAGCCCCATCGCGGTACGACTTGGTGATGATTTCAACCTTTTCGGAAACCATGAACGACGAGTAGAAGCCGAGACCGAAATGTCCGATGATTGAATTCGCAATGTCCTTGTACTTGTCGAGGAAGTCGCCTGCACCCGAGAATGCAATCTGGTTGATGTACTTGTCAACTTCTTCGGCGGTCATACCTATGCCGTTGTCGCTTACGGTAATGGTCTTTGCGTCCTTGTTTACCGATACCTTTACTTTAATGTCGTCGGTATTGCCGCTGTATTCGCCCGACTGCGACAAGGTTTTAAGTTTCTGACTTGCGTCAACAGCGTTTGATACCAATTCCCTGAGGAAAATTTCGTGGTCTGAGTATAAGAACTTCTTTATTACTGGGAAGATGTTTTCGGTGGTAACACCTATATTTCCTTTATTTGCCATAGTTTGAATATTTTTAGTTTTGTCGCACAATTGTCAAATGCTATGCCACTGCAGAAATAGTGACATAATGTCAGTATGAGTGGTTTGTTGTGGCGTGAATGATTATAATATCATTGAAGCGACGACAATCTGGAGGATTGTCAAAACTACGATAGTAACGGCAATGATTAGTGCAATATGCAGGTGACGCTTGCTTTTTTTGAGTTCGTAGCGGCTGATTATTCTGTTGAAGGTGGGGCCTAACTTTAAATATAGCATCTTGTCGTGCTTCACGTATGCGTCGGGGCGCAAATCGCTGGCAGACAATTTTAGCTCTCGGTTGTCGTTTTCGGTAAGCACAACTACCGATATTTGTTTGTCGATGTTTTTTATCATTGGCAGAATTTCGACCACCGACTTGGTGTTGAGTCCATGGCTTATTATCATGTCGTTGATAATCACAATAGAAAAACAGTTATTATTGTGTTCTTTTAGATGTGTCAGGAACTTTTGTACCGATGAGAATGTGCTTAGCATGTAGTTGTGTTCGAATGCAAAGTTGCTCTTGAAATCTTCGAGGAACAACGGGTCGTTGTCAACAAGGTATATTTCGATTAACTTTGTGCTTTTCATCGGTCTAGAAATCGTGTGATACGCCTCTTTTCTTTATTCTGTTGACCAAGGCGTTTTTCTGGTAGTTTATTGCAATTTCAGGGTTGATATTGCTTTCGAGTAGCCAACGTCCGCCTTTGAACTCGAGAGCGTCGAACGACATGTCGGGACCATAGTATTGATGCATGTCCACAAATCTGTCTTCCGAAGGCGACAGGTGGTCGATTACTATAATCTTGTGTTTTTCGTTGTAACGCAGCAACATGGTTGCGCGGTCGGCGTATTCGAATACCAGACGGTTTGAAATCATACGGTCAACCTTGAACATTTTTTTCTCGAATACAGGAATACCTCTCTTTGTGAACGCAAGAACTTCGATTACTTTCCTGTTTATCAGGTTGTCGGCTCCGTCCCATCCAATAAGGGTATAGTAGGTGCGCGAGTTCCAGTTGTTTGTTACGCACTCGTAGTATATGCATCCGTACCATTCCGATGTTGTATAGTATTCTAGGTCTTTCTGCGTTTGTTGTGTGTATATGTTCTTGTTGCGTCTATCGTACAAACCATATACTTTTATTTTGCCGTTTGCTTTCTGTTGTACAAATCCGAAATATTTGAAAAGTCCATCGGAATAGCAAAGGTTCCATGTGTAGATTCTTAGTGCGTTGTCGCTCGATTTGAGACACGAAAGGTATTTCAACGAGTCGATTGCGTGGTCGAATGATTCTGGGTTGTGAAGAAATCCATTCAATGTTTCAATGATTTCATTGTTTAGGGCTTCTTTTTTGTCGTCGTTTTTCGTTTGTGCAATCTCTATGAATAGGCTGTTCAGTGTGTCCACAACTGGCTTAAATTCCAAATCGTTCTTCGCGAAAATGGCAAACGGTATGGTTATCAGTAATATGGCGAACAATATCCTTTTCATTTCATGAATAAAATTAGGCAAAGGTAATGTAAAAAACGTACTTGCGAAAAAAATATTTTCCGAAGACATATTTTTTTGTGCAATTATCACGCCATATGTAAACGAAAATTCTGGATTAAGCTCGGAAATATTCTTGTTTTTTTTGCTAGTTTTTGTCGTTTAGGTAATTTTTTTATTAACAATGAAAATATATTTTTGATATTCAAAATGATATGAGTGAGAAAAAAAATAATTATTGTTATTGTTGTGAAATGCAAAAGACGTAACTTGCAATGCTAAAATATATGTGTAAGAGGTATGGCATTTTTTTCGTTTTTACAGCAGGAGATCGCAATGGATCTCGGTACTGCAAATACAATAATAATTCACAACGACAAAATTGTCGTTGATGAACCATCTATAGTCGCAATCGAGGAGAAGACAGGAAAGTTGGTGGCCGTAGGCGATAAAGCTCGTCAGATGCATGGTAAGACTCACGAAGGTCTGAAAACCATCCGTCCGTTGCACGACGGTGTAATCGCCGACTTCAACGCTGCAGAGCTCATGATCCGTGGCATGATTAAGATGGTAAACAAGAATAGAAACTGGATAAACCCCTCGCTGAAGATGGTTATCGGTGTGCCGTCGGGAAGTACCGAAGTTGAACTTCGTGCTGTACGCGACTCGTCGGAGCATGCTGGTGGACGTGAGGTTTATATGATATACGAGCCAATGGCTGCAGCAATCGGTATCGGAATGGATGTAGAAGCACCTCAGGGCAACATGGTTGTCGATATAGGCGGTGGTACTACCGAAATCGCTGTCATATCGCTTGGCGGTACTGTTGTTAAGAGTTCTGTACGTACTGCAGGTGACGACTTTACAAACGATATCGTAGAGTATATGCGTCGTCAGCATAACATTAGGGTAGGTGAGAGAACTGCAGAGGCTATCAAGATAAATGTAGGTGCTGCAATTCCTGAACTCGACAACCCACCAGCAGAATATATCGTAAGAGGTCCTCACCAGATGACTGCTCTGCCGTTGGAAATTCCAGTGTCGCATCAGGAGATTGCTCATTGCATCGACCGTTCGATCTCGAAGATAGAACAGGCTCTGATGTCGGTTCTCGAACAGACACCTCCAGAGTTGTATGCCGACATATTTACAAAGGGTATATTCCTCACAGGTGGCGGTGCTTTGCTGAGAGGTCTCGACAAACGTCTGTCCGACAAGACAAATATCCCTGTCCATGTATCCGAAGACCCGCTGCATGCAGTAGCTCGCGGTACTGGCATTGCTTTGAAGAATGTTGACAAGTTCCAGTTCTTGTTGAGATAAGTTCTAGCGATGAGAAATCTGCTCGACTTTGTCGTTAAATACGCATATTTCATTTTATTTATAGTGCTCGAGGCGTTATGCCTCGTGCTGTTTTTTTCTGCAAATCCATATCAGAGGTACGAGTTTGCCACATCGGCCAACGTGGTTACTGGAGCTATTGCCGAAAAATGGGCAGGCGTTGTTCAGTATATGAACTTGTCGGAAGAGAATGAGGCACTAAAAAAAGAAAATGCCGACTTGCGCAATCGTCTCGAGGCATATAGACGGAGCAGCATTCCTGTTCTAGGCAAGAAATTTGAATATATTCCTGCATCTGTTATTTCGGCAACGACAAATAGAGAGAAAAATACCATAACGGTAAATGCTGGACGTAATGCTGGTATGGAAACCGAAATGGGTGTAATTGGACGCGACGGTGTTGTAGGTATCGTCAGTTCGGTGTCGGACAAGTATGCCGTGATAATGCCAATAATACATCCCGATGCCCGAATCAGCGTTAAGCTTGCCGAAAACGGCTATTTCGGTTCGCTGTCGTGGAATGGTCGCGATGTTAGAGTGGCAACATTCTCAGAAGTGCCAGGTTATGTCGATGTAAGGATTGGTGACGAAGTCGTGACAAGCGGATTCTCCGCAATTTTCCCGGAAGGCGTTCCTGTCGGATATGTCAAGAGTTTTGAGAAAGACCTTTCTACCGACTTTTATACAATTGATGTGGAGCTATATACCGATTTCCATAATATCAAGTATGTATATGCAATATTGAACAAAAATAAGGAGGAGCTGAAGGCTTCGGACGAAGGCTCAAAAAACAAATGATTGACAAACTGAAATACATATTGTACTTTATTGTCCTGTTGTTGGTACAAACGCTGATTCTCGACCAGATATGCGTGAGTGTGTATGTCAATGCGTTTGTGTACATATTGTTCATTATGACCCTACCAATCGATACCAACAAGTATCTGGCTCTTTTGCTTGGCCTGTTGATGGGGCTGTGCGTCGACCTGTTCAATTCTACGCTAGGCCTTCATGCCTCGGCGGGACTGTTGGTGGCATTTGTCAGGTCGTTTGCCCTTGATATCTATTCGCCGCACGATGGATACGAAAACAATAAGCAGCTAAGTGTCCGCAATTATGGTTATGGCTGGTTCATAAAGTATGCCTTTACAATAATTATTATACATCATCTTTGGATATTCCTGTTTGAAAGCATGAACTTTGCAAACATTTTGTTTACTCTGGCAAAGGTTTGTGTAAGTTCGTTGACATCGTTGATTGTGATACTTTTGTTCCACCTGTTGCTTATGTCGAGGAAATGATCGAGTACAAGATTCGCAAATATCCGATAATAGCAATTGTAGTGCTTGTGCTTATTGCAATATGGGTAAAGGCTTTGTTGCTCATGTTCGACGATTCGCTGAAGCAGTCGGCCGAGAACAATTCGCGGCGCAGGGTGGTACAGTATCCGTCCCGTGGTATAATATACGATCGCGATGGAAACATTCTAGTGTGTAACGAAGCCGCCTACGACCTAATGCTGGTTCCTCATCAGATACATGAGTTTGATACTGCGTCGTTGTGCAACGATTTGGGGATAACTAAAGAGACTGTCGAGTCGCGAATCTTGAATGCCAAGAAGTATTCGATGTATCGTCCGTCGGTGTTCATGAAGCAAATCGATTCGAAGGTTTATGCCCAGATGCAGGAGCATTTGTACAAATATCCTGGTTTTTATGTCCAGAACAGAACACTGCGAAAATATAATGGTGGTATAGCTGCTCATGTACTTGGCGATATTGGCGAAGTGTCGGAGAAGCAGATTGAGGAGGATCACTATTACCAGAGCGGCGACTATGTTGGCAAGAGCGGTGTGGAGCGTGGTTACGAAACCATATTGCGCGGAGAGAAGGGCGTTTCTATCTATCTTGTTAATGTAAAGGGTGTTGTGCAGGGAAGTTACGAAGATGGAAAGTATGATACCGTTGCAATTCAGGGAAAAGATATAACATTGACTATCTCCAGCGATTTGCAGGAGTATGGCGAACGACTTATGGCAAACAAGGTAGGTGCGGTGGTGGCTATCGAGCCGTCGTCGGGAGAAGTGCTGGCAATGGTATCGATGCCTACTTACGATCCGCAGCTTATGGTTGGCCGTGTGCGTGGAAAAAACTACGATAGTTTGTTGCATGCTCCATACAAACCGTTGATAAACAGAGCTGTTTCATCGACATATCCTCCTGGTTCCACTTTCAAAGTGGCTCAGGCTTTGGTGGCTATGCAGGAAGGTGTTATTACACCAAACCAGTCGTTTCCTTGCGATAAGTCGAAGGTAGGATGCCATAACCATCCGACGCCCACATCGGTTTCGATGGGAATACAGATGTCGTGCAATCCTTACTTTTATTTTGTGTTCCGCAGGCTTGTGCAACGTGGAATCGACAAGAACTTATACAAAGATGCTGCGATTGGTCTGGGGTTATGGAAGGAAAAGATTGAGACACTTGGCTTCAACCATGCGTTTAATGTAGGTGTTCCTGGAGTTAACAAGGGGCAGATACCTGGTCCCGACTACTATAACCGTTTGTACGGAGAAAACCGATGGGCTTTCAGTACTATTTATTCGGTTAGTATCGGACAGGGAGAGGTGCTGGTGTCACCGTTGCAGATGGCCAACTACGCGTCTATATTGGCAAACAGGGGATACTATATAACACCGCATTTACTGAAGAAGATAAATGGCGAGGACTATGTAGGCGAAATGGCGCAGAGAGTGGAAACTCCCTTTGAAAGGAAATATTTCGACATTTGTGTTGAAGGTATGGACTGGGTGGTGAACAAACCTGGTGGAACTGGACACAACGCTTACATTCCTGGCATTACAGTGTGCGGAAAGACTGGAACCGCACAGAACCCTCATGGCAAAGATAATTCGGTGTTTATGGCATTTGCACCAAAGGATGATCCTAAGATTGCGATAGCCGTTTATGTCGAGAATGCCGGTTTCGGCGGTACATGGGCGGCTCCGATAGCTAGGCTTATGATGGAAAAGTATATCAAGGGCGAAATATCTGACCCCGACTTGGAACGACGAATTTTAACAACAACAATTTTACCAAATGCAACAAGGTAGGCGAAACAACATATTGGCAAATATCGACTGGGTTATAGTTATTCTATACCTGGCGCTTGTCTTTATGGGTTGGATAAACATCTATTCGGCAGTTTACGACGATACGCACCAGAGCATACTCGATACTAGTTGTCAGTATGGTAAGCAGTTGATATGGATAGGGGCGGCTATTGTGGTTGTTATAGTAGTTATGCTTATTGACAGTAAGTTTTACTCCACGTTTGCCTATGTGATGTATGGCATAGGGTGTCTGTTGCTGCTGTCGGTGCTGCTTTTCGGAAGGGAGGTCAACGGTGCTAAGTCGTGGTTTGAAATAGGTACGTTCCGAATGCAGCCTGTGGAGTTTGCCAAAATTGCAGTCTGCCTTGCAATGGCAAGGCTTATGAGTTCGGAGAGTTTTTCGCTTAAGTATGTGCGCAATTACATGTACATTGGCATTATTCTCGGAATACCGATGCTTATGATTCTCTTGCAGAACGATACAGGTTCGGCTTTGGTTTTCTGTACCTTCATCTTTGTAATGTTCAGGGAAGGTATGAACAGAATTCTATTTATCTCAGCTTTTGCACTAATTATACTTTTCATATTGGCGCTTGTTGTCGACACTTCGTTGCTGATGCTTATAGTAGGACTTTTGTGTACTATAGGTTTAGCTGTAGTGTGTGGGCGGAACAAATATACGCGTATTGTCATGTATTCGTCGTTGGTATATTCGGCAGTGGTTGTTGCACTATGTGTTATGTCTCCCGAACATGCCGAAAAAAGTGTCTCTTATGCTATGATAGGGTACGGCGTAATGGCAGTGTTGATGCTGGTGCTATTTTTTATAAGCAAGATGAAGCCTATAGTATTTGCCATGATATTGATGATAGGTATGGGCGGATTCGTTTATTCTGTCGATTACATCTTCAATAATGTATTGCAGGCTCACCAGCAGTCGCGAATAATGGACTTGCTCGGAAAAAACGAGGATGTGCTAGGTACTGGTTACAATGTTCACCAGTCGAAGATTGCAATAGGTTCGGGAGGAATTCTTGGCAAGGGATTCCTGCATGGCACCCAGACCAAGTATAAGTTTGTCCCCGAGCAGAGTACCGATTTTATTTTCTGTACGATAGGCGAGGAGTGGGGCTTGTTGGGTATAACTGTTATACTTGTTTTGTTTGGAGCGTTGATAATAAGGATAATAAATCGTGCAGAGCGACAACGGTCAACTTTCTCGCGAATATACGGATATGGTGTGGCGTCGATTTTATTTTTCCATGTAGCAATAAATATAGGTATGACAATAGGGTTGGCCCCTGTCGTAGGTATTCCGTTGCCGTTCTTCAGCTATGGCGGCTCGTCGCTGTGGGCGTTTACTATACTGCTGTTTATTTTTGTAAGGCTTGATGCCGACAGACTGCAGGTATTTAGATAAAAATTCTTATATTTGTAACGTCGTTTTAAATGATAGATTTATGAAAAAGCATAAGGCGTATAAATGGTTTAGAGGCGTGCTGATGACATCGGCGTTTACATCGATGATGTTCGTTATGCAGGCATGCTACGGCACACCAAACTATCGTGTCGAAGAAAGCTTTAGCTACGAGGTGAAGATGTCGGGAATGGTTACCGACAGTGTTTCGTCGCAGCCTCTTTCGGGAATCTGTGTTTCAGCCGACGTATCCGACGAGGTTGCAGTTTCGGACGAAAACGGACAGTTCAGCTTGACGTTTATGGTCTATGATGACAACGCTGAAGGCTTCAACCTTAATTTTTCTGATACCTTGGACCGTTACGCACCACTCGACACGCTAATTGTTTCCGATTATACAGACATTAATATCTCGCTTGCTGCAAAGTAGTCTATGCTTCAGGCATTTCATAATTATTTCCGAAAAAAGGAAACACAGATTCACGAGCTGAATTACCTGTTTTGGGAATGTACCCAGCGCTGCGATCTTAATTGTCGCCATTGTGGTTCCGACTGCGCTGTTTCGTCGGCGTACAAGGATATGCCGTTCGACGATTTTATGAAGGCGATTTTGCCGCTTGAGCAGCGTTACAAGCGTAATTCGGTATTCGTTGTCATTACTGGAGGCGAACCGCTTGTGCGTGCCGACCTTGCCGACTGCGGACGCGAACTGCGCCGACATGGTTTTCTTTGGAGCATTGTCACCAATGGTTATGCTTACGATGAGGCTATGCACCGCAAGCTTATGGCGGCTGGGCTTTCGAGCATTACGCTTAGCCTCGATGGATTGCGCGATACTCACGATGCCTTTCGTAAGCGACAAGGCTCTTTCGATAGGGTGATGAATGCCATCGATTTGATTGCCAACGAAAAACGACTGCCAACCTACGATATTGTCACTTGCGTGAGTCCGATGAACATTGGCGAACTTGCTGAGATGAAACAATTGCTAATTGCCCACAAGGTCAAGGCATGGCGTTTTTTCACCATTGCGCCTATTGGACGGGCCGCAGCCGACGATGGCTTGCGTCTGGATGGTGCTCAGTTGAAGCAACTTATGGACTTCATAGTCGAAACGCGCAAGGAGGCCATGATAGATGCCAAGTTCAGTTGCGAGGCCTATCTCGGCAAGTACGACCGCAAGGTGCGTGATTGGCATTATTTCTGTCGCGCAGGGATAAATATTGGTTCGGTGCTTATCGATGGTTCTATTTCTGCTTGCCCTAATATCGATAGGAGGTTTGCGCAAGGAAATATATATACCGACAATTTGCTTGATGTATGGGACAACCGTTTCGAGAAGTTCCGTGACCGCACCTGGACAAAAGTCGGTAAATGTGCAGGTTGTAAGGTTTACAACAATTGTCTGGGAGGAGCCATGCATCTTCATAATTTTGATTCGGCAGAGATTATGGAATGCCACTACACAAAACTTATGCAGTAGTTTCCCGAGACAATTCCTGTAACTAAAATGGTAGAAAAATCACAATTCATCTACAAGATGTATCTTACGAAATATTTTTTTTTGTGCAATATTATACCTATCTTTGCGTTATGCATATAAAAGCATTTTAGCATGAACCGATTGATATTGTTGTATATGTTGCTGTTAAGCTGTTGTGTATTTGCGCAGAACGATACCACAAAGTCTCGCTCGAAGCAGCAGATTGAGTACCGACACAACATCTCGGCGCAGGTAAATCCTGCTGGCGATTACTTAGATCTGATGATTTCAAATCAGACCACCGAAAGCAATTACGTGAACTGGCATAGCGCAATAAGATATACCTATACTGTGCATCCCAATATTCTAGTGGGCGCTGAAGCATCATATACGTCGTTTGAATATTACAACGCCGATTCGCAAAAGGACAAGACCAAGCTGGAAATTGGCTATTGGTCGCACGATGTAGGAGCATTGGCAAGGTTCATATACAACAAGCCGCAGTGGTGCCGACCTTTTGCCGACATAGTAATAGGCTACCGCAGGTCATACGTTTTTGGCAAGGATTACAGCCCAGAGAGGAACAGTTATCTATATACATATAATAGGTTCCAGTGGTATGCCGCGGTTGGGGTGTCGTTCCGCTTCTGGCAAAACCATTTCAACATCGACCTTATGTGCAAGGCTTCTACATTGAGTTTTGCCGACTTGCGAAGGGTTACTTTCGGGTGGAAAATCGGCTATAATTTCAATTCAAAGAAATAAATGATATGCCCGAAAAGTTAAAAATCTGTTCGTTTCAAAATATTTTTGTGCAATATTATACCTATCTTTGCGTTGTAATATAAAACAAGGGAATGAAACGATTGGTCATATTGATTTTTCTAGCAATAAGTTGCCTCTCTCTTGCTCAGCAACCATGTCGTTTTTGCGATACACTTACTCCATACAAGCACAGCATAAATGTACAAGTAAATCGGGTGTTCCCACACGCAAGGGATTGGGGCGATTATATACTAGATAAGGGATACGGTACATACGACAAAGAAAACTATACTCAAGCTTTTTTTTCGAATATTCGTTATGGGTATAGAATTTTGCCGTTTTTGAGCATTGGCCCGGAATTCATATACGAAAACGAAAGAAGTACTTTGTCTTATCAGGAAACAGACGAAAATCAGAACTTGATAAATGAAAAAATAGACGATGAAATAACAAGGCTTAAGGCTAGTGCATATGCCCGCTTATATGGCAATTGGCTACAAGTGTTCAAACCGTATGCCGACATAGATCTCGGCTACTTCTATATGCGCGGAACATTGACCCCCCAAAATTCAAAGAGATCCGACCTTTTCTCGGATTATAAGATTCACAAGTTTGACTTCTATTTGGGCGCAGGAATCTCGTTCATGATATGGAGAAACCATTTTAATATCGACCTTGGTGCAAAATATTCTCCTATTCGTTGGAGCAATATCTTTTCAAAAAAAGTCGTTTTCACTTGGAAAATCGGGTATAACTTCAATGCCAAAAATAAATAGATATGAATAGGATAATTGCAATATTGGTATTTTTTCTCCTTTCGCTGCCGTTGTTCGCGCAGAACGACAGCATAAAGTTACGTCCCAAGCAGCAGATTGAGTATCGGCACAACATATCGGCGAATGTAAGTCCTGTAGGAGTATATTTGAAGCATATGATTTCTAATGGGACTACGGAATCTAGTCTAGTCGGATGGAATGCTGCTATTAGATATACATACACTATCCATCCGAACATATTGATTGGAGGAGAAGCGTCGTACTTCTCATTCGAATCTTTTTCTGGCAATTCACAAAAGAATCAAGGCGAAAGAAAGAATGGCTACTGGGTATACTATTATGGACCAATGGTGCGATTTGTATACAATGGTTTGAAATGGTGCCGTCCATTTGCCGATATAGAAATGGGTTATCGAAGACTATATTGGTTCCATGAAGACCTTCTTAGTCAAGAGGTGAACAAGCCTAAACTTATGGACATCCGCAATAGTTTTCAGTGGTATGCTGCCGCTGGTGTATCGTTCCGATTCTGGAAAAATCACTTCAACATCGATGTTATGTTTCGGGCATCAAATTGGTATTATATCGGAGGAAAATGGGATGTTACTTGGAAAATCGGTTATAACTTTAACGGCAAATGAAAATAAGGATTTACATATTAGTTTTTCTGCTTACATTTTTCTCTTCATGCAATCGGAAAATCGACTTTGACTTTCCCGATGTGGAGCCTGCCATAGTAATAAACTCTATAATTACTCCGGAATCGCCTATTAGCGTGAATATCTCCGCAGTAATGCCTATTGCAGAGGATTCCTATACTGTGGTGTATGATACTGTTGCAATTGGGACTATTTATTCCCTACATGTACCAAAGCCAAAGTATTGTATCGAAGATGCTTCTGTTTTGATATACGAGGATGGTGTGTTGTTGTGTTCACTAGAATATACCGAAGATGGCTATTATATTTCGGACAAATACCCTAAAGTAGGTTCTACATATACCCTAATAGTAAATGCTCCGGGTTATAAGGAATGTAAGGCGACAACAACATTGTACAATATGCCAGTGCTCAGTAACATGAGTTTTCGCGATACGGTTTCTGTTGACCAAGAAGGCTATCCTTTGTCGAAATTAAGTTTTACGATAACAGACAATGATCCTAATTGTAATTTCTACGAAATGAGTTGCAGGGCTGTAAGCGACAAATATAATGTTGAATATGACTGGGTTTATTTCAATAAGTCTCGCAACACCGACAAGGTGCTTACACAAAGCGAGAGTTTGCCATTCAATGACCGTGTGTTATTATTTACCGACAAATATTTCAGCAATAGTAGTTACAACTTGGATGTCATATATAGCTACATGACATACGTGGCAATGGCAAAGTACGACCTCGAAATAACTGTAAAGGCAATTTCTGAATCGTACTACGAATATCGTCGCAGCCGTATAATGCAGGACTATCAGGAAGAGGGACTTTTCGAAAATTTAGCAAACGGAGAGACACTTTCCTCTATTCCTGTTGACATATACTCAAATATTGAAAACGGATACGGCATCTTTGCTTCATATTCCACAATGACCGACACGATAATGCGCAAATGAAAAATGCAAAGCACATATTGATATTTGTAATAGTGGCAATGTTTTGCGGTCATGTATCGGCGCAGGACGTAAAATTGTCGGGATATGTTGTAAGCGAAGGTTCGCGCGACCGTATTCCCGATGCCAACCTTAGCGACGTGTATTCGGGCAGAGGCACTTCGACAAACGAGTTTGGTTACTATGAAATGTATTTCAAAAGCGGTGACAGCGTACTGATAAATGTATCTCATATTTCATACACCGAAACAATGTTCGCTCTGAAACTTACGAAAAATACTCATTTCGACATCATAATGAAGCAAGGACATACACTTTCGGAAGTTACCGTAACTGAAAAGATGCCGATTGAGAAGCGCTTGGAAGTGAGCACTATGCGGCTCTCTGGCAAGCAAATAAAATACATCCCATCCATTGGTGGCGAACCCGACATAATGCGAGCCTTCCAAATGATGCCAGGCGTGGGCGCTGGCAACGAAAGCCGTGCAGGTATAAGTGTACGTGGTGGCGACTTCGGTCAAAATCTTTACATCCTCGACGGAACACCTCTCTTCAGTGTAAACCACATTGGTGGAATCCTTTCGACCTTCGATGCCGACATTGTTGAGAGCGCCAACCTGATAAAAGGCGGATTCCCTGCCAATTATGGAGGACGGTTGTCATCGGTTATGGAGGTGGAAACACGCAATGTGGAGGACATGACGCGCGGAAACCTCACCATCGGTCTGCTCGACTGCAAACTGAATCTCGGTGGACCATTGAAAAACAAAAAGACCTCGATGTTGTTCTCGATACGTCGGTTTATGTACGATATCATTATGTATCCTGCCTCTTCGCTGTTTCTTCACGACCAGAAAATAGCCTACACATTCTGGGATTTAAACTTCAAGATAAACCATAAGTTTAACGATAAGAACACTTTGCGTTTTGGGACCTATATTGGTGATGACATATACAAAATCGGTAACGATGTTTACGGTAGGCGTGATGTTTCGCGTTATCGTATTTCTGGAGGCAACAAGATGGCCTCGCTGAAATGGGATCACAAATTCGACGACCGCACCACCAGTCGCATAAATCTCAGTCTTACCGACTATCATAGTACGAGCCTTGCAAAGTTCCACGACACACATAACTATGATTCAATATATTCGCTTGTGTTCAAAAATGCGGTAAACATAATGGATGTTCGCCTTGCCGCCGACATAAATTGGAAAATGTGGGGAAAATCGGTACTTCGTGCTGGAATTACCGAATCGCTGTTCGTGTCGTTGCCATATAGTACAAGGTTGCAGAGTTATGTAAACGACTCGCTTGTGTACGAAGGTAAAGACCGTGCTCCTCACATTTATTCCAACGAAACATCGGCATATATTCTTGGCGAAATGTATTTCGGGAAATACGTGTCGTCCAACATCGGTTTCCGTATGGTACATTATTACGACATAGGTGGCAGAAAGTCGTACTGGCAACCCGAACCTCGCGCTTTAATAATGTTCCATATTCCAAAGGCATTTACAATAAAAATGGCCTATTCAAGAATACATCAGAACATACAGTGTGTTACGGGCAATGTTATGAACGTTTATGCCGACCGCTGGATAATTTCAGCGGGAAGACTTCAACCAGCAAAATCGGACCAGTTTGATATTGGCATAGCACGTAGTTTTCTCGACGGAATGCTCGAAACATCAATTGATGCCTATTACAAGAAGATGTCAAACCTTGCTATGATGAAACGTAACATTTCGGTTGAAGGTATGGTCGAAAATATTACCGACCTCGACTTGCTTGCAACTGGAGGCAATGGAAAGGCAATGGGTATAGAATTTCTGCTAACTAAGACACGCGGAAGTCTTACTGGATTTATGGGCTATTCGCTTTCGCGAAACATCAGACAATTCGATGGCATAAACAAAGGAGAGTACTTCCTTGCCGACAACGACCGTACGCATAGTTTCAGCATTTCGCTCAACTGGGCGATAAGCGATAAGTTTTCAATTTCGGCAAACTGGGCAATAGCGTCAGGTGCACCTATAACCGTTCCCGTCGGGTATATTTACAACGAAGACGGAATTTTCTCTTATGTATATGATGGAATTTCTAATTACAGAATGAAACCTTATCATCGTCTCGATGTTGGTTTCAATTTTGTAAAATCGTTGCACTGGGGGGAAAGAACGCTTACTCTTAGTGTAATAAATGCTTATAATAGAAAGAATCCATATCTATACTATATTGATTATGGCGGCAATATGCATCAGTTAAGTATATTCCCGTTCTTGCCAGCAATTTCATACAGCGTCAATTTCAACAAAGTGAGCCTGCTCGAACGTATAAGACCTTACAAAGAGTCGCAGAAAGAGCATCAGGAAATTTTTCTACAACATTCCATCGGTTTTCAGTTAAATCCGTATCTAGGCGATATAAAGAGCTACAAGCCATTGGTTTTTGCAGGACGCTATAGCTTCAGCATTCTGAAATGGCTTTCGGTGGGTGTCGAGATTTCGGGCTTCAGCGAAAACAAGACAATCAATGACTTTTCACATAAAATCAGCCTCGATACCCGCTACGGACTACTATGTCGCGTAAAATATCCATACCTGAAATATTTCCATCCGTTCTTTGAAGTGTCTGCTTATTATGGACATGTAAAAGAAGAAACCTTAGGGTTAAATTCAGAAATCAAAAAGTCCGACTATTTCTCTGGATATGCCGCTCCTGGTATTTCGGTAAATATGTTCCGCAAGCGCATTTCTTTCGACTTTTTCTACAAGTTCTCACCACGCAAAATCATCAACAACAAGTATCATGTGCTGACGTGGAGACTGAATTTTAACTTTTAGCAATTAGCAAAAATCTGTTCATAAAAAATGTTTGGCGAGGTAGAAAAATCGCTCTACATTTGCGCTCCGAAGATACGAAGCCATAATTTGTGTGTGCTTTTGTATCTCGTTGGTAGTTAGTAATTTAAAATTTATTTATATGAAGTGGATTATTTATTTGGCGTTGGCTGCATCAGTAATTGCCTTGCTTTTTGCCTATATCTTTTTTAGGCAGATGATAAAGGCCGATGAGGGTACCGACCTCATGAAAAAGATTGCCCGCCATGTAAGGAGTGGTGCTATGGCTTACCTGAAGCAGCAGTACAAGGTCGTGATAATTGTTTTTGTCATCCTTGCTGTTGTATTTGGTGTAATGTCATTTTTCGGATTGCAGAACGAATGGGTATGGTTTGCTTTCCTGACTGGAGGTTTCTTTTCGGGATTGGCAGGATTCTTTGGCATGAAGACTGCAACATACGCATCGGCACGTACAGCCAATGCTGCACGTAAATCGCTTAACAGCGGTTTGCAGGTGGCTTTCAGGTCGGGTGCTGTGATGGGTCTTGTTGTTGTGGGGCTTGCTCTGCTCGATGTTTCGGTATGGTTCATCGTACTCGATTATTTCATTCCAGCCGAGAATCACCTTATAATAATAACAACAACCATGCTTACCTTTGGCATGGGTGCTTCTACACAGGCATTGTTTGCCCGCGTGGGTGGCGGTATTTACACCAAGGCTGCAGATGTTGGCGCCGACCTCGTAGGTAAGACCGAATACAATATTCCCGAGGACGATCCGCGCAATCCTGCAACAATTGCCGACAACGTTGGCGACAACGTCGGTGACGTGGCAGGTATGGGCGCCGACCTTTACGAAAGCTATGCAGGTTCGATACTTGCAACTATGGCTCTCGGTGCATCGGCATTTGCAACATCGGCAGTGGAGGGAATGCAGTTGAAGGCTGTTCTTGCACCATCGCTTATAGCAGCAGTGGGCGTTATCCTTTCGCTGTTTGGGATTTTCCTCGTTCGCACTAAGGAAGATGCTGGCATGAAGCAGTTGCTTTCTGCTTTGTCGCGTGGTACAAATACCGCTGCAGTACTTATCGCAGTGGCTACATTCGGAATATTTGCATGGCTCTTCGGAACCGAAACCAACCAGTGGTGGCAGGTATCTCTGTCGGTGGTTGTTGGTTTGCTTGCAGGTGTAATCATAGGTAAGTCAACCGAATATTATACATCGCAATCATATCGTCCGACACAGAAAGTTGCAGAAAGTTCGGAAACAGGACCAGCAACAGTTATAATATCTGGTTTGGGCTTGGGTATGCTATCGACAGCAATTCCAGTAGTTACTGTCGGAATTGCAATAGTGCTAGCGTATTTGTGTGCAAATGGATTCAATCTGGAATTTACGGCAGAAAATCTCAGTCTAGGACTTTATGGTATTGGAATCGCTGCCGTAGGTATGCTCTCGACGTTGGGTATAACTCTTGCTACCGATGCTTATGGACCTATTGCCGACAATGCTGGCGGTAATGCCGAAATGAGTGGACTCGATCCCGAAGTGCGCAAGCGTACCGATGCTCTCGATGCACTTGGCAACACAACGGCTGCTACAGGCAAGGGCTTTGCTATTGGTTCGGCAGCTCTTACAGCACTTGCTTTGCTGGCTTCCTATATCGAGGAGATAAAAATGGCTTTGATACGTGTAGGCGAAGCTTTGCCAAATGGCGTTGAGGCTGCCAAAGCTACATTGGTCGATTTTATGGAAGCATACAATGTGAACCTTATGAATCCTATGGTTCTTGTAGGTGTTTTCATTGGTGCGATGATGGCATTTGTTTTCTGCGGAATGACAATGAATGCTGTTGGTCGTGCTGCTCAGAAGATGGTGGAGGAGGTGCGCCGTCAGTTCCGCACCATTGCTGGTATTCTCGAAGGCAAGGCAGAACCTGACTACGAGCGTTGCGTAGCAATATCGACCAAGGGCGCACAACGTGAAATGCTTTTCCCGTCAATACTTGCAATCTTGGTTCCTGTGATTACTGGATTGGTACTTGGCGTTCCTGGAGTGCTTGGTCTGCTCATCGGCGGCTTGTCGTGCGGATTTGTACTTGCTGTGTTCATGGCTAACGCTGGTGGTGCATGGGACAATGCCAAAAAGTATGTCGAGGAAGGAAATTTTGGAGGGAAAGGTTCTGAAAACCACAAGGCTACTGTTGTGGGCGATACTGTTGGTGACCCGTTTAAGGATACATCGGGACCATCGCTCAACATACTTATTAAACTTATGAGTATGGTCAGCATAGTAATGGCAGGTCTTACAGCAAGCTGCCATCTATTGTAATAGCTCGTTGAGCAAAGTCGAAACAGCGGTTTTATAATATTGTAAAAAGGGAATGTAACATATTTACATTCCCTTTTTGCTTATATCGTTGAGATACAATATTTTGCGTCTTTACTTTTTCTTGGTGACGCTTGCTGTTTGCTTCTGTGCTTTTTTCGCCTTGTGTCGTTCGCGGGCCTGTTTGAATGTTATGTCGTCCCATATTTTGCGCATGAGTTCGCCGAAGGTATCGAATTCTTCGGTGTAGAAGATGCCAGCGCCAGTGGTGTAGGGGCCGTATTCTGCTTCAAGGTCGGTGTTCTTACGGGAGAAACCTTTTATTCGCAGTGTACCCTTTTTGTTGAGTTTCCATTGAACTTCGACATCGCCCACTAGATTCTCGTTGTTGAACCTCTTGTCGCTTATGCCGAGGTTTCCGTTTATGAGAAGGCGGTCGTTGAATATCTGGGTGCTAAGAGCTACTTCTATTTCCTGTCCCGACATTTCGGTGCCAGGTTTGTACTTGAAACCGACATCTACATCCTTAACTATTTGCGAAATCCAGTTGCTTAGCTGGTTCGAAAGCATCTGAGTGGTGGTAACACCCACAGCATTGGTTGTTGTACCTGTCTGGTTCAGCATTTCGGCATTGGGGTCGTAGAACTGGTTTAGTACAAGTACGTATAGCAACTGTTTGTTTATTTCATCCTGTGTGAGACTTGCAAGTTTGGTCTTAACCTTTTCGGGGGCGTTTGGAATGTTGATGCTGAAAAGAATTTCGGGAGACATCAGGTTTCCGTTCAAGTGCATGTGGCATTCTACGTTAGCCTTTTGGCTATAGCTGTCGGTGGTGTCGTAATCTTCGCGCATGAGTTCCTTGAGAGATACGGTGGTTGTATATACAGCATCGAGATTCAACTTGCCCTCGTAGGGATTGCCGTTCCAGGTTATGGTTCCGCCTGCAGGAATTGTAAAACGCTTGTTTATTATGTTTTCAAGTGTGAATAGGTAGTCGCCCTTTGCAATTTCAATTTCACCATACATGTATAGTTCTTCATCGGATGTGTATTCTATTTTCAGCATTCCTTCGCCGTTGGCTTTTATGCGGTCGCCAGTACGTGGGTCGAATACAATTTGAACTTCGGTTTCGGGCTGTACGTTGACATCAAGTTTTATGGAGTATTTTGTTGATGAGAAATTGTGCTTGATAATTTCTTCGTCGTGTTCTTCGCTGGTAATGAATGTTATGTAACTTGTGTTCTGAGAGTGGTAGCTATCTTCCATTGGCAAGATGAATTTACTTCCAGCCTCGGTGGTTGCACCGGCATATACCGAGAAATTGTTGGGTGTGCCTTCAACAGTAAGACCTCCTGTGGCATATACTGTTCCGTAGAATAGGTTGTTGTCGGCAAGTTTGGTGTTCATTACCTTGTAGTCGTTGAGGTCGGCAAGCAGTTCAAAACGGAAGTTTTTGAAATTATCGTGGTATAGTCCTCCGTTTATAGTTCCTAGATTTCCGTTTTCGTCGTTCACCTTGAAGTTGTCGAAGTATATTCTGTCGCTGGCAATGTATATTTTATCTTCGGTTATAGCTTTTAGTTTCAGGTAGTCGTAAACAAATTCGGTTTGTTTTAGGCTGACGCTGCCGTTCATTTGAGGTTTTCTTATTTGTCCGGTTATCGAAAGTATTCCGTTCGCATCTCCTTTAAGTTCGCTTATTTCGTATTTGTTTAGATATTTTTCGAAAATGTCAAGTTTTAGGTTTTTCAGCATAATGCTGGCATTGATACTATCGATTTCGGTGTTGTAGGTGCCCTTCATTTCGATGTATTTGTTGTTTCCGCTCAGCACGAATGCTTTGTTGATGTTGTCCCATTTCGACGAAAGGTTTAACTTGCCGAGATTTTCTTGGTTTATTGTCAAGTCGTTGATGTTCACGTTGGCGGTGAAAATTGGGATTTCGTATAGGTTGGCGACTCGTCCGCTTCCAGACAATATTCCTCCAAATTCGTAGCCGTGTGGCTGGGTTATAGCATTCACGTTCCCTACATCAACATTATCTATCATGAACGACAGAACTTTGTTGGGGTCTTTGGAGACATATCCCTTAAGACAGAGAATTTGGTTGGCGTTGGTCAGTTTCAGATTGTCGATTTCGACTTCTTGATTGTCGTAGTTTATATTTGATTCACCCAGTTTCCAAATTGTTTCGCCAAAAATAAACTGAGATGGGGATATGTGGGTTTCGATGCGAGGCATGGAGTCGTTTTCGTTGGGCAAAAATTTGGTTCCTAGAGTGAAGAAGCCGCTATTCTGACTAGTGTCGTTGCCGCCCCAGTTTGTGTTTAAAGCAATGCTGTCGTTTTCGGCTTCGATGGTAATTTTTATATCTTCAAACGAGATGTCGTTGCGGCTTAGGTCTTTCGTGTTTATATATATTGTCGAAAGTCCGTATATACATGACATTTCTATGTTGCTTTCGCCTATTGTGTATTCTCCTCGTGTTATTTCGGGCAGGTTTAGTTTTCCGTATAGGGTTTGTGTGTTGCCGAACATGTATCCGTTGGTGGTGTATATGTCGCCTTTGAAATTGAGTTCGGGGTCGTAGAATTTTGTAAAATCGTTGATATTCTTTAGGCGGAACGAATATGTGAAGTAGCTGTTACTAGTTTTAGGCTTTTCGTATTCTCCTAACACCGAAGGGATTGTTTTTGCCACCATGCTGTATATGTCGCCAGGAATCTCGCTTAGCATATATTCACCGAATATGTCGGCTTCGAGGAAGTCGGATTCTATTTTTATACTGTGAGTTCTCTCGTCGATCTTTTCTGCTGTAGCCGACAATCGATTTATTTTCAGTTTGTTGGCATCGATATTGAATTCTGCCTGACTTAGTGTTATGTTTCCAACAGGCTGGTTTGCAAGGTCTCCGCTTATGTTTGCTCCCAGAACAAACTTTATCTTGGAATCGTTGGAATTTTCGGGAGCAAAGTTCAAAGCTTTTAGGTCGGCATATACGTCGCTTGATATTTCTATGTTGTTGTTTTTGTTGCCGAAATTGTAGCTTCCAATAAGTTCGGCAGTGATGTTCGGGTCGTTGATGAATATCTTGCCGTCGAACATTTGGTTCGATAGATTGCCAGTTACATTGATGTCGGAATAGCTGTAGCCGTTGAAGTCTATTTTGTTTATTTTGCCGTTTAGGCGGTTGTTGGTACGTGACAGAGAATCAACATTTCCGCTTACGTTTATATCAAGAGAAAGCAGACCTAATTTGTTGTTGCCCGAAATAATGTTGTGGAGGTCTAGGTCGGCAGTGGCGATTCTTCCGTCGTAAGTAAGCGATTTGGCTTCCCAGTCTGGCATAAGTGCAATATCGGTTTTTACGCTGCCGAAGTTTGTAGAGAACTGACCGAATGCCATCATATCGTTGAGCATACCCGACAAGTTTCCGTTGAATGCAATGTGGTCGAGATTGTCGAATATTGACGGGATTTGCACAGGATCTTCGGGAGATATGAGACGTAGTATTTTATTTATGTCGTTCTTGCTTGTGTACATGTCGGAGATGTTGCCGAAGACGATAGTTTGTTCTATATCGGGGAATCCGTTGACCGACAAATTGGCATAGAGTCTTGTGTTGTTGTACATTGCAATACCGAAGTTCTTGAACTTGAAATCGTCGAGTCGTCCGGAGAATTTTCCACGCAGATGCAGACTGTCGGACATGCCTTCGTATTGGGGTAGGAACGGAATGAGGTCGGCAATGCTGAATATTGCAGTATCGATGTTCACAGTAAGCTTCTCGATCTTTTCTATTGGGTTGCTTAGGTACTGGTCGTCTTTGCCGGTCATTGTGATTTCGGAGCATGCGAGTTGCGAATAATCAGTTCTTATTTCAAGGTCGTTGAGGTTGATACCTTTGTCGAAGTACTTTAGTTTTCCTGAAATTTTATTTATACTGATGCCCGATTTCTCGTTAAGCGAAAAATTGTCGATGTTGACGTTGAGAGTGTCTCTAAGGTATTTGAACTGACTAACTTCGAGGTTGAAGTCGTTTATGTCGATATTGTTGGGATTGAATGCACTAGCAGTGTTGCCATATCTTTTGTCGGTGTATTTCAGATGTCCGTTTACGATGGTGAATTTGTGGCATATTACGTTGAAATCCAAGCTTGTTGTGTCTTCAAAGGCAAATTTTCGCAATATGTAGTCGTAGTTGGCGTTGCCATATTGGTCTATGTCGGCGTGAATGTATGGTTTGTCGAGTTTTACTTCCGAAAGCACAATGAAGTTTTTTCTTATTGAGAATCTTTCTACAGATGCTTCCATGTCGTCTGCCGAGAGCAGCATATTTCCGCACGAATCCTTCATTTCTACATCGTAAAGCACTATCTGGTTGGGTATTTTTAGGTACACATCACCCACAGTAAGCTCAATATTATACGCATTAGCGAAGAATTCTATACATTTTTTTGCAATTAGGCTTTGCAGAAAAGGAGAGTTTAGAATGGCAATAATGACTATTAAGTCCTTGACTATTAGCAAGAACAGAATAATAAAAAACCTTCTGACCTTATATCTGTGCAAAACTTAGGCAGTTTAATGAATAAACTGCAAATATCTTAAAAATTATTGACAGCCTAATTTAAAGAATTGTAAATTTGCAAAAAAAAGAAGAGTGAAAATTTTAGGTATAGAATCTTCGTGTGATGATACGTCTGCTGCAATAGTTTGCGACGGAAGGTTGTTGTCCAATGTTATTAATTCACAATCGATTCACGAGAAATACGGTGGAGTTGTTCCTGAGCTGGCAAGCAGGGCGCACCAGCAGAATATTGTGTTAGTCGTTAAGGAAGCTATTGCGCGTGCCGGGATCGGAATGGACGAAATTGATGCCATAGCGTTTACCAAGGGACCGGGTTTGCTTGGTTCGTTGCTTGTTGGAGCATCTTTTGCAAAAGGACTTTCGGTGTCGTTAGGAAAGCCTTTGGTTGGAGTCAATCATCTTCATGGACATATACTTGCACATTTTCTGAGAGAAAAGGATGAGGACGAATGCGTTCCTCAATTTCCATTCTTGTGCTTACTCGTTTCTGGCGGACATTCTCAGATAGTACTTGTAAGGGATTACCTTGATTTTGAAATCATAGGCAAGACAATCGATGATGCGGCAGGTGAGGCTTTCGATAAGTGCGCAAAAGTGATGGGCTTGCCTTATCCGGGTGGTCCTGTGATAGATAAGTTGTCGAAAATTGGAGATGAAAACAGATTTAAATTTGCCAAGCCGTCAATTCCTGGTTTCGATTATAGTTTCAGCGGACTGAAAACATCGTTTTTATATACGGTACGCGATGAAGTCGCGAAGAATCCCAATTTTATAACAGAAAATGTGAATGATTTGGCGGCATCGCTTCAGAAAACAATAATCGACATTTTATTCAATAAGCTTGAAAAAGCTGTAAAACAAACAGGAATACACCGAGTGGCAATTTCGGGTGGGGTGTCGGCAAATTCGGGACTTCGCAACAGAATGCTATTGGCAGCAGAAAAGAAAAAATGGGAAGTCTATATACCAAAGATTAGTTATACAACCGACAATGCTGCAATGATAGCATTGGTAGGTTATTATATGTATCAAAAAGGGAAATTGGCATCGCTTTCTGTAATTCCGCAGGCAAGGATAAATTTTATGGAAATATAGGTTTAACATTTTTTTAATTCATCGAATTGTTTTTTTGCGTTTTTTTGGAGCGTGATTTGTATATGGCAATATTGTTAAAAAAAGTAATAAATTTGCAACCTAAAAATTAAAGTTATGAAAAGAATAGTTTTATTGACATTGGCGCTTGTATTTTCGGTAATGATGATGGCACAGCAGTCAGAACCTGCAATTTCATGGGCTAAGACAGTTCACGATTTTGGAACATTCAATGAGGCAGACGGAATACAGACAGCAATTTTTGAATTTACAAATACTGGTGACAAGCCGTTGTTCCTTACCAATGTTAAGGCATCCTGCGGATGTACAGCAACTGATTATACAAAAGAACCCGTTCAGCCGGGAGCAAAGGGCTATGTAAAAGCTTCGTACAACCCTAAGAACAGACCTGGTAAGTTTACAAAGCAGATAACTGTAACAACAAACGAGTTCCAGCCGACTTCGATTGTTAGGATTACGGGTGAAGTTATCCCTGCAGTAAAACCAGAAGAAACAGAAAATAAATAATTTATAGTGTTATGAAAAAGTTGGTTTTCATTATTTTGGTGTCGTTTGCCTCATTGGCATTGTTGGCACAGACAAAGTCTCCGCAGATATCGTGGGATAAGACTTCCCATAATTTCGGAGTATTTAAAGAAGAGGCAGGCTTGCAGACTGCTGTATTCGAATTTACAAATGTTGGAGAAGAACCTTTGGTGTTGACCAATGTTAAGGCATCGTGTGGATGTACTGCAACAGACTACACTAAGGAACCGATACAGAAAGGAAAGAAAGGTTTTGTAAAGGCTTCGTATAACCCGCAGAACCGTCCTGGAAAGTTCAATAAGTCGATAACAGTTACCACAAACTGCGAAAGTCCTACTACCGTTCTTACCATTGCTGGTGAAGTTGTCCCAAGAGAAAAGGGCGTAGAAGACTATTATCCGAAGGATTTCAACGGTTTGAGACTGAAAACAGCTCACCTTGCATTGAATAATGTATATAATACCAAGTCGGTTACCGATACTATTGGTGTTGTAAACATGACAGATGCCCAGATGAAGGTTACTTTCCAGAATGTACCTAAACATATAACTGTATGGATGGAACCTGCTACCCTTGCTGCAAAGAAACCCAACGATAAGATGGGGCAGACTGGTAAAATATATGTAACTTACGATGCAACAAAGAAGAACGACTGGGGATTCTTGCAGGATAGAATTACTGTTGTTGTAAACGATAGTGTAAACAACAAGAACAAAATAACGGTAAGTGCTACAATTGTTGAAGATTTCTCACACCTTACCGAGCAGGAACGTGCCAATGCACCTAAGATTGTCTTCTCACAGACAGAGTACGATTTCGGTACTATCAAGCAGGGCGATAAGGTAACTTATGAGTATAAGTTCAAGAACGAAGGAAAGTCGGATCTGATTATTCGTAAAGTAAAGGCTACTTGCGGTTGCACCGTTCCTAATCCCGAGAAGATGGTGATTAAGCCAGGTGAGGAAAGCTTCATTAAGGCTACTTTCAATTCTGCAGGAAAGAAAGGTCACCAGAGCAAGCCTATCACAATCACTACCAACGATCCAGAAAATTCGAGCATGGTTGTGAAGATTGTGGGTAACATAGAAGAGCCAAATGCTCAGTAAAATATAACCTTATGCAAAAAAAAGCGACAGGATTTTGGTTCTGTCGCTTTTTTTTTGTTTCTATGCCTACGGCGTTTCTTGTGCTACGCCGTTTCTGTGTTTCACGTTTCTAGGTTTCAATGGCTTCGCCGTTTCTGTGTTTCTGTGGCTTCGCCGTTCATGTGCAGCGCACGTTTCTGGGTTTATGAGTATAACCAGAACCCAAAAACCATAAACTTGAAACCAGAAACATGAAACTTTTTTATTATCTTTCGCAAAATTTTTGAGTATGAAGAGAGTTTTGTCAATTGCTTATGCAATTTTGATTATATGTTCCTCTGCTTATGCGCAAGACGTTAATTACGAGCGCAATACTGTTATTGTGAAGGTCAATCGTAACAAAGTAGATACCTTTTTCAAATCTTCTTACGTTGCAGGTTTGCGTGAACGTTTCGGAGATTTCGACTACAAGTTGGAATTTCCCGATGCTGTACGACCTGTAAAGGACTACGACAACTATGGACGTCGGCTCTCGGATATTACCACAATATTTCGCATAGTGTTTAACAACGATGTCAGTGTTGAGCGCGTTGTTGCCTATATTGGCAAGAATGGAGATGTGGAATATGCAGAACCGCTTTACAAGGTTTCGTTGCTCGATGTACCTGACGATCCGTTGGCTCGTCCCGAGAATGCTAATGCCGATGGCGCCTATCAGTACTGGACAAGAAATGTACGTTCGTACGAGGCATGGGATATATGTAAAGGCGACACTTCCATTGTGATTGGTATTTCCGATACGGGAACTGGTCTTACTCATCCAGATCTCGAAGGCAATATAAAGATCAATTACGAAGATATTATTGATGGCATCGATAACGATAACGACGGTTATGTCGATAACTATAAGGGTTGGAATTTTGCATACGACAACAACAATGCTCAGATTCCGCATGGATGCAATAGTAACGAGCATGGAGCTTACGTGTCGGGTATTGCATCAGCTGTTACAGGAAATGGAATCGGTGTTTCGGGCGCTGGATACAAGTGCAAGTTTGTGCCGCTGAGGATTATGAACGATGAAGGATCGTTAGTTAATGTATATCAGTCGATTGTATATGCAGCCAATCATCGTTTCGATGTGGTTAACTGCAGTTGGGGTAGTACTTCGTACCAGCAGATGGGACAGGATGTTGTCAATTATGCGACAATCAATTACGATTTGTTGGTAATTGCCGCAGCAGGAAATAATGGTGTAGAAGGGAAGTTTTATCCCGCATCGTTCGAAAATGTGATTTCGGTAGCAGCTACCGATCGCAACGATGCCAAGTGGAATAATTCTTCGTATTCGACAACGGTTGATTTGTCGGCACCGGGGACAATGTACGTCTCGACGAGCGAAAACGGCTATGCTACAATGTGGGGAGGAACTTCATTCTCCAGTCCGATTGTCGCTGGAAGCGCTGGAATTTTAAGATCATACTATCCTTCCTACAATGCGTTGCAAATAGGTGAGATATTGCGTGTGTCTGCTGACAATATTGATACTCTAAGCTATCTTGTTCCCGATTCGATAATGCTGGTCGATAGTACTTATGTCGAGTATATTGATGTGGTTTCTGTCGATAGCATTTGGGATGACCAGTTGTATTCATACGATAGTATTTCGGTGGACAGTACATGGTCGGATTTGTTGCAGGCTTATGAGTACGACACTGTTCATAATCAAGTTTTTGTTGGTGGATATGTTTACGATACAACCCATAACGAAGTGTATTGGGGTCAGTATGTTTACGATACTACATATATTGATGCTTCGTATCCTGTTTATTTCAATGCGGCTTATGCAGGTATGCTAGGTAAGGGACGTCTGAATCTTTACCACGCATTGACAATTTCTGAAGATAGTCTTTTTTCTACGCGGTTCCACGACATGGTTTTCGATAGACATGATTCAGAAGTAGTGGTAGAAGGAAAGATTACCAATTATCTGAATGATAGGGATAATCTTAGAATGCAAATTTCTACCGAAAGTCCTTATGTACAAGTGGTTGATGCCGAAATAATGCTAGGGAACATGTTGTCGATGCAAGATGTCAGTTTGTCTGTTGCAGGAGGCAACGAAATTAGGCTGGAAGTTTTGCCCGATGCTCCGCAGGAGTTGACTATAAAACTGAAGATTCGTTTTGTTTCGGATGAATTTTCCGATGAGCAGATTATAGATGTGCCTGTCAATGGCGGTTTTGTAGATGTAAATGCTGGTACTCTTAGTTTGTCAGTTGCAGGAAACGGCAGATTGGGCTATGTGGATTTGAATACAGAAGTAGGACATGGATTTTATCTGGACGATTATTATGAATTGTTTTACGATTGTGGTATAATTTCGGGACTTTCGGGCAATGAAGTGTATAGCACAGTGCGTCAGGTAACTGATTTCTCGGTAATTGAATATCCTCACTATGTTGATGATACATTGGCAATTACGCATATTGTGGCAAAAATGACAGATACCTTGGATTACAATTCTCACAATTTGGAAATTTCGCTTGATGTATTTGGCGATGACCAAAATTATATTCTTGCCGAATATGATATTGTCAATTCTGGACAGCAAACCATTACGGACTATTATTTTGGATTGTTTGCCGACTGGGATTTGTACGAGCCTGTTGAAAATCAAAGCAAACGCGAGCCGGAGCGTAATTTTGTATATTGTACATACGAAGGCAATAATTCACTTTATGCAGGCATGAAGTTGTTAAGCCAACAGCAGCCTATAAATTATACTCTTGCAAACAAGTCTGGTGGTGACGGCGCAATAGATATTTCTGATGGGTTCTCCGATCTTGAAAAGTTTTATATGATATCCCATTCGTCTGTATGTAATGAAATTAGTGATATTGTGCAATATACAGGAGCTGGACCTGTCAATTTGCTGCCTGGCGATACGGTAAGGGTTACTTTTGCGTTGTTCGCGTCCGATTCGTATCAGGGTATGATTGAAGCTGTTGATAGCGCAATAGCTAAATATTCTTACCTGCATGGCGGTTCAGGTTCCGAAAGCGTATCTGATTTACAGACTTCGCCTCTGTATTTGTATCCAAATCCAGTTTCCGATGTGTTGGAAATAGTTGGAGTGGATGATAATTTTGAGATTTGCATTCTTGATGAAATGGGTAGGCTAGTATATTCAGGAATGAATGTTACTTCTGTTGATGTATCTAATTATGCAGCAGGAACTTACAGCGTGAAAATTATAGAGAAAACAGGAGAGAGGACTTCCAGGTTTGTTAAAGTTAAATAACAATCCCTTTGCAAAGGGTGATTCCCCTCAACTCCTTGAACTTTTGAATCTTCAAATTATCAACCTTTAGCTCGGCGTTAGCCAATCAAACCTGAAACCTAGAAACTGGCGCCAGCCCATTGAAACGGCGCAGCCATAGAACGGCGAAGCCCTCAACGTAGTTAAACAGCGAAGCGAAGAAACGTGAAACATAGAAACGTGCGCAGCCCATTAACTGGCGTTAGCCTATTTTTCCTCTTTTTTCGTATTCTTTTATCAGTCCCTCTGCGCTTCTAGCGCTAAGTTTCATCCATTGTGCCAGCAGTTCGGTTCTTTCGTCTGACGACAGATGCCAGTCGATGTCTGAATTCCTAAGTTTTGAGGTTAGTTCGTATAGGCAAAGTGCAGCTGACACTGAGATGTTGAAACTTTCTGTGAAGCCGTACATTGGAATTCTGACAAATTCGTCGGCGTTGTCCATCACAATGTCCGACAGACCGGGTTTTTCGGATCCGAAAAACAGAGCGATTTTGCCTTTTGTCAGGTCAAGGTCTTTTATTAGTACGTCGTTGGTGTGTGGGGTGGTGGCAACAATCCTGTATCCTTCATTGCGCATGGCATTTATTGCATCGAGAGTGTTGTTTTCTTTCTGGTTGAATCGCTTGATGCTTAGCCACTGAGAAGAACCCATTGCCACGTCTTTGTTTTCCATGTAGCTGTATCGGTTTTCGATGAAGTTTACGTTCTGTATTCCAAAGCAATCGCAACTACGTAGCACAGCCGAGGCATTATGGTTCTGGAAAATATCTTCGAGTACGACCGAAATATATCTTGTTCTTTCGTCAAGGACCCTGTTGAGGGTTGACATTCTTTCTTTGGTTACGTAAGAAGTAAGTAAATCTATAATTTGCTTAGGTTCCATGTCGTATGTTTGTGTGTAAATACAAAAAAGGGGAACAATTGTCCCCCTTTTTTTCTTTTTTTAGAAGATTACTTCTTGTTAACAGCTTTCTTCAATGTAGCACCTGCTGAGAATTTAACAACCTTCTTTGCAGGGATGTTGATGATTTCCTGCGGTTTGCGTGGGTTGTGACCTTTTCTTGCAGCTCTCTTGGTAACTCCGAATGAACCGAAGCCGATAAGAGTCAATGAATCACCTTTCTTAAGGCATTCTTCTGTTGTGTTCATGAAAGCGTCAAGAGCTCTTCTTGCGTCAGCTTTTGTCATGCCTGCCTTTGCAGCCATCTTTTCAATTAATTCTACTTTGTTCATTTTTTTTAAATTTGTGTTTGATACTAATAGATATTTTGAGCAAAGATATAAAATCATTGTATATGAACAAGTATAAAATGCAAAAAAATGCAACTTTGTTAATATCTTCTAAAACTTGTTAATAACTTAGGCTGTTTTATGCTGCTTTTGACTATATTTCTGTGCTTGCGAGCTTTGTGTAAGCCAATCTATTTTTATAAACAAATTTTGTTAAAAAAATGCTTGTTAGGGGTTGTGTGTGTGAGTGGAATTTTGTATCTTTACGACAATTTTGTGTAAAACACAAGGATTTGATTATAAGAATATTAGAAATAAATTACGATAAAAAATGCTTGAAGAAGAAGGAAGAGCAAAGATAATTTCGATTAGTGTCGAAGATGAAATGAAATCGGCATACATCGACTATTCGATGTCAGTAATAGTTTCGCGTGCGTTGCCGGATGTTAGAGACGGTTTAAAGCCGGTGCAAAGAAGAATACTTTTCGGTATGGAAGGTTTGGGACTTGCTCCAGGTAAGCCTCACAAGAAATCGGCGAGAATTGTCGGTGAAGTAATGGGTAAGTACCATCCTCACGGTGACTCGTCTGTTTATTTTGCAATGGTAAGACTCGCCCAGAACTGGGTTATGAGATATACTTTTGTCGATGGTCAGGGTAACTTCGGTTCGGTTGACGGCGATAGCCCTGCAGCTATGCGTTACACCGAGGCTCGTCTCTCGAAGATTTCGGACGAAATGATGGCCGATATGGACAAGGAAACCGTTGATTTTGTAAACAACTTCGATGACTCTCTGCAGGAACCGAGTGTGTTGCCGACAAAAATACCTAACCTTATAGTTAATGGTGCAAACGGTATCGCTGTAGGTATGGCAACCAATATGGCTCCGCACAACCTTGCTCAGACAATTGATGCAACTGTTGCTTATATTGACAACCCGGAAATAGAAGTCGATGAACTTGGCAAGATAATCCAGGCTCCCGATTTTCCGACTGGTGGTATAATATATGGTATAGACGGTGTTCGCGAGGCTTATGCAACCGGACACGGACGCGTTGTAATTCGTTCTAAGACCGAAATAGAGACTTCTGAACGCGGACATGAACGCATCGTGGTTACCGAAATACCTTACATGGTCAATAAGGCAGAACTTATAAAGCATATTGCTAACCTTGTTACCGACAAGAAGATAGAAGGTATCTCCAATGTCAACGATGAGTCAGACCGCCGCGTTGGTATGCGTATCGTTATCGACATCAAGCGTGATGCTGTGGCTAATGTTGTACTTAATAAGTTGTTTAAATACACCGAGTTGCAGTCGTCATTCAGCATCAACAATATAGCCCTTGTAAAGGGTCGCCCGATGGTGCTCAACCTTAAGGACTTGATTCACTACTTTGTTGAGCATAGGCTTGATGTTGTTACTCGTCGTACCGAATTCGAACTTCGCAAGGCCGAAGAACGAGCTCATATCGTACAGGGGTTGATTATTGCAAGCGACAATATCGACGAGGTTATCCAGATTATCAAGTCGTCGGACAATCCTACCGAAGCTAAGGAAAGATTGATGCAGCGTTTCTCGCTCTCCGAAATTCAGGCATCGGCAATCGTCGAAATGCGTCTCCGCCAGTTGACCGGTCTCGAACAGGAAAAGTTGAGAGCCGAGTACGAAGAACTTATGAAACGCATCGAGTACTTGAAGGAATTGCTTGCTAGCGTAGATTTGAGAATGCAGGTCATAAAGGACGAACTTCTTGAAATCAAGGAAAAGTACGGAGATGAACGCAAGACCGAAGTGGTTTACGCTTCCGAAGACATGAATCCTGAAGACTTCTACGCAAACGAAGAGGTTGTAATCACAATTTCGCACCTCGGATACATGAAGCGCACCTCGTTGTCGGAATTCAAGTCGCAGAATAGGGGCGGTGTAGGTTCGAAGGGAACTGCAACTCGCGACGAGGACTTTGTGGAACACATGTTCGTCGCTACAATGCACAATACCTTATTATTATTTACAAAGCTCGGAAAGTGCTACTGGCTCAAGGTTTACGAAATTCCAGAAGGAACAAAGACCTCGAAGGGCCGTCACATCCAGAATATTATCAATATCGACAAGGAAGACGAGGTAAAGGCTTACCTGAATGTGAAGTCGCTGAAGGACGTTGACTACATCAACAGAACTTACGTCGTGATGTGTACTCGCAACGGTGTGTTCAAGAAGACCTTGCTCGAGGAATATTCGCGTCCGCGCCAGAATGGTGTCAACGCTATCAATGTTCGCGAAGGCGATATGCTTCTCACGGCATCGCTCATCGAGGATGTAGAAGGCGAAGCTCCGACCAATGTTATGATCGGTGCATATGGTGGTAAGACCATCCGCTTCCCGCACGACATTGTCCGTCCGATTGGACGTACGGCAACAGGTGTCAAGGGTATAACCCTCGACGACGACGATTATGTAATAGGTATGATTACTGTTCGTCCTGAGCAGGATGTGCTTGTAGTTTCCGAAAACGGCTACGGCAAGCGTTCGAGCATCGAGGACTATCGTGTTACAAATCGTGGCGGTAAGGGCGTTAAGACCTTGAATGTCACCGAAAAGACAGGTAACCTTATCAGTATCAACGCTGTTACTGACAACGACCACCTGATGATCATCAACCGTTCGGGCATAACAATCCGTCTCGCAGTTGATACATTGCGCGTTATGGGTCGTGCAACTCAAGGTGTTCGCCTGATAAATCTCCGCGATGGCGATGTGATTGCTTCTGTGGCAAAGATTGAAGGTGGTGCCGAACTCGAGCGTATTGCCGAAGAGGAGGCTGCAAAGATTGCTCAACTTGAGGCCGAAGCCGATGGCGTAGTTTCTGATGAAAACGAGCCAGAAATTGTACCAGAAGAAAATGGCGCAGAAATTGCAGAGGAAGAAAAAAACGAGAATACTAACGAATAGTTGAATAACATTTAAAATTTAAGATCATGAAGAAGTTATTTTTAATAGGTATAGCTTTGATAGCAGCACTTACAATGAGTGCTCAGAAGCAGATGGTTACCAGCGCATGGAGCTACCTGAAAGACGGCTACCTCGATGACGCAAAGAAGGCAATCGACAAGGCAGAGGCAAATCCGCAGACTGCCGAAAGTTTCAAGACTTTCTGGTTCAAAGGTCAGATTTATCAGGAACTTGGAAGCTCAAAGAACAAAAAGTATCAGGCATTGTGCGACGATTGCTACGAAGTTGCATACGAATCGTACATGAAGGCTTTGAAGTACAACTTCGTAAAGCCAGAGCATCGTGACATCGACTTCTCGACTCAGGCTGGCTTGATGAAGTTTGCTAGCATTCTCAATCAGAACAACGAAGCCAACTACGAAAGTACTGAGGCTTTTATGGATATTTTGTTCCAGAGATTCCCGGCTTTGTCTAATGCGTTCGTTAACAAGGGTATTAATGCGTTCCAAAGCAATGATTTCGAGACATCGTACAATCAGTTTGCAAAGGCAATAGAAATTTCTACGCTTACTTTCCGCATTGATACTCAGATTTATTACTATGCTTCATTGGCAGCAATGAGAAGCAAAAAGTTTGAAGAAGCTATTTCTCTCAACGATTTTCTTATTCAGGCAAACTATGGCGTTGACAATAAGGAAAAGGTTTCTGTATATGTAAACCAGTCGATGGCTTTGAAGGAAACTGGCGACACTGCTAAGATGCTTAAGGTTTTGGAAGACGGTATTGCTAAGTTTCCGAACGACAACTATCCGCTTGTTATCGAAATGTTCAACTATTATGTTGCATCAGGAAATTCGGAAAAGGCAAGGGATTATATAAATATGGCTATGGCAAACGATCCTAACAATGCTCAGTTCCTCGTAATTCGTGGTACTTTGTCGCAGGAAATGAAGGATGTGGCTTCTGCTGAGGCTGATTTTACTAAGGCACTCGAGATCGATCCTAACAACTACGATGCAGTATATGGTCTTGGTGCATTGTACATCAATGCCGCTGCCGATACAATTGAATGGGCAGACAAGAATCTTCCACCTACAGATTTCTCCGCTTTTGAGAAGTATCAGGATATTGCAAAGGATTATCAGGCAAAGGCATTACCATATTTGGAAAAGGCTTTGACTATCAAACCTAACGATTTGCAGGTGCTCCAAATTTTGAAGGAATTGTACTACAAGGCAGGCAAGTACGAGGAAAGCCAGCAGATGGGTGCTAGAATTAAGGAACTCACAGAGTAGTAAGATATTAATATTCATTATGACGGAGGATGTAATTGTATGTCCTCCGTTTTTTTTGTCTAATTTTTTGAGCATATTTTATATGGTCAAATCTTTTATTTGAAAGTATATTAAAAAACATATTGCACTAATTGAAATTTATACTTAAATTTGCAGTTGCAAAAAATTGAAATGAATAGGTTTAGTATCATAATAGAAATGAGGAGCTTGGTATTTTTAAATATCAAGGAGCGCGATTCGTTTTAGTATCGGAAACCATTTTCGGCATCTAACTATTTTGCTGAGAATTGTTTCCAATTTCATTTCTTTCCGAAAGGACAATCAAAAAATTATTAATAAATTAAAAAAATTTAATTATGGAATTACCATTTGCAGAAGCGTGGAAAATCAAGATGGTTGAACCCATTAAGAAATCCACAAGAGAACAGCGCGAAAAGTGGCTCGAAGAAGCCCACAACAACATCTTCATGTTGAAGAGCGACTATGTTTATATTGATTTGTTGACCGACTCTGGTACTGGTGCAATGAGCGACCGTCAGTGGAGCGCAATGATGATGGGTGACGAAAGCTACGGCGGAGCACGCAGTTTCTACCACATGAAAGATACTATCACCGAACTTACTGGTTTCGAATATGTTATTCCTACTCACCAGGGTCGTGCTGCCGAGAATGTTTTGTTCTCGTACTTGGTAAAGCCCGGTATGGTTGTTCCTGGTAATGCTCACTTCGACACTACTAAGGGTCATATCGAAAGCCGTAAGGCATTTGCTATCGACGTTACCGTTCCCGAAGCTTACGATACTCAGCTCGAAGTTCCTTTCAAGGGTAATGTTAGCCTCGAAAAGTTGGAAAAGGTATTGAAGGAAAACAAGGGCAACGTTCCTTTCATGGTTCTTACTGTTACAAACAATACCGTTGGTGGTCAGCCAGTTAGCATGAAGAATATCCGCGAAACCTGCGAACTTTGCCATAAGTATGGCGTTCCGGTAAACATCGACTCGGCTCGTTTCATCGAAAATGCTTACTTCATCAAGACTCGCGAAGAAGGTTATGCAAACAAGACCTTGCGCGAAATCGCTCTCGAAATGTTCAGCTATGCCGACAGCATGACAATGTCTGCTAAGAAGGATGGTCTTGTAAACATGGGTGGTTTCATCGCTACAAACAAGAAGGACTGGTACGAAGGTGCTAAGTTGTTCTGCATTCCTTTCGAAGGTTTCCTTACCTACGGCGGTATGAACGGCCGTGATATGGATGCTTTGGCAGTTGGTCTGAAGGAAAACATTGAGTTCGACATGGTTGAAACTCGTATCAAGCAGGTTCACTACCTTGCAAAGAAACTCGACGAATACGGCATTCCTTATCAGCGTCCTGCTGGCGGTCATGCAATCTTCGTTGATGCAGACAAGGTCCTCACCAACATCCCGAAGGAAGAGTTCCCGGCTCAGACTTTGACTTGCGAACTTTACCTCGAAGCTGGTATCCGCGCATGCGAAATCGGTTACGTTCTCGCTGACCGTGACCCGGTTACACGCGAAAACCGTTTCGGTGGCAACGATTTCGTACGTCTTTGCATCCCACGTCGTGTTTACACCAACAACCACATGGATGTAATCGCAGCTGCATTGAAGAACGTTTACGATCGTCGCGACTCTATCAAGCGCGGTCTCGAAATCACTTGGGAAGCTGAATTGATGCGTCACTTCACTTGCCAGTTCAGGAGACTTAAGTAAATTTACGATTTAAGATTTACGATTTTAGATTGTATAATAGTAAAAAAGGTTGCCGTCGGCAACCTTTTTTTGTTTTGTATTACTTCATCTTGCTTTTCGCATTCTCCAGTATGAAGTGCAACCTATTGAACACATTTGCTTCGGATGTGCCAGCGTCGAAGTCGAGGAAGAGTAGGTTCATATCGGGGTAAATCTGCTTGATTTTCTTCTCCATTCCCTTGGAAATGATGTGGTTGGCAATGCAGCCGAATGGCTGTAAACTTACCACGCTGCTGATACCGTTCTTTGCATAGTTGGCAATTTCGGCCGGAAGGAGCCAGCCTTCACCGAAGTTGGTTGCCGGGTTTACAATCTTGGTCGCGTCGTCGAAGGCTTCGAAAAGGTTGTCGAACGGACGGTAGCTAGGGAAGCCTGCGCAAATCTTGTCGTACTTGCGTGCAAACCTTGCTATAAGATTGTAAATGCTTGTGCTAATGAATGTTGGCGTCTTGCTGGGCTTGATGTGGTACTTGCGGTTTACTGCATTGTTTACCAGTCCGTTGATGAAGAAATTGTAAATCGACGGCACTGCAACTTCGAAGCCTTGTTCGTTTAGCCAATCCACGACGTACTTGTTGCTGAATGCATTGTATTTCAGGTATATCTCGCCGACGATGCCAATGGTCGGGTAGGTGCCGTCGTTTATGTTCTCGCGGAATTCGGCAACGGCTTTCTTCAGAAGTCCCTGTAGCTTTTCGCCCTTCTTGTTTTCGATGTACGGGAAACTCATTTCGGTGTATTTGTCCCTGATTTTCCGAGCAATACCTTTTGTCTTTTCCCTGATGACTGCACCCTGGTACAGTTTTGAAAGGCAGTCGGCATATAGCATCGTGTTGAGTAACAAGCCGATATTCTTAGAAACGTGCAGGTCAAATCCGGGTTGGTAGTTTATCTTACTGCTGCCTGTTGCTACCGAAACGACGGGAATATTCTCGAATCCTGCCGTCACCATTGCGTTCTTAATCAGCGACAAATAGTTGCTAGCGCGGCATTGTCCGCCCGTCTGGGTTATGGCTACGGCTATGTCGTCGGGATTGTATTTTCCGCTTTCGAGAGCCATCATAATTGTGCCGATGACGATGGTAGCGGGGTAGCAGATGTCGTTGTTGGCGTATTTTAGGCCATATTCGTTCGATTCTGGCGTTCCTTTTGGCAGGTTGAGGAGATTGTAGCCCTTGGCCTTGAAAAAGGCTGGAATGAACTCTGAATAGCCTTCTGCGAAGTAAGGACCTATAATTAACCTGCGTTTGTCGGCTTCCATGAACGGCTTGGTGGTGACGAACTTGGTTTCCTTGCGATGTCCGTTGTTGAGCTTGAGGCTTTCAACGAGCGAACGGATACGCAGGCGCAACGAACCGATGTTGTTTACATCATCGATCTTTAATATGGTGAGATTCTTGCCTTTACGGTTGAGAATACTTCCCATTTCATCGAGGATGAAGGCATCGGGACCGCAGCCGAACGAGGTGAGTTCGATAAACTGAACATTGTCGGGAGCATTGGCAACATAGTGTGCAGCCTTGAAGATTCGCGTCGGGAAACTCCACTGTGTGAGCGAGTGCAGTTCGTCGAAGATGTTTTCATTGTCCAGATACGAAACATTTTCGGTTACAACATCTATGCCCATCTCGGCAACTGCCTGTGACACTTTGTGCTGTATGAGCGGGTCGATGTGGTAGGGACGGCCGGCAAGGACTATTACAGTTCTGCAGTCGCGATTGGCGTTTTCGATCACTTCGGCAGTGCGCTCGGTCAGGCGTGCGCGGAAGTTTGACTGTGCTTCGATGGCATTTTCGATGGCCTTGCGACGCATCTTCTTGTCAAAGCCAAGCGACTTCAAATAGGCGTTGCACGACTTCCAAAGCAACTCGTCGTTGCTAAATGTAATTATTGGATTGTCAAGTCGTATGCCGTATTTATTTTCAGTATCGATTGAACTCTTTATGACGTCTCCGTAACCGCTCACGATGGGGCAGTTGTAGCTGTTGTTCGACTTCTCATCGTCCTTTACTTCGAGTACGATGTAGGGGTAGAAAATGAAATCGACTTTCTTGTTGACAAGGTCGAGTATATGTCCGTTCATCAACTTTGCTGGAAAGCAAATGTTGTCGGACATAATCGACTTAACGCCAGGCTCGTAGAGTTTGTTTGTCGAATCGCCGGATAATACGACTTCGTAGCCCAAGGTGCTGAACATTGCCTGCCAGAACTGGAAATTCTCGTACATTCCCAAGGCACGCGGCAATCCAACCTTTTTGCCGTTCTTGACTGTCGAGTATTCGTGCTTTTCAAACAGCATGTCGTCCTTTTCGGCGTGCAGGTTGATGCCTTTTGCTGTGCTTTCGGACCTGTTGGAGAAAACTTTCTCGCAGTTGTTGCCCGCGTAGAACGAATTGCCGTTCTCGAACTTGAAAACATTTACAGTGCATTGGTTTTCACAGCCTTTGCAGTTTACAATCGATGACTTGTATTCGTTGAACTTTATAAGTTCCGATATTGTCGTCTCGTTTGTACAATCGGTTGATTTTCCGTAGATTGCTGCGCCAAATGCGCCCATAAGTTCTGGAATGTCGGAGAAGAACACATTTTTGCCTGTCAGCACTTCCAAAGCCTTCACAATGGAGAGGTTCTTCATTGTTCCGCCCTGAACTACAATATTGTTGCCAAGTTCGTTCAAGTTCTTTAATTTCAGTACCTTAAACAAACAATTCTTGATGACGGAGTAGGAGAAACCTGCAGCAATGTTCTCTATGGAAGTGCCTTCGCGAAGCGACTGCTTTACTTTGGAGTTCATAAACACGGTGCAGCGTGTGCCGAGGTCGTAGGGCTGGTCGGCGGTGCATGCCATGCGTGCAAATTCTGCAACAGGATAGTTGAGCATATTGGCGTAAGTCTCTATGAACGAGCCACATCCCGACGAACAAGCCTCGTTTATTTCGATGCGCTTTATACTGCCATTGTCGATAAATATGGCTTTCATGTCCTGTCCGCCTATGTCGAGTACGAACGAAACCTCTGGGCAAACCTCTCTTGCAGCAATGTAATGTGCCATGGTTTCGACAATTCCATTGTTTAAGTTAAAGGCTTTCTTTAATAGATTTTCGCCGTAACCCGTTGCAGTACTGCTGACTATGCTAATTTTTATATTCTTCTCTTTTTCAAATTGTTGCAGTGCTTCCATGCTTTCTACGAAGGTACGGAAGCTGTTGCCGTTGTTGCGACGGTAATCCTTGTATATTATGTTTAGGTTGTCGTCGATGAGAACGACTTTTGTCGTCGTGGAGCCGGAGTCAACACCAAGGTGACACCTGATTTCTGCGCCTTCGGTCGGCACTATGCTTTTCAGCGAGAATTTCTGTCTTTCTGTTTTCCAACTTTGGAATTCTTCTTCAGAATTGAATAGTTTTCTTAATACATTACCATTTGATTTAGAAGAAGATTTATGCTCTTTGTTTAAGTGTTTGATTAAGTCTGAAATTAAACTTGGCGCTTCGTTGTACTTCTTTGCGAGGAAAGCGCAGCCCAATGCTGGGAATAGTTCTGTATTCTCTGGAATTATACAATCTTTATTATTGATTTTTAATATGTTAACAAAGCTCTCTTTAAGTTGTGGTATAAACTTGAACGGACCACCGCAGAAAAGTATTGGCGGTACTATGTCGGTTCCGCGGGCAAGCGACGATGTCACCTGCATAGCCACCGAGTTGAGCACCGAAGCGGCAATGTCCTGTTTGCTGGTGTTTCGGCTTATAAGGTTCTGTATATCAGTCTTCGAGAATACTCCGCAGCGTGAAGCTATGGGGTAGATTGTCTTGTGGTCGGCAGCTAACTGGTTGAGTTCTATCGGTTCTATGCCGAGCAGCGTGGCCGTCTGGTCAATGAAGGCTCCAGTTCCACCTGCGCATGAGCCGTTCATGCGGATGTCGGGAGTTTTGCCTGGCTGGAGGAAAATCATCTTGCTGTCCTCGCCGCCAATATCGACGAATGTGCGCACTTGCGGATAATTTTCCTTTATCCATTCGGTAGAGGCGATGACTTCTTGCACGAACCTTGTGCCTATTTTTTCTGCGTAACCCATTCCTACAGAACCAGTTATTACGGTGCTTGCGTTTATGTCGCCAAGTTTTTCGGTTACTTTTGCAAGCGTTTCCGACAATGTATCGACCACATTGGCGTTGTGGCGCCTATATTCCGAAAACAGAATGTTGTCGTCGCTGTCGAGAACTATGGTTTTTACAGTTGTTGAACCTATGTCGATTCCGAGTCTATATAATTGATTTTCCATGCTTTACTTGTTTTTAGGTCTTAAGCTGCACATTATTGTCTCTACCACTTCGTGCTTGCGTTGCTGCAACAGCTCGGCAATTTCTTCGTCGTCGAAGTTGAACTGGCTTTCGAGGAGCGGAAGCATAAAGAATATTATTATGTTCATTGACACTATGTTGATTAGCAGGTCGAGGGTGGAGATGGGGCGGATGTTGCCTTTCTGGATTTCTTCCTGCAGTTCGTGGTCGAAGCGACGGTATATTTCAAGGTTCTTGTTGTAAAT
>DBYO01000008.1:55627-77772 GCA_002310235.1 Bacteroidales bacterium UBA1184
ATTTTCTTGCGTAGCCTTGTGGTGAAAGGCTCGTCGCTGTCGTCGAAGGTTGTGAAAATGTAGAGGAACTTAGTGAATTTCGCTTGAAAAATCTGCTGGAACAGGTTTTCTTTAGTGCGAAAATAGTAGTGTACGAGAGCCTGATTACATCCCGCTTTCTTTGCTATGTCGGTGGTACTCACCAGCGAAAAGCCCTTTTCGAGGAACAGTTCTTCGGCGCATTGCAGAATCTGTTGTTCCATATTGTTATCCTTGTTCATTCTTTACGTTTCTAAAATTCGCCGCAAAACTAATAAATTTATTTAATAGGGTTATTAAATAGGGTAATTATTTTTTGTAAAGTAGATTTTGTAAATTTCTTTCCCAATCCGATTAAAATTCCTAATTTTGCCCTCTAAAATTTCTATTAGATGGAGAAGACGATATTTATAACAGGTGGCGCTGGTTTCATCGGTTCGCACGTTGTAAGACTGTTTGTAAATAAATATCCTCAATATCAGATTGTTAATGTGGACAAACTGACATATGCAGGAAATCTCGAGAATTTGAAGGATGTCGAAAATGCACCAAACTACAAGTTTGAGAAGGTTGATATTGTTGACTTTGAGGCAGTGAAATCGCTTTTTGCAAAGTATTCGCCCGATGGCGTGATACATCTTGCTGCCGAAAGTCATGTTGATAGAAGCATAACAAATCCTCTTGAGTTCATTTATACGAATTTTGTCGGAACCGCAAACCTTCTTACCGCAGCACGTGATTTTTGGAAGGGTAATTACGAAAGCAAGCGCTTTTACCATATTTCAACCGACGAGGTTTACGGTTCGCTCGGCAACGAAGGCTTCTTCAAGGAGACAACCCCATATTCGCCGCGTTCGCCGTATTCGGCATCGAAGGCTAGTTCCGACCACCTTGTTCGCGCTTACCACCATACATTCGGAATGAATGTGGTGCTGTCGAATTGCTCTAACAACTATGGCCCAAACCAGTTTCCTGAAAAGCTTATTCCATTGTCAATTAATAATATAAGGAACAATAAGCCGATTCCGATCTATGGTAAAGGACTTAATGTTCGCGATTGGTTGTTTGTTATCGACCATGCACGAGCAATCGACTGCATTTTCCATAACGGTAAGAACGGCGAAACATATAACATCGGTGGAAATAATGAGTGGACTAACATTGCGCTTATCAAGAAGTTGTGTGAAGTTATGGACGGAAAGCTCGGTCGTGAAAAGGGTAGTTCTGAGAAGCTTATAACCTACGTTACCGATAGGGCAGGACACGATTTGCGCTATGCCATCGATTCTACAAAATTGCAGACAGAACTGGGATGGAAACCATCGTTGCAGTTTGAGGAGGGTATCGAAAAGACCGTTGATTGGTATCTTGCAAACCAAGAGTGGCTCGACAGAATTGTTTCGGGCGACTATGCAAAGTATTACGAACAGATGTATAAAAATAGATAAAATTTCAACAGAATGGAAACATATTATATTGGAACAGAAAGATTAACGCTTGACAAATTAGAAGAAATCATCGAAAGCGGATGTGAAATCGCCTTGTCGGAAGAGGCTATCAGGAACATTGAGCATTGCCGCAACTACTTGGACGAGAAGATGAAGAACCGTGAAAAACCGATTTACGGTATCACTACCGGTTTCGGTTCGTTGTGCAACACTTCGGTTTCGGAAAACGAACTCGAGCAGCTTCAGGAAAACCTTATCAAGTCGCACTCCTGCGGTATGGGCGAAGAGGTTGAACAGCGCATTGTCCGCCTGATGATGTTCTTGAAGGTCAAGAATATGTCGTATGGTATTTCGGGCGTTTGCGTATCGACGGCTCAGCGTCTTGTCGATTTCTACAACAAGGGCATAACTCCGGTTGTTTACCAGCTTGGTTCGCTTGGCGCATCGGGCGACTTGGCTCCGCTGGCTCACATTACCCTTGCAATGCTCGGAATGGGAGAGGTTTACTACAAGGGACAGAAGCGCGAATCGGCTGACGTTCTTCGTGAACTCGATATGGAACCGCTCCGCCTCAAGTCGAAGGAAGGTCTTGCTCTAATAAACGGCACCCAGTTCATGCTGTCGCACGCCATTGATGCTTTGCTCCGTGGCCGTAAGATATTGAAGAACGCCGACATCATCGCAACCATGTCGCTCGAAGGCTTCAATGGCCTTGCTGACCCGTTCACCGAGAACCTTCACACCATCCGTCCGCATAAGGGACAGATTAAGACTGCACAGAATATTCGCGCATATCTTACTGGTTCTGAACTGCAGCAGCAGAAGAAGACCACGGTGCAAGATCCATATTCATTCCGCTGTGTTCCGCAGGTTCACGGTGCTTCGAAAGATGCTTGGGACTATGTTGCAAGCGTTGTGGAGACCGAAATCAACTCGGTTACCGACAATCCAATGGTATTCCCAGATGACGACCTCGTATTGAGTGGAGGTAACTTCCACGGACAGCCGCTTGCTATTGTTATGGACTTCCTGTCGATTGCAATGGCAGAAATAGGTAGTATCTCAGAACGTCGTATCTACCGTCTTATCAGTGGTGATAGGGGACTTCCTGCATTCTTGGTTGCAAAGCCAGGTCTCAACAGCGGCTTCATGATTCCGCAATATACTGCAGCATCAATCGTTAGCCAGAACAAGCAGTTGTGTATGCCTGCAAGCGTCGATTCGCTGTCGTCGTCCAATGAGCAGGAAGACCATGTAAGTATGGGTGCAAACGCAGGAACAAAACTTTTGCGCGTAGTTGCAAATGTCGAAAGAGTGCTTGCCATCGAATGCTTTGCAGCAAGTCAGGCATTGTATTTCCGCGAACCGCTCAAGCCGTCACCGTTCGTTCAGGAGTTTGTAAAGGATTTCCGCAAGGAAGTTCCAATCGTTCAGGACGATACAATAATGTACAAGCTGATGAACAAGTCGCTTGAGTTCTTGAAGAATAGAAAATAGGAATATGATTATTCAATAAAAAAGGCGGTCGTATGATCGCCTTTTTTATTGAATGTTTCTGTGGCTGACGCCGTTTCTATGTTTCAGGTTTCATTGGCTACGCCGTTTCAAGTTTTAGCAACTAGAAACTTTAAACTTTGAACGTTAAACCAGAAACTTGAAACTTGAAACTTGAAACCAGAAACTTCCTTATTTCCTATTCGCTAGCAACTCATCGTATAGATTCTTCATATCATTTACGAGCCTAGTGTAATGAAATTTGTCGCGGACAAATGTCCAGCCGTCTTCTGACATTTGTTGTCTGAGTTCGTCGTTGTTTACTAGGTTGAGTAGATTTTGGCTAAATGCATCAACGTTTTGCGTAGGAGAGAGCAGTGCGGTTTTACCTTCAATAACGACATCCCTTATTCCGCCGACAATCGTGCTAACCACAGGGACATTTGCAGCTTGCGATTCGATTATCGATACCGGCGTGCCTTCGTTAAGCGAGGTAAGTGCAGAAATCTCAGAACCGGCGAAAACATAGTCTGCGTCTTTTATCCACGATGTGAAAATCAAGTCGGAGTTGGGAACTTTGTTTTCTGGAGTGGAACAAGTAAGCCCGTGAGATTTGGCGTATTCGATAAGGCTATTGTGTAGGTCGCCATCGCCCACAATAATACCGCGCACCTTTCTGTTGGTACTCGCTTTTACTTGTTTTATGGAGTCGATGAACATTGTGTGGTTTTTCACAGGAACCAATCTCCCGACTATGGAAACCGCAATTTCGTCGTCGGCAATGTCGTACTGTTTGCGGAAAGCATCGCGCTTCATTGCCTTGTTCTCCTGGAATCTGTTAAGGTCGAAGCCCAAAGGGATCACTCTAAACTTTTCTGCAGGTGCAATCTTGTAAACTTCAGATAATTCCTGTTTTTGAATGTCGCTGATAGCTACAATTGCAGATGTCTTTTTTGCGTAGTATTGTTCTATCTTACGAAAGGTTTCTGTAACATATTTGTTGAAGTATGAATTGAAAATGTGTCCGTGAAATGTGTGCACAATTACTGGAACTCCGCAGCTTATGGCTGCTTGTCTTCCTAATACTCCTGCTTTTGAGGCATGAGTGTGTACAATGTCAGGCTTGTAGCGTTTTATGATGTTTTTAATTTTTTCGTATGCAACAACATCATTGTATCCGTTGATGCTGCGAATCATCTCGCTTACCTTAAGTGAATGTATCCCAAGCTTTTGAACTATATAGTCGGAGCATGCTTCCGACTTATCGTTCATTCCCCCAACCAACAGGGTTTCATAATCTGGGGCCATATACTTTGTAAGATAACTTACGTTGTAAGTGGGACCGCCGAGATTGAACCTGTTTATGATTCTTAATACTTTGGGCATTAGTTTATTAACGAAATTAGGGTTGCTTTTTTTGTCTTTTTGCTTTTGATCAATATTAAATTGGCAATAATTAGGGTGAGTGCAATACCGACCAAGCTAAGGCAAATACCGGTTATTATTAAAAAAAGCAGCAGCACCCAGTATCTCATGTTCAGGACGCTGCTTACTTTTATGCCTTTTTTCTTTTCTTCGACAATGTGCAGAATAGAACCATCGTAAACGTATATATCACCCTTTCTAATCACGGTCTTGTTGTATTTTGCCTTGATTAGATTGAATAACTCTTGTTTCCTTTGCGATAGTTCTGCCATTCTTTTCTAATGGTTCTGCTTGTAAATTTCGAGACGCTTTTCGAGCAATTCCATCTTGTCGGGTGTAATCTGCGATACGCAGGCGCGAAGACCGTATTTCTTGCTGCCTGTGTTGTCAAGCGTAATTGCGCTGATTCCGTAGTGCAGAAGTTCTTCGAGTAACTTGTCGCCAGTCCAGTCTCTGTAGGTTATTGTGAAGTAGAATCCATCGGCAAGGTCTTTGTCTATGTCCTTGTCATATACGATGTTGAATCCAGCATCAACGAAAAGTTTCTTCATCCTTTCGGCACGCTTTCCGTATTCTTCGATGTCCTTGATGAAGTTGAAAGTGCCGTCGTTTGCTGCCTTGAGCATTGCTGCCAGACCGTACTGTGCCGAGTGGCAAACACCCGAACTCAAAGCATAGATGATTCGCATTACGAATGTTGCGCCAAACTGGTCTCTACCGAAACGCTTCTGTAGATTTGGGTATGAGCGGTGGAAAATCTTATCGGAAATAGCCACAACAGCCACGCGCTGACCTGCATAGCTGAATGCCTTAGAGCCCGAAATCATCAAAATGTAGTTGTCGGTGTAGTTGGCAACCGATGCCTGATATGGCGGGAATCCGGGATGATAAGTGTCGTCGCGGAAGTCCATGCGGAAGTATGCAAGGTCTTCGATTACTATTGCATCGTACTTGTCGGCAACTTCGGCGATGATTTTCAGTTCGTCGTCGGTGAAGCATATCCAACTCGGGTTGTTGGGGTTAGAGTAGATTATCGAGTTGATGTTGCCTTTCGAGAGGTATGATTCCAGCTTGTCGCGAAGTTTCTCGCCGCGATAATCGTAAACATCAAAGCTTTCGTACTTGTGTCCCATCACGTTGAACTGCTGTTTCTGAACAGGGAACCCTGGGTCGATGAAAAGCGCGGTGTCCTTCTTTGGGTCGAGGTTGGAGCAGGTAAGGAAGGTTGCGTAACCGCCTTGCATTGAACCAACTGTAGGAATACATGCTTCTGCCGATACGTCAACTCCAATGAAGTTTTTAATAAACCTCGATGCTTCCTTTTTGAGTTCTGGAACACCATCAACCATCGGGTAGATTGCTGCCACGCCGTCGTTGAGAGCCTTTTTTTCGGCATCGGTGCCAACCTTTGGCGGCTTTAGGCTCGGTACGCCCATCTCCATCCTGACGAATTTCTCGCCGGTTTCCTTCTCTATGCAATTAACTAGTCCGACAATTTCTCTAATTGTCGATTTGCCTATGTTGTTGATTCCCAACTTACGGCATTGTTCCTGAATAACTGTGTCACAAATTGGTGTGTTAGCCATGTCTATATAATTTTAAAATTTCACAATGTTAATAAAATTTTCTTATGTGGAAAAATGTTTTTTAACATCGTTTATAATGAGGGGAATATCGGCTCTTTCGTTTGTACAATGTTATTGTTTTATGATACAGATAGTTTCCATTAGGACAGATCACTGATTGTGTATAGGCTACTGAGCCTGTCGAAGTCATGATGACAAAATGATATACACATTAGCCTTACCCTTTAACTGGCGATTTGGTAGCGTGGGTGCGGGGATTAGTTTTTTATGAAAGAGCCGTGTATCTTTCTCCAAAATAAATTTTGTTTGGCTATTACTTTTTTCTACTTTTGTTATCAATTCGTTTGTGCTCCAAACGACACTTGAAATAAATTGGAATTTTATGAAGAAATATATTCTACTATCAGCGTTTTTTGCTTGTTTGGTCCTCTTTTTATCATGCCATAAAAGTAAACCAGAAATAGTAAACGATTTTATAGATGCCAAAAATTGTTATGACACAGAAAAGTTGAATAAGTATCTTACTGATGATTTTATGTATTATTATGAAGATACTGTAAGCAACAAATCTGAATATTTGGATAAAGCAGTATGGGAAAATTTTAAGACTATTGAAGAAAAAAATACATTGCTGAAAATCCAAGATTTGGATAGTATAATTAAGACAGAAGAAATAGTATGCCATATTGTAGATTCTCTTTTGGAAATAAAACCTAAAATTGTTTTAAAAAGAACATATAGATTTTTTGGTGACAAATTGAAATCAATTACTGTTGATTCAATTTTAAATCAGGAAGAATATCAGAAGTCTTATAGTGAGAAATACATTCCATTTGCTTTTTACGTTAATGATAAATACGATATTCAAGATGAACAAGAAATCGTTGAGAAGATCAAAAAATATCTTACAGAATATGTTTCTTTGCCTATCTCAGATAGGAAAAAATATAGGATTTATGCAAATCTTCAAGGTGTTTATGTATCGAAAGACAATCCTTTGTATAGAAAGTTAATATTTAAAGGCAAAAAGACAGTAACAATTATTGATGGTTTATTTGGGTTTCCTTTCGCATCAAGATATGAGATTGACGAGAACTACATAAGAATAAGGACAGATAAAAGCGATTTGTTGTTTGAAATAATAGACAATGAAACTCTTATTGGAGAAGGGTTTGCCAAAGGTACATTTACGAAATCAAATTAGTTCTGTCTCGAAAAAGATCAATAGGCTTAAATAGGGATTTGTCATTATATTTTCGGTTCGTAGCTAGTTCGTTATCATCTCTTTGCGATTTTTGATAGATTAATTTGGAAAAATTTTTCGTGTCAAAAGCTGGAGAAGTAGGCTATGTTCGGTTGGTGTTTTGTTAATTGGTTAAAAGAATTAGTGAAGTCTGTTTTTGATTATAAAAAAAAGTATATATTTGCCACTAAATAATTTTCAAATTATGGCAACTATAAATGTCTCAGTTAGCACCAATGGTTCTCGTTCTATTTCGAGTAGAAAAAGTGTCAGAAAATCAATGTCTGCGATTAGAAATTCATACAATGATATGCCCGAAAATTGTATGACTTTTGAGAAATTTGAGAATGAATTTTTCAGTCAGTTGAGAAAGCGATATGGAAAATTATAGAATTGTCGTGCATGAACAGGTTTATAAAACCATAGGGCAGATTCAAGATTATATAGCAACATTAAATACTTATGAAGCAGCTGAAAATTATTCAATAAAACTATTTTCAGAGATAAAAACTTTGGCAAATCCAATACTTGCCAATGCTATTCAACATTCACAATGGCAGGCCGCTAAAAAGTTGCATCCCCAAGCAAAGCGCCTTATTACAAAAAATCGAAAGTGGAATATCATTTTTCACATACAAGGACGATATGTAATAATTGATGGGATAATCCCCACTTCGCTTATGAAATAGATTATTTTGAAACGTCCAGCAAAGTGTCTGAGTATTCAAACTTTAACCCAGATATTTCTTCAAATTCCTTGCCGCTGTCGAGAATGTCCTCGTCGTCGGCTTCGTAATGCCATACGATTGTAATGTCATCATTTCCTTTGAGTTTCTTAAAGAAGTTGTACAGGAACTTTGCGGAACTCGTATTGAAGTATCCAAGCGAAAAGTGGATTTTGAGTTTGTTGTTCTCTGCGTATTTTGTTGATACTATGTTGTTTAGTTTCGCAAATATCTCCGTTGGATTCTCTGGTATGATTACACCCCATACGCAGAGGTCGCCGTTTTCCTCGTATATGTGTGGCGTTTTTCCTGTTGCTTCTACTAGTACGTTCATTTTCTATTTGTTGAATGTTAAGTTAATTTCAAAAGTATCGTCCGAAAACTTGGTCTCGATGGCTGTGTCCGATTTCAGTCGGCAGAGGATAAGTCCGTTTCCAGTGCCTTGAGTCAAGTTCTCTGCGCTAAGATTTTTCTTAAATAATTCCTTTAAATTATCTGCACTAATATTGTTAATATCTTGAATTTTGTTGTTTATAAAATTGGCACTTTTTTCGTCAAGTTTCCTCGCTGTATTGAGCTTGATGCAGACGTCATTTTCGATGATGGAAATGTCTATTCCGTTGCCTTTATTGTGGATGGTATTGTTCTGCAAAAGCTCTATGGCACAAGATATTATCCGTTTCCGCAGTGTTTTGTCGATTTTCTGAAGTTGGCTATCCAAGGTTTCGACAATGTTTTCGTAGTCGTTTTTTGCAGAAATATGCAAGGATAATATTTGTTTCGTACTTGACAAATTATTTGAAACTTATTGGTTTAGGTATTGTTATTTGCTTCATTGCTTCAAGTGCAAAAACGTCTGTCATTCCGGAGATGTAGTCGGTGATGATGTTGATTTCGTCCTCGTTGCGCGATGTGTAGAAGTGGTCCATAGTGTATATGTATTGTCCGAAATATCTATCGAGTTCGATGGTGGATTCGGAGTATTTGCTGTAGTCCTTCTGGTTCTTGGCGTAAATGTCGTGCAAGTAGTCGAAAAGGTTGTTTATTATCTTGTGACAAAAACTGTCGTACTCGTTGAGAATCTTGTTACTATAGATTTTCTCGTAGTTGAATTTCTTCAATTTCGTAACCACTTCGTAGGTCTCGTCCGAGAAGCCAATCATGTCGCGATTCTTTGAGTTTTCAATCAAATCGAGAATCAATGAATTGATAATCTGTCCGTTGTGGTTGCCAAGCATTTTCTTTACATCGTCGGGAACATCATCTTCGGTTATGAATCCTGCAACGAAGGCGTCTTCGAGGTCGCGGCCGAGATAGGCTATCTTATCGGAGAAACGCATAATGCAACCTTCGTAGGATGAGGGCATATATGAGCGGTCTTTTATGGCATCGAGGTCATTGGTGGTTTTGTTCGGATAGGCATATTGTTCGTCCTTCTCGCCGTTGTGACAAATGATGCCGTCCATGACGCCGTAGCAGAGGTTCAGTCCGTTGCCGTGGTTTGCAAGGTACGCGACTTGGCGATAGGAATTTACCTCGTGAACAAAATGTCCGCGTCCCATTCCCGAAAGGATAATGTCGAGTGATTTTTCTCCAGCGTGACCGAATGGTGTATGACCTAGGTCGTGTCCCAATCCGATGGCGTATGCCATTTCGTCGTTCAGTTCCCAGCCGACTTTGTTCAAGCCCTTGCAAATGGTTGATGCAATGGTTGCTACGTGCAATACGTGTTCGATTCTTGTGCAAATATGGTCATTTTCAGGCGCAAAGAAAACCTGTGTTTTCTTTTTCAGCCTGCGAAATGGCGTTGAGTGTATTATTGCAGTCTGGTCGCGGAAATAATCACCGCGTATGTCGGTTTCCCTATAGGTTTTTCTTCTTGAATATACTTCGTCTGGTAGAGGGTTTCTCATATCTATTCTTTTAGGTATTTGTCGTAAACGTGTGTCGGTTTGTAATTTTTTAGGTACTCAACGGCTTCTTCTGGCGTTTCGCAGACGTAGTAAGTTGTTTTGTAGTTGCTTATGGTAAATCCTTCGTCAAAGAACTTGTCCATCTGCCTTAGCATATCGTCGAAGAAATGGTTGAAGTTGAGAATGACGATCGCCTTGTTGTGGTACTTCAACTGCTTGAGCGTCAATATCTCAAACATTTCGTCCATTGTGCCGAAGGCACCGGGCATTATGGCAAACGAATCGGCGTGTTCGCGCAGGTACGACTTGCGCTCCTTCATATCTTCGGTCACGACAAGTTCCTGCATGTCGTCGGATACAATTCCCTCGCGGTGAAGCTTTTCGGGCACGACGCCGATTATTTTTGCTCCGCCTTGCCTGTATGCTCCGCGCATCATCGCGCCCATAAGACCGATGATGCCGCCACCGTGGTATATGGTAAAGTCGTTCTCAGCCAATATCTTGCCGAAGCACTCTGCATAGTCGTAATATTCTTTCCGCAAGTCCTCGCTCGAACTGCAGAATACGCATACCGAATTTGTCATTTCATAAATTTTTTTACAAAAATAATAATAGAAGACGAGTTGCGGAAATTTTGCCAGAAAATTTTCATTTTGCCGATAAAGTCGTTTGAAAAAGTGCGTACTTTGCCGAAAAAGTCGTTTGAAAAAGTGCGTACTTTGCCGAAAAAGTCGTTTGGAAAAGTGTGTGCTTTGCTAAAAAAGTCATTTGAAAAAGTGCGTATTTTATTGAAAAAGTCGTTTGAAAAAGTGCATACTTTATTAAAAAAGTCGTTTGAAAAAGTGTAAAAAATCAATATAAATGATTGTATATTAATTATTTATAATTTTGTGATAATTTTTGTTGTGAAAATATTGAAAAATTTTGTTGATTATTTTTATTGTTGTATTTTTGTGTTTGAAATAAAAGATGTTTTTTATGTCGTTGATGAAGCGTAAAATAATTCAGGAATTGCTGGAGTGGAAGAACTCACCTGACCATAAGCCAATTGTTGTTCGAGGATGTCGCCAATGTGGAAAGACTTTTTCTGTATTGGAATTTGCTCAAGAGAACTACAAGAATGTTGTTTACCTGGACTTTTTCCGTAAACCGGAATATGCAGAGTTCTTTTCGGGTTCGCTGGACGTTGACGATATGGTGATGTATATGTCGTCGCATGAGTCGTTGAGAGCGAAGTTTGAACCAGGCAATACATGTTTGGTGTTGGACGAAATTCAGGAGTGTCCAAATGCAAGGACGGCCTTGAAGTTTTTTTGTATTGACGGTCGCTACGATGTGATTTGTACGGGTTCGTTGCTGGGCATGAGAGGATATCGCAACCTGGATGAAATGAGAGCAGTACCAGTCGGTTACGAAACTTCGCTGTTGATGTATCCGATGGACTTTGAGGAATTTCTGTGGGCCAACGGCATAGACGACACGCATATAGCAAAAATTCAGGAATATTTTGACACAGAAACTCCTGTTCCGTTGCCTTTGCATCATAGATTCAGACAGTTGCTGTTGCAGTATGTGGTTGTAGGAGGTATGCCTGAGGCGGTAAAGACTTTTATTGAGACAAAAGACATGTCAAAGGTTTTGCGCAAGCAAAAGGATATATTGCGAGGATATTCCGATGATATGGTAAAGTATGCTGATAGGAAGGACAAGGCAGTTATTCATGAGTGCTTTGAATCGATTCCGATGCAGTTGAGCAAGGAAAACAAGAAGTTCCAATATTCGCTGGTAAGGAAAAGGGGCAGGGCGGATATGTTTATGGGAAGCCTGCAGTGGATAGAGGATGCTGGCATAATAAACCGTTGCTACAATTTGTCGATAACTGAACTGCCGTTGGATGGCAATGCCGAAAAAGATGTCTTCAAGGTGTATATGTCTGATACTGGCTTATTTGTAAGCATGTTGGAGGCAGGTACGCAGTTGGATGTATTGCAGGGAAATTTGTATGGCTACAAAGGCGCAATATTCGAGAATCTTGTAGCCGACATAATGGGAAAAATGGGGCGTAAACTGTATTATTACCATAAGGATTCTGGCTTAGAAATCGACTTTGTGATGCGTTACGGAGGGGAGTGTACTTTGTTGGAAGTCAAGGCAAATACTGGCAATGCTAAAAGCATGAAGACCGTATTGGCTCATCCCGAAAAGTACCATGTATATAATGCAATAAAACTGGGCGACTACAATGTCGGACGAGAAGGAAATGTCTTGACATTGCCGTTGTACATGGGATTTCTGATGAGAAAATATTAGGGATTGCAGTTTTGTCGTACTCCCTATTTCGCCCATACATGTAATCTTATTCACATTAGAGAATATAATATAGTTAATATCTTGTTGCGATATTTCTGCGACAAGTTTTTCACGCTTTTTACATTTGCAAATTGTATAGAGAAATTGGGATTGAAATGAGTGAAGAAGTGCAAATTGCTTGCAATCAGGAGTATTATGTGGCCAAGATATATGGTTGCAACGACTATCGCAAAAAGATTGAAGGCTTCGGTATCGAGGTTGGAAAGAAGATTGTTGCGCTGAAGTCGGATAATAATGGAATGTTTACCGTTTTGGTCGAGGGGCGGAAGCGTAATTGCTTGATGCCCAAATCCTATTTCTCAAATTTGTCGTTGGTTTCGGCTTCTGATCCGCAATGCCAGGACTTTATAATCAACGAATTAAACACAGTAAATGTTTCTCTGTTCCAAACTAAGGAATCGTATGCTACTGGATTGTTTGGTGGAGAAACGACAGCCAAATACGAAAACTGTGATTTTAACATAACCTATTTGCCACAAGTTGATCAAATTTTTGGTGATGACTATGCCAACAAGCGTTTCCGAAATTTGGTGCTTGCCGAAAAGACCGATGTTTTTGTTGCTGTGGTTGATTTCCATAAATTGGAAACTGAGCTTGTGCCGGTTGTCCAGTTGATGGATCTGGGCGTAAAGATTGTGCTCGTAGTTAGAGGTTACTGTGAAGAAAACGAGGACGGTCTGTGCATAAATCTGACCAAAATGTCAAAATTGCTTGGCATTCCGATTGTGCAGTACAATGAAGCAGATGAAACTGGAGAAAGCCGAGAAAATGTCATCCAGACAATTTTATCGGCATACACAGGTGACAATCCCAATTTGCGATATGTGCATGTAAATTATGGTCGTCAGGTCGAACGGCATATCCGCATGATACAGAAGGAACTTGAAGGCAAGAAGGGCTATGATTTTAATGCTTCGTCGAGGTATATGGCAATCTGTTTGATGGAAGACGACAGGATAGTCCACAGTTTCAACACCCCTTGTAAGTCTTGTAACACAGTAAAGTGCTTTGTAAAGAGGCATTCGGCAGTCTTGGGCAAGCAGTATAACAACCATGTTTATTATGTGCTTAAACAGGCTCGTCGTTCGTATGTAGATGGCTTGATTTCAATGTGTTCGGGCGTGCGAAAGTCGCAGTGGGATGCTGAGAAAGCCGATGTTGTACTATTGCACAAGACATGGGGATTTCCGTTGTTCTTGCTTATGATGGCTGCAATTTTCTGCGCTACATTCGAACTTGGACGTTTCCCTATGGGGTGGATTTCTAGTGCAATGGCTTCGCTTTCCGATTCTGTGAGAATGTCAGTCGGTGGTGCGTTGGGCTGTTTCCTTGCCGATGGACTTATTGGCGGTGTGGGAGCTGTACTTTCGTTAGTGCCGATTCTTTTTATTTTCTATCTATTGATGGGACTGCTTGAAAATTCGGGCTATATGGCTCGCGCTGCATATTGTACCGATGGTTTAATGCGTAAACTTGGATTACAGGGCAAGTCGTTGATACCAATGGTTTTGGGTTTTGGTTGTTCTATTCCTGCCATAATGAGTGCAAGGCATATTGAAAGCAAGAAAGATCGTCGGCTTGCATCGATGGTAATTCCATTTTTGCCTTGCGCGGCAAAAATTCCGCTATGTCTGCTGTTGGTTTCTGCTTTCTTCCCTAAATTCCCAGCTTTGGTAATGTTTATTTTTTATCTGGTTGGAATTTTGTTGGCTATGGCGTTTGCCAAACTATATAGCAAGACAATTTGTAAGCAGGACGAATATCCGTACATTATCGAACTTGCACCATATCGCAAACCGACTTTGTTTGTGTCGCTGAGCTATATGTGGAATAGAACTTGGGAATATTTGAAGCGAATTTCGGGAATAGTTGTGGTTGGAGCTATTGTAGTTTGGGCGTTGGCGTATTTCCCGCAAAAAAACGAAACTCAGATTGGTGTCGATTCTGTTGCTGTCCAAGCAGATAACTCTATTTCATATATGGAAAAGTTTGGTGATTTTGTTGAACCAGCATTTCGTCCGCTTGGCTTCGACTGGAAAATGTCTGTTGCCGCTATTTCTGGATTTGCAAGCAAAGAGCTGACTATAAGTACAATGCCGATTTTAAAGCCATGTGCCGAGGATGAAAGTGATTCGACACGAGGCATTGCGGCCTTAGCTTTTGTATTTTTCGTGTTGATATGTTTCCCGTGTCTTGGTGCAACGTCGGCAATTCGTAAGATTTCTGGCTTTAAATGGTCGGTGATGACTGCAGGAGTATCTGTTCTGCTAGCGTGGCTTGTGGCGTTCGGTGTATATCAGTTGGGAGTGTTAATGGTATAAGTTAAGTTATACCATATTTCTTTCCTTTTTTATTCTTTCGTAAGCTTCGTTAATAGCTTGGAATTTCTCGGTTGCCTTGCGAGTTACTTCTTCGCCCATGCCGGCAACTTTGTCGGGATGATGTTTCATTGCCATCTTCTTGTAGGCCTTCTTTACTTCTTCGTTTGTCGCATCCTTTGTAATTCCAAGTATTTCGTAGTCAGAGTCTTTGCCTACAACAATGAACATCGATTTTATGGAATTGAAGTCGTAGTTGCTGATACCGATTCCGTATGCAATACGTTTTAGAACATCAAGTTCTTCCTTTACAATTTCGTTGTCGGCGTTGGCAATTCCGAAAAGGTAGTGCAGAAGCTGTAACTTAAGCGAGTTGTTCATGTTGTACCTTATTTGTCGGCAAACATCGTCGAGTGGAATTTCGGTGTTTAGCATTGGTTTCAAAATTTGCAACGCCTTGAGAGTTTTTTCTTTGCCAAAATTCTGCACGAGGAAACTCTTTACATAGTCGAGTTCGCTCTTTTTAACTATGTTGTCGGCTTTCATTACGGCTGCCGATAGTGTGAGCAGCACAACCATGAAATCGCCTTGTTCGGTATGCCTTGTGCGGTTTGCGTAACTTTGTGATTTTGACGAAGTGTCGATGGAACTAAATCCGTCAATAGCCGAGCCTATCAGAAAGCCAATAAGTCCGCCAATAGGTCCGGTAAGTACCCATGTCAAGCCGCCAAGTATCCATTTCCATTTTCCCATGTGTTATTTGTTTAGATCGTTAATAAATTTTTCAGTTTGTTCTATCAGTGAATGATTTCTGTCGTTTATGAAAATTGCATTGCATCTTTCCCGTCCAGAATTTTCCCTTTGCATAATTATTTTTTTTAACGCTGTTTCTTCCGAAACATTGTCCCTTAGGCAGATTCTATTTACGAGTATTTCTTCAGGCGCTTCAACAAAAATTATCTTGTCAAGTATGTCTTCTATTTGTGCTTCGAATAATATTGCCGATTCTATGGCAACTATTGACGAGGCTTGTTTTTCGCGCCATTCTATGAAGTCTTTTTTTACAGCAGGGTGGACTATCGAATTTATTGTTTTTCTATTTTCTTCGTTACCGAAAACTATTTTTCTGAGATATTCCTTGTTGATAGTACCATTGGTGTATGTGTTTTCTCCAAAGCATTTTACCAACGATTCTTTTATTTGTATGTCGTTGTTCATCAATATTTTTGCTTTCGAATCGGCATCGTACACAGGTATGTCCATTGAACGGAAAATCTGACTTAGCATCGATTTTCCGGAGCCAATAATACCTGTTATTCCAATGCTTGTCATTTCTTTTCGAGGACGAAGGTGCAAATTTGAGGATAGTTTTTTATTATTTTGGCTTTGCTATTGTTGGTTGCAACCTTTATTTCCATGTTGTTTCCAGCGGCTTGGTTGTAATCTACAGTAGCCGAGAAATCGTATTCCTGGACCTTGTCGTAGTGGGAGAGAGGCGTTGCATATGTTATGGTTACATATTCTGGAAGAATAGTGTAGTTGTATTCATGTGGGAAGTTAATGGCTTTGATTTTTATTTTTTTGCTGCCTTCTGTAAACATTTCGGCTTCATAAGTGAGGCTTACGTAGTTGTTCGATGATGTTATTCCTTCCGGGATGTCGAGTTCTATGTTATATTGTTTTTGTTTTTTTATAAGTCCGATATTTTCCGGAATAACATTTATTTTTTCTATGCTGTCGATGCTGGACTTTTGTCCGATAATTGTTACCGAATCGGGGTGTATTGTGGTTCTCGTAATCTTGCTTCCTTCGCTTAGACAGTATTCAATGCCTGTTATGTCAATAGGAACAACCTTTTCCTTGACATTTATTATGTTGAAATACAATGTGTCAGGTTTTATTTCTCCAATATTTATTTTGTCACCGATTTTCTTTCTAATCAATGGCTTAATGTCGTTGGAAACAATATAGGCTTTGGCTTTGTCGCTGGTGTATTTTAGTAGCGGTCTGTTGTCTTGCGCTTTCGATTCTAAGTCGATGTTAAGAGGAATATTTCTTGTCTTTATGCTTTCTTGCAGGAGATTGTATCCTTGTCCTGTGGCGTTTACCAGCAATTCTCCTCCGTGCAAATCTTCGGAATTAATAGTTCTAGGAATGTTTTTGAACTTGTATTTTATTGTGATATCGCTAGTTAGGTTCTTATTTAGATAATTGAGAAACCATAAAAAAGATGACAGAACAACAAAAGCTATGAATACCAGAAAGTTTCTGTTGTTAACCAGTTTTGTAACTCGATTAGCTTTAGTATTCGACTCCTGCTGTTCTGCCATCCGGAGGTAGTTTTAGCTATTTTACTTCTTTTCTGCTGTGTCGTTGTTTTGAGAGTCAGCTTCGGTATAGCTTACGATTGAGTTCTTGTCAATCTTGATTCTCACACCGTTGGCTATTTCGAGAAGTACATAGGTGTCGTTTATTTCGTCAATAATTCCGTAAACACCGCCAGCAGTAATGACTTTGCTGCCTTTCTTTAGGCTTTCTTTGAATTTCTGTGCTTCCTTATTACGCTTTGATGCCGGTCTAATCATGAAGAAATAGATTACAGCAATTAGAAGAACCCAGAAAATTACGTTCATCCAGATGTTCGATTTTGGAGCTTCCTGGCCAGCCTGTGCTGCCTGCAATAAAATAAATGATAAGTTTTGCATATAAATGAATTTAAATTAGTTAACTATTTGGTTACTACGTCGCATCTTATGTACAGTACATGTTCGTTTGGTATTGTGTTGGTAGCAATGCGAACGTTTTTGTTTTGTATTCCTTTTTTGTTTGAACTATCGAATGTGAGTTCGATGTATCCTTCTTCGCCTGGCTTCACAGGTTCGCGTGTCCATTTGGGCGATGTACATCCGCACGATGGTTTTACGCTGGAAATTACAAGGTTGCCGTCTCCTTTGTTTTTGAACATGAACTTATGTGAAACTTTTTCTCCTTGTATTACTGTTCCAAAATTGTATTCGGTTTCGGAGAATACTATTATTGGCATTCCATCGTTGGGTATTATTTCATCATTTACATTTTCGGCCGAAATGGGGTTGTCGATGCCGTATTCGCCACCACCTGTGTTCTTGTTTTCCTTGCACGATATTGCTGCAAGTGTCAAGAGGGCGATTAATATGATTGATATTCGTTTCATTTTAGTTTTTATGTTTCACGTTTCTATGTTTCTGCGATGTGCTGAGCTTGTCGAAGAATCGAAGCATTGTGTCGTAGCGCGCCGCGATCGTACGTTTTTTCAAAAATTATAATAGTCCCATTCCTATCTTGTTAAGGGATTTGTCGTCTTTTATTTGGTTGTATATCTTGTCGAGTATGCCGTTGACAAAAGTACCGCTCTTTTCGGTACTGTATCCTTTGGCAATGTCGATGTATTCGTTTATGGTAACTCTGACTGGTAGTTCTGGGAATTGTGTCATTTCACAAAGAGCCAGATGCAGGATAACCCTGTCCATGAATGCTATACGCTGTAATTCCCACTTTTGCAGGTTCTTTTCTATGAGTTCGTCGAATTTCTGACGGTACAGACAAGTGTTCTTTATCAATGTTTTGGCAAATTCGCGGTCTTCTTCGTTTTTGAACATTGCCGGTAGTCTGAAATTCTCAATATTGTCATCGTTTAGCTTTTTTATAGTCTGTATCAGGTTGCTGAGCGAGAATTCCAGGTCATCGTTCCAGAAGATGCTTTCGCTTTCAAGAATTTCATCGAGGTCGGTGTTGTCGATCAGATACTTGTTGATAATCTTGCAGATAACATCGGCATCCTGCTTAATGCTGCGATTTTCGTCCTCCATGTATTTCTTGTAGAATTCGGAATTTGCCATCTTGTTGAAGACGTTTCTTACGAATTCGTAGTGTTCCGACCAGTTCGAAGTCGCCTTTTCCATGTATTTCTTTATTGTCGGTTCGGAACGGAATGCCTGTATTATCTTGTTGTCAACAAATTTGCGGTTTGGATTCAAATCTTCTTCCGTTGGAAGCAGTTTGTTGCGGTTGAACTCTATCTTGTATTCGGCATGGTCGGCAATGGCAACTATGAGACAGAACATTTCTGCAAATAGTTCGTACGACTTGTCAATACTCATTTCCAATGCTTCCTGTACTTTTTCAAGCGAACCGTCATAATTCCCTTGAACAAAAGCATAATAGGTTTGCACAGCCTTAATTCTAACCAATCTCCTGCTAATCATTGTCAAATTATTTTATAATTCGCAAATTTAGTTATTTTATTAAAGTCTATGTAATCTTTTCTCCTATAAATTTTCTTTTTTTTCTCCTTGTGGTGTGTTAAAAAAATGTTCGTCAAAAAAATAAACAAAAAAAAGCTTGTAGTATTATCAAGTTGTATATATTTGTACAAAATATTTTATTATGGATTTTATTGAGAAAAATAAAAGAATCGTAAAGTCATCTTCAATTAAAATTGGGAAAAGAACTTATTTCTTTGATGTAAAATCGACATCCGGTGGAGATTATTATCTGGTTATAACAGAGAGTGTTAGAACGCAGGAGGGAACTTTCGAGAAACATAAGATTTTTATGTATAAGGAGGATTTCTACAAATTTACCCAAGCATACGACGAAATGATGGCTTTTATGAAAACAGAAAAGCCTGATTATTTTGAGGAACGCGATTTTTCTTCTGATATTGATATAGAGGAGTAGCTCTTGTATATCTACAGGTGGATTTTGTAGAATACAAACGCATTTCCTCCTCATAGGTTTGGTCTTGTTATATGCGAGACTAATTTCCGTTTATATTTCATAGTATTAATGTATATTGTACAGAATGTATGTTAGGCGTTCTGATAACAGCAAAAAAATAAGGGAAGCGAAAAACTTCCCTTATTTTTATGAAATGTTCAAAATTTATTTGCAGCATTTGCAATTTTTGATTGCAGCCTGAGCAGCAGCCAAACGTGCAACAGGAACTCTGAACGGTGAGCATGATACGTAAGTCATGCCAGCCTTGAAGAAGAATTCTACTGATGCTGGGTCACCACCGTGTTCGCCACAAACACCAACTTTCAGCTTTTCGCGAGTTGAACGTCCGCGTTCAACACCGAGTTTTACAAGCTGACCAACGCCTTCCTGATCCAATGTGTTGAATGGGTCGGCAGGGATGATCTTTTCGTCGATGTACTTGTGTACTATTGCATTAACATCGTCACGTGAGAAACCAAGAGTCATCTGGGTGAGGTCGTTGGTTCCGAATGAGAAGAATTCTGCAACTTCTGCAATCTGGTCAGCAACCAAAGTAGCGCGTGGGATTTCAATCATTGTTCCGTACAGGTAGTTGATATTAACACCCATCTTCTTTTCTACTTCAGCCTTTACTCTGTTGGCGATTTCCTTCTGGTGTTTCAATTCCTTAACATTGATTGTCAACGGAACCATGATTTCCAGATGTGGATCGAAACCTTCCTTCATGAGTTCTGCAGTTGCTTCGAACAATGCGCGGAACTGAGTTTCGGTGATTTCTGGGTAAACTATACCAAGACGAACACCACGCAGACCCATCATTGGGTTAACTTCGTGCAATGCTTCGATACGTCTCTTGAGTTCTGCAAGGTCCATTCCACGTTCCTTAGCAACTTCGCGCTGCTTATCTTCGGTTTGTGGTACGAATTCGTGCAGAGGCGGGTCCATAAGTCTGAATGTCAAAGGTTTGCCATTCATAACCTTCAATGTGCCCTTTGCAGCTTCCTTAATGTATGGTTCGAGTTCCTTAAGTGCAGCTACGCGTTCTGCAGTTGTGTCAGAAAGAATCATATTGCGGAGCTTTTCGAGAGGCTTTTCGCTGTTCTTACCGTAGAACATGTGCTCGATACGGAACAGACCAATACCTTCAGCACCGAAGTTGATTGCATTCTGTGCATCTTCTGGATTGTCGGCATTGGTACGGACACCCATAGTTCTGTGCTTGTCAACAAGCTTCATGAATTCCTGGAAGAGAGGATTTTCGGTAGCGTCGATCATTTTAACTTCTTCGGCGTAAACCCAACCCTTCGAACCGTTGAGGCTGAGGAGGTCACCTTCTTTGAAAGTCTTGTCGCCAATGTGAACTTCGCCCTTTGCAAAGTCGATCTTAACATCTTCGCAACCTACGATGCAGCACTTACCCCATCCACGAGCTACAAGAGCTGCGTGTGAAGTCATACCACCGCGAGCGGTAAGGATACCGTCGGCTGCACGCATACCTTCAACGTCTTCTGGGTTGGTTTCTTCTCTTACAAGAACGCATTTAACCTTTGCCTTGTTGTACTGCATAGCCTTTTCGCTTGTGAGGGCAACCTTACCAACTGCACCACCAGGACCAGCTGGAAGACCCTTTGCGATTACGCTGTGTTTCTTTTCGTCTGCTGCATCAAGAATCGGGTGGAGGAGTTCGTCGAGCTGAGCAGGAGTGAGGCGCATTACAACTTCCTTTTCGTCGATAAGTCCTTCGTGGAGCATATCGAGAGCCATTGTCAATGCAGCAACACCAGTTCTCTTACCAACACGGCACTGGAGCATATAGAGCTTACCATCCTGGATAGTGAATTCGATATCAAGCATATCGTGGAAGTTCTTTTCGAGGATGTTGCGGATGTCGCAGAGTTCCTTGTAGGTCTGTGGCATGAGTTCCTGCATCGACTTCATATGCTTGTTCTGTTCGTTCTTTGTGTCATCGTTCAGTGGGTTCGGGGTGCGGATACCTGCAACTACGTCTTCGCCCTGAGCGTTGATAAGCCATTCACCGTAGAACTGGTTGTCGCCTGTAGCTGGGTTACGGGTGAAAGCAACACCTGTTGCAGAGTTGTCTCCCATGTTGCCGAATACCATTGCCTGAACGTTTACTGCTGTACCCCAGTCGTCTGGAATACCTTCGATACGACGGTATGATATAGCCTTCTTTCCATTCCATGACTTGAAAACGGCCTTGATACCGCCTTCCATCTGTGCGCGTGCATCATCTGGGAATTCGGTTCCGAGAACTTCTTTAACCTTTGCTTTGAATTCTTCAGCAAGTTGCTTGAGTTCGTCAGCAGTAATTTCTGTATCTGACTTATATCCCTTGTTGTGCTTGAATTCGTCGAGCATGTCGTCGAGGATCTTGCGGATGCCCTTGCCATCGGCAGGTTCAATACCTTCAGCCTTTTCCATAACAACGTCGGCGTACATCATGATAAGACGACGATATGAATCGTAAACGAAACGTGGGTTGTTAGTCTTCTTAATGAGGCCAGGGATTGTCTTCGAGCACAAACCTATATTCAAAACGGTATCCATCATACCAGGCATTGAGCTGCGAGCGCCCGAACGGCACGATACCAAAAGAGGATTTTCGGTGTCGCCATATTTCATGCCCATGATGTTTTCAACATTCTTCATTCCTTCCCAAACATCTTCCATCAATGTGTCGGGGAGCTTGCAATTGTTTGCGTAGTAGGCTGTACAACATTCAGTTGTGATTGTCAAACCAGCGGGAACAGGAAGTCCCAGCAAACACATTTCGGCAAGGTTGGCACCTTTGCCGCCCAACAAGTTTTTCATGTCGGCTTTACCTTC
>DBYO01000040.1 GCA_002310235.1 Bacteroidales bacterium UBA1184
GAAATCTTTCTGTCGGCACGTATTTCGGTAGGAACCTGGAAAGTAGCACCACCTATTCTACGGCTCTTAACCTCTACAGAAGGAGTGATGTTGTCGAGAGCCTTCTTCCATATTTCCAATGGAGTCTCTTCGCTGTCCTTCATCTTCTTTCCGATAAGGTCCATACATTCATAAAAAATCTTAAATGAAGTGGATTTCTTTCCGTCCCACATCATATCGTTTACAAAACGAGTTACGCGAACGTCATTATACTTGGGATCCGGAAGAATCGTTCTTTTTCTTGGCTTAGATTTTCTCATCTCTATTTATCTTTATACTACTAATTATTTCTTTGCAGCAGCTTTTGCTTTCGGTCTCTTGGTTCCGTACTTGGAACGTCTCTGGGTACGTCCATCAACGCCGGCAGCATCCAAACCGCCTCTTACGATGTGATATCTTACACCTGGCAAATCCTTTACCCTGCCACCACGAACCATTACGATCGAGTGTTCCTGCAAGTTATGTCCTTCACCTGGTATGTAAGCGTTAACTTCCTTACCATTAGTTAATCTAACCCTAGCAACCTTACGCATTGCTGAATTAGGTTTTTTAGGTGTTGTTGTGTACACTCTCGTGCAAACACCTCTTCTCTGTGGGCAAGAATCCAATGCAGGCGATTTACTCTTGTCGGCTGCAACATATCTGCCTTTTCTTACTAATTGCTGTATCGTTGGCATAAATAACCTATTAATTTTTAATAATTTTACTCTAATTATACTTTTACAAAATTTGGACTGCAAAGGTAGAACTTTTTTTCTTACCGACAATATAACTTTTTTATTTTTTTTAAAATATTTTTTGTTGACATCAAAAAAATTATCAACATAGCAAACAATCTTCATAAAAGTCTGATTACAAAATCAATATTTTACTGGCAAAAAATATTATCAACAATTGGCAAAAACTTTAATTCGCTTCTAAAATATTGTATTTCCCAAATAATATTATCTTTGCATCATAATCAAATTTCAAAGAGATGAAAACTCATAATTTTGCAGTTTTGCTATCTATTATATTAATAGGTATAGTCGTAATTCCATCGTGCACAACCGGAGATACACCAAATAAAGAAACAGAAACGATAAGTTCCGACATTAATTCCAAAACCACTTGGGAAGGAGACAAGACATACATAATTGAGAAAAACAACCTGTACATCAACGCAGAACTGACAATAGAAGATGGCGCAATAATAAAACTAATGTCTGGTGTCGATATCATACTAAATCGTGACGGCAACATTATTGCCAACGGCACAAGTGCAAAGCCCATTGTATTCACCTCAATAAAGGATGACAACTATGGAAGCGACAACAATAACGATGGTGACAATACGGTTCCCGCTGCTGGAGACTGGGGATATATAAATCTCAACGGTTCACAAAATTCAACTTTCAAATACTGCAAGTTCCTATACGGAGGACGCGACAATTCAAATCCGGCAACCGTTGACGTATCGTCAGAAGCCAAAGCTATTTTCGACAATTGCACATTTGCATACAATTCGGGCAGCCTGCTCAACAACATCTACGTTGGTGCACTTAACGCCTCAAACGCCAGTGCTCAAACACAAATAACAAACTGCAAATTCTATGGGAACAATGTTCCCGTTACAATAAACGCTGAAATGAGCATGGACAATTCCAACTCGTTCTCCAACAACGATCTTGGAAACAAATGCAACGGAATTTTCGTATCGGGAAGCAGCATTACATCCGACATAAGCTGGCTTGAAGACGAGGTAGCATTTGTTGTCACAGCAGCAAATCTTGATATAGCTGTAAACAGAACTCTTACTTTCGGCAACAACGTAGTTGTTAAGTTTGTTGAACATTCAACCCTTACAGTTTCAAGCGAAGGTTGCCTTGTAAACCATAATGGACCAGGCGTTGAATTCACCTCGCTCAAAGATGACGAACGCAAAGGCGACACAAATGGAGACGGCAAGGAAACCTCCCCAGAAGTCGCAGATTGGACTGGAATTTTCATAGACGTATGGAAGAAATCAACAAACGGAGAATTCGCCGACTGGAACAACATTTATTATAACGACCCGCACGCTACTGCAAAATAAAGGTAAATGAACGCTTCGGAACATGTAGCCGAAATTGTAAAAGCCTTGCCTAAAACTCCTGGGGTTTACAGGTACTTCGACAAGAAAGGAACAATAATATATGTAGGCAAAGCCAAAAATCTGAAAAACAGAGTCAGTTCCTATTTCCTATCAAACAACCTCAACCGCAAAACTCAAATTCTTGTCAGCCAGATTTGCGACATTGAATACACTGTGGTCGATAGCGAAAGCGAAGCACTGCTTCTGGAGAATGTGCTAATAAAACAACTGCAGCCAAAGTACAACATTCTGCTCAAAGATGACAAGACCTACCCTTGGGTATGCATAACCAACGAGGAATTTCCCCGCATACTTTACACTCGCCAGAAAAACCTTGACGGAGAATACTTCGGTCCGTTTGCTTCGGCTTACACAATAAAAACGTTGCTGGCACTCATCCAACAGTTGTACCCTGTGCGCACTTGCAAGCACAATATAAACGAACAAGGTATCAAGGATGGCAAATTCGACATCTGCTTAGACTACCATATCGGCAACTGCCTGGGACCTTGCATCGGCAAAATAGCCCGAGATGAATACACATCAATGTTTGCCGACATCCGCAAAATTCTTCGTGGCGACTTGCAGCAAGTGCAAGCATTCCTGAAGAAAAAAATGATGACACACGCCGCAAATCTCGAATTCGAGGAAGCAGCAAAAATAAAACACAAACTCGACCTACTCGAAAACTACCAAAGCAAATCGACTGTAGTTGACACCAATATATCAAACGTAGAAGCTTTCGGTTTTGCAAAAGACATAAATTCCTGCTATATAAGCTACCTTCGCATACAAAACGGTGCCATCATTGCATCCCACTCTGTCGAAATCCGCAAGCGCATAGAGGAAACCGACGAGGATATACTTGCCTACGCTATCATCGACATTCGCGAAGAACTAAAAAGCAAGGTCAAAACAATAATATTGCCATTCAAAATCGACTTTCCGATTGAAAATGTAAAGTTCGAGTATCCACAGAAGGGCGACAAGGGCAAAATTCTTGAACTAGCAAACCGAAACGCAAAGTTCTTCATGCTTGAGAAGCACAAACAGGTGGAAGGCAAAGACCCGGAAAAGAATACCCTGCGCAAACTGGAAACATTGAAAGCCGACCTTATGATGGACGAGCTGCCCGTGCATATCGAGTGTTTCGACAACTCCAACATACAGGGCACAAATCCGGTGGCTTCGTGCGTGGTGTTCAAGAATGCCAAGCCGTCGAAAAAGGATTACCGCCATTTCAACATAAAGACGGTAGTTGGAGCAAACGACTTTGCATCGATGGAGGAAATCATCCACCGTCGCTACCGCCGTCTGCTCGACGAGGGAGAACCGCTACCCCAACTAATTGTCGTTGACGGTGGCAAAGTACAACTTTCGTTTGCTGTGCGAAGCCTCGAGAAGTTAGGATTGATTGGCAAGGTAAAAATTATTGGCATAGCAAAGCGGCTCGAAGAAATTTTCCTACCTGGCGATGATATTCCTTTATACTTAGACAAAAATTCCGAATCGTTAAAAATAATCCAGCAAGCCCGTGACGAAGCTCATCGGTTCGGCATAACCTTCCACCGCAAAAAACGTTCCGCCAACTTCCTCAAGAGCGAACTCGACGACATAAAAGGCATTGGACCCAAAACAAAAGAAATTCTGCTAAAAGAATTCAAGACCGTAAACGGAATAAAGGAAGCAAGCATCGAAAAACTGAACGAAACTCTCGGAGCTGCAAAGGCACAAATTATCTACGGATACTTTCATAAGTAGAAAATTCAAAAATTCAAAGATTCAAAGATTTAAAGATTTAATAATTCAAGAAATTGTATTGGCACAATGATTTTTTGTCCTTTATCAAAAGTCCATTGTTGAGAAAAAAACAATTTTCAAGAATCCAGACCAGCAGTTTCTCTATATCTTGGCAAAAAAATCGGAGATGAGTGCAGCCGACATTATCATTATAATCATAATAGTGTTCTTCGCTATTAAAGGTTTGATATGCGGACTTATAAAGGAAGCCGCAGGAATAGCGGCGGTTCTTATCGGTCTGTTTATCGCTGTAAATTTCTCGGGCTGGCTATCGAACTGGATCCTAGAGAAAGGCTGGTTCGACCCAAAATACCTTGAAGTAATAAGTTTCACCATAATTTTCCTCGGCGTAATAATAATTGTAATACTGCTGTCGAAAGCACTAGACAAATTTGCTAACGCAATAAGCCTAAATTGGCTCAACAAACTAGCTGGTTTCGTTTTCGGTGGCTGCAAAGGCGCACTAATAGTGGCTGGAGTATGCTACCTTGCCGAGCGTATAATTCAAAATTTCAGTCTTACAGAACAGGAATTCCTTGCCGATTCGAAAATTTACAACCAACTGCTGGAAATTTTCAGAGGAATTTTCCTGTAGAGGAGCTTCTGGGGCTAAAGCCCGTTTGGCTTACACTGAGCTAAAAGTTAACTTCGTTGAGGGACTACTTGTGCTGAGCTAATCCGAGGGCGTAGTTGAAGGGCAGTCGAAGTACGCCGTTCTGGGTTTTATGTTTCAACAGTTCAAGATTCAAAGTTCAATTCCGCCCTCTGAGCCTGTCGAAGGGAAGGGTTCAATGTGGGCTAATAGAAGAAAAGTCTAAAAGGCTGTCAGCCTGTGAGACTGCTAGCCTGTTAGCCCTTAATAACCACAATCTTCTTCGTCACCATCTTCCCATCCTCCATCCTTATCCTTACAAAATAACTTCCCGCACCCATTCCATCCGTGGAAATTACATTATTGCCATTGCATTGTTGCATTTCATAGACAATACCGCCGAGCAGGTTGCATATTTGTATGCTTGCAATATTTTCTCCTTCCACTACGATGTTTTCCCTTGCTGGATTGGGATATACCGACAGCACAACATTTTCATTCTCGTCCACTTCCACCTCGTGGCAGGGATTTACGTATATGTCCTTGTAGATGGTTTTGGT
>DBYO01000050.1:0-2021 GCA_002310235.1 Bacteroidales bacterium UBA1184
GCAAATTCCTTCGGAACCTTGATGTCGGCAGTCTTCATCGACTTCGGAGCCTTCTTGAGTTCTGCATCGGTCATTACAACCGGACGGATTGCAGCGTGAGGACATACGAGCGAGCACTGGTTGCACTGGATACACTTTGTGTTGTCCCATTCCGGAACCAAAGTAGCAACACCACGTTTTTCGTATGCTGTAGTACCTGCTGGGAAAGTACCGTCAACGATTTCCTTGAATGCGCTTACAGGCAGGTCGTTACCGCACTGTGCAACCATAGGACGCATAACCTTATTGATGAATTCAGGATCGTCATCGTTGTGTTCGAATGTGAATTCGGTTGTGCACTTGAGGTCAGCCCACTTAGCAGGAATTTCAACCTTCTGGATTTCTCCACCGCGGTCAACAGCTGCATAGTTCTTGTTTACAATGTCTTCACCCTTCTTGCCGTACGACTTAACGATGAACTTCTTCATCTGCTCAACTGCTAGGTCGTAAGGAATAACGCCCGAAATCTTGAAGAATGCGCTCTGGAGGATGGTGTTGGTTCTGTTGCCAAGACCTATTTCCATTGCAATCTTAGTAGCGTCGATGATGTACATGTTGATATTGTTGAGAGCCAAGTACTTCTTAACATAGTCAGGAAGATGCTTCTTAGTCTCTTCAACGCTCCACGGTGAGTTGTAGAGGAATGTACCGTTCTTCTTCAATCCGCGCAAACAGTCGTACTTGCGGAGGTATGAAGGAACGTGAACTGCTACGAAATCAGGAGTACCTACAAGATACGGAGCAAGTATTGGCTGGTCGCCGAAACGAAGGTGCGAGCAGGTGTAGCCGCCCGATTTCTTCGAGTCGTAGTCGAAGTATGCCTGGCTGTACTTGTTGGTGTTGTCACCGATTATCTTGATGGAGTTCTTGTTAGCACCTACAGTACCATCTGCACCAAGTCCGTAGAACTTAGCTTCGAATGTGCCTTTAGGAAGGATAGAGATTTCCTTGCCAACCTTGAGTGATCTGTGGGTAACATCGTCCTTGATACCAACTGTGAACTGGTTCATTGGCTTGTCTGAAGCGAGGTTCTTGTAAACTGCAAGAATCTGAGCAGGAGTTGTATCCTTTGATGACAAACCGTAGCGTCCGCCGATAATCATCGGTTTCTTTGTGCTGTCCTTGAATGCTTCAACAACATCGAGGTACAGAGGATCGCCGTTTGCACCTGGTTCCTTTGTTCTGTCGAGAACGCAAATTCTCTTAACGCTCTTAGGCATAATTGCCATCAAGTGCTTTGTTGAGAATGGACGATACAGGTGAACTGTAACGAGACCGAGCTTCTTGCCGTTCTTGTTTTCCTTGTCGATAACGGTCTTGATAACGTCGTTAACCGAACCCATAGCGATGATGATGTCGGTAGCATCTTTTGCTCCGTAGTAAACGAAAGGAGCGTATTCACGACCTGTGATCTTGCTCAACTGCTTCATGTATTTAGCTACAATGTCAGGAAGAGCATCGTAGTACTTGTTCTGCAATTCTCTTGTCTGGAAGTAGATGTCGGGGTTCTGAGCAGTACCGCGAGTTACAGGATGCTCTGGGTTGAGAGCTCTGTCGCGATATTCCTTCAAAGCCTTGTAGTTGACAAGCTTGCGGAGCTTTTCCATATCAGCTGCTTCTACCTTCTGGATTTCGTGAGATGTACGGAAACCGTCGAAGAAGTGGAGGAAAGGAACGCGACCTTCGATAGCTGCGAGGTGAGCTACTGGAGCGAGGTCCATGATTTCCTGTACCGAGCTAGTTGCAAGCATTGCGAAACCAGTCTGGCGTGCGCTCATTACGTCGGCATGGTCACCGAAGATTGACAAAGCCTGAGCTGCCAAAGCACGAGCCGAAACGTGGAAAACGCCAGGGAGCAATTCGCCTGAAATCTTGTACATGTTCGGAATCATAAGCAGCAAGCCCTGCGATGCGGTGTAGGTAGTTGTGAGGGCACCAGCCTGCAACGAACCGTGAACAGCACCGGCAGCACCAGCTTCCGA
>DBYO01000050.1:2062-3855 GCA_002310235.1 Bacteroidales bacterium UBA1184
CTCCATTCGTCGATGTATTCAGCCATCGGTGACGACGGGGTGATAGGATAAATAGCGGCAACTTCGCTAAACATGTAGGCAACGTGAGCTGCAGCGCAGTTACCATCACATGTCATGAATTTTTTTTCTGCCATAAACGTCTGTTATTTAAGAAATTATAAATAATGTATTACTAATAATGTTAATTCGCAAATATACCTTTTTTATTGGGAAACGAAGATATTTTTATTGATTTTTTTGAACATAAATAAACAGGTGTAAACTTTTGTGTGTTTTGATTTGTTTTTATGACGCTTGTGCAAATTTAAAGTCGAACTTTAAATTTGTACAAATATATTATTATATTTCTGATATATAAAAGGTTAGGTGGGTTTTTGTCTAGTTGTAGCGGATTTACTGCCAAGTCGTGAGCTAAAGGTTTTAAATCCGAATTGAGCATCACAGATGCTGAAATAAATTCAGCATGACTGTGATGAGTGAAATCTAAAATCGTAAATCCTATTAGGGTATCCTCAGGAACTTATGCATCTGCACTGAAATCTTCCACTTCGGATTTTTCTTCACATAATCGACAACCAAGTCGCCAGTGCGCTTAAACTGGCTCCATTCGGGCTGCAGGTAGAGTTCGCAGCGACCACTGACCTTTTGCGAGCATTTTTCTGCCCATTCGAGGTCGGTTTCGTCGAAAACGACGACTTTCAGTTCGTTGGCAAGCTGGTAGAACTCGGGTAGTGGCGGCATCTGCTTCTTGGGCGATACGCAGATCCAGTCCCACACACCGCTGAACTCGTGAGCACCGCTGGTTTCTATCATTGTGGTGATTCCAGCCTGTCGCGAAAGTTCGGTAAATCTATTAAAGTTGTAAATTAGTGGTTCTCCGCCTGTTACAACGATGGTGTCGGCAGTGGTTTGCCTTACGCGCTCAATAATGTCGGTTATCTTTACAAACTGGTCGAGGCGTGGAACCCACGATTCCTTCGAGTCGCACCAGCGGCAGGCAAGGTCGCATCCGCCCAAGCGGACAAAGTAGGCGGCTTTTCCACTGTTGAAGCCTTCGCCCTGTATGGTGTAGAATTCCTCGAGTACGGGAATTTTATCTTGTTTGAGTAAGTTTGAAAATTCGTTTGTCATGGTTATAGTTTTTTATGAGATTCCGCATAAGCGAACTCACAAGGCTCGTTACCTGCGCCTGTTCGTTCTGCTTTGTGGAATGATGAAAGGGATGTCATTTCGGAAGGTATAATGAACCAGCGATACGGAACGGGGAGCTGTGTGAATTAACCTATCCGAAATCTCCTTCGTTGCTATTATTGTATTATGTTTATATACTTTCATTTTATTATTCCGTCAAGGATTTTCCTTGCGGCATCGACATTTACCATTATGTTTATCATTTTCAGCTTGATGTAGTCCTCGCTGTAGAAGCGGTAGCCACGGTGTGCGCCGTCCATTCCGCCCGAACCAGAGTCCTTTATCAAGTACCAGTACTGATTCTTAATCTTTTGGTACCCAACAATCTGTATGCAGTGGTCGTCGGTGGTGCAACCGTTTTCGAGGCGCATTTCGCGTGAGTCGGCATTGATGTACTTGGCAGGAATGTCGAAAGTTGGTATTATGCCGACTTCGGTTTCCTTCACATAGCCGGGTTCGGAGGTGTCGCCGCAGAGGCTTACCGAATAGCCGTTTGTAATTGCGTTGCGGATAATCCAGATGTAGTCGTCGAGCGAAATGTTGTAGTATTCGTTGCTATGCCACCAGTTGTCGGGTTCTTCGAGTTCGTGGCGCTGGTTGTA
>DBYO01000050.1:3912-7724 GCA_002310235.1 Bacteroidales bacterium UBA1184
GAACGATTTCGGGGTGTAGGTCTTGCCTTCGTAGATGAATGTTTCGGGAGGCGTGCAGATGTTGCGGTCGAGGATTTCCTTTACTTTGCCAATGACATCGTCGTCCCAGAGGTTTTTGTTCGCAACTTCGTCGAGATAAGCCTTGAACTCGGTGAAAAGCTTCACATGGTTGTTGTATTTCTGTCCTTCCTTCAGACCGTTGTAGGCAGAGTAGGGCATAAGTCCGTGGTTGAACATCACGCGCTTGATGGCGTTCGATTCGCTGCCTTCGCCAAGTTCGGTTTTACCGCGTGTTTTTACAAATTCTTCGGCGCGGGCTACATATTCCCAGTAAACCGTGAACATTTCCGACAGTTTCACCTGATGTCCGCTTTTGCGGTAGGCCTCGCTTTCCATAAACGAGGTTGCCGAGTATGCCCAGCAGGTGCCGCTAAGTCCTTGCGAAACAGGGTCATTGTGCCATACAGTTGTGTATTTGGCAGGGTCGGTGTGGTAGGTCTTGCCGTCGAAGTCCATCACAAACGACTTATTGTTCGGGGCATCGCCTTCCTTGCCGGTGATGTCCTTCATTATTTCCTTCTGCATAAATCCTGCTGGCGATGCTGCATATTTTGCCTTGTCGGGCTGCTGCGCGAATGCCGTGGCTAACAGCAGAATAAGCGGTATGATTGATATGGTTCTCTTCATATTCAAATTTTTTGCAAAGTAAATGAAAACACTATTATTTAAGATTATCTTTTATATAAATCCTTTTTCTTTATGTTTTTTACATCGTATCTAACGAGATTCATTATTGTAGAACCTGTTGTATCATGGCATTCCCATCTGATAACACCGATATTTTTTGCCCAATATACAAAAATAGTATCTACATTGGGATAAAATTCAACTTCTTCATACATAAATTTCTTTACATCTTTATATTCATTATTATCAATAGAATAATGAGGAATATAATCTATATAGCAGGGAAAATTTATCCAGTTCCGATAATAAGAATTATATTCAGTTGGTTCGGGCGTATTGTTGTATAGAAAGGCATATGCAATGCGAATATTATTGTCACATTTCCACATAGACATTGTTTTCACATTGGGAGAATAATAACAATCTGCTGGTATTAAATTTCCAGCTCCATATCTGGAATAATTTTCAGATAGAAAATTACCATAGACTGTCGGCATGTACAAAAATGTATCAATAATAAATCTATTATGATTTACATAAATGTATAAACTGCTAAAAGTTTTTACCCAAGAATCTGATCCATTACAAGGTTCGTCGCTTGTTTTATCTTTTTTAGGTTGGGAGATAACCGCAATACTATCAGTTTCGTGTGTTGTGGAATCCTCATAAACCCAATAACTGTCTTTGGCATAGCAGGTATATTCGAATAGTTCATCATTGGGACGGAAAGTTGCACCTGTGCTGTCGCATCCGGTCTGTACCATCATACATGTTGCTGTAACAAGTAGTAATATTGAGAACTTCTTTCCCATATTCAAATTTTTTGCAAAGTAAATGAATTTGTCCGAATAATAAGATAGAAAATGATTGTATGTTGTCGTGGCTTTAGTTTCGAAAGAAAAAATGTGAAAAATAAGTTAAAGATATGATAATAAGTATTGTATTATTGATAACAATTCATAAATTTGCACCACCTAAAATAAAGTTTAATTAAAATTTATATCAAATGAGTACACAAATATCTTGGCGTTTTTGGGAAAAGCCGATAGTTCTTTTCTTTATGGTTCTGTTTGGCGCATCGAATGTGTGGGCGCAGGACACTATGTTAAAAACTGTAAAATTTCCGGATTCTGCCATGCAGCCGGTTCGCGTAGGTGACGGTATGCTTTCATCGCACTGGTCACAGGATTATCCTTACAATCAGCTTTGTCCGCGAGACCCTGCCAACAACAATTCGTACAGCGTTGCTGGTTGCCCTGCTATTGCTATGGGTCAGATTATCAATTATTTGCGTACCACTCAGGATACTCGTTTTACCGATGACGACGACTATGCACACAACTATCCCGGTCGCAACTACAGAATCGATGACGACTGGGAAAGCTTGCAGTTCCCTTCGTTCCCGATGTTGAACGAGTTGCTTGATTCCGTCGATGCCGTTTTCCAGCGTGGCGAGGAACTTCCAGATATGTTGGCTGCCGCTGTGGTTTTTGCCTGTGGGACGGCTTGCACGCAGGTTTATTCTTTGCAAGGTTCGGGAACATTTCGTGTTGACCAGGCGTTTGCCGCCTATCAGCGTTTTGGTTTTACCGAATGCCAGTTGTACCGCGAAGCAACTGACGAAATGTACGCTACTTTAATATCCAATCTGCAAGCCGGTTATCCTGCACATTTGGCCGTTGAAAATCCGGAGGGGACAGTCGGTCACAATGTCGTTGTGGATGGCTACCGCGAATCGGACGGCAAGTTCCATATCAACTTTGGCTATGGCGGTTCGTTGGATGATTGGTACAATATTCCCGATGAAAATTTTTACTACGGGATGACAAAGCTCGAAGGCATTATAGTGAATATAATTCCAATGACTACGCCTTCGACACTTATTGAAGCCACCAGCCAGCCTCTTGAAGTTTTTCCTAATCCTGTTTCCGATGTCCTCTATCTGAAGAATCTTTCTGGCGAACAAGTGAACTATTCCATTTTCAATGTTTTGGGACAGGAGGTTGCAAATGGTTTTTCCTACGGAACAATTTCGGTTGCTGATTTGGAAAAAGGTGTGTATTTCTTGCAAGTAGAAGGTGAAAATTCACGTGAAACTGTTAAATTTATTGTAGAATAAAGGAATATTGCTCAAAAAAACACCGCAAAGCTCCATTAGGTCTTTGCGGTGTTTTTACTTTGCTAGGGTTGTCCTATCGGCAGCACACTTTTATTTGCCAATCATTTCATTGATACTTTTCAAAGTTGTACTGCTTTCTCAGTTCTGCCTGACGCTCTGGCGACTGGGAGGTGAAATATGACTTCCAGCCCGGGCAGAAATTTATGTGCCAGCGCCAGATGCGGCCTAATACCGAATTCGGTTTTGCGTCGTAATGGGCGCGAAACTTGCAGTTTTCACATGCTTGTGCCATAACCCATCCGCATTATTTCAACATCGATTCAATCTCGGCTTCCATGTCCTTTGGCTCGGCTACTGGCGGAAAACGCTTGATAACCGTACCGTCCTTCGAAATCAAGAACTTGGTGAAGTTCCAGCGGACATCGCCTTCGCCACGACCTTCCGACTTACTCAGACTGTCAACCAACGCCATTGTGGCCTTGTTCTTCAAACCTTTCACTTCCTCGGTTGGAACTTGCTTGGTAAGGTAGGTGAAGATAGGGTGGGCGTTTTCGCCGAATACATCAATTTTCTTCATCAATGGGAATGTTACGCCGTGGTTTATGCGGCAGAATTCAGCAATTTCCTCGTCGCTGCCCGGTTCTTGATGCTTGAACTGGTCGCAAGGGAAGCCGAGAATGACGAATCCTTGGTCCTTGTACTTCTGGTAAAGTGCTTCCAAACCATCGTACTGAGGTGTGAAACCGCACTTCGAAGCGGTGTTTACAATCATTAGAACTTTGCCGCGGTACTGCGACATTTCAACCTCTGCGCCTTTGTTGTTCAAGGCCTTAAAATCATAAATCGTTGCCATAGTCTTGTTGTTTTGTGCATTCGCCGACAGAATGAAAAACAGTCCGACAGCTATGCTAATTATACTTTTTGTCATTATAAATTTGTTTTTAATATCGTATTGTACTTGTCAATAAATTCAATGTTCGTTATTAGTTTGTTTTAGTCCTTCGAT
>DBYO01000025.1:0-3761 GCA_002310235.1 Bacteroidales bacterium UBA1184
ACTGTAAACCTCGACGCTAACAATTCTTACACCATCAACAATGTAACTGTACCACAAAGCATATCGGCAACATTCAACCCGATTACCTACAATATCTCAGCTATTGTTGGCAATGGTGGTAATATCAGTGTTGAAAGCACAGCAAACTGCGGAGAAGATGTAACCTTCACGGTTGTGCCAGAAACTTGCTACGAAGTTGCAACGGTAACCGTCAACGGAGCTCCAGTTGCTTTGACTAATAATCAGGACACTATTACCAATATCGCTGCCGACCAAACAATCAACGTAACGTTCAGTCCTGTTGTTTACGAAATAGCAGCAATAGTTGGCAACGGAGGTAACATTAACGTTGCAAGCACCGCAAACTGCGGTGAAGATGTAACCTTCACTGTAATACCCGACAACTGCTACGGAATTGCTTCGGTTACAGTTAATGGTACTGAAGTTACTCTCAATGCTAACAACCAGTACACCATTAATAATGTTACAGAAAACCAGACCATCAACGTTACTTTCAACCAGATAAGCTATACAATCACAGCTTCGGCTGGAAACGGAGGTTCTATTACTCCTAATGGAGCTAACACAGTAACTTGTGGTGGAAGCATTTCTTACTCAATTGCACCTGCTGATGGTTACATGATTTCCGAGGTTCTTGTTGATGGACAAAGCATTGGTTCACAAAGTTCATATACATTCTCTGATGTTTATGGTAACCACACTATTTCGGCTACATTCGAACCAGTACCTGCTGGTCAGATAGTAATAACTGTCAACGCTGATGCTGAAGGTGGAACAGTTAACCCAACAGGAACACAGACTATTACCGAAGGCGAAGATTTCCCATTCACAGTGACCCCAGATGCTTGCTACGAAATTGGTACCGTAACAGTTAATGGAACAGAAGTTACTCTCGATGACAACAACTCGTACACAATTCATAATGTTACCGAAGAGCAGGAAATCAACGTAACATTCAACCTGATTACATACACTATCGCTGCAAGTGCCGAAAATGGCGGTACAATAACTCCTTCTGGAGATGTTGAGGTTAACTGTGGCGCAGATGCTTCATTTACTATTACTCCAAACGAAGGCTACGAAATTGCCGATGTAATAGTTGACGGACAAAGCGCTATTAATGATATTGCAAGCTACGCAACTATCGGCGCAAGTGCAAGCTATACATTCAGCAATGTAACAGCAAACGAGCACAGCATTGTTGCTACATTCAGTCTGATACCTGTAGAAGTATGTAACACTGTTACCGACCTCGAGGTTTCGGTTGAACCTTACGGCAACATGCTATCGTGGACAGCTGTTGAAAATGCAGTATCATACAGAATCTTCCGTAACGATGAAACAACAGCAATCGCTAACGAAACAAGCACAAGCTTTGTTGACCTTAATGGAGAAGAAGGCGATAACTATTACATCGTAACTATTTGCCAGAATGGCGTATCCGATCCATCAGAACCTGTAACTGCAATTTCAACAAGTATCGATACAAATAGCATTTCGGTTGAACTTTACCCGAACCCAACCGATGGCAAGTTCATGATCGAATGCGACGAAATGACAACCGTTGAAATATTCAACATGGTTGGTCAGTCTATTGGCATGATTGAAGTAAATTCGGACACTGTTAGCATCGACGCTTCTGCTTGGACAAGCGGTATATACAGCGTAAGGATTACAACAGAAAATTCAACAACAATCGTAAAGCAAATAATTAAACAATAGCGGACAAATTGAAAAAAGGGCAACCGATTGGTTGCCCTTTTTTTGTGTCAATTTTCTAAGTAATCTAGTATTTAGAATACATATTCGCGAACATTATAACTAAAAGACTTCAAGCCCGTGAGCCTTTTAGACTGTTCGTCTTTTAAATCTTTGCTATTTCGTTCTTAATTCTGGTCCAACGCTTTTCATCCATTGTAGCACCTACAACCTCAATTACGTTACCAGCAATGATATTTCCTGCCTTAACGCACCTATCAAGCGACCAGTTATTTACAAGACCATATATGAATCCCGCAGCAAAATTGTCGCCTGCAGCTGTTGTATCAACGCGTGTCGCAGGGAATTCGGGCTCGCAGTCCTTGTAATCGCCATGCTTAACCCATGCGCCATGCTTTCCTATCTTTACAACTGCGATATCGCAAATCGATGAAATCATTTCGAGTGCAGCCTCGGGATCCTTGCCAGTAGTAAAGGCTGCAGCCTCCTCTTCGTTGGCAAAAACTATATCTACATACTTTTCGATAAGGTAACGCAAGAAATCAAGATTATCCTCAACTACATTGTAGCTTGCAAGATCGAGAGAAACCTTAAGTCCGTTATCCTTTGCCAACGACATTGCCTTTTCGATAAGTTCATGGTTGATAATCAAATATCCTTCAACGTGAAGAATGTCGTAACCAACAAACATAGTGGAATTAATGTCCTCTGCTAGCAATTCTGCTGCTGCGCCCAGGTATGTTGCAAAAGTGCGCTCAGAATCTTTGCTAACCAAAGCAACTGCTCGACCACTGGCAGTTTCACTCTTTATAAGACGTGGGCATACGCCTGTGCGCTTCATGTCGCTTGCGAAGAAATCGCCAAGTTCATCGGGTCCGATTTTGCCAACAAAACCGGTTGATATACCCATATTGGCAAGGCTACGAATAGTATTCGCTGCCGAACCACCGCTAGCCATGCTGCGTGGAAACTTTTTGGTTTCCATCTGAATTTTTTCACTTAATTCACTATCAACAAGTTGCATGCTACCTTTGGGAAGGTTCAGTTTTTCCAAAACCTTGTCGCTATCTATCATGGTCATTATATCGACCAGTGCATTTCCAAGTCCTATTACTTTTGCCATATTTTTAATATTTTACCTTGCAAAGATAAAAAACAATTGACAATGGATTATGTACAATTGATAATTAATTTGCAATAAAAAAGGTCGTTCCAGATTGGGACGACCTTAAGTTGTATTATTTACCCTAAATCTATCTTGCCTTCAATCCAAGAATCTGTCTTGCTTCGGCTGGAGTTGCGATTCCACGACCGAGTTCCTTAGCAAGTCTTACGACCTTGGCTACGAGTTCGCCGTTAGATTTTGCCAATACGCCCTTTTCAAGGTAAAGGTTATCCTCGAAGCCTACGCGAACGTTTCCGCCCATTGCTATAGCTGCAGCGGCCATCGGGAAAGCATTGCGACCAACACCTGTTACTGTCCATGTAGAACCGGCAGGAATGCCATTTACAAGCCAGCAGAGGTTTGCAACTGTTGCGGGAGTACAACCTGGTACGCCAAGTACAAAGTTGAACTGCATCGGGTCGCCAGGAACCTGACCTTTGCGAGCCATCGTGAGGATGGTGTCAAGGTGTCCCATTTCGAAGCATTCGTATTCGGGCTTAATACCGCGTTCGATCATGCGCTTTCCGAATGCACGCATTGTAGGCATAGTGTTGTCGAAAATTTCGTCACCGAAGTTGCATGTACCGCAGTCGAGGGTAGCCATTTCGGGAACTGGATTTGTATCGGTAGATTGCAGACGCTCGTCGGGAGTCATACCAACAGCACCACCAGTCGATGGGATAAGTATTACATCGGGGCAAACCTTGAGGATAGCCTCCGTGCATTCCTGGAAGCGGTCGCGGCTCTGAGTAGGAGTACCATCGTCGAAACGAACGTGCAAGTGAACTATAGCAGCACCAGCATCAACAGCCGATTTTGCTTCGCGTACAATTTCCTCAACGGTATAAGGTACGTT
>DBYO01000025.1:3860-4054 GCA_002310235.1 Bacteroidales bacterium UBA1184
GTTCCAGAAGCACGGCAAACGAGGATAGGTTCGTCGAGTTCATCAGCAGCAGAAGCTGAAATGTCGGGACGAGCAACAGCAACTTTGCGAGCTTCGAACATCATATGGCGTGAAGTATTGCCTTCGCGGTCGATCCAACCTTCAGCCTCGATAAAGTCGCCTGCATATACAGGAGCCTTGAATTCAATCATATC
>DBYO01000025.1:4095-35777 GCA_002310235.1 Bacteroidales bacterium UBA1184
ACATCACCAAACAGGTGAACCATGTGTGCTCCATCAACCAAATTGCCACCGTAGTGTGCATCCTTTGCGCTCATGCGCAGTCTAATCTTTGTTCTGTATTCCATTGTTATAAATTTCTAATTTGAAGATTTGATAATTTGATAATTCAATGATTATGATGGGCTTGAAGGCTCAAAGTCTTAAAGGCTTGAAGACGGCTTTTTGCCTTTTAGCATTCTAGCCTTTTCTTCTTTCTGCCTGTTAGACTGCAAGCCTTTTAGCCTTATTTTACAATATAGTCAACGAAAATATTCTGGGTATGGATTGCTTCAGGAGCAATTTCACCAACCTTGACAATGTTCTCGATTTCGGCGATAACAACGTCTGCTGCCATAGCCATCATCGGGTTAAAGTTCTGGGTTGTGCCCTTGAAGACGAGGTTACCAGTTTCGTCACCAACAGTAGCACCGAGCAATGCGATGTCTGCATGTATCGGGAGTTCGAGGAGATAATCCTTGCCATCAACGTTAATAACGCGCTTACCTTCTGCTACTACAGTACCAAGACCTGTTGGAGTGAGAACGCCACCAAGACCAGCACCACCGCAACGGATACGTTCTGCAAGTGTTCCCTGAGGTACGAATTCGATTTCGAGTTCCTTGGAGTTCAACTGTGCGATAGTCTCCGGATTTGTTCCGATGTGCGAAACTATAGCTTTCTTTACCTGATGGTTTGCAACAAGGATACCAACGCCCTTGTCAACAAAAGCGGTATCGTTACCGATAATTGTAAGGTTCTTGATACCTGCATCGTGTATTCCCTTCAATACCTTGTTGGCTGAACCAACACCTAAAAATCCGCCGATCATGAGGGTCATTCCGTCCTTCACCATTGATACGGCCTGCTCTACTGAAATGAATTTATCCATAGTTATAATTCCTTTAATTTATCTGTTGTTAAAAAACGGCTTCAAATATAGCACAAATATTTCGTTTGCGTAAAAAATATTTGATGTTTGTTTCTTTTAACGATTACAACTCTCCTTCTTGCGGCACACAGCAAAGTGCTGAGCACAGCCGAAGTAAGTTGCTGATTTCTCGATGCACGAATATGAATCTTTTGTGACCGTTTCGTGCAAGTACAATCTTAATAAATATAAGGAAATACCATCTGTATAGCAGAATGCACATCTTTTCAAAAAAAATATGCCATTATATATGTTCCCTTTGAATAAAGTAATTATCTTTGCAACGTAAACACATATGAGTGTAACAAAACAGTACTTTTTATAAAATTATAAACCGACGGGTTCGATGGGATATAACCGAACAGAAATGTTATGAATAGATTTTTTATTGACTTTTTTATTGCTATAATGGCAATGTTTCTGTGCTTTTCCTCTTGTAAAAAGGAAAACGTATATAAACCAAAGAAACAAATTGCCAGAGTTCTTGTATCAACAAATAGTGCAAACAAGCAGATGCAACAAGCCATGACATGGGACGACAAAAAGCTGCAGAAGATTGACCACTACTACAACGGAAGTATCAATTGGACAGAATATTACACATACGACAAAAAGAATCGTATCTGTAAGGTTGATGACTATGGAAATAATGAAACCGTTGAATACAAATACGATGGTAAGAATTTAAAGAGTATAGATTGGACTAAGAACGGAAAATTAAGAGAATCAATAAATGTAACGTATAAAGGAAATAAAATTTCCAGACTTGAATATATTGAATACGATTATAAAAAATCTACCGAGGCAAATGAAGAAAAACATTTAAGCCTTATACCAGAAATCGTTGAAAAATCTGGCATCACCTCAAAAGCTACATTCTATTATGACCATCAAACTTTGACTATTGATATTGAATGGGATGGCGACAACATTGTTAAAACAATTTACAATAGAGTACTAAGTGGGGAATACTATAATGGAGAAATTTATGCGCCAGGAACAAAAACCGAGAATACAATAAGTACATATACTTACGACAAAAACACAAATCCAATATATGGATTTAGAGATGGATATTATATACTTAAGCCAGATGTTTATACTAGTAATATTATGGCTTGTTATTCAAAGAACAATCTAACCCAGATGACAGAAACATGGACAATGTCTATAGTTACTTCAAATGAAACGCTTTCTGATTCTGATATAAACACCTATAACTATTCATACACATATGACAAAGAGTTCTTGACAGGAAAATATCCGACCGAAGTATTATACACACATACTTACAATGGTAATACAACAATGTCAACAACATACTACGAATACAACAACTAAAAATTCTTAGTATAAATCACAAAAAAAGACGGAACATAATTCCGTCTTTTTTTTATAGGTTGGCATTATAAGGTCCTTCTATCCGTTTGCTCTCTCCATCTGCTCGTACATGTAAATGTCCTTACCTTGTAGTCTGAGCATAAGATTGGCAACACATAGCACATCCTTTTCGCAATAGATTGCAATGCGCTCCACATCGTGTTCGCCATAATATACGCCTGCCACTTCGCTACCATCGATATCATCCTTTGGCGTAGGAATGTCGAAAAGGTCGGCCATAAGAGCCAACGAAGTGAAATTCTTGTAGTCACCGAATTTCCAAAGCTCGAGCGTATCGATATGTTTGATTTCCCACGGCTTCTTTCCCGACAAGTCGAGTGCCTTGGGCAGATTATACATGCGGTTTACGAGCATACGACGTGCAATGTACGGGACATCAAACTCCTTGATGTTGTGTCCGCAAAGCATCTTGTTGCCAAACGGATCCCACTTTGCAAGCATATCGGCAAAACCTGCAAGTATTTCCTTCTCATCGTCGCCATAAAACGACTTTACACGGAACTTGTCGCCATTGACAAAGCCAACCGATATGCACACAATCTTTCCGAATTCGGAATATATCCCAGCTCGCTGGTAAACATCGGAAGCCGTTTCTGTTTCGGCTCTGAAATTCTTCGATTTCTTATCCCAGTGCTTCTTGAAGGCTTCGGGCATTTCGTCGAACGATGCGCACATAGGTACAGTCTCGATGTCGATGAACATTACGTTCTTAAGGTCTATATCTTGCATAATTTCTTGTATTTCAGTTGTTATCAATATGCTGATGAATAAATTTTGCCAATAGGTTCACGGCTGCATCGTTGTCGCCAATGTTTGGCACAATGATGTCGGCATAACGCTTTGTCGGCTCAATGAACTGCAAATGCATCGGTTTTACGGTGTCGTAGTAATGCTCTAGCACATCGTTTACCGAACGACCACGCTCAACAGTATCGCGGCGGAGAATTCGTGCCAGGCGGTCGTCGGCATCGGCATCTACATAAACCTTAACATCCATTAAATCACGGAGTTCTGGCTGAGTTAGAACCATTATGCCCTCGACAATTATTACATTGCTAGGCTTTACAGTAAGAGTTTCTTGGGCACGTGAACTGGTAATGTAGGCGTAAATTGGCTGTTCAACAGTTTTCCCTTCCTTAAGTTCCTTGATGTGACGGATCAGCAACTCCCATTCGATGGCATTCGGGTGGTCGAAGTTGATTTTTTTCCTCTCCTCCATTGGCAAATGACTGCTGTCCCAATAGTACGAATCCTGTGGTACCAAGGTTACCATATCCTTTGGCAGCTGGGCAGTTATCTTATTGACAACAGTCGTTTTTCCTGCGCCCGAACCGCCTGCAATTCCTACAACTAACATATCGTGTAAATTTTAATTCTTACTTAGTGAAAACCTTTACATCATCGAGGAAGTACTTTCCTGCAACTCCTACAGGGCTTTCAAACTTGAAAGCTATGCGGATATTGCCTGAATATTGAGCAAGGCTTACATCTCCGGAAATAGCCCAGTCGTTAGATGCTACAATGTTAGCCGGAAGTTGTGTCCAGTTTGTGCCATCGGTCGAAATCATGGCGATAAGCGTATTTCCAGCATTCATCATTCTTGTCTTAAAGCTTAGGTACGAATTAGGCTGAAGGGCAATTTCGGGAGTAATAAGCCATGCTTCGTTCTGTTCTTCATTTTTTCCGCTGATACTTAATATCTTGCCTTCAGTAATCTCCTGGCATTTCCATGTTTCAGTACCCTGACGGGCATCGTTTTGCCATCCAGCATCGGCAAATTCACCAACAGGTGAAGCTTCGAAATTGTTTTCAAATATCACATCCACATCACCAAAACGACGACCTGTAAGTTGAACCTCATCGGTGTTGCGAATATATAACTGATACTCAGTACCATATCTACTTACGATAGCAACGAGCGTACCACTTCCGGCAGGTATCGTATCGCCAGCAAAACTGGCATAACCACTAGTACGTACAATCATAGTGTTGCCGTACTCATCCTCAATGTAAGTGTTTATTGTTTTCTGACCTTCCTTGTCGGCGTATGTCTGACCTACATATTGCTCCTGAAACTGAACCTTGCGGAACTTTACAAGTTTTCCGACATATAGACCTGTACCAATGTTCTCCATATCAACCAACTCCGGTTCGAGGAATTTGCGAGTTTCCAACTTTACAATGTTGTTGTCAACGTGAACCGAATCCAACTGTATCATGCCGCTATAGTCGCCAAGAACCAAACCTTTCAGGTTCACGCGTACATAGTCGCCTTCGTATAATCCACCCGACGAAAGCAGGTGCAAGTTGATAGCCTTATCGTCGTCGGCACCACCCTGCAAGTAAGCCGACTTGTAGATGTTGCCTATCTTGTCGGACATGGTTATGTAGCCGAAAACGGATTTGTCTTCGTTGAACTTGTATGTTCCACCGCCAGCTGCCACAAGCGAGTCGTAGATTTCCCACAGACGGGTGATTGTAACAGTATCGCCAACAGGCACTTCGCTTACTTCAGGAGTGTCGTACTTGCCCTGTATGCAACCGCTGAACATAAATGCCGGCATTATTGCCGTTGCTATTGCCAATATCTTGATTATGCTTTTCATATCTTCCTAATTTTTAGTCGCACCTTTCGTTTTCCATATTTACTTCATCGGTCGAACGGATAATTATCTGATAGGTAGTTGTTCCATTTTGTCCCGTAGTGATGTAGCGTGTCATAATTCCTACGACGCTTCCGCTGCCCTTTGGCAATGGTTGTCCAGCAAAATCGGCGTAGTCGCTGTTGCGAGCGACAAGCGTATTGCCGTCGCAGCTTGTCATGTTGCGGTTCTGTGTAGAGGTACCATGCTCTGTTGCGTAAGTCAGCGAGGTGTCGCTTGCTGCAAACTGTACATTACTGAGCTTTACAAGGCGGCAGTCATAGTATGCTGGATTTTCAATAATCTGAGCCATAGTAACTTCTTCGGGTGTAATAGGCACATTTGGTTCCTGAAGTACCACCTGAAGTGTGACATCTTCCACATCGACAAAAGTGAGTTCCATCTTGCCATTGTAATTTACTATATGGCTCCCTTTCAGGTTCATGCGCACGCGGTCGCCAACCTTTACCATACCAGCTTTGCTAAGCTTATAGATATTTATTCCGCCAGTAGAATCCTGCAGGTAAGCTTCTTTGTAGATGTTGTCGTGGCTGTCGTCCATAGTGATTGTACCGAACAACATATAATCGTCGGTAAACTGGTAATAGTCGCTACTGTCGTCACACATCTTATAAATGTCGGCAACCGTAAGTATATGGTCCTTGTCCAACTCAGTTATTGCTGGGACATCGGGTTTCTCGCAGGAGCAAACAAGTGCCACGGCTGCAAAAAACATCGGAACTATTATGGAAATTATCTTTTTCATCTTGCAAGTATTTTAGAATCTGAAATAAAGGTTTACGAAGTAATTTATGCCGTACATATAGTAGTACTTGTTGGGGAACTTGTCGATGTTGGTCTTGTCGAAGCGGTACTGCTCGAAACCGCTGGTGGCAATCTTGGTGTTGTGAGTTACATTCGAGATGCTTGCAGTGAAACCGAGAGTGTATTTGCGCTGTATTCTCCACGATTTTCCACCGTAGATGTCGAGTGTGAAACCACCTTTCAATTTTTCCTGACCGAGAATAGTTTCTAGCTGTGGATCGCCTACAACAAAAATGTCGAGAGCCTCAACGGTGTGCTTTTCGGGATTGATTGTGACATAGTTTTCGCCGAAATAATTTGCGTTAGCACCTACATACCAGTACTTTGGAGCGGAATACTTGATACCGATAGTTGTGGCAAGTTCGGGAGCTCCACCGATGTGGTAGTTCTTTATATAGACGGTGCGGTCGGTTGTAAGCACTTCGGAGCTGTTGTCCTGAGTTATGGTTACCGACGGACGGCTGTTGTACATATATCTTCCGTAGCCCAATGCAGCAGTTGCGGTAACTGTCGGCGAAATCTTAACTTCTGTTCCAAATTCTCCACCGTAGTGAACTTTGTTTACGCCAGTCATCATATAGTTGACGAAGGTGTTAAGCTCGTCGTGGTAGAAGCTTGTACCCTCGGTTCCGTTGCGGAATTCGGTGTAGTAACCCGTAATCTTAAGCTGGAAGTTGGGCGAGCGGTAGAAATAGCTGAGGTCGCCAGAAAAGATTGTCTCGCTCTTGAGATTGGGAACAACATTGTCGCGTGTGCGTGGCGAAACGTAAGCATTGCGGAAATAAGGTGCGCGAGTGAGGTAAGCCGCATTAGCAAGCAGGAAGTTGCGTCCTGTAATCTTGTAGTTTACGCCTGCCTTCACAGCGTAGTTGAAGAAGCGCTGGTGTGCCGAAGCACCGTAGGAACCATCAGGGAACTTTCCGTTACGCATCTTTCCGTCGCGCCAGTATTCGGTATAAGAAAGTTTCAAGGCAGCAAAGAACTCAACCTTCGAATACTTGAACTCGGCTTCGGCGAACCCATCGGCCTTGTGAATGTTTGCCAAGTAGTTGTAGCCGAACAAATCGCCTTCCTTTTTCACTTGGTTTGGATTGTCGAGGTCGCTCTGGATGTAGTTGTCGTCGTTGAAGTCGCGTTCGGCAAACTGGTCAACATCGAGCCACCAGTCGGCGCCCAGAAGGTCGTCGATTACCTTGAAGTAGTGCGTCTGGTTCATCATGTAGTTTAAGCCTGCGACCATCTTGATTTCGTCGGTGAAAATCTTGCTCAAGCGCGAAGCGAAGTCGAAACGGCTGATGTCGTTGCGGCGTTCCTCAATAATGTATTTTGCACGGTTGCCTGTGATTGAATCGTTGGGATTCCCGCCCACATTAGTAACCGTATATAGGTTTTTCATGTTTGCAAAATAGAAGTGGTCCCAGTCGAGCAAGCCTTTGTTCTCGTCGTTCTGCCATTCGTTGGTAAGCTGGTTGAACATATTTTCATCGTCATCGTAGTACGACGGGAAGTTGCGATAGTAGTCGGGACGCGGGTCGGGAGCATCGTACCAGTTGAGAGCTGTTGTTCCGCCGCGACCGAACATATACGATGCCGAAGTTTGCAATTTCATTGTGTTGTCGATGTTCCAGTAATGCGACAGGATGATTCGCGGCTGGTGGAAATATCCGACCTTGGCGTTACGAATCTTGCCGTTCTGGTATCCCCAGTTGGGATTGTAGTAGTTTGTGCCAAGAAGTTCGTAGGTTTCGGCGGTTGCTGCGCCCGACCTTCCGCTACGCGACGGCGAACCGAAAACGGTAAGTCCGAGGCTGTGGTGGTCGTTGAATTTCTTTTCGGCACCGAAGAAGTAGGCGTAGCCTTCGTAGAATGTGCCCGGAATGTAGCATTTTTGTGCCAGACGGGTTGATGCTGCCACCGAGAAAGCCCATCCGTTAGCCATAAGGCCTGTGCTGTAGGCTGCCATTGCCCTGTGGCGGTACGAACGGTTTGAGTTTGCGTACGAAACGCTTCCACCCTGACGGAACTCCGATACGCGAGTTGAGATATTGGTAACTCCCGAAAGTCCACCGAACGAATAGTCGGAGAAATGCAAGCCCGAAGTATTTGTCTTAAAGCGCATTACATCGTTCAGACCGCCCCAGTTGCTATATACGGGACGACCGTTTTCGGCATCGTTGACATATATTCCGTTCATCAGCACTTCGGCGTTCTGGTTGTCGTAACCGCGGAAGCGGAAGCGAGCCTGACCGAAGGTGTAGCCTGCAGAGTTGACATACACGTCCTGCGACGACTGCAGCAAGGTTGAGATGTCGTTGTCCTGCGAGCCCTCCTCAATCTCCGATTCGGTAAGTGTTATTGTTGGAACCGCTTGTTCTTCAAGATAATCGTTGTTCTTTGTCGTGTCGGTCTGGGCGTAGGCCGTTGCCGACAAGCACACGAAAATGAGTGGTAAAAATTTACGCTTCATACCCGAAATTAAAAAATGTGGCTACAAATTTAAATTTATTATTTGGGTTAGGAGAAAGTTTTTTGAAAATATTTAAAAAAAGGTCGTCCATTGAATGAACGACCTTTATCATTACCATTTAAAATCTCTATTCCGTTACGATTGTCATAATCGTATCGCCTTCGTGAACCCAGTCACCCTGTCTGCAGTAGAGCTTGCCAACGGTTCCAGCATATTTCGATATGACAACTTCGTAATGCGTATTCGATTCTATATAGAACAATTGTTCGTCAACCGAAATAGCGTCACCAACATTATACTGGTCGGATATAAAAGCAAACAAAAGTTTACCTGTCTTAGGCGACTTGATTTTCTTGATTTTCGGATCCTGAACGTCCTCAACCTGAACATCTTTGCTTTCCTTGTTCTTCACAGTTTCGAGTTCTTCTAAGAAACGCTTCTTTGCTATGCCGCTCTTGTAGTCGCGATACTGACGATCGTGCATTGCCAATTCGAACAATTCTTCATCGTCCTGACCACAATCCCAGCCTTTTGTCTGCATTTCCTGACGGTAAGATTCGAGTGCATCGGGATATTCGTCCTGCGGATTGCCAGAGAAGAATTCGTAGCCTTTAGACTTGGCAAGTTCCACAATTTCGGGATCAAGTTCGCCCGGAAGCTTACCCATACGACCGAGAATCATATTCCAGCTGTCCTTGTCAATCATCGAGAAACGAGGCTGACCTGCCGACATTGCATATATGTTCATAAGAGCAATATTCTTGACATACTGGCTGAAGGGTGTTACCAGTGGCGGATAGCCAAGCTTAGGCCATACATATTCTACTTCCTGGAAAAGTTGAACCAAAAGATCGTCAATCGAAACTGTAGGTTTGCCCGACTGCTGCAACGATACATTGATAGCACTGTGCATACTCTTGAGATCGGACATCATCGAACCCATCATTCCGCCCGGAAGACCGCACCTTACAAGCAACGACGAACTTTGTCTGTTCTTCAATTCCATAAAGTATCCCAAGAAATCGTCCATGTATTTCTGGTTGAGGGTACGAACCTTCATGTAGGCATTCATATTGATTTCGGGGACATCGAAACCTGCATCGTAAAGCATTTCCCTAATTGTTATTACATCTGGATGAATCTTTCCCCATGACAAAGGTTCTACTGCCACATCGATGATGTCGGCTCCGTTGCGAGCCACTTCGAGCATCGAAGCTGGTGAAAAACCAGGTCCGCAATGTCCGTGATACTGGACAACTATGTGAGGATACTTATCCTTGATAGCCTTTGTAAGTTTGCCCAATGTTACGGGACGACCAACACCTGCCATATCCTTCAGTCCTATTTCGTCGGCACCGAATTCCACTAGCTTATCGACCACACTCATATAATATTCCACTGTGTGAATCTTAGAGTGGGTTATACTCAACGCGCCCTGCGAAATCATTCCTGCTTCCTTGGCGTACTTTACCGACAACTCAAGGTTGCGTGTATCGTTAAGACCGCAGAACGAACGAACAACGTCAACACCCTGAGCCTTCTTTACCTTGTACATCAACCGACGAACATCGGCTGGTACCGGATACATGCGCAAACCGTTCAACGCACGCTCAAGCATCATTGTCTCTATTCCAGCATCGTTGAAAGGCTTTGTCCACTCACGAACAGCCTTGTTCGGATTTTCGCCATAAAGCAAGTTAACTTGTTCGAATGCACCACCATTGGTTTCAATACGCGAGAAACATCCCATTTCAATTATCGCAGGAGCAACCTCCTTCAACTGGTCAACACGTGGGACATATTTACCAGCCGACTGCCACATATCCCTGTATACCAAACAGAATTTTATCTTCTTTCCCATTTATATATTTTGTTTCTAACTATTAATCAGTGCCTTAAAAATGAAAAAAAATTTCGTTCAAAGTTACGAATTATTTTCTGTATCGGAAATAGCATTTTTCAATTTATTTGTACATTACGAACTATACATGCGTTTATTGTACAATATACAATAACAATACTATAAATTCAAATTTTTAAATTATTCTTTTATCAACTTTGAATAAAAAAACACCACCGAAAATGTGGTGGTGTTTTAAATGGATTTCGTAAATAAAAATGCCCTGCAGCACTTGAATTGCTATGCCAACCTCTTTTCGAGACGTTCGCGAATAGCTGAGATAAAATCTGCCGAGTTGACAGGCTTTGGTGTAATGCCTTCCATGAGGTTCACAAGATCTTTGGTGCAGATGCCCTCGTTGAGGGTGTCGAAGCATGCGCCTTCGAGCTGGTCGCCAAAGTTCTGCAATGCCTTGTTGCCGTCTTTTTCACCACGCTTGCGCAATGCGCCGCTCCATGCAAAGATGGTTGCCATCGGGTTGGTGGATGTTTCCTCGCCCTTCAAATACTTGTAGTAGTGACGGGTTACAGTACCGTGAGCTGCTTCGTATTCGTAGTTACCATCGGGGCTGACGAGTACAGATGTCATCATTGCCAACGAACCGAATGCAGTGGAAACCATGTCGCTCATTACATCACCGTCGTAGTTCTTGCAAGCCCAAATAAAACCACCCTTCGAACGAATAACACGAGCAACAGCATCATCTATCAACGTGTAGAAATATTCCAAACCACGCTTGTCGAACTCTTCCTTGTATTCCTGGAATACTTCGTCGAAAATGATACGGAACTGTGCATCGTACTTCTTAGAAATAGTATCCTTGGTTGAGAACCACAAGCTTTCGCCACGGTCGAGAGCAAACTTGAAACATGAATGAGCGAAAGAACGGATGCTCTTATCAACATTATGCATTCCCTGAAGAACGCCAGCACCCTTGAAGTTCTGAATTACAACCTCGTCGTGTTTACCGCTTTCGCCATCGAATACCAACTTAGCAACACCCGGTTCTTCAACACGCAGTTCTACACTCTTATACACATCACCGTATGCGTGACGAGCGATAGTGATCGGCAACTCCCAATTCTTAACAACTGGCTTAATGCTGTCGATAATGATAGGAGTACGGAATACAGTACCATCGAGGATAGAACGGATAGTGCCGTTTGGCGACTTCCACATCTCGTGCAGGTTATACTCGGTCATACGCTGTGCATTCGGAGTAATGGTAGCGCACTTTACAGCAACACCGTACTTCTTTGTTGCCTCTGCCGAATCAATAGTAATCTGGTCGTTGGTTTCATCGCGCTTCATAAGACCAAGATCGTAGTATTCTGTCTTCAAATCTACAAAGGGGAGGATGAGTTCGTCCTTTATCATCTTCCATAAAATTCTGGTCATTTCATCGCCATCCATCTCAACGAGCGGAGTGGTCATCTGAATTTTTTCTTTCATGATATTTGTTTTTAAATTTATTATTTGTTCAAATTCTTGTAATAGTTCATCAAGCATCCGTCGGCCAAAATCTGGCGTTCGTCGGCGGTGAGGTTCTGGAAGTTAAGGTGAATATCGCTTACACCATGCTTTGTGATAACCTTAGCATTGATTTCCTCTTTTCCTTCGAGTATAGCCTTACGCAACCCGGGAACAAACACCATATCGCCAGGTTCATAGTCGAACTTAGCATCCTTGTCGAGAGTGAAAGGAACTATACCCCAGTTGATACAGTTGGAACGATAACGCTTGGTAGCATATTCTATGCAGATATTAGCGTCACCACCAAGAACCTTCTGGCACGATGCTGCCTGTTCGCGAGCTGAGCCATCGCCTGGACGGTTTGCATATACGCACGAACCAAATGATGTGTTTTCTGGAGTTGCGCCAACCTTCTTCAAAGCTTCCAACACATGTGCTGGGCATTTGCCATCGCGACGCTCAAGGTCTTCCTGCTGAATGCGCTTAGAAATGCCAACGTATTCCGGAACGCGGCGGCTCAAAGCAAACTCGGAGAGCTTCAGCGGGTTGGAACGATAAGATGATGTTTCGCCAGAAGGAATCAACTCATCGGTAGTGGTCACAGGGTCGTGAATAACAGCAGCCAGTTCTACCAACATGTTCTCCTGCATAGGGTACATTGTCGGCCAATCCTTGATGTTTGGTCCATATTTCAATGCTACACTAGAATCTTCTTTGCCGAAACCGTAGTAAAGACGACGCTGATAAATGTTTGCATCAAACTCGTATGGCTTGTGGTTGTTGGTGTAATCAACATCGGTTGCTGCTGTAATAGCACCTCCGTTGGCTGCAGTTGCAGCGATAGAGCGAGCGTCCATCAAGCAAACCAACGACAACTGTCCCTGGCCGGGCTTTGAACCTTCACGATTCGGGAAATTACGAGTAGTATGGCGGATGCTGAGTCCGTTGTTTGCAGGAACATCGCCGGCTCCGAAGCACGGGCCGCAGAATGCAGGCTTAATAACAACACCGCTTTCGATAAGTTCTTCGGTTATACCGTTGCGTGTGGTAGCCATATATACAGGCATCGACTGCGGATATGCCGACATTGTAAAATAGTCGTTACCGATAGTCTTGCCCTTCATGATAGAAGCAGCTTCTGCGAGGTTGTCGTACATACCGCCCGAGCAACCGGCAATAATGCCTTGGTCGGCATAAACCTTACCATTGCGAACCTTGTCAACAAGATGAACATCAACCTTGTCGCCAAATTGCTTCTTTGCCTCATCTTCAATCTTCTTCATTATTTCGACTGGATTAGCCTGCAACTCGTGAATGGTATATGCATTTGACGGATGGAACGGCAATGCAATCATAGCCTCCTGCGATGAGAGGTCGACGCGAATCATCATGTCGTAATAAGCAACCTTGCCGGGCTTCAATTCACGATAGTCCTGAGGACGCTTGTGTGTCTCATAATAACGCTTAACTTCATCGTCGGTAATCCAAATGGAGCTGAGGCAAGTGGTTTCGGTAGTCATAACATCGATGCCATTGCGGAAGTCGATAGGCAGATTCTTGACGCCAGGTCCAGCAAACTCAAGAACTTTGTTCTTTACAGCACCGCTCTCGAAAGTAGCCTTTACCAACGAGATAGCCACATCGTGAGGACCGATACCCTTCTTTGGTGAGCCTTCGAGCCATACAAGAACAACCTCGGGAGCATTTACATCCCAGGTATTCTTAAGCAACTGCTTAACCAACTCGCCGCCACCTTCGCCAACGCCCATGTTACCCAAAGAACCGTATCGTGTATGGCTGTCGGAACCAAGAATCATGTTACCACACTTAGCCATCTCTTCACGTACATACTGGTGGATAACAGCCTGGTTTGCAGGAACGTATGTTCCACCATACTTCTTGGCAGCCGAAAGACCGAACACATGGTCATCCTCGTTGATTGTGCCACCTACTGCACAAAGAGAATTGTGGCAATTGGTCATAGCATAGGGAATTGGAAACTTTTCCAATCCACTTGCACGGGCAGTCTGGATGATTCCTACATAAGTGATGTCGTGCGAAGCCAATGCATCGAAATGAATTCGCATCTTCTTGCCTTTGCTTCCATCAACATCGTGGGCACGCATAATGCCATAGGTAATGGTGTTCTCACGAGCCTCGTCAGCAGAGATAGACTGTGACTCAGTACTAATTTCAGAACCATTGAGGAGGTAAACTCCATGATTGATTACTTCTATCATAATTATCTAATTTAAAATAAGTTATTCGTATTATAGTTTAATTTTTCATTGAGTAAATAAATAATGTCAGAGCCAGCATATCGGCACAGCCACCAGGAGAAATATTGCGAATGATGAATTCTTTGTTCATCGCTTCGAGTTTATCTATACTGAAATCATCCTGCACTTCTGTTGCTTGACGCTTTACCCAAAGGGCGGTGTCGGCATCGGTGCGATGGTATATATTTGTATCGTCGAGGGTAGCCATAATGCGAAGCAAAGTCTTGTGCAATGCATAAGTTTCTTTGCGTACATTTTGATAATAAGGAAGCCAATCTGAGAAAAGCTGCGGATAACCTTCCATGGCATTGTACAAAGCTCCTTTGATATGATATCGGCTAACCGCTTCGCTTCCGTGAGTGTTTTTTGCTTTTGGAAATAGTTTTGCTATTTCTTTTATGCCTGTTTGAATGTCACTTGGCGAAATACGTGCCGCTGCAATTGTGATTCCAAGAGAGAAAAAAGCCCCTTTGTGAGTATTCACACCTCCTGTTGCGGCAAGCATATCCTTTTCTGCCTTTATGCCTATAGCTTGCAATTCGCTGACATATTGTTGTAAAGTCACAAATGGTGTTGTAGCTACCTCTACAAAACGTGGTCGCAATGCACGAATGCTCCTCATCATCAGGTCATAGTTCATATCTCGGTGAGAACCATTGTCGTGAAGGTCCACCAAGCCGGGTTTGGGAGTGGTGTCGAGTTCCAAAGTCAATGCTCTGATTGCCAACTGAACAACAAGATATGGAACTGTCGTAACTGGTACCAAAGGCAAAGCATCATAAAAACGCCCTTCGCTCAACACTTTACGAACTTCAGTTGCGGAAATCGGATTTCCTTTTATCGATTTTCTCTCTATCGTTTCCACTCTGGAAAGCATTTCCTGCATCAATTCGTTGTATCGACAAGTCAGCACATCTGTCGGTTCGCTTCCAACAAAACGCACAGATACGTTGAGCGAAGGTGCAATGTGACGACGGAACAAGTCAAGGTCAAGACGCATTTGTGTTTCGCTAGCCTCCGAAAGTTCTTTCAAAAAGTAAGTCGGAAAAGTGACTGCCGAAATTGCATAGTCGCTACCTTCGCACACAATCACATTTTTCAAATCGGCACATCCTTGCTTTATCATTGCCAACCTTTCCTGATACGAAAAAAGCGAAGCTTCTTCCTTGACAGCAATAACAAAAAGATGCTCCACTTGCAGTGATGCCTGCTCTACAAGATAACGATGACCGAAGGTGAATGGATTGGCGTTCATCACGATAACACCATTTTTTCCTTCTTTGCAAAGTGACCGTAGATAACGGCAATAATCTTCAATTCCCTTGGCTCCTGTTTCCATAAATATGGCTTGTGGAGCCTCGGACAAAAGGCGGAAACTCAAACTCTCGAAAATGCTAAGATTAGAAGGTTTTGTAAATACCTTTATATTTTGGAAGCCTCTTTCGTGCGCCACACTTATAAGATGTGAAATAAGGCGGTTCGACAAACCTTCATCGCGCGAGTCCGACGACACGGCAATACACTTGATAACATTACCTGCCAATCCACCTCCGGCCAAAAGCTCGTCACCGTCTATAGAAAAAACTCCTGCATAATAGTCCACATTGTCGATACGGAGACCATTGGCAGCCAAAAACCGCTCCACCATTTGTCGATGGCGTGGCAAGGTCAGCCTAAGTTCGCGTATTTCAAACTCTGTGTACATAGTTATCAATAAGATTTGTGATATGCGCTTGCAGTTCTTCTTGGCTATGCGTGTGATTGCGCATACAGTAACGCGCTTCGTTGTCGCAAAGTATGCATTTCCGTCCTGCCATTCCTAATTCAGTGCGAGAAACAGGTGTCCCGTCAGTCCTTATTACATCAAGGTCAAACAAACGACCTAATGGATGAGTCTCTTCGATTTGGCAGACTCGCCTTTTTGCATCAAGCAAATCCGCAGAGCAAAGCATGTAAGCTTCAAAGCCTGTAGGCAGATCGCGTTCCTCAAAGGAAACGACCTGAGAGTCGAACTCTTCCCTGATAGCATCAACAGCAGACATTGCCACTATGAGAGAACGGTTGTCGCGCTTGACCTTCCCGGGCATAACTACGGTAAGGCACACCAAAGTTAAATCGGGATTCTGCCTTAGCAGTTCCTGCTGGTGCTGCCACCTCTCGTCACGGCTTGCCAAAAGAAGGTCGAGCGTCACTTCCATTTTTTATTCTTTAATGTTCTTAATGACATCCATCACTGAGCCATCACGGTTCATCACTATTCCGACAACCTTGTCGCCAAATGGCAATGGGTCGGGCTGTCCGATAACGCTCAATGCACGGTCACGCAAATATTCCATAGTTACTATATTCAATCCTGCAGCTTTCAAGCGTTCCATGATTTCGGGACGACCTGGATTAACAGCAATACCATATTCGGTAACAACCACATCGACAGTGCTTCCTGGAGTGATAAGAGTAGTGACTTCATCAACTACACAAGGTATGCGTCCACGCAACAATGGGCATACAACAATAGAAATACCGCTGTCGGCTGCTGTATCGGGATGTCCACCGATGGCACCACGGATGATTCCGTCGCTACCGACAAGGACATTGACATTGAAGTTGACATCCACTTCAAGAGCGGAAAGAATTACAATGTCAAGGAAGTGGGTTGCCGAACTCGGTTCATCGGCGCTGGCATAACTGATAGCCGACACTTCACGATGATTTGGATCCCTCATAATGCTTTCTGCAGCAGCCCTATCGAACGACTGAACATCTACCAAGCGGTCGATAAGACCTTCTTCGTGTAGTTTTACCATGTGAGCTGTGATACCACCAAGAGCGAACGAAGCTTTGATTCCTTTTTCAAGCATGCTTTCGCGAATGTATTTCACTACTGCCAAAGAAGCACCGCCCGAACCTGTCTGAATTGAAAAACCATTATTGAAATATCCACTATTGATTACAACCTTAGCAGCTTGCTTTGCAAGAAGAATGTCGCGTGGGTTCTTGGTATCGCGGATTGCTCCCGACGAAATCTTTGAGCTGTCCCCTACACTATCGCAAACCACCACAAAATCAACCAAGTGTTCAGAAATGGAGCTTGGAGTATTGGGATATTCAACAAGGTCATCGGTAAGCACTACAACTTTGTCGGCATGATGTGCATCGGGAATTGCGTAACCCAACGAACCGCATATACTTTTAGCATTCTCGGAACGGGAGAAACCGCAAGCGTTACCTAACGGGTCACACGAAGAAGCACCGATGAAAGCAACATCAATATGAAGGTCACCATTGCGAATAGCACTACCACGACCACCATGCGAGCGGAATACCACTGGCTTGTCCATCAAACCGCGCGAAATTTCATCGGCCAATTCACCACGAAGTCCGCTGGTAGAAATCTCGGTAATAACACCGTTTTTAATATGTTCGATAAGTGGTGCATGTACATCCTGAAGGCTGGAAGCAGCAAGCGAAAGGTTTTTGAATCCCATCTCTGCAAGTTTGTCAACCACCATATTTACCACCTTGTCACCGCCTCTAAAGTGATGATGGAATGAAATAGTCATACCATCTTTCAAACCGCTTTTACGGATAGCTTCCTCAAGTGTTGCAATCTTGGGACTGCTTTTCTGATATTCGGTACGCGGTAGTTGCGCTTTGGTGGATGTTCCTTTATAAGTTTCCTTACCCATCTGGGCAGCAGCCTGCTTTATAAGGTCTGCTCTATCTTTAATGCTACTCATTGTCAATTTCCTCCTTGTTTAATACTCCTGACGCAATGGCTAAATCAATGGTGCGCTGAGCACGGATAACAACAGGCTTATCAACCATCTTGCCGTTTACAGCGATAACACCCGAACCCTTCTTCTCGGCTTCTTTGATAGCCGCAAGGATAGTAAGTGCCTTGTCGATGTCCTTTTGCTTGGGAGCAAATACCTCGTTTATAATTTCAATTTGGCGTGGGTTGATGATTGACTTGCCATCGAAACCCAAAGCCTTGATTAGTTCAACCTCCTTACGGAAGGTTTCCATATCGTTCAAGTTAGAATAGACTGTGTCGAGAGCGTCGATACCAGCAGCGCGAGCTGCCACAACGATAGTCTGACGAGCAAGCAACAATTCTGTACCTTCAGGTGTGCGTTGTGTCTTTAAGTTTGCACAATAGTCCTCGGCGCCAAGGGCAATACCCATCATACGCTTCGAAGCCACTGCAATTTCGTATGCATTTACAATACCAAGAGTACTTTCGATGGCAGCCATAATTTTGGTACGTCCAAGACAACCTATTTCTTTTTCAACTTTTTCGATTTCGCGTTCTACCTCGCGAACCTCCTCTGCGGTTTCGGTCTTTGGCATACGAATGACATCAACACCAGCTTTTACCACTGCCTCAACATCCTTTTTGCCGTAGGGTGTGTTTAGAGGATTTATACGCACGACCATCTCGGTATCACCATAATCTATGGTTTTCAAAGCATTATAGACGAGCAGACGTGCTGCGTCCTTCTCGGCCATGGTGACTGAATCCTCGAGGTCGAGCATGATAGAATCTGGACCATATATGAAAGCATCGGCCATCATACCGGGATTGTTGCCCGGCACAAACATCATGGTTCTTCTTAGTCTCATATTTTATATATTTTTAATTATCAATTTTATTAGTCTTTCCATACATCTTTTCCTGTTGCCCTTACTGCTGCAGCAGTCACACGGGCGCGAATTGTGCAATCGAGCGCACCCTTGTCGGTAGCCATCACACGGGCATCATGAACATCAAGCCCCTCCAAGGTTTCTGTAATCACTTGTTTGATTTGTCTTCCAAACTGATAGGCTACTGTACTTTGCAACTCAATGTGCAGGCCTTTTTCTTCCGAAGGCGAAATTTGAATAAGGATATCTCCTGACTCTAATGTTCCAGCAAATGCTTCTTTATTTACCATAATTTTATTACTTTTTATGACATTATTTTAAATTAATACCAATCTTTTTACAGCATGGGATAACACAAAGGCAGAATGTTCTTTTCCAACATTCACGAAAACCCCTCATGCTCTTGACCCCGAAAGCTGTGGATACGGAATCGGGCAGGTCTTCTGGCTTGTTCCACTTCCGACTTCTTCCCAATAAATATATCAGTGACTATTTGTCGGAAGCCTTCTTAGGAACTCACAGCTACGGGCATAGCTCTTGATTTTCACAAGATTCCCTATTAATCGGTGAGAACCCGAAACTATTGGCAAATATACAATTTATTTTTCCCATATACCATAATTATTGATGTTTTACAACATGATGTATTTATGACATACTTTTTCTACGAACTACCACCAAAAACAATAAGAAATATACGATTGTAAAATTTATATGTGAAAAACCCTAAGGGATTATGGTCGGACGTTTTATTGGATTACAAACTCTGGCGAGATTGTAAATTATGTATTTGAATGCAAAAAATCGTTTCATTGCCTAGGACTTATATAAAAACAACCCACATTGTATCCCTATAGGGTTTCACATACTGTATAGTGATTGCTCACTTTTCCCATATGACAATTCAAAACGCGGTTTCGTTGCCTGGCTTGAAAAATGTCATTTTCGTGATTTCTTTTTGACAAATGTGTTGGATTCATAAACCATCCATTCGTAAATCGTAAATAAAATTGTATTTTTGCGGTCAAATAATATGCATAATGGTAACACTCGAGAAGATTAAAGAAGCCGGCAAGCGCGTAGAGGCTCTGAGGAGGTATCTTTGACATAGATGCCAAGCGAGAATTTGTAGAAACCGAAAACAAAAAGACCGAAGCTGGTGACTTCTGGGACAATCCCGAAACTGCTGAAGCCACACTTAAGAAAATCAGCGATGTAAAAAAGTGGATAGTAGAATATGATGCAGTGTCGTCGAAATATGAGGACACCGAAGTAATGTACGATTTTTTCAAAGCTGGCGATATAACTGAAGCTGAAATGGATGCCGAATACGACAAATGTATTTCGGTGATTGAGAATCTCGAATTAAAGAACATGCTTGGCAGCGAGGAGGATGTGCTTGATGCCGTACTAAATATAAATTCGGGTGCTGGTGGTACCGAAAGCAACGATTGGGCCGACATGCTTTACCGTATGTACACCCGCTGGGCCGAAGAAAACGGCTACAAGATTCAACTCATCGACCGTCAGGACGGTGATAGCGTTGGCATTAAGTCGGTTACAATGAGCCTATCGGGCGAATACGCCTATGGTTACCTAAAAGGCGAGAACGGCGTGCACCGCCTAGTAAGGCTTTCGCCTTTCGATGCGGCACATAAAAGACACACTTCGTTTGCATCGGTGTTTGTGTATCCGTTGGTTGACGACACCATTAATATCGAGATAAACCCTGCCGACATCGAGTGGGACACCTTCCGAAGCAGTGGTGCAGGCGGTCAGAATGTCAACAAAGTGGAGACTGCAGTACGACTGAAACACATACCTACAGGTATTGTCATCGAAAACATGGAAACCCGCTCACAACTAAAGAATCGCGAAAACGCCTTACGCCTCTTAAAATCACAGCTTTACGAACTCGAACTGCGCAAGCAACAGGAAGAGCGCGACCGCATCGAGGGACAAAAACGCAGAATAGAATGGGGCTCGCAGATTCGTAACTACGTTATGCAACCGTACAAACTGGTAAAGGACTTGCGCACAGGCTATGAAACCGGCAATGTGCAGGCTGTTCTCGATGGCGGAATCAATGAGTTCATAAAGACTTATTTGATGGAATTTGGAGGAAAATAAAATTTAAAATAAATAGATTATGCTTTATCCATTGAAATTCAAGCCGATATACAAGACTAAAGTCTGGGGCGGCGACAAGATAAGAAGAATAAAAAACGACAACAAAGTTCCTGAAAACTGCGGTGAAAGCTGGGAGATTTCGGGTGTACAGGACGATGTTTCGGTAGTAGCAAACGGTTTTCTTGCAGGAAACACCCTGCAAGAAATAATAGAGGTTTACCTCGAAGAAGTTGTAGGCGACAAAGTATTGGAAGAATACGGCTACGAATTCCCAATATTGCTTAAGATAATAGATGCCAAAGAAAACCTTTCGGTGCAGGTTCACCCCGACGACGAAACGGCAGCCGAACTGCACAATGCTCGTGGAAAGACCGAGGCCTGGTACATTCTCGAAGCCGACAAAGACGCAAAAATAATCGACGGATTCAACCGCGATACTACCGAAGCCGAACTTCTGCAGTCGATACAGGACGGCAATTTGGAAAACTTGCTGAAATACCAGAATGTGAAGACGGGCGAATTCTACTTCATCCCTGCAGGACGCGTACACGGAATGTGCGCAGGAACCGCAGTAGTAGAGATACAAGAAACCTCAGACATCACATACCGTATATACGATTACAACCGAGGCAACCGCGAACTTCACACACAATATGCTGTGGACGTTATAGACTACAAGAAAAACGAGAAAAATCCGGTTGACTTTAACCGTATCCCCGACCATTCGAACCAAATAGTAAAATGCAAGTATTTCACAGCCAACTACTTGCCAGCAATGAACTCGCTACTCAAGGACTACAGTGCCATCGATTCGTTTGTGATATACCATTGCGTACATGGACAAGTTAATGTTAAAACAACCAACGGAGAAGAAATCCTTAACGAAGGCGAAACTATACTTATACCAGCTTGCATCGACGAAGTAGTACTAATACCTATGAAATATTCCGAACTTCTGGAAATATACATGGACCTAGACGAAAATCAGCCACGTAAATACGACGACTATGACCTCGATGCTATTCAACGTCAGCGCAAAGTTACATCTGGCAATACCAACAACAATACGAAATACAAGTGCTAGAGAAGCAAAAAAGCACGCAGGCTAAAAGGAAACAGGACTTTTAGCTTGTTTGCCTGCTAGCACTTTAGCCTTTTATTTGTTTCCATCCAGCATAATAAACGCTGCCCAGAACCTAGGATTTTCGAAGCCAGGAGTGTTTTTTACCTTGTTTTGTGCAGTAAGAAAGGCTTCGCGTTTGCTCATACCTTTTGTGAGGTTTGCATAGAACTCGGTCATCATCAACAGTGTAGCATTATCGTCAACAGGCCATAGACTCATGATAATGGTGCGCGTACCTGCTTTCTTGAAACCGCGCTGCAGACCGAACACACCTTCGCCTGAGATTTCGCCAAGTGCTGTCTGACAAGCAGAAAGAACTACCAGGTCGGTCTTGCGCAAATCCATGAAACTTATTTCCTTAGCTGTAAGAATACCATCCTCGATGCCTTCGGGCAGAGGTTTGTTCTGCCATGCGTAGTTCGCACCCGATAGCAACAAGCCCGACTGCACTAGCGATAGGTCACCAAACAATTTCTCGTCGGTAGGCAAAAAGAAACCATGGGTTGCAATATGAAGTACATTTATATTTTTGCCCGAAAGAGCCTTGAACGACTCTTCGTTGGCTTGCGAGCCTTCATATAGTGTAATGGAAATCTTCTTTTTCTTCATCTTGGCGGCAATGTCCTCGACTTCGGTCCTAGTCCCTTGCAGGTATGGCAGCGACGAGCGGGCTTCATCCTTGTTGATCATGGCAAACGATGAATAAGACTCTTCGGTTCCTCTGGTAAATCTGTCGCTTTCCTGCTTCATTGTGGTGGTGTCGCTGTCGTAGTATATTCCGCCATAAAGAACAGAATTCTTTAGAGGATTTGGCGAATAGTCCATGGCAAGAAAACGTGTCGATGACATGCGGTACATTTCGTATTTGTCAGAAATTGTCCTGGCATGGTCAACCGGTGCATATTCCACAGCTATCTGGTGCAATTCGCCCGACGGAGCAAAGTAGATGCGCGGGGTTTCGGGAAAGTATTTTTCCAGTGGCTTCCACAATACGTTGTAGAGATTTGTCGATTCGTAAATTCCCTGTCGTTTGGCTGTAACGGAAATTGCACCGCGGTTGTCATCGCCTTTTCGGGCATCTTCCTTTGTCGGTGCTATGCCGCGAAGCAATTTCGCAATGTCGTATTGGTTGAACAAAGGAACGCATACCGGTGCTTCCATATCTTTTGTAAGCACAAGTGCCAGATATCTTGTTGTATCATCTTCAGTAAAGTTTGTGAACTCAATCGCCACATCATTTTGTTTCAGTGAATTTTGCACTTCCTTCCAATCAATCTTTATGAAATGTGTGACATCTCCGAATTCCTTGCTCTTTTCCATTATGTGGCGTTCCATCTTCTGTATTTCGTTTTCCAATGAATCGCAGTTGTAAACGCGCTCTGCAATAGGTCTTTCAAGTTCCTTGTTCAACTGCAGGTGTGCTGTTTTCATTGTTTCATATTCTGAAATCAATGCCGTATCGCCACTTTCCATTATAGTATTTGTTAGGCTTATTTCGGATGCCAATAGCAAACCTTTGGTAATGAGTTCTGTGTCGTATGATGTTTTTGTGGCAAGGGTATCATTTGGAGAGTGGTACATATATTTTATGTTATAAGAGAAATATTCGTTGTTTGAATCCCAGTATGCTTCCCGCTCGTGAGCGGTCATATACGAAAAGTTTTTTGCTAAGTTGTTCCTATTGATGTCTGTTGATTTTTTATTTGTTTTTATAGCATTAGTTATATTACCCATTTTAAAATATGTAATACCAACATTATGTAGCACAAATGAATAATCAGGATGTTCCTCGCCGAGAACTTTTTTCTGGATTTCAATAGCTTGCATACTGTATTTCAAGGCATTCTGGAAATCCCCCATTCCATAATATGTACTGCTTGCATTATATAACGACGTTGCATACAATGGATGATTCTCACCGAGAACTTTCTTTCTAATTTCTATTGCTTGGAGATGATATTTCAAAGAAGTCTGGTAGTCTGTCAAACTATTGTAAACACGACCAATATTGTTAAGTGCTGCTGCATAGTCGGGATGTTCTTTCCCGAGTACTTTTTCCCATATATTCAATGCCTGTAAATCATATTTCAAGGCGTTATGATTGTCGCCCATGCTGGTATATATAGAGCCAATATTATTAAGCGCTGCTGCATAGTCGGGATGTTCTTCACCGAGAACTTTTTTCTGGATTTCTAATGCTTGCATGTCATATTTCAAGGCATTCTGGTAATCTCCCATATTGCTATAGGTAACACCAATATTTATTAGTGAATTTGCATATTTGGGATGTTGTTCACCGAGAACTTTTTTCCTAATGTCTAATGCTTTCAAATAATATTTCAAAGCGTTCTGATAGTCGCCAAACTCATCATAAACAATGCCTATATTGTTAAGCGATGTCGTATAGTCGGGATGTTCCTCGCCAAGAGTTTTTCTTCTTATTTCCAGTGCTTGCAAATAGTATTTTAATGCGTTCTGGTAATCTCCCATATTGAAATACGCAGAACCAACATTATTAAGCGATGTCGCATAGTCGGGATGTTCCTCGCCAAGAGTCTTCTTCTTTATTTCCATAGCACGAAGGAGATATTTCAATGCGTTCTGGTAGTCGCCCATTGCTCTATATACATTTCCGACATTGTTAAGTGATTTATTGTAATTGGCATGACCCACTTCGTAGGTTTCCAATGCTTGAAGATGGTATTTCAAGGAATTGTTGTAGTCTCCAATTTTGTAATAAATATTTCCTATCTCAGTTAAGGTGTTCGCATACTGTATATGTTTCTCTCCTCGACTTTTCTTTAGGGCATCAAGTGCCAACAATTGGTATTTTAAAGCATTTTGATTGTCTCTGGCATCAAAATACGCATAGCCAATGCAGTTTAATGATTTTGCATATTGCGGATGATCCTCTCCCAAAACATTTTTTCTGATATCCATTACCTGCAAATGATATTTCAAAGCATTCGGGTAGTCGCCCATATCGGAATATAGCCAAGCTATATTATATAATGCTGTAGCATAATGAATATTGTTTCCTTTTTCAATATCTTTAGTCATTTCAGCCGATTGGTTGTATAATTCGAATGCTTCACCAAATTTGTTTGCGTCATAAAAACTGTCAGCAAGTTTTATTAGTGAATCTGCATTGTGGAATATGACGGTTGTGTCGGTTTGAGAGAAAGTGGTTACGCACAGGAGGGTGAGGAATGTGATTGTAATTAATTTCTTCATATCGTTTTAGTTTCTTTGGCTTCGTCGTTCAAAGTTTGGGACTATGCATCGTCCGTTTCAACCTTTAGCTCGAGCAAGCAATAGTAAATCATTTATTCATTTCCATCAAGCATTATGAACGCTGCCCAATACCTCGGATTCTCGAAACCTGCGGTTGTCTTTACCTTGTTTTGTGCAGCAAGGAAAGCTTCACGCTTGCTCATACCCTTGGTGATGTTTGTGTAGAATTCTGTCATCATCAACAGAGTAGCATTATCGTCCACAGGCCATAGGCTCATGATGATGGTACGCGCACCAGCCTTCTTGAAACCGCGTTGCAAACCAAAGACACCTTCGCCTGTTATCTCGCCCAATGCTGTCTGGCAAGCCGAAAGCACCACCAAGTCGGTCTTACGCAAGTCCATAAAACTTATTTCCTTGGCGGTAAGAATGCCGTCCTCTATGCCTTCGGGGATTGGTTTGCTCTGCCATGCACAATTAGCTCCCGACAGCAAAAGTCCCGACATAATGAGCGACTGGTCGCCAGTCATTTTGTCTTCGGTAGGCAAGAAAAATCCGTGTGTTGCAATGTGCAGAGTTGAAAATTCTTTGCCAGACAAAGCCTTGAACGATTCTTCGTTGGCTTTAGAGCCTTCGTAGAGTTTCGTCTTTACTTTCTTTTTCTTGAGCCTGTCAATAATATTATATACCTCGGTCTTTGTGCCAGGCAGATAGTTGAGTCTGTCCCTAACCTCATCGCGATCCAATGCCGAAAACGATGTCACAACTCCGCGAGTGGAATATTTACCGCTTTCCTGCTTCATAGTAATCGTATCGCTGTCATAGTAAATGCCACCATACAGCACAGTGTTTTTCATTGGCTGAGGTATATAGTCCATTGCCAGAAAACGCGTGGAGGATACACGATACATCTCATACTTGTCCGAAACAGTCTTTTCTTTGTCAACTGGAGCATATTCAACAGCTAGTTGGTGTAGCATTCCCGACGGAGCAAAATAAATACGAGGATTTTCGGGGAAATATTTTTCCAAAGGCTTCCACATAAGGTTGTAAAGCCCTGCTGATTCGTAAATACCTTGACGCTTGGAAGAAACAGAAATTACTCCGCGGTTTTCTTCTTCCACGGGAGCATCGAGTTTTGCAGGGGCTATGCCTCTAATAAGTTTTGCAATGTCCTTTTGGTTGAATAGCGGCACAAAGACAGGCGCTTCCATGTTCTTGGTAAGCACTATGGCTGCATACGACACAATATCGGGTTCTGTTTCAAAATTGGTAAACTCTATTGCTACATCATTGGGTTGTAATGAATTGTAAACATCCTTCCAATTTATTGCTATAGAACGAGTAAAGTCACCATACTGACGACATTTGGCTACAAGGTAATGTTCCTTTCTCTGAATAATTCTTTCAAGAGAATCACAATTGTATATACGTTCCGAAATAGGTTTTTCGAGTTCGGAGTTCAACAAAAGGCCCAACTGCCTCATGGTTTCGAACTCTTCGATTAATTTTGAATCCTTACTTTCGGCAATAAGTTTGTTGAACTCTATTTCGGAGGTAAGAAGCAAACCTTTAGTAATAAGTTCTGAATCGTACGAACTAGCAGAAGCGGAAGTGTCGTTGGGAATATGGAACGAATTTTCAATAATGCTGCCGTACATTGCCATATTGTTCTGCCAGTAAAGTTCTCTTTCGCGAGCCGAGAGAAACGAAAAATTTGCCCTCAGACTACTGCTTCCTACTTCGAGCGACTTTTGCAAATATTTATTGGCTGCATTATATTCGCCTGCAAGCATTTTGCAACTGGCAAGATTAAGCAAATAGTCCAATGTTTCGTGATGACCTTTTCCAAACACCGATTCTGCTATTTCGTAAGCTTTTAGCAATGTTTCGGAACTTGTCTCAGTATTACCCATCTTCATAAGGGTATTTCCTATGTTGTTGAGCGACTTGGCATATTCTATATTGTTTTCACCAAAAATACTTTTTCTTATTTCTGCAGCCCTACGCAAATAATCCAAGGCTTTTTCATATTCTCCTATTTCAGTATAAATTGTACCAATATTATTCAATCCAGTTGCATATACAGGAGATATCTCTCCCGATGAAGTTTTGGCAATTTCAATAACCTGCTTGTCAATTTCGAGAGCCTTGTCGTAGTTTTGCATAAAATAATACGCACTGGCAATATTGTTCAGATTGTAAGTGTAAACGATTGACTTTTCCATGCCAAGGCTTTCTATTATTTTTTTTGCTTCTTCATATTTTTCCAACGCTTTGTTATAGTTGCCTAGCGCTGAATACATCGTTCCCAGACTATTCAGTATATTTGCATATGTATCCTCCTTACCCTCTGCTCCTTTTATTATTCTCGCTGCTTTCATATAATATTTGATTGCAGTTTCGTTTTGACCAAGGTCAGAATACAAATTTGCAAGCATACCTATTGTAGTAGCATAATCGAAATCGTCTTCGCCTACTGTTGCTGCTTTAATTCTTGCAGCCTCTATGTAATATTTTTCGGCATTGACATAATCGCGCAGATTATAGTATGCATTTCCAATGTTATGCAAATCTTCTCCATAAAACTGCGAATTCTCCCCCGAATATTTTTTGTCCATTTCGGTACCTTGAAACAAATAGTCGAGAGACTCAATATTACGGCCGATATTCTGAAGTGCACAACCAATATTTATCAGCAAAGAAGCACATTCAGGATGACTTTTACCATATATTTTTCTTCTGATTCTTAGTGCGTTTTCATAATATTGCATTGATTCCTGATAGTTGCCATAGGACATTGCAATGTTTCCTCTTTTATGAAGTACTATTGCATATTGCGCTGTTGTGCTGTCGGAAACATTTTCTAAATAAGTGTCGAATATTTTAGATGCAACTTCAAGATTTCCAGCAATATATTCGTTTAGTCCGTTAGTAAACAAAGAATCCTTGTCAAACGTAGTGTTCTGAGCAAAAAGATTTCCAATAGACAAAAGAAGTAATAGTAAAATGTTTAGTAATTGCTTTTTCATGTTTTTTTAAATTATGATCGTTTCCAACGTCTTCTCTATCAAATCTTCCATCAATGGTGCTGCATCCTTTACAAAACGTTTTGCATAGCGGTTTGCAATTATGAGACATACAGTGCCGGCATTGTGTCCCAATAGTTTCGACAATCCGAAAATTGCCGAACTTTCCATTTCGTAGTTAGTAATGGAACGTCCATTGTAGCGGAAACTGCGAATCTTGTCGTTTATTTCACGATCCTGGATTTCGAGGCGCAGTTCTCGTCCCTGTGGACCGTAAAAACCTGGAGCCGAAATGGTTATACCGCGACGGAACTCGCTTCCGAACTTTTTCAAGAAAAAGTCGGAACCATCTACGAAATACGGCGTAGCTAAACGCGGATTCCACGACATGTGTTTCAAAAACTTAGCTTCCATATCAATATTGCATGCCTCATCGCGACGACGATAGAAATTCAGCAGGCCATCGAATCCAATAGCAGTTTCGGTAAGCAAAAATGTCCCTATTTCCATATCTTCCTGCAATCCGCCAGAAGTGCCAATGCGAAGCAGATTTAAAGTGCGATGCTCTTCCTTTACAACACGTTTTTGCAGATCTATATTTGCAAGAGCGTCAAGCTCGTTCATCACAATATCGATGTTATCGGTACCAATTCCTGTTGCCAAAACCGAAATTCGTTTGCCTTTGTATGTGCCTGTATGAGTAATAAATTCACGATTTTGGACTTTACATTCGATATTGTCGAAATGCTTGGAAACCAATGCGACACGTCCTGGGTCACCCACAAGTATCACATCATCAGCAAGCTGTTCGGGCAAAAGATGAAGATGAAAAATACTGCCGTCGGCATTAATAATTAATTCTGATGCTTCAATTTGTTTCATATTCAAAAAAAGTTGTACTTTTGTGAGAACGTAAAAATAATAATTTTTTGGGGAAACAAATAAGAACTTGTCTTTTTTATGGCAAAGAATATAATATTAGTTCCGACAAACTTTTCGAGTAGGGCGAACATCGCATACAGGCAAAGCATAAACTTTGCCGAACGTACTAATGGCGATGTTTATCTTCTTAACGTCATACCACAAAAGGGCAAGAAAGAAAATCTCGACCTTGAAATCGATGTCATACACAACCAAGTTCTGAACCTTGTAGAGGATTACAGCGACAACTTGAGACGCAGAATACATACAAGAATAGAATACGGACCTGTAAACACCACCATAATCAAGGTTGAGAAGGAACTGAAACCCGACTTCATGTTCATTGGCAGCGATGCAGCCCGCAACGACCACAACAGATCCGTCACGCTGAAACTTATCGACAAGGTTTCGTGCCCGCTGGTGGTTTTTGCCGGACGTTATGACAAGGACGGATGCAACAGAATCGTACTCCCTGTCGATCTTACCAAAGAAACAAAGCAAAAAGTTGACCTCACTCTTAAGATAGCAAGGATTTATGGCTCAAAAGTGTATGTCGTTTCGGCAACTGGCAGTAAGGACGAGAAAACCTTGCAGCAACTCGACAAGCGCATAAACGACGTTAAGGCAATATTCGACAAGCTTAATATTGAATGCGAAACAAAAATTCTTAAGAGCACTCAAGGAGTGGAGGCAATGGCAAATGCCGTAAACGACTTTGCCGACGATATTGAGGCTAGTGCAATAGTGATAATGACTCGTCAGGAAACAAAACTGCAAAAGTTCTTTGTAGGAAGCATGGCAACCGAACTTATAAAGAAAGCCAATGTTCCAATAGTTTGCGTTAGCCCTAAAGGATTGATTAACAAATAATTAGATATAAAATGAAAAAATACAAAGGTATCATTATTTCGGCTGCGGTATGTATAATACTGCTTATAATATTCGGAAGTTCAATGTTTTATATTGTCAACCCAGGCGAAAGGGCAATAGTTTTCCGTCCTTTTGGTTCGGGCTTGGACACAGTAAACATCTATAACCCAGGTTTCAACGTTGTTGCACCATGGAACGACTTCATCATCTACAACGTAAAGGAACGCAAAACCGAAGAAACCCTTGATGTTCTCGACAAAAACGGACTTTCTATCAATGTTGAAATCTCGGTTCGTTTCAACCCGATTCCCAACAGGTTGCCTATTCTTCACCAGCAATTTGGCGAAGACTATGTAAACCAGCTCATTATTCCCGAAGTACGTTCAACAGTTCGTCAGGTGATGGGTAACTTTACTGCCGAGGAAATATATTCTACCCGCCGTGCAGAGGTTGAGCAGCAGATTGTTGACATGACAACAAAGAAACTCAAGGATAATTCGGTGGAAACCAAGGCTGTGCTTATCCGCTCAATCAACCTGCCTCCACAAATCAAGACCGCTATCGAAAACAAACTGCAACAGGAGCAGGAAGCTCTCGCATACCAGTTCAAACTCGAAAAGGAAAAGCAGGAGGCCGACCGTAAGCGCATCGAAGCTGAAGGTGAAGCCAAGGCAAACAATATCATCAACCAGAGTTTGACACCAAATCTTTTGAAGATGCGTGGTATAGAAGCAACTTTAAAACTTGCTAACTCACAAAATTCGAAGACTGTGGTAATAGGTGCTGGTAGCGATGGCATGCCACTGATACTTGGAAACTAATATACGAACGAATGTCGTAACAAAAAACGCTACTTTTCAGTAGCGTTTTTTTTATTATCATTCAATTCTATTTATCCGGATCTTGTTTGCGTTTTGTCTTATCTGACAACATTTGTGAAAACGGGTGCAGCACCATTTTCAACAGTCACATAAACCTTGATTTCACGAACTGGCATGTCTGGATTGTCCTCCCGAGGAAGGTCAACGGCAGTAAACAAATACTCAACGCCATTGGGAATATTGCGCGATGCAACGGTCTTTGCCTCTGCGTGAAGCATCGTATAACCATCAACGGCAGCATTGAAGATTGCTGTTTCCTCTTCGCTTACATTGTGCTGTTCGGGAAATTCGTCCAACTTAACATATTCGCCTTCGAGAAAACCGCTTGCCTTCAAGAAGTTGTCGATTTCCTTTGGCATAGCATCCAAGCGAGCTGCGCGTACACCATAACCTTTGAGAATTTCTGCCTTAGGCTGCTTCTCTGCCATATCTTTTACGCTCGACTCCAAACCTCCGCTACCGAATGTGCAGAAAGGAACAATCTTCTTGCCGCTCAAGTCGGTATTTGCAAGGAAAGTTGCAACTGGCGGAGCGTATGTGCCGAACCAAACAGGATAACCTATGAAAATTACATCGTAGTTGGCAATATCAGCTTCAAGCGGCTTGATCTCTGTAACAGTTCCCTGTTCGCGTTCCACAATGCAACGGTCTATTGTTGCCTGAAAATCTCCATCGTAAGGATTTACAGCAACAATCTCCTCAATGTCGGCATTGAGTTTGGTAGCAATTTCGGTTGCTACGGCCTTGGTGTTGGATGTTTGCGAATAGTAGAGAACCAATACCTTGGGGGCTTCCTTTTCGGTTGCTTCCTCTTTGTTCTCATTCTTTGTACCGCATGAAATTGCTGTTACGGCGGCAGTTGCAATGACTAGCATAAGCTTTAAATTTTTCATATTGAATATTGTTTAATGTTTTGC
>DBYO01000052.1 GCA_002310235.1 Bacteroidales bacterium UBA1184
AAAACTTCAATACAGAATATCAACATAATTCCAGTAGGCATCATATCAACTTTTATGCCAAACTCTTTCATTACGTAATAAGAAATTAATAAAACTATACCGATAAGTAAAAATTGTATTGGTTTAGATAGGATATCGAAGAACTTGGCCCCGAACACATACCAGTAAACCAGCCACAAAACGAAGAAAAATGTTATTATGAACGCTATGGCTTTATTTTGCCATGGTTCAAGTGTGATAAGGCAGTCGTCGTTCATTATCATGCTGATGGCGTGTGCGTGGATTTCGATTCCCTTTGCATCGTAGCCGTCGCAGCGTTCCAGTGGGGTGAAGAAAGCATCGATTGTATCCATTGGTGCGCCCTTGTACATTCCGAGATAGCCCATAAGTACGATTTTGTCCTTGAGCATGCTCAAGTTGCATGAGTCGTTAACGTCTTCGTAGTCAATCTTTATGAACGGCATGCTGCCGCCGCGGTAGTTGATGCTTTCGAGCTGCTTCTTGTTGCGTTTTGCAAAGCGCAGGAACATATCCTGGTCGTACATGCTGACGATTGCAGCCGAGAAGGCGTTTATTGTTACGGTGTCGTGGGTTATCGAGTCGGTAAAACGAATAAACTTGTCGAATTCACGGCAGGTCTGCGGTTCGTTCTGCAGTTCGCAGTGTCCGTAGGGCAGGTCGCCGAAGAATTCGTTTGTACGGATAACACCAACAGCTTTGTCGGGGTCTTCCTCGTCGTATATGCCGAACGAACCCATTACTATGTTCGGTCTGGCGTTCAAGGCCTGCTTAAGCGCCATGTCTTCCATTATTTCCTGGATGTTGCCGTTTTTCGGCTCCTTGAATACGGCATCGATACCGATTACTCGAGGCTCGAACTTCTCGATGATGTTAATCTTCTGGGCAAGTTCACCGCGGCTGAGGTCTCCAATGTTTACTATATAAATATTGGTATCAGTCTTATAGATGTCGTCCTTGCGGCTCATTTCCGAATAAACGAGGTCGCTGTAGTCGAAGTTGTCGATGTAGTCGTCGAAGGGGTTGAACAGGTCAACAGAATCGATTATACTCCACATGAATACGACTACGATAGCCGTAAAAACAGTAATAAGTCCAGCGTCAAGCAGTAATAGAGGACCATATTTTTCTGGATATTTTCTTGCCATCTCTTATCTCTCTTTTATTTATTTGCGTTGCAAAGTTAGCAATAAAATCTTATTTATTATGGATGCAAAAAAAAACTTTTGTCAATTGTTTGTGTCTATAAGTATATGACATTGAAAATTCTTCAGTGAAAAATGTAAAACTTTGATTTTTTGCTTCCAAAAATCCTCGAATTCCAATTATATTTGCAGCCGCAAAAATCTCGATAATGGATACGGAAAATATTACCGACAATAACAGAAGGATAATGGATCTCGCCAACGAAGCGGGAACGATTCTTCTCGAAAACGGAGACGAAATATCGCGAGTTGAGGGTACCATGAAACGCATTGTCGAGCATTGTGGTGTCAAGGATGACGATTTTTTTGTGCTTAGCAACGGTATCATGGCAACTGGTGGAAATTATGCCCGCACAAAATTTATTCCTATACAGGGAACTTGTTTGGAAAAGGTTGTTGAAGTGAATCAGCTCTCACGCGATGTAGTTGAGGGTAGATGTGAAAATCTTGACGAAATAGAAAGCCGGTTGAAACGCATTCGCAAGATGAAATCCAAGCCAGCAATTGAGCAAATTGTCGGTTCGGCTGTCGGAAGCGCGACTTTTTGCATTGTGTTTGGCGGCGGATTATTTGACAGTATAGCGGCTTTTATTGCAGGTTTGTTGCTATGGGTATTCATGTATTTTGTGGGATTTAGGTACTTGTCGCGCATTATGAGCAATATGATTGGTGGTGCTATCGCATCGGGATTATGCATGCTGATGTATAAGTTCGGTCTTGGCACTCACTTGAGTAATATGATTATTGGCGCGATTATCCCGCTTATTCCAGGAGTGCCGTTCACAAATGGTATTCGTGACCTTGCTAGCGAAAACTACATTGCAGGCACAACCCGTCTTCTTGATGCTATGCTGACTTTTTTCTGCATTGCTTTGGGCGTGGCTGTGGCGTTTATGGCTGATGCTGGAATATTCGGGCAGATGCAGCAGCTTCACGATTTGACTGCCGATCCTGAAACCTCAAGCATTGCTATACAGCTTTTTGCAGCTTTTGCAGGCACAACTGCTTTCTCGGTACTATTTGGTGTGCCGCGGCGTTTCTATGTATTCTGCGGAATTGCAGGTATGCTCGGCTGGATGCTTTATCTGCTTCTCGCAAGATATACAGCTGTGCCTATGACTGTTAATGTTTTCCTTTCTACGGCACTTGTAACTTTTGTTTCGACAATGTTCTCTATTTTGCGTAAATGTCCGGTTACTGTTTTCCTTATTTGTGGAATTTTCCCATTGGTACCAGGTGCTGGTTTGTTCTGGACAACCTACAATATTGTATCCAATGATATCTTTGCTGCTCTCAATTATGGTTTAGTCGCTGTCAAAGTTACCGTAGCAATAGCATTCGGTATATTGATAATAAACGAATTGCACGGACATACGATATTAAAGCGAGTGTTAGCTGGTAAGAAAAAATAGACTGTTGTTGTCAGTTGCACTTTTCCAATGTGAGGTATGTAAACGGCGGTTCTCCGTCAAGATGTTCCTCTGTTTCAACAATCTTCCATTCATCCATATTGAGTTCTGGGAAAAATGTGTCGGCTTCGTAGTTTCGGTGTACGCGTGTGAGGTAAATCTTGGTTGTTATTGGTAAAAACTGCCTATATATTGATTCTCCTCCGATTATAAAGACTTCATCGCTGTCGCAAAGGGCAAGTGCCTGCTCGATGTTCTTGGCGGTGTAAGCGCCTTCATAAGTATTGTCGCCAGTTGTGAGGATTATGTTCTTGCGGTCGGGCAGGGGACGTTTGGGGAACGAAAGATAGGTCTTGCGTCCCATTATTATGGAATGTCCGGTTGTTATCGCCTTAAAACGCTTGAGGTCGCCGCTGATGTGCCACAGCAGGTTGTTGTCCTTGCCGATGGCTCCGTTTTCGGCTACGGCCACTATCATTGTTATCTGTCTGTCTGTCATACCGATACTTCTGCTTTAATGTGTGGATATGGATTGTAGTCAACCAACTCAAAATCTTCGTACTTGAACGAGAAAATGTCCTTTACATTGGGATTTATCTTCATCTTAGGCAACGGACGCGGAGTGCGTTCGAGTTGTGTGTGCACTTGTTCGAGGTGGTTGAGATAGATGTGCGCATCGCCGAAAGTATGGATAAATTCGCCATACTGGTATCCGCAAACCTGTGCCAACATCATGGTTAGCAATGCGTAGGATGCAATGTTGAACGGCACTCCAAGGAAAAGGTCGGCACTGCGCTGGTAAAGCTGGCACGAAAGTTTTCCGTCGGCAACATAGAACTGGAACAGTGCGTGGCAAGGCGGAAGTGCCATGTTGTCGATGTCGGCGACATTCCATGCGCTAACGATGTGGCGGCGCGAATCGGGATTTTCCTTAAGCGACTTCACAAGGTTCGAAATCTGGTCGAT
>DBYO01000039.1 GCA_002310235.1 Bacteroidales bacterium UBA1184
TACAGCCGCATCTACATGGGAGCTCACTTCCCCGGCGACGTAATCTGCGGAGCGGCGTTGGGATTGGCAGTCGGTTTCGGAGTAGGATACTTATTACAACGGAAACTCCTTTAAAGCTTCTATTCTCCCCTCTTCCACTTTATAGCAAAACATCGTCTTACCATTGGTTAAGGTGAGATATTTCACTTTCAGGCCGGAGTAATATCTGATGGCTTGGTCTAAGACTTTTTCGGTTATCGGTACTGTTTCCGCTTTACATTCCACAATCATCTGCGGCTCGCCGAGCTTGTTGAAGACAACGATGTCGGCACGTTTCGGAAGGTTATTCACTTTTATGGAATACTCCACCGCAATGAGTCCTGCCGGCACTTTTCGTGTCTCCACGAGATAATATAGCATCTTCTGCCGCACCTGCTCCTCTGGCGTTAAAGAAACCCATTGTCTCCGAAGCGGATCGAAGACAACCACTTTTTCATCAACAAGAGATGTTTTGAACCAGTCCATGATGCAAAATTACGAAATCAGAGCTACATTTCCTCAAAAATCGCATCCAAAGTCCTATCGTCGGACTCGAAACCGAGCTGGTTCTTGATTTTCTGTTTCCTTTTGAAGATTGCACTATCCGAAACACAGTAGATTTCAGACAATTCCAACGTTGAAAGGCGTGATTTCACTAAACAGCAAAACTGTAAATCTTTAGCGGATATTTCATGGTTATTCAGAAACTCGACGAATGTCGGGAAAATCTCAGAAACAGCATCGCAAAGCTCGTTAATTTCACGTTCTTCAACAACTTCAAGATTAGGTTTTCTGACTGTTGAGAAATAGCCTTTCTGACAGAACTTTTTATATATGTCCTTGTGTTTCAGCAGTTCATATCTCAACGAAGTGTCCTGTTCGCTTTGTTTTGCTTTTCTATCGTTGCTGCTATTCTTTTTCCAAATATATCTGACGACAAGCAAAACGCTGGCAACAACCACGAGCGCGACTCCCAACCACAAAAAAACATGGCTGTTTTGACTGTCGTTATTCTCAACAACTGTATTTTCATCTGGCATAATTGCGATTCTATAAGTCGCATTGCCTGTCTCTTTGTCGACAGTCCCTGCAATTTCCACAGGATCGTCTGACAAATGATAAATTATTCCTTTTCTAATAGTGTCAGTTTCCATGTTTTTTTTGCAAAAGTAGTCATTTTTTTGACCTTTTCCAGTAAAATTCCACTGTTTTTGCACTTCCAATCTGTATTTTTTATAAATAATTGTATTTCAATGAATTATAAATGAAAATTTATAAAAATTCCAGTAATTTTCCAATACATTTCCATAGTTTTCAGAAATAATATAAACAATTTTGCACTTGACAGCGGATGCCGAAAAGCTAAAAGAGTAGGCGGAAATAAAATCTATACTTATGTTAAAATTCAAGAAAAGCCTTTTGGCACTCACAGCATTAACATTGTTGTCGGTTTATGTTTTTGCGAAAGACGACAACACCAATAAAGAGCCAGTTCCTCCAAAACAGACAGAAACACCAAGCACAGATATGGAAGTTTCTGGTACTTATGTTTCTGTTACCTTTAATCCAGGAGTTATCACCATCGTATGCCAAGGAAGCGAGGGTCGTTGCTTTACAATTCATGACAAAGAACTGGAAATCTACACTCGCACAGGTATAACTGAGACATATAATGTCACAAGCGTTACTCATGTCAGTGGCAAAGGAGATAACACGGAGTATATAATAGGTGTCGAATAACTAAAAAATTATAAAGCCAAACAATTTACTAACATTTAAAATTTTTACATTATGAACAAGAAAATGAAATTCGTTGCCACAGTGGCGACATTGCTCATCGCAGCAGCAGGAGTAATCACATTTGAGGCCTGCAACAAGAAAAACGAAGTCGTTAACAACGCACCGCAGATGGCGCTGAACAAAGGCATCGTCTATCAAAACGAAGTACCAGACAGGGAGGCTTATATCCTTGAATTTGAGAAAAAACTTCAAGCTGGCGCTAAAAGCGACGAGGCTTTAACTGCTGAAAACGCCAATGCGTTTATGTTCGACATTCTTAACTTCGACTTTTGCAATATCAATGGCGACGGTCCGGATAAGACTTATGAGACATCTACCTACACTTTGAATGTGTCGGACGGCATGATTAGTCTTAGCGAGTTCGCAAATCTTTATTCGCAGATTTCAGCACATGTTTACGATTACTATCACAGCCTCAACCTCGACAACAAAAACTTTTATTGCATAGTGCCAGAGATTGCCGAGTTTGACGCAAATGCCACTACAACAACTGTAACTGTAAACACAACATTGACAAGTGGTCAATTGTTAAGGGATAGAAGTGTTGACCCATGTGAGTATTTTACAGAACCATCTTATCAATGGGAAGATGCCGCTGACACATTGACAAGATATTTGAACATGTTCAGAATGCCTTGTACGTCAGATGAAACAGGCAGATGCTATTTAACAAATTTCAGGTCGCATACGTTTTATTATAATGATCCTTATTTTAATTCACATCCAAATGCGCCGAAATTATATTTTTGTGGAAATTGTACATTTAATGCATCAATATCACCAGAAGAAATGTGTGAATTATATTGGAATTACCATGATTTAGCTCATGAATACTGTTATTATGCCTGTGTGTTGTATTATGATATAACTGGAATACGAGGTAATAAGAATAATGAAGTCCCTGTTCCAATACATCACAGTTTGTATTTTGAATATGCAGATGTTATGTGTACGGCCTTTGAAACACGATTATAAACATTATTGATGGTGTGCATGAATTCATGCACACCATGTATTCAAATCTTCGTAATATGAAAAAATTTTCAGTAACCTTAGCATTGATGATCATCACATTATTATCATCAGCACAGAACTACAACACCTGGCTTCACCATGGCAACTATCCATTGAGCCAATGCTACAACATAATCGAGATGAGCGACGGAAATCTTGTTGTTAGAGAAGCGGTTTTCGATACAAGCAGCAATGATATCGGCTATAATCTCTACAAAATAACCCCAGATGGCGTTTTGCTCGATTCACTATTCATAGAGGATCATAATATCTATAGCCTTAACCCCATGTTGCGCGACCCGGTGAATGCCAATAGTACAATCATGACGTCGTTTTACACGTTGGATGATATAAATTATTATAAAGCCACGTATATCAATGACAACCTTGAGATAACAGATGAAGTTGAGACAATGCTTCCGGAAGGATGCCTTATACCGACAAAGTTTTTCGTTGACAGCAACAATGACATGATATGCCGGGCAAAAATAGACAACAACAATTTCTTTCTCATGAGGATAGGGCTCGACGGCACCCTGAAATTTCAGTCTGATTCCATATCAACGGCAGGATCTGAATCGGGCATAGTGCTGGAAAACCCCGTTTTTCAGATTTCATCGGAGCCTTTGAAATACGGATATGTTTTGTTCAGGAACAATGATATAACCATTGATATATATGATGAATGGTTCAACAAACTGGAGAGAAAAACCATCACAAATTATGATGGATGGAATCTTGGCACGTCTGTATATACAAATGCTTGTGGTACGGGTGATGGCGGTTTTATTGTTACGGCAAATGCTGCAAAACTTGAGGGTAGTCAGGTTACGCATAGGCTGCTTGCCATCAAATTAAATGCTAATGCTGAGATTGAAAATGCTATTTGTATAGGGAAAGATTATTATCTAAATGATTATCCACGATATTACTATCAAAACAAAAATCTTTGTGTGACTGAGAATAACATCTTTCTTGTATATGAGGAAAAGAAAGACAGACAAGAAAAACTGTCGGTGCAGACACTTTTTGTATCATGTCTGGACATGAATCTTGATCCTGTTTGGTCAAAACCATGTATGCACATATTGGATCTCGGGATGTTCGGAAACTATGGTTTAACCCCCCTCTCAAACGGAGGAGTTGCCATAGCTGGCTGGCTTTCTGACGAACTATCATGGTATGAGTCGAAGGATATCTATGCCGTTGTCTTCGACAACTATCTGTCAACTGATGAATTGTCATCTTCAGAAAAGCCATTCCTCTGCTATCCCAACCCCGCCAAAGACATTGTCAGCATCAGCTTTGCTGAGAATTCAACCTGCCAGGAGGTAAACATCTATTCGCTGGACGGCCGCCTTGTAGAGACGTGCCATGGCGCGTCTCTACAACAAACAACCGTCAACGTTGAAAACCTCAACGCCGGGGTTTATATCTTGAAAATCAGAATGGCGGATGGTAAGGAGTTTTCGGAGAGAATTGTGAAGGAATAGGATGAGATTCCTCGCCTTGCGGCTCGGAATGACAACGATACTTAAAGGGGAACAACATGGCGCGGCTTGACGGAACCTGCTGAATTGTTAATAACTTTCATGCCGCGCCACAATGATAAACAAACAAAATTGCCATGAAAAAACTTCTGTTATTCTCTATTCTCTTAACTACTATGGCCTGTTCGCACAAGCCGGACATCGAGGTCATCGTCACAGCAAACACCAACCTGTGCCCGAACTGCTACAACGAATACCGCTTCCTCGACAGCATAAGCGAGGATTGCAACCTGCATCTGCTGTTCGAGACAACGGACCCAAACGAGGCGCAAAAGTTTTCAGACAAATTCCTGAAAATAAGCCGCAGCTACGACATCGTTTGCGATGACTCGATGTTCGATTCATTGACACACAACATATTTCCATGGCTGTATCTTTACAAAGACGGCAAACTTGTTTTTGACGCCGAACTTAATCAAAGCAAGAAATGGATACCTGTATTAAAAAAGCTTCAGCATGATAACGCATTCGAAGATAAAGTCGTCAAATTGCCTGAAGACATAGTCTTATCAGCCAGCAACAGATGCATCACATTGAACGACAACAATTTATTTATGGATTTCGCCTATCATGAATTGCATCTTTTTGATAAGGACTTCAAGCATGTTGCCAGCCAGGATTTCTCGAAAACCGATCTTGAGAAGCTTTATTTCGACATTTTCGGCGACAGAAAGACTTTGAGAGAGGTTCGCAGATATTCTGATGAAATATCGCGCTACATCCCGGATTTCGGCAAGATAAAGATCGACAACGGCTGCGTTTTTCAGGACACGCTGTTTCTGCTTGTCAATGTGAATCACACGGACACGTATTTCAACGAGGAGCATCAGGACTCGACTGTAAGGATTTTGAATGAGACTACAATCGTTGGGCTTGACAAAAATCTGGAAATCACAGAGGTTTATCCTTTGCGGTTCCGCGACTCGTTGAGATTCAAAGATTTCGAAGTCTGTGCCTGGCAAAACTGTGTGTTTTTAATCAAAGATTGGGACAATATCGTTTTGGGTGTTTCGCAAAAGGAAAAAAGCGAAAAACGGATTCTTTGCCGTATGGAGCGGCGTGACGGCGAAATCAGGTTCAAGTCGTTGATTGACTATGCCTTTATTCCCGAGTTTAACGAAAAACACGGTCTTGGGACGAGCCTTTGTCTCATCAAAATCGACAGCCAGAACGCTTATTTCAATGCGGCGCCTGTGATAACGAATTACGAAAATGGGAACCAGATAGAGTTGCCATTCCCGAACGAAAACGCGCATTTCGACTTGAGGCACGGCATCGCTGAATCCGATTTTATCCTTGCAGACGCTATTCAGAAATCGGACGGCGATTTTCTCCTATCTTATTACTGGAAAAAGGCGAACAAGCTAAGCCTCATCGACAGCTCCGGCAGTCTGATTTGGACAATTCACCTCCCGAAGAGCTATGACAATGTTTATCTTGTTGATGAGGACTGGATTTATATTGACAAGTAAAATTTAGACAGGGTTAACAAGATTTACAAGTTATTTGGTCGTCCAAAATCCTGTTAATCTTGTCAATCCTGTCTGATATTAAACATGTCTGTCGTAGACAGCTTGTCTTAGAACGACATTATCGATTTCTTGATTCTCTCGATAGCGTCGCGGAGTTCGGCTTCGGTGATCACTAAAGGTGGAGCGAAGCGGATGATGTGCTGGTGAGTTGGCTTGGCGAGGACGCCGTTGTCGCGCATCTTCAAGCAGACATCCCATGCCTCTTTGCCGTTCATAGGCTTCGCCCCTGCCATGACCCGTTGATACAAGATTTGGTATACCTGCCTGACGGCCATTGCGGCGGAATGTACAGTTTCATGTCGTCGCATGCCGCCAACACCTTTGCTTTAGCCTCGCTCGTCTTTATGACGATGAAACAGCATTACAGCAAAATCGGCTGGGTGATGTTCATTTGGGCAGCAGTGGTGTCGTACAGCCGCATCTACATGGGAGC
>DBYO01000003.1:0-173 GCA_002310235.1 Bacteroidales bacterium UBA1184
GCAATGTCGTGCTTCGAAGCGGCAATCTTTAGCGATTCGGAGAAGTCGGGCGACATGAAGTCGGAAATAATGAATGCTGCGCTACGCTTCTTGATGGCGTTGGTGAGGAATTTCAGGGCTTCGTTGATGTTGGTCTGCGAACTTTCGGGCTTGAAGTCGAGCAGTTCGCGGAT
>DBYO01000003.1:327-1404 GCA_002310235.1 Bacteroidales bacterium UBA1184
GAACCGCTCACATCTATGAGCAGCATCACGGTAAGTTCGCGCTCTTCCTCGAACACCTTTATGTACGGCTGGTTGAAGCGGGCGGTCACATGCCAGTCGATGTCCTTTATCGGGTCGCCGTACTGGTATCCGCGCACTTCGCTGAAAGTCATACCCTTGCCCTTGAATGCTGAGTGGTATTCGCCAGCAAAGATATGGTTTGAGAGCATTCGGCTCTTTATTTCAATCTTGCGAACTTTCTTCAGTAGTTCCGATGAATCCATAATTTATTCCTTTACATTTTTATTGATGATGTTCCTCGTTTTTGAGATGTTGCGCGCAACATCTCTACTACGGAACATCAACCCTGTTGAGGATTTCGCTGATGATTTCCTCGGTTGAGATGTTTTCGGCTTCGGCTTCGTAGGTGAGTCCGATACGGTGGTTGAGAATGTCGTGGCAAACTGCGCGGACATCTTCGGGGATTACATATCCTCTGCGCTTGATGAAAGCGTATGCCTTTGCAGCCTTGGCAAGGTTGATTGATGCACGTGGCGAACCTCCGTAGGCAATCATGCTCTTGAGTTTGTCGAGCTGGTAGCGTTCGGGGAAACGGGTTGCAAATACTATGTCGAGGATATAGCGTTCAATCTTTTCGTCGAGGTAAACATCTGCTACAACTTCGCGGGCCTTTACGATGTCTTCTGGCTTCAGAACTGGGTTTACCTGTACTTTCTGCTTTGCAAGGTTCGAGCGGATGACAAGTCTTTCCTCCTCGAATTCGGGGTAGTCGATTTTTACCTTCAGCATGAAACGGTCAACCTGTGCTTCTGGAAGCGGATACGTACCTTCCTGTTCTATCGGGTTTTGAGTTGCCATTACGAGGAATGGGTTGTCCATCTTGTAGGTGTGTTCGCCAATGGTTACCTGGCGTTCCTGCATTGCCTCGAGCAGAGCCGACTGAACCTTTGCCGGTGCACGGTTGATTTCGTCGGCAAGTATGAAGTTTGCGAAGACAGGACCTTTCTTCACGATGAAGTCCTCGTTCTTCTGGCTGTATATCATAGTACCGATGAGGTCGGCAGGCAGAAGGTCGGG
>DBYO01000003.1:1414-6086 GCA_002310235.1 Bacteroidales bacterium UBA1184
GAGAACTTGGCGTCGATGGCGGTTGCTAGCGTGTTGATTGCCAATGTCTTTGCTAGACCAGGAACACCTTCGAGCAGGATATGTCCGTCGGAAAGCAATCCGATGAGCAGACCTTCAACCAGGTGCTTCTGTCCCACGATGGTCTTCGACATCTCCATGTTTACGATGTCGATGAATGAACTTTCTCTCTGAACTCTTTCGTTCAGTTCTCTTATGTCAATTTCCATAATCTGAAACTTTTATTCGTTATTATTCCTTGTTTCTATTCATTACCGAGGCCGACAGGCATACTATTGCCGATGACATCATCATAATTATGTCCTTCATTGTGCCTTTCGACAGAATGCTTAATACAACGCAAGCAACACCCAGTCCGAGTGCTACGCAGTTGAGTATGAGTGCCGGTAGATTTTGTTTCTTTTTGTCCATATTCCTTTTTTAGTTTTTGCAGTTGCAAATTTATGTTATTATGCAATTATATAAAACTAAAATTGAATTAGATAAATGTTTAAATAGTGTTAAAAGGGTTCAAGGTTTATGGGTTCAAAATGTTCAACGTTCAAGGGGTTCAAGGATTCAACGTTTAGGGATTGTAGCGACGCAATGCTTTGCGTCGGTGTTCAGGATTTCAAAGTTCAATGGCATCGCCGTTTTTCCCTGTTGTGTCATTCTGATTCCCAATCATCCATAGTTTGATTGATGTTTTCATTCTCTTCAATCATTTCCTCTTTGTGCAACTTGGGCAAAGTGCTCTTAAGATACAGCAGCTCGAACTCGTAGTACATTGCCAAAAGTTCGTGACCAAGCTTGTGCAGGCATTTAATCATCCGTTCCGTAGCATAGTAGCGCTGATAGGAATAATCTGGTTTGGTAATTTCCAATACTCTGTACAGTGGCAATGTCTTTTCCAGAAGCGGCAATGCCTTATCGTATTCGTTGCGCTCCATATACATATATGCCAGATTATCCATTGGGGCGGCAATCTCATCAAGGTACATCGGTATTATATAGTCTGTGGTGGTGTCCGACTGCATTCCCAACTCCTCAAAATATTCGCGAACAATTTCGGCAAAAATCTTTTGGCGGTTGCCCGTCAGCATTTCCTCCTCCTCCGAATAAGCAAATTTCAAATAGTCAATGCTGTCAGCGTTTTCGTTAAATTCAACAAGTTCCTTGTAGTATTCAAATTCTTTGTTGGTGTCGTTGGAATGATACTCGTGATTTTCGTTTGGGTTGTTATTGTTCATTTCTTAAAGTCTTTTGTATATTTGGTATTTCATTGTCTATATTTTTGTCCCAATATGAAAGTTGGTGGCAATACACAATATATGCATTGCCAAATAAGTCGGAACGAAGTATTTCATATTTCTTAATTGCATTTGCATACGGACCACAGGCGATAATCACAACCTTAAACTGATTGAAAAAATTCGTTCTTCGCATCCAATCAAATCTGTCCCTAATGCTGTCTTCTATCTTTTTGTGTTCAGGTTTCTTTAGTCCTGAATCATTAGGACGACAAATGTCGTTCAATTCCGTAATGAAACAGTCGTTGAAAAAGTCTATATAATCGGATTTCTTGTATTCTTTACCGTTGCAAGCCCTTATCTTGTCTATTAGTCGTTGATAGTAATAGTAGGTTGCGCTTGGTCTGCCAATTTCTTTGTTCTTGGATTGCTTCTTGTTTTCCAATTTGTAATATGGATTTATAGGGTGGAAGTTTCCATGCTCAAAGTCGTATGGTTCTATACCAGATTTAAAACCAAAACCATGTCCTTCAAAACTCTTTTTCCATTGATTGAAATTTGGTGCATAAAATTTTTTCCAATTATCACTGCCTTCTTCTGCGGTACACTCTTTTCCTACAATTAAAATCTTGGCATCAGGGTTTCCATAACCGATAAATGGTTTAAGATTCATTTTCTCAAGGTCATTGAGTAGCTGTTCTAATCTTTTGTACATAATTATTGTTGTTAAGTTATTTATATTAATATGTTTGTGAACTTACTTATATAATTCATTTATCTTCTCTGCATCGTATTTCATCCAATCTACCAATCTTTGCGGTGCCAACACCTTGACTTCTGCTCCCATAGAGCGCAATTCCTGAATGAAGTCGAATGTGGTGGCAATCTTCAGTTCGAATATTGAATATCCGTCATTTTTACCAAAGGTGCTTTCTGGAACGGTTTCAATCTCCTTCTGCGAATGGTGTAGTGGCAAAGAACGCAGGTACATTGCCCGGAATGATGTCGCCCAGATACGCACAATTTCTGGCTTTTCGTTCATAATTACGCCATAATAGTCGCGGAAATATTTTTCTGCATCAAAATTGTGCGGTATGGAATATTTTCTGTCGGTAATGTTCATTTCCGAGAACCTGTCGAGTGCAAAAACTCGCAAACCGTCGTGTACATTTGTCCTTGCCAGCACATACCAGCGTCTCTTGAATGATTTTAAACAATATGGTTCCATTTCGAACTGCGATTTTGTCTCGCTAAAATAACTTTGGTATGTGACAGATAGTGCGCGATTGGTTTTAATGGCATTCACAATCGGACTTAGATAGTTGTTTCCCGACGGCATCTGCTCGACAAGTATTTGTTTCCTTATGTCCTTACATTCCATAACGAAGTTGCTCAGCGATATTGTTTCTACAAGCCATTTTTCGAATGAGGCATCTTTCAGGTTGGTAATAATCTCGTACTTGTTGTTTGAGCGGTTGCAGTTGATTTCCACGCCGAAAATGCTTTCGATTGCTCGCAAATCGCGGTAGAATGTCCGTTCTGGAATATGGTTTTCGTGATTGTTGTTCCGGTACGAAAGGCTCCATTTGCGGTCAATTTCTTCCTTGGTGATTGGTCCCGACGAATATAGTGTGTTAACCAACCATACATATCGCTGAAATTGTACTATAGGTGTCATATTTGATGATTTTATCTGCAAAAATACATTATTTTCTTTTATAATCAAGCTTTTTCTGGTTTTTGTCGTTTCGCTTTAATGAGTCGGTTTATTTGTCTAAAATATGTGATGTAAATTCGTAGCAAGGTGTAAACAATAACTCCAATCCAAAACAAGACAATGTAAGTTGTAGATAAACTGCGATACCATTCGTAAATTGCGCAAAATGCGAGACCGCCGAATACAATTGCATACAAAATTATGAATAGTCCTGATTTCCCAATTATTTTCCGCCACCTCGATGTGTATCGTTTCCATTTCAGGTGTACAATGCCTTCCGCTAACGGGTCAATCCTATCTAGTCGCGATATTCCCTTGCAGAATTTGCTGAAAAGAGCATCGGTGTATTTGTTGCGTACTCGGTTTTCTGCATCGAATATGTGTTTCCACGATTCCGATGCCAATTGAACCTCCAATGATTCCAGTTGGTTAAGCAGTGTCTTTTTGTCATCGGCAAAGACGATGTCCCTAATTTCGTCGATATTATTGATTACTGCGGCATCTATAGAGTTTAGCATAGCGGCGTCTTCCAAGTCCTGCTTGTGTTCCTCTGATTTTTCCTTGCCACGGTGGTATGTGCGATGTTCGCTTTGGTCTAATCCCAACGATTCTGCGATCCTGTTTCCTACGGCATTTGCTCCTAGTCGTCCAAGTTGCCGTCCGAATCCTGTTTTAAAACTTCCCATTGCCTAATATGTTTTAGTTTTCGGGTGCAAAAGAACATGCACAAACTGACAACATTAGGCCGAAGCTGAAATTTTTTCGTAATGCTCGCTTTGAAAAAATCTCGTTGCGAAACAAAAAAAGTATTATCTTTGCGGTCTCAAAATTGGATGGCCTGATAGTTCAATGGATAGAATGGCGGTTTCCTAAACCGTAGATTCGGGTTCGATTCCCGGTCGGGCTACGATAACAAAGTCGCAAGTGTTTTTAAATTAGATGCTTGCAATTTTTGTTTTGGCGCAATAGTATCATAATTGAGTCAAAATCGCACCACGGATTTATTTATACGCTGAATTCGTAATCTGGATCGTACCAGCCTGTGTCTTCTTTCAGGAGGTCATACTCTTCGCCTGTTTCAAGGTTTGTGACATGAATTATGCCGGCTACTTCGTCGTAGTCGAACTTGTATTTTGAGTTATTTGTGTTCTTGTCCATACTGTGTTGTTTTCGGGTTGCAAAAATACAATTATATTTACGATTTAAGAATTACGATTTACGATTTGTTTGATTTTGGAAATGTGTGTGCCGAATTTACTTCATATTGTGCTAAAAAACATCGGAATTGTGATTTGCCGTGCGAAATAATTTTACTACTTTTGCGGCGCAAACGGTTAAGGGAAGCGTGTGAGATTCACGCACAGTACCCGCTGCTGTAAGTTCCTTATGTGGGCTGCGTAGCATGTCACTGTAATCCTCACGGTTATGGGAAGACGCGCAGTTCGGAACAAGTCAGAAGACCTGCCTTTTGCAGTCAAAATATATGGCTTTCGGGAGATAGAGCCTGACATATAAATACTTTATATTTTCCCGTGACTATGAGTTTTGGCGGCCTAATGTTCTTTTGTATTTATTTATTAATTTAATTTTATATAGGTATGAAAAAATTTGTACTAATGGTCGTTGCACTTTTATGTGCATTTTCTTGCTTTTCGCAAGTTGTTGATTTCGAAGAATTGACACTTGAACCAAACTCGGCATGGACAGG
>DBYO01000046.1:0-4730 GCA_002310235.1 Bacteroidales bacterium UBA1184
ATGTACAGATACTTACGGCATCAAACGGTTGCGACAGCATTGTAACACTTCATCTTACCATTAACAATTCCGTGCATTATAGTTTCACAGAATCGGCAACAAATCCATACACTTGGAACGGCACCGAGTACACCGAAACGGGTGACTATACGCAGAATTTCACTTCTGCAAACGGCTGTGATTCAATCGTAACACTACATTTGAATATTTTAAGCGGAATTTCGCAGAATGGTACGGCGGAAATTTCTGTTTTCCCAACTCCAGTTACCGACATTCTCAACATCACATCCACGGAACCAATTTCCGAGATAGAGATTGTAAATACGCTTGGACAGGTTGTTAAGCGCATTGAGGTAAACGCAGACAATGCGGTTTGCGATGTGGAAGATTTGAGGAGTGGGGTGTATGTTGTGAGAATCCACGCGGCTTCGACTACACTCAGCCTGCGAAGGTTTGTGAAGGAATAGAAATCTGCGAAACATACGATAAAAGTCCGGCGATTGTCGGACTTTTTTTTGAATTGCCATATCAAAATACTATGCAAAAACCAAATTATAAAAGCGAAATGAAAGTTATGTTTTTGGGTGTACAATTTATTTTTTTGTTACCTTTGCAAAAAATTCGTTAAAATGGAAAAGAAGGTTGCAAAACAAAAGAAGCGTATGCCTAAGCGTATATCGAAACTTGGGATGTGGATGATGCAGAATAAGGGTGGCATTGTCGTTGTTGTTGACAGAAGAGCGGTAAACAAATGAGGTATCTTATAGACACTTGTCTGTTTGTGAGCATAATCGAAGGCCGGCAAGTCAGCGATGATGTTGAATATATATTGTGCGACTACGAAAATCTCATATATGTAAGTTCTGAAAGCATAAAAGAGATTACCCATTTATTCCAGAACGGAAAAATACAATTTCAGAAAGGCAAAAAACCTGCCGACTTTGAAATATTTGATTTCGTTGAAAACAAACTTAATATGGTTGTGAAATATGTGGCGAAGGAACATTTGCAAACTATGGCGAAATTGCCAGTAGTGTCTGACCACAACGACCCGAGCGACAGGCTCATCATTTCGCAAGCAATAACAGAGAATATGCCACTAATTAGCAGTGACAGTAAATTTCCTAAATACCAGAAATATGGACTTAATCTAATAAAACTATAAATCATCAAACAAATTAAAACATATAAATAACCAGAAACAAAGAAACTTAGAAACCCAGAAACTTTAAAACATAGGAAATCAGAAACAAAAATTAATAATTTAAAATCAGTGAATTTATGGAGATTGTAATTTGGACTGTGATACCTTTGTGTGCGCTAGGAATAGTGTTAGCGATAATACTGTTCTTTGTCGCCAAGAAATTCAAGGTAGAAGAGGACCCGCGCATCGACGAAGTGGAAGCGTGCCTGCCGGGTGCAAATTGCGGTGGATGCGGATTCCCCGGTTGTAGGGGTTTGTCGGAAGCCGTTGTGAAAAGCGGTAATCTCGATGGCAAGTACTGCCCAGCAGGTGGTAATGCTGCCATGAGCAAGGTTGCTGCCGTTATGGGACTTGTAGCCGAGGAAAAAGAACCTATGGTTGCAGTCGTTAGATGCGGCGGTTCTCACGATAAGCGTCCGCAGACTTCGACCTACGACGGAGCCAAGACCTGCGCTATCGCTCACGCTACATCGAGCGGTGACACCGGCTGCCAGTACGGTTGCCTTGGCTATGGCGACTGCGTTGCTGGATGCCATTTCGGTGCAATATCTATTAACCAGGAAACGGGACTTCCCGAAATCGACTACGACAAGTGCGGTGGTTGCGGCGGTTGCGCCAAGATGTGTCCGCGCGGTGTCATCGAGGTTCGCGCCCGTGGCAAGAACGATCGTCGTGTTTATGTCGGCTGTATCAACAAGGACAAGGGCGGCGAGGCTATGAAGGCCTGCAAGGCTGCTTGTATAGGTTGCGGTAAGTGCGCAAAGGCTTGCCCGTTCGAGGCTATCACCGTCGAGAACAATGTTGCATATATCGACTTCACAAAGTGCAAGATGTGCCGCAAGTGCGTAGCAGAATGCCCGACAGGTGCAATCAACGCTGTAAACTTCCCGCCTAAGCCGGCAACTCCGCCAGCTCCGAAGCCCGAAGCACAGCCAGCTCCTGCACCAGCAGCACCAGCCGAAGCTACAGTGGTAGAAAACAATGTAAATAACAACTAAACTCAGGAGGACTCATCGTGTTAAGAACTTTTCCAAAAGGTGGTGTTCATCCACAAGAAAATAAGATTTCAAAAGGAAATCCTATCGAAAGAATAGAACTGCCCAAGCAGGTCATGATTCCTATTGCTCAGCACATAGGTGCTCCTGCCGAACCGGTTGTTGCNNACCGTAAAGGTCGGTCAGCTCATCGCAAAGAGCACAGGATTCGTATCGGCAAACATACATTCGTCGGTATCGGGTACTGTTGCTAAGATTGAGAAGACAATCGACACTTCGGGCTACAAGAATACTTGCATCTTCATCAATGTCGAAGGCGACGAATGGCTCGAAACCATCGACCGCACTCCCGACCTGAAGACCGAAATCACAATGAGCGCCGAAGAAATCCGCGCCAAGATTGCCGAATGCGGTATTGTTGGTACTGGCGGTGCAACTTTCCCGGCTCATGTTAAGTTGTCGATTCCACAGGGCAAGAAATGCGAGCACCTTATTATAAATGGTGTTGAATGCGAACCTTACCTTACTGCCGACCACCGTCTTATGCTCGAGCATACAGAGGAAATAATGGTTGGCTGCAAGATTATACAGAAGGCTACCGGTGCCGAAAAAATCATCATCGGTATCGAGAACAACAAGCCCGATGCAATAGCCAAGATGACCGAAGCAGCTAAGAAATACGGAATCACCGTTATGCCTTTGAAGGTTAAATATCCGCAAGGTGGTGAAAAACAGCTTATCAAGGCTACCGTAAACCGCGAAATTCCTGCTCCTCCAGCATTGCCTATCGATGTTGGCTGTGTAGTTCAGAATGTTGGTTCTACCTTCGCAATCTACGAAGCCGTACAGAAGAACAAGCCTCTGTTCGAGCGCGTTGTAACTGTAACTGGTAAGTCGGTTAAGTCGCCGAAGAACATACTTGCAAGGGTTGGTACTCCGTTGAGCCACCTCATTGCAGCAGTTGGCGGTTTGCCCGAAGACACCGGCAAGGTAGTAAACGGCGGACCTATGATGGGTAAGGCTGTGAAGTCGTTGGAAGTACCTGTAACAAAGGGTACCTCAGGCGTGCTGATGTTCAAGCAGAGCGAAAGTGTCCGTATGGAAGAAAATGCTTGCATTCGCTGCGGAAAGTGCGTAAGCGCTTGCTGCATGGGTCTTGAACCTTACTTGCTCAAGAACCTCGCCAAGATTCGCGACTTCGACGCTTTGAAGGAAGAAAGAGTGCTCGACTGCATCGAATGCGGTTCGTGCAGCTTCACCTGCCCGGCAGGAATTCCTATTACCGACTACATCCGCTACGGTAAAGCGACAGTAACAAAAATTTTAAGGTCTAAAAAATAGTAACAGCTATGGCAGAAAATAGATTAGCAATCGCAATGTCACCGCACGTTCACAGCAACGAGTCGGTGAAAAAGATAATGTACAGCGTGGTAATTGCGCTGCTACCGGCCTTCTGCGTATCGGTTTACTTCTTCGGACTCAACGCTATCAGGGTTACATTAATCTCGATAGTTGCTTGTATGGCTGTTGAATGGCTGATTCAGAAGTTCTTATTGAAGGGAAAGACCACTATTTTCGACGGTTCTGCAATCGTTACAGGTATGCTTCTGGCATTCAACGTTCCGGCAAACCTCGACTGGTGGATTATTGTTATAGGTGCAATCGTAGCAATAGGAATTGCAAAGATGACTTTCGGCGGACTTGGCAACAACCCGTTCAACCCTGCAATCGTAGGTCGTGTATTCCTGCTCATTTCGTTCCCGTCGCAGATGACCACCTGGCCAACTCCGCAGCCGATTTGGGACATCAAGGCTCTCGATGCAGTAACAGGTCCAACTCCACTGGGACTTCTCAACGAAGGACAGATGGTTGATTACAACTATATGGATATGTTTATCGGCAACATGGGCGGTTCGCTCGGAGAAATGTCGGCAATAGCACTGCTCATTGGCGGTATCTTCCTGCTTATCCGCAAGGTTATAACCTGGCATATCCCAGTAGCAGTTCTCGGAACTATGGCAGCATTCTCGGCAATCCTCTGGGGCGTTGACCCGACCAAGTATGCCGACCCGCTGTTCCATATCCTCGCCGGTGGTGCCCTGCTCGGTGCTATCTACATGGCAACCGATATGGTAACTTCGCCAATGACTGGCAAGGGAATGTTGGTTTACGGTGTTGGTATCGGTATCATCACCATCTTAATCAGAACCTGGGGTTCGTATCCAGAAGGTATGTCGTTCGCAATCCTTATTATGAACGCACTTGTTCCGCTGATTAACAACTGGTGCAAGCCGAAGCGTTTCGGTGAGGTTGTAAAGCCGCCAAAGGAAGAGGTAAAGAAATAATTGTGGAACCTAAAAAAGAATTATCATGGCAAAGAAACAAAGTTCTTTAATAAATATGGTGCTCACGCTGTTCGTGATTACAGTAGTGGCAGCCGTGGCTCTCGGTTTCGTATATTACTTTACCCAGGAGCCTATTGCACAGGTGAAAGAAAAGAAGTTGAACGAAGGTCTTATGAAGGTGCTCCC
>DBYO01000046.1:4863-5213 GCA_002310235.1 Bacteroidales bacterium UBA1184
GGCAAGATTTTCGGATACACCGTTTTGGAACATAAGGAAACCGCCGGTCTTGGTTCGAAGATGGGCGACTGGTTCCAGGAAGGCGGAAAGGGAAATGTAATTGGCAAGGACCTTTCTACTCCTGCAAAGGTAAAGAAGGATGGTGGCGATGTTGATGCTATCACAGCAGCAACAATCTCGTCGCGTGCTTTCTGCGATGCTCTCAACAAGGCTTACGCAACCTACACAGCTTCTCAATCGTCAAACACAGCAACCGAAGCACAACCTGCAGCAGAAGAGGCAAAGGCTGAAGCGACTGCAGAACCAACCGAAGTTGCAGAAAATGAAGGAGGACAGGACAATGAATAACT
>DBYO01000046.1:5263-5588 GCA_002310235.1 Bacteroidales bacterium UBA1184
TAATGTTGCTCGGCTGCTGCCCGACATTGGGAACCACCACGTCGGCAATAAACGGCTTGAGCATGGGTCTTGCGACGACATTCGTTCTCGTATGCTCCAACATAGTAATATCGCTAATCAAGAACCTTATCCCCGACAAGGTGCGTATTCCATCGTACATCGTGGTAATCGCATCGTTCGTAACGGTAATCGACTTGCTTATGCAGGCTTACTTGCCGGGTATTTACGAAACATTGGGCTTGTTCATTCCGCTTATCGTTGTAAACTGTATAGTTCTCGGTCGTGCCGAGGCGTTTGCATCGAAGAACGGCGTTTGGGCATCCTG
>DBYO01000037.1:0-542 GCA_002310235.1 Bacteroidales bacterium UBA1184
CATGGCATAGAGTCCGCTCGACTGCTCCTTGACAGCACCGAAGGGACCGCTCACGGCGATGGCAGGGAGGAGGGGATTAGAAATCCCCGGTTCTTGAGTTGCGGATTTCAAATCCGCAACAGCTTCTGCCTTTGGCGTATAAAGGTCGGCGGCTAATGTCAGTCCGTACTGTGTTTCAAATGTAACCTTGCGGTGGTCAACTTTGTCGCTGAGTGGAAAAACCTTGTCCCATTCCTGCGTGAGTTGTAATTCCTGTTTCATTTCCTCTTTTGTTTCTGTTGGTTGCGTTTTTTCGTTGCAGGCAGTCGCCAATATGACTATCGTTGCAAATAATGCTAATTTCTTCATTGTCGCTTATTTACAGGATTAATTCATAAGTCTGCTTTCGCCCCAAGTGTATTGCGGATAGGCCTTTTTCAAGTCTTTTGCAGAACCTTCGACTCCGCTACCACCGCTGGTTGCAAACACATTCAGCACCTTGCCGCTAAGGTCGTGAGCCTCGATGAATGTGTTGATGATTGTCGGTGCTGTGTACCACCATA
>DBYO01000037.1:554-1856 GCA_002310235.1 Bacteroidales bacterium UBA1184
CGGACGCGAACTCTTGTCCTTCATTTCCAGCGTTGAACGCGACTGCTTGTCACGCCAGTCGAGGTCGGCGGCAGTGTAGGGCTTCTCTGGTACGATTTCGAACAGGTCGGCGTTCTTTTCCTTTGCCAACCTTTGGGCTGCGGACTTTGTAGTGCCGGTAGCCGAAAAATAAACTACTAATGTCTTTTTCATTTCGGTATTCTCCTTTGCTTGTTTGTTTTGTGCGTATGCGCCCGACAGTAGGCAGCATATTGCGATTATTAATGTAATTTGCTTCATAATCAAATAGTTGTATTTGTTATTTGTTTTCTTTTATTTCTCTAATTATTCTGGCAGGACTTCCAGCAACTACCATATTGGCTGGCACATCCTTGGTAACAACGCTTCCCGCAGCAACTATGGCATTTTCGCCGATGGTAACGCCAGCATGAACCTTCACATCGGCACCGAGCCAAGCATTGCGTCCGACGACAATGGGCTTTGTGAGCAACGAATGACGCGTGGCAGGGTCTTCGGGATGATATTCGGTAGCAAGTACACAATGCGGTCCGATAAATGCGCCGTCTTCGATTGTTATGCCTCCGAGAGCAAGGAATGTACAGCCGAAGTTTACAAAACAGTCGCGGCCAAAGCGTGTTGTAAGGCCATAATTGATGTTAAACGGAGGAAACACGCGCACGGTCTCGTCGATGTTGCTGCCTGTTATCTGTCGTAAGTAGTCTCTGACTTCCGCTTCGTTGTGATAGCCGGTATTCATTTCGGCACACAGTTTCATTGTCCGTTGCACATCGGCATAGAGGTCGTCGCTGCCGACATAGTCTTTTCCTGTAGGGTTGTCTGTCATTGCTTGCTGAATTTTATTGTTATGTTTCCTGTGCCAAGTGCTTCTTTAAGTTGTTGGATATCATTTATATGTCCGATTGGCGAATAGCTGTACGATGACTTGAAAGTTTCGTAGAACACCACTATGCAGTTGTCCCCGTAAAGCATAATGTCGCCAGCGTTGATGGTTCCTGGACGGATGCTGTTGACGGGCAGGGTGGTTTCGAGATAATTGTATTTTTCGTTTCCGTTCAACTCGTTCATTTCCAAGGTAGTCGGCAATAGTGCGTAAAAACTTTCTGCACTACTGTTGTCTTCGAGTGTGGCAGTGAAAATCTTGTTGCCAATCGAAAGTTGCATTGTCTTTACAGATGCTGGCGTTGGCATATCAGGTTCTTCTTTCGTACACGAAGCGAAAAACAGCATGGCAAAAGCTAATATGTTGACCATAACTTTCATTTTCCGAACACTTCCTTTGCT
>DBYO01000037.1:1869-3943 GCA_002310235.1 Bacteroidales bacterium UBA1184
GTTGGTATGTCAACTCCGAACGGACAACGGCTTAGGCAAGCACCGCAATGCGTGCATTCGCCTGCATGGTGGGGCAGCGAATCGTATTTAGCCTGCAATTCGGCTGTAAGTCCGTCTTTTTCTGCCTTGTCGAGCAGTTCGTTTACCTTTGCAATCGGAATGCCGGCACTGCAGGGCATACAATGGTTGCAATAGGTGCATGCACCTTTGTCCATATCGTTTTGCGCTGTTTGCTTGCTGAGTGCTGAATTGTAATCCTTTTCCTCGTCGGTAGCCTTAAGGTAGTGCAGGTATTCGTCAACCTTGCTGGCACTGTCGATACTGCAAAGAGCCACTTTTACGCAAGGTTTTGCCAGCACATACGCAAAACACTGGTCGCGGGTAAGCGCAATCTTCAGTGGCGATTTCTCGGCATCGAGCAGACGGTCTCCTCCGCCGAAGGTTTTCATAACCGTGATGGCAATGTCGTGCTGGGCGCAGTAGTCGTACAATTCCACGCGGACTGGGTCAATTCCTGGTAGCATCTCATCGAAAGTCTTTGAATCCCAAGGATTCTTGTCCGACAGTACACGGTCGAATGCTGGGTTGAGACTGAACATGATAACCTCTACCAGTCCGCTCTTGGCGATGGCAAGTGCAACTTCGGCATTGTGGCTGCTTAGACCTATGTGCTTGATTTTTCCCTGCGCCTTCAGGTCCTGCACATATTGCAGATAGGGGCTTCCCTGTATCTCCTGCCATTCTTCCATCTTGTCAACGATATGAATCATGCCGACATCAATGTAATCGGTGTGCAGTCGTTCCAATAGGTCTTCGAAACCGATTTTGCATTTTTCCACATCGCGGGTGCGCTCGTAGCTGTCGCCGTTCCACCAGCAACCAATGTGACCTTGTATAATCATTTCTGCACGGCGGTCGCCAAGTCCGTAACCTATGTTGCTGCGAACCTTTGGATTTGCGTCGTAAAGGTCCATGTAGTTCATGCCGTGGTCGAGGGCGTATGTGACGAGTTCGCGCGAAGCGGTGGAGTCAATTTCATCGAATCCTCCGCATCCAAGACCAATCACGCCAACACGCAGTCCTGTGCTTCCCAATGTGCGGTATTCCATATCGGGATTTTCCTTAAACTGCGGTGCTTTCTGTCGGTTAGTGCAGCTTACCATCATTAAAATGGTAGCAAATGCAAGTAATACTATTTTCTTCATTGAGCTATATGTTTATGTTTAGGGTTCAAAAATACGAAAAAACATCAAAATGGCAATTGACAATATTAGTTAATGATTATAACTGCTCGTATTGCTCGTCGCTTACTGGCTCAAGCCACTCATTGCTGGCATTTTCCTTAACATCCTTATGATATGTAAGGTGTTGCATCCAACTGTCCTTGGAAGCACCGTGCCAATGCTTTACGCCTTCGGGAATTTCAATTACCACACCGGGTTTCAGCTCAACGGCTGGCTTTCCCCATTCCTGGTACCATCCGCGACCGCTCACGCATACCAGCACCTGAACTTGATTGTGGTGGATATGCCAGTTGTTGCGGCATCCTGGTTCAAAGCTGACATTAACCATTCCGCCATCCATAGGTGCAAGGTAGCTGTTGCCTATGAAATATTGTGCGTATGCCGTATTAGGTTCTCCGATGGGCCATGGCGATTGTGCACAAACAACATCCGTCTTGCCGTCAACAGCCATAGCAATGGCGGCTTCACAGCGCGAAGCCTCGATGGAAAGTCCGTTTTCCCTCAACGAATTCGGGATGTTGCGCAACTGTTCTTCTGTTACACACATATTCAAAGCACCACGCACATGAGCCTGTAACTGTGGCATTACATTTTCCAGACCGCTCAAAGCGCTTACGGTGATTAGTTCACGGTCTGCATGGGTAAGGTTGTCTCGGGCAAAGATGTCGCCGAAGAGATGTGCTTTCAGATAGTAGTCCTCGGCAGGGCAGAAGTCGTAGTTGAAAGGTTGTCCGCTGAGTTTTGTCTGCACATCGGTTCCTTGCTTAAGCGCGTCGTAGTTTGATGGAAATGGCGAAGCATCTTCTCCCAATTCGGTCTTCAGACCTTTG
>DBYO01000001.1 GCA_002310235.1 Bacteroidales bacterium UBA1184
GGTGACCAGATGGCTGTTCATTTGCCGTTGGGTAATGCTGCCGTTATGGAAGCTCAGATCCTTATGCTTGCTTCGCACAACATCCTTAACCCTGCAAACGGTGCGCCTATCACTGTACCATCGCAGGATATGGTTCTTGGTTTGTACTACATCACCAAGGAAAGAAGTGGCGAGCAGGGCGAAGGTCAGACTTTCTACGGTCCACAGGAAGTTATCATCGCTTACAACGAAGGCAAACTCGGTCTTCATGCTAAGATTAAGGTTAGACACCACGATGTTGACGAAAACGGCAACTTCATCGAACATATTATCGAAACAACTACTGGTCGTGTAATCTTCAACCAGGTTGTTCCAAAGGAATATGGTTATATCAACCAGCTCCTTACTAAGAAATCGTTGAGAGATATCATCGGTAACCTTATTAATAAGTGCGGAACTGCAACTACAGCTAAGTTCCTCGACGATATCAAGAACATGGGTTACTACAACGCATTCATCGGCGGTCTGTCGTTCAACCTCGACAACGTTATCGTTCCTGACGAAAAGGCTCAGCTTATCCAGGACGGTTACGATCAGGTTGACGAAATCATGTTCAACTTCAGCAACGGTTTCATTACCGATACCGAACGTTACAACCAGGTTATCGATGTTTGGACCAATGTAAACGCTAAGTTGAGTATCGCCGTTATGAAGAAACTTTCGACCGACGATCAGGGCTTCAACTCAGTTTACATGATGCTTGACTCCGGTGCCCGTGGTTCTAAGGAACAGATCAGCCAGTTGTGCGGTATGAGAGGTCTTATGGCTAAGCCGCAGAAGTCTGGTACAGGCGCAAGCGAAATCATCGAAAACCCAATTCTTGCTAACTTCAAGGAAGGTCTTTCGATTCTCGAATACTTCATCTCCAGCCACGGTGCTCGTAAGGGTCTTGCCGATACCGCTCTTAAGACGGCTGATGCTGGTTACCTGACCCGTCGTCTTGTCGATGTGGCTCACGATGTAATCATCACCGAGGAAGACTGCGGTACATTGCGCGGACTCGAAGTTTCGGAACTCAGAAAGGACGATGGCGAACTTATTGAATCGTTGTACGATCGTATATTGGGTAGAATTAGTGTTCACGATGTATTCCATCCTCAGACCAACGAACTTATCGTTGCTTCAGGAGAAGAAATTACCGAGGACATTGCAAAGATAATCGCAGATTCACCTATTGAGAAGGTGGAAATCCGTTCGGTTCTAACTTGCGAATCCCACAGAGGTGTTTGCGCTAAGTGCTACGGACGTAATCTTGCAACTCACAGGATGGTTCAGAAGGGCGAGGCTGTAGGTGTTATTGCTGCTCAGTCAATCGGTGAACCTGGTACACAGCTTACTCTTCGTACATTCCACTCTGGTGGTATCGCAGGTAACATCGCCAGCGAATCTACAATTACAGCAAAGTATGATGGTATCCTCGAAATCGATGAACTTCGTACCGTTTCGCACGAAGAAGATGATGGTCCAGTTGACATCGTTGTAACCCGTATGGCCGAACTCAAGATTCTCGACCCAGGAACAAAGATCGCATTGGTTAACAAGTCGTTGCCTTACGGTTCGCGTCTGTACTTCAAGAACGGCGATATGGTTAAGAAGGGCGACAAGATTTGTGAATGGGACCAGTACAATATTGTAATCATTTCCGAATATACAGGTAAGCTTATTTTCGAAGATGTTGTCGAAGGTGTCAACTTTAAGCAGGAAATTGCTCCTCAGACCGGTTTCATCGAGAGAATAATTACCGAAACCAAGGATAAGTCCAAGATTCCTGTTGCAAAGATTATAGACAAGAATAAGGAAGTACTTGCAGTTTACAACTTGCCTGTAGGCGCACGTCTGATGAAGAATGAGAAAGACCAGATTAAGGCTGGTGACATCCTCATCAAAATGCCGAAGGTAGTAGGTAAGGGTGGTGATATCACGGGTGGTTTGCCACGTGTAACCGAGTTGTTCGAAGCTCGTAACCCATCCAACCCTGCAGTTGTTTCCGAAATCGACGGTGTTGTACAGTTTGGTAAGATCAAACGTGGTAACCGCGAAATCGAAATTACTCCTAAGGAAGGTAACTCAAAGAAATACTTGGTTCCGCTGTCAAAGCAGATACTTGTTCAGCCAAACGACTACATTAAGGCTGGTACTCCGCTCATCGATGGTGCTATCACTCCGTCCGACATCCTTGCTATCAAGGGTCCGACCGCAGTTCAGGAATATCTTGTAAACGAAATCCAGGATGTTTACCGTCTGCAGGGTGTTAAGATCAACAACAAGCACTTCGAGGTTATTGTACGCCAGATGATGAGAAAGGTTCTCGTAGAAGATCCAGGTGATACTCAGTTCCTCGAAAATCAGGTGGTTGACAAGTGGGAATTCAGGCAGGAAAACGACTCTATCTTCGACAAGAAAGTTGTTGTTGATGCTGGCGATTCTGAGAACTTCACCGCTGGACAGATTGTTTCGTACCGCAGACTTCGCGACGAAAACTCGATGCTGAAGCGTAAGGACAAGAAGTTGGTTGAAGCCCGTCCAGCAATTCCAGCAACATCGAGCCAGGTATTGCAGGGTATCACCAAGGCTGCATTGCAGACTTCGAGCTTCATGTCGGCTGCATCATTCCAGGAAACCACAAAGGTATTGAACGAGGCTGCAATTCGCGCTAAGGAAGATACACTCGAAGGTATGAAGGAAAATGTAATCGTAGGTCACTTGATTCCAGCAGGAACTGGTCTGCGCGACTTCCAGAGTTTGCGTGTTTGCAACAAGGCAGAAGTTGCTCCTTACATTGATACACTCGAACAACAAAACGAAATTTAATTTGAATAGCTATGGCAGAGAATACCAACCAGTTGAATATTGAATTGGACGAGGCGGTAGCACAGGGTACCTATGCAAACCTTGCAGTGATAACTCACTCCTCGTCGGAATTTATACTTGACTTCGTAAGGATAATGCCGGGTGTGCCGAAGTCGAAGGTGCAGTCGAGGATAATATTGACTCCCGAACATGCAATGAGACTTCTCCGTGCACTTCAGGACAATATCCAGAAATACGAGTCGAATTTCGGTCCTATTCAGATCCAATCGAATAAGTTGCCGATGAATTTCGGCGGCAACACTGCCAAAGCGTAGTTTCATAACATTAATAAAAGTTGTGGGAGGACATTTGTTCTCCCACAACTTTTTTTGTCCATACTCTTATCTTTTATCTTTTTTCTTTTCTATACAACATTTGTTCTTGTTCCGACCAACTTAAAGTTTTTTATTCTAAAATTAATCATAATATGTATCTATATTTCCCTGATGTTTTTTTGTCTTTATCTAAAAAAATACAGCAATATTATTAATAATTATCAAATATGTATAATATACTAATATGTTTGTATTCGCCAAATGATAAAATTGTACTTTTGCGGCCAAATAAATGAGGGTGGGGGAAACTCATTTTTGTTAGTTTTATTTTGCTCCGGAAGGGGTTATTAAGTTTAAAATATGAAGGATTTTTACGGTATGAGAGGGAACTCTACTATTATGTTAGGTGCTTTAGGAAATAATAAAGCAAGTGTTTGTGTATCAAAGGAATTTGATGAAAAGAATACAGCAGAAATCTCGAAAATAGGTAATATTACCTACGAAAATAATCTTATTGCATACAAATTAAGAATTCTTTTTGCCATGCTGGCATTCTGCATGACGATGGTTTTCGGAGGCAAGGCATTTGCTCAGGAAACCTTGACGGTTTATGATGGAGAGGGGACAAATAGTAATGTACCAGTGCATGGATTATGGGCTGATGCCTATTTAAAGTGTGAGTTTGTAATTCCTGCGGATCAGTTAGATGATATGATTAATGGTACATTATCTGAAATGACATTCTATTTGACTTCTCCAGCTTCTGCTGCATGGACGGGTACTTTTCAGGTATTTCTGAATGAAGTAGGTGAATCTTCGATAAGTGCATTCTATGGCACCGATGGAGCAACTACGGTTTATACTGGAACACTTGATGGTACAAGTAGCACTATGTCTATTGCTTTTTCAGATAATTATGTTTACAATGGTGGAAATTTGTTAGTTGGTGTATATCAAACTGCAAGTGGAAACTATAAAAGTGCAACCTTCGCTGGGGAAACCGTTACTGGAGCATGTGTACAAGGATATAGTTCCAGTTCTTTGGATGCCGTGTCAGGTAGCCAAAGAAACTTCATTCCTAAGACCACTTTCACATATACCCCTGGTGCAGTTTCAACTTGCTCGAGACCTACTGAATTGGCAAAATCAAATCTCACAGCAAGAACAGTTGATTTGGCTTGGACTAACGGCGCTGACGAAACAGCTTGGCAGATTTGCATAAACGGTGACGAAGACAACCTTGTAGATGTAACTACTAATCCTTACACACTTACAAGTCTTAATCCCGAAACTCCTTATTCGGTAAAGGTTCGCGCAAACTGTGGCTCCGAGAAGAGCTACTGGAGCAATACTGTAAGTTTTACAACTCTTCCTTCTTGCCCTGTTCCAACAGAAATTGTTTGTACAGGTTTTACTGTAACTACAGCAACTTTCTCTTGGACGGCTGGTGCTAGCGAAGGTGAGTGGAACTTGCAATATAAGGCCGCAACCGATGCTGATTGGACTGTTGTAAATGATGTAACAAGTCCTTATACAATTACTGGATTAACTGAAGAAACCAACTATCTAGTACAGGTTCAGGCAGTTTGCAATGTTGATGACTTAAGTGCTTGGACTTCGCCTGTTCAGGTTTATACCGGATATTGCCAGCCTGCTCCTACTTCAAGAGATGGAAAAGGTATTACTGGTGTTTCTTTCGGTATTGGCGATGATGTTGTAAATAATTCAGACGTCAATGGTTTGCCAGAAGATGCTCCTTATTATGGCAATTATGCATCTATGGTAGGTGCAGTACAAGCAGGTGTTGAAGCAACTGTAAGTATTACATATGCTACTGGATATGACTATGGTACAATAGTCTGGATAGACTTGAATAACAATCTTACTTTCGAAGGTAACGAAGTAGTATATGTTGGAACCTCAGCAAGTGCTAATCCAACCATTTTGAACGCAAAATTTACATTGCCTGCATCAACACCAATAGGCGACTACCGTATGCGTATTGCCGGTGCCGATAGTTATTATAATAGCAATACTGGATCAATTGCTGATGCAGCAGATGCAAACTCCTGCCCAACAAGTACTTATACTGTTGTTCACGATTATACAATAAGAGTTCTTGAAGCTCCTTCATGCTTGCCTCCTTTAGCATTACGTGCTACAAATATTGCAGCAAGAACTGCAAATCTGGTTTGGATACCAAGTGGTAGCGAAACAGCATGGCAGATTAGTATAAGTAATGCACCTGGTCATGAAGATATTATAGATGTTACAACTAATCCATATACACTTACAAATCTAACACCATCAAGGGTGCATACAGTAAAAGTTCGTGCAAATTGTGGTGATACCGATGGCGTAAGTGCATGGTCGAATAGTGCATCGTTTACAACACTCGAAGCATGTCCTGCTCCAACTGCTTTGTCTGCTATTCTTACACCAGGCAATGGCACAATTGCTACACTTAGCTGGACAGAAGAAGGTTCTGCTACCGATTGGATGCTTGAATATGGTACTGCTTCCGACTTTTCTAATGCAATTCCTGAAAACGTGACAGGAACGCCTTCGATAAATCTCACAGGTCTTACTGCAGAAACTACTTACTATGCACGTGTTAAGTCTGTTTGTGGCGGAATAGATGGCGAAAGTGAGTGGGGCGATGTTATTAGTTTTGAGACTACAGATAAGATTATTATTGGAACAGGTAATTCAACAAATGGATATTTGCCAACATATACTTTCTACAATTATTCTTTAACACAACAAATTTACACAGTTGCTGAGATTGGAAACAGAGCTGGTGCTATTTATAGTGTTGACTTCTACTGTTCTGGAGCTGTAACTCGTGATTTAGATATTTATATGGTTGCAACCGATAAGGAAACTTTCGAAGGCTCATCCGACTGGATAACTGCTACTGCTGCAGATCTTGTATATAGTGGCCCTGTTACTTTTGCTGCTGGAGCATGGACAACCATTGAACTCGACAATCCGTATATTTATGGCGGAACGCATAATGTAGCTATAATTGTTGACGACAATACAGGCAGTTATGAGACTGCTCCTAATTTCCGTACATTTGATGCAGCATCACAGGCAATAAGATATTATAATGATAATGACAATCAGGATCCAACAGCTCCAACTGCTACTGGTACAAATATGAACGTTAAGAACCAGATTCGTCTCTTTATTGGCGAACCACCGGCTTGTGCTAAGCCTACCGAGCTTACAGTTACTGATATAGCCATATACAATGCTACTTTTGATTGGACTGCAGGAGGAGCAGAACCCGACTGGAACATAAGCTACAAAGCTGATGGCGATCCCGATTGGACTGAGGTTAGCCACGTGTCGAATCATTATACAATTTATGATTTTCTACCAGCAACTCGATATGAGTTGAGAGTACAGGCTAACTGCCCAGGAGGTATTAGTGTTAGTGATTGGTCAAGAGCTGTTACGTTTACAACACTTCCGACTTGTCCAATTCCAACAAACTTGGCTGTAGCGGTTACAGAAACTTCTGCTACCGTAACTTGGACTCCTGGTTACTCGGAAACTAATTGGAATTTAAGGTACAAACTTGCCGGTGCTGCTTGGACTAATGTAAGCGATGTAGAATCACCATATACTATTACAGGTCTTACAGCTGACACTCATTACGAAGTGCAAGTGCAAGCTGATTGTGGCAGCGAAAATAGTAATTGGTCTGGCTCATATAGCTTCTTTACAGGATATTGTCAGCCTAATCCTACAAGTATTGACAATGATGGTATTACCAATGTTACTTTTGGATTTGGTGACAATGTGGTAAATAATAGCGAACAGCTGACGACTGCTCCATTTTATGGCAATTATTCTAATCTTGTAGGTGATGTGCCTGTTGGAATTGAAGCAACAATAGGTATTACATATGAAACACATTTTGATTATGGAACAATAATTTGGATTGACTTTAATAATAACTTTGTATTCGATGGAGATGAGGTGGTGTATGCAGGAGAGTCATCAAGTGTTAGTCCTACAACATTAAATGCGACATTTACATTACCAGAAACAACTCCTTTGGGTGAATATCGTATGCGTATTGCTGGAGCCGATACTTATTATGACAATTATACATCATCAATTGCAGAGGCTGCAGACGCTAATTCTTGCCCAACCGGGACATTTATAATTATTCATGACTATACTATAAGAGTTATTGAGACTCCGTCGTGTATGTCGCCAACAGATGTTGTCGCAACAAGTACCACAACTACTACAGCTACTGTTTCGTGGACAGAAAATAGTCCTACTCCTGCAACTAACTGGGTGTTGCAATATAGTACTAATAGTGATTTCTCCGATAGTCAAACAGCTGAAGTTAGTACAAATCCTGCAGAAATCACAAGCCTTAATGATGGTACCGTATATTATGTAAGAGTAAGGGCTAAATGTGATGTGGATAATTTGAGTTACTGGAGTAATCCTGCATCGTTTGTAACTGAGTGCGGATACTTTACTGTTGATGAAAATCATAGATATACGGAAGACTTTGCTGGATTAACATCTGTAACATTCCCACGTATATGTTGGTCGCAAGAAAGAACTTCTGAAGGAACAGGTTATGGTTCCTCATATTCTGAAGGAGCATGGACTTGCTATACTTCTACTCAAGGAACAGGATCAAATCCTCCGATGGCTCAGTTAAGAAAATCTAAGGATGGTTCAATTCACAATCTTGTAACAAAGGCTTTGACAATGGCTGCAGGTAATTATGTAGTGTCATTGCGAGTCTATAGAAATGCTACTTCGATTAATTATCAGGAAGGTATAAATGTATATTTAAGTAAGACCGATGATCTTGTATCTGATGGTAACGATGCATTGGATTTAGGATTTATTTCTCGCAGTTACAATACGGCATCTGTGATAAATTCGGAAATATTAGGCACTGAACTTGCTACAGGATGGTACTATTATGATATTCCGGTTACTGTAGGTGCAGATGGCGTATATTATGTTATATTTGAAGGAAAATGCCTAAACGGTGATGCTATATATATGGATGATGTAGTGGTAATGGTAGCTCCTACATGTCCTAAACCTACCGACATTATAGTTACTTCCACTGGTACAAACGAGGCTACAATAGAATGGACAGCTGGAGGAACTGAAACTTCTTGGAATTTGAGGTACAAAACATCGAATGAAAATAGTTGGACAACAATAAATAATATTACAAATCCATATACTACTATTACAAATCTTAGTGCAGCTACAAGCTATGTTTTCCAGGTACAGGCAGATTGTGGTGGAGATTATTCTGATTGGACAGTTTCTGAAACATTCAAAACCAAATATGGTATTGTATTCTTAGAAGAATTTGGAACTGTAATGCCAAACGATTGGAACCAGTATTCAGTAAAGCTTAGCGAAGTGATGAATGGTTCTCCGCTCATTTCAGCAAACAGCGGATGGAGTTTCGGCGAAAGTAATGGCGTTTTTGGTAACCATGCCAGAGTTAACATTTATGGAGGAACTTGTTACAGATGGTTGACTACTCCAATTATTGTTATGAAACCTAATGTTCAGCTTACTTTCAACCTGGCTTTGACTAAATTTAGCGGAACGCTTGCTCCTGCCGTTACAGGTGCACTCGACGATAAATTTGTTGTCTTGATTAGTACCGATGAAGGTGCAACTTGGACAGTACTTCGTCAGTACGATAATGTAGGTTCTCAGTATGTGTACGACGATATTGCTCTCGAGGGAGAAGATGTCGCTATTGATCTTACGAGCTATAGTAACGATGAAGTAATTATTGCATTCTATGGCGAATCTACAGAATACAATGTGGATAATAATTTGCATATTGACAATGTAATGCTCGACTATATTCCAACTTGCTTTAAGCCAACGGGACTTACTGTTGTTTCAACAGACTTGAATACTGCAACTATAGAATGGACTCCTAGCGGTGACGAAACACGTTGGCAGTATAGTCTTAATGGTAGTGCGTGGACCGATTTCGAAAATGTTACTGGTACAACACCTAAAACTGCAATTATTAGCGGTTTGACCGAAGCAACAGTTTATAGCATTGAAGTGCGTGCATATTGTAGCGATAACTTTAACGATCAAAGTAGGCCGAGTTTACCTGTATCATTTTATACAGATTTATGCGCTGTTGGCGATATGTGTGAAATAAACTACATACTAAACGATAGCGAAGGTAATGGTTGGGAAGGCAATGCGATTAAAGTTGTGGATGATTTAACTAACATAGTTCTCGACACATGGGCCGTAGCTGGTGGTGAATCATCGGCAACAGGATCTCTTTCGGTATGCGAAGGAAGAGAAATCAGGTTTGAATGGGCTAATGGATCTTCTTCTTCTGATTGCTCGTATTTAGTATATGATATAAACGGTGATGAAATCTTCTCTGGAGAAGATGCAATGGAAAATGCTGTAAGCCATATAGTAGATTGTACACCTTTAAGTTGTCGCAGACCAAGAAACCTTGTTGTTTCAAATATAACAGCAAATTCTGCTCAAATATCATGGGAGCCAAATATTACTATTAGTAATATAAGAACATGGCAGTATAGCATCGACAATGGAGCAAACTGGGTTGACGTTTCGTCTGAAAGTCATGCAAACCTTACAGGTTTGACAGAGAGCGAAACATATACCGTTCAGGTTCGTACAAAATGTAATATTGACGAATATAGCGACCCGATTACTGCATCATTTGTAACAGGTGATATGTGTGAAATTCGTTTCGAACTCACTGATAGTTATGGCGATAGTTGGAACGGAGCTGCTATTCGTGTTACCGATGATGTAACAGGAGAGGTTTTGGGTACTTTGACCAACCTGAACCTAAACGGCTCTTCTGGTTCTGGTGAGAATGAGGTAAACATTATATATTTCCCAGTTAGAGATGGTGCAGAAATAGCTTTTAATTGGATTTCTGGAAATTTTGATAATGAAACTTCTTATGTAGTATATGATGTAAACGATGACGTAATATTCTCTGGTTCTGGAGCAATGCCTTATCCTGTAACTTTCACAGTAAATTGTCCCGATTGTGTGCGTCCAAACAATCTTATTGCTACAGGCGTTACTACAACAGGGGCTCTGCTTTCGTGGGATGCTGGTTCTGCAAACCATTGGATTATAGAGTATAGCACACATAGTGACTTCTCTGCTGGAATTGTTAGTGAAGATGTATATGTAACACCAGAAAAAGAATATACAGGACTTGTTACAGATATAACCTATTATTTCCGTGTAAAGGCTGTTTGTGGTGTTGGAGAGGAAAGCGATTGGAGTAATGTGTGCGAAGTAATTCCTTCCGTTTGCCGTAGGGTTGGTAACGGGGCAGCAGGTAATGGCGAATTGCCTTCAAATACATATTACAACTACTCCTTTACTCAGCAGATTTATTCTGCAGCCGAGATCGGCCCTGCTGGTCTTATGAATGGAATTTCGTTTTATAACAGTGGCGCTGCCAGAACAAGATCATTAGACGTGTATGTTGTATATACAAGCAAGACATCGTTTAGTGGTGCATCCGACTGGATAACAGTTACACCGGAAGACATGGTATTCTCGGGAATTATAACCATGGCATCTGGACAATGGACACAAATTGATTTTAATGACGATCATGCTATCGAATACGATGGAGCAAGGAATATTGCTGTAATAATTGATGACAATACCGGCACATACGAGAACACTATGTCGTGTCTAGTATTTAATGCTGCAGGTAACCAGACATTGTCTCTATACAGCGATGGAATCAACTATGATCCTATGAATACATCATCTTATGCGGGCAGATTGCTTTCTGAGAAGAATCAGATTAGGTTCTGTGTCGAAAGCTGTGAAGATCGTCCGGGAAACATTGCCTTTGTTAATCCTTCAGTAAGAATTAGTGTAGATGGTTCTGTTGACTTATCAAGTGATACTTATTTTACTAACACTACTACAGTTGCAGGAACAACAGTACAATGGAGTAGTAACGATCCTAGAATTGCAACTGTTGATAGTGATGGTGTAGTAACAGCTCATTCGGCAGGTAGGGCAGTAATAACAGCAAGTTTGCCTTCTAAAACAGTTGGACAAACTTTGTATTGCGCTATGCAGACCGAGGTCGCAGTGATTGTAGATTGCAATACCATGACTCCTCAGTGTTTCGACTTTGATGAATATACAGGAGCTAATAGGGAATATCATTTAGATGCAGGTCTTCCTAGTTGCTGGCGCAGAATTTATACTGGTAAATATGAAGGTGGTGAACCGCATGCTTATAAAGGCTATTTCGCAAAAGATAGCGTTGCAATTGAAATTACATCTGGTAACTATCAGTTGTATGGCGAGAATTTCGGTTATACCAACTACGTTATAATGCCGTATATTTCAGGACTTGAGAATGGCGGTATGGTAACCTTCAATGCTTGGTGGCAGTATGTAGATTTTGGAACTTTAACATTGGGTTATATGACCGATCCCGATGATGCCGCTACTTTTGTTGCTGTTGACGATGCTACACCATTCCTGTACAACTTTGGTTCGGCAGCGTCTGGCGTAAACCAGATATCTTTGCCCGATAATATGCCTGCTGATGCATATATAGCATTCAGATGGTTCTGTCAGACCGATTATTTCAGTTATAGTGTCGCTATCGATAATGTATGTGTTTGTTCTGCAGTTACAGGTACATTCGAACTTACAACAGTTACAGGAAATGCTCTTGAGGGAGATCAAATGAAGGAAGGAACAACAGTTGTTTCTATAAGAGATTATCTCAACACAGACATTGACTTATCTACAGGCAACTTGACATATTCGAGTTTGAATCCTTCTATAGCAATAGTTGACAATGATGGTGTTGTAACAGGAACTTCCGTCGGTGAAGCTACTATTATGGTAACATTCACACCAAATGAAGACGGCAAGTGCCCACGTTATGCTTACTTTGTTGTTACTGTGGAAAGTGAATCATGTAAAGAAATCGGTGATGCTATTTCTACTACATATACGGTTCCTGTAAACAATAACTATAACTATACATATACACAGATCTTGTTCAAGCATGACGAAATTAATGCTTCTGGTTTGATAACTTCTATAAGTTTCCAGTATGCAAATAATAGTCAAATGAATGCAAAGAATTCGGTGAAACTGTACTTGAAGGAAGTTAATAAAAACGAATTTTCTAATGCAAGCGACTGGATTCTCGATGTAACAGAAAGTGATTTGGTATATTCGGGAGCACTTAATTGCGCAGAAGGCTGGAATTCATTTTCATTTGATGAACCATTTGCATACAGCGGTGACAAAAATCTGTTGCTTGTAATTGATGATAATTCGGCAAATTCTGATGGTGAAAATTATACATTCAACTATACACCAACAAGTTATAGGTCTGTAATATCCTATTATAGTAATAGTGGCAATTACGGAAATACTAATATAAGCGGACATTCGAGAGTTTGCGATACAAATCGTCCTAATACTAAGTTCTGTATATATGAAGGTGCTGCATGTACAATAGAATATAATACTGCTTCAACATGTACGGGAGTGTCGAATACAATTGCAAGTAGTCACGGTGTAACAGGTCATCCTATTTTTGTGACTAACGATATTCCTTCTTGCAGTAAGGGTGTCTTCCTGAATTGGAATACTGAGCCCGATAATTCAGGTACTAGCTACGCTCCAGGTGATTTTATTTCACAAGGATCAAATATGACTCTTTATGCAATATACAGAATATGTGATTATGTTGATATTGTAAAAGCAGGCAATGCTACACAGGGTATTGCAGATGGAGGTGTTGACAGATTCGGAATTCAGAAGTTCAATGTATGTCAGGGTGAGACAATTGTACTAGAAGCCCAGAAGAAAGCCGGTGCTCCTGATAATATAACATTTTCGTGGGACGTAAACCGTCACGATGGTCATGCACATGTTACAAGCGAGACCAATTCTGTATCGTACGTTGCTAATACTACTATGGGTCATGATATATTGCTTACCGTTGATGATGGACACTATTGCAAGCAGGAGATTCCTCTGCGTGTATGGGTGTCGCATGGTCTTAGAATGGCATTGGACAACCCATCGGCTGGCGATATTTGCGTAGGTAACGGCAAGGAGATTGTTGTAGGAGATCCTCGTTTTGTAGATGAGCCTATGATTGTGGTTAACAACGAGTCGTTGCAAATAAAGTCAACTCAGGGAGTGACAAGTCCTAAATTTATTCCCGATGGTGTGGGAGAATGCTATACTTCGGATGTTACTTTTGCCGATTTCAAGGAAAATGCTGTGATTACTGATGCTTCAAATATCGATTATGTAAAAATTAATTTGGAGCACTCGCATATTGGTGATGTCCAGATTTCTCTTAAGTGCTATACTCCAAACTATCAGCCTAGAACAGCAATATTGCTTCAGGATGCAAAAGGTACTTCTGGTGGAGGTCTTGACAATGCTACTTATGATTGGCCATATAATGTTATAAGATGCTATGCTAACTTTTATAGATATCGTAACCCAGGATATGCTAATGGAACTTGTTCCCAAGGAACTTATGATGGACAGGTTACTATGAGAGTATTTGTCGGTTATGACAATACTGCCACTGGTATTCGTCAGGAAGCTAAAGCTTTTGACAGGGGTATGACTACTCGTGAAATGCTTGCTCAGCTTCAGGCTATGATAAATTCGGGTAACAGACCTGCTGATTTCTGTTATGGTGGCTATTATTATAAGTTTGCTAGTTGGCAAAATATAACTTATAGAGAAGGAAATAACTCTACAGGAGGTTATGGTAATAGTACTCGCCAATGGTACACAGAAGCAGCATCATTGGGCTTTGGTAAACCTAACATGCATGACGGGCTTGATAATTATATATCGACACCTAGCTACAATCCAACTGGTGTAGGTTTCGATTATTGCTGGTCGAATAGCGACACTTATCAGTATGCTTCTGCCGAAGGAAGTCTTATCGACAATTCAAATCATGAACGAGGCTATACAAATGCTTTGATAGTAACACCTTCTAACGCTACTAATGGAACACAATTCTATCATCCATATCAAAGTTTCCAGAGCCTTGTCGGTTGTAAACTCAATGGTGTATGGACTATTCAGATTTGTGACTCGTGGGGATTGGACAACGGCTATATCTTTAGTTGGGAGATTGGTTTGAAAGATATTGACGATAATGCATGGTCATACGATATACAACTGGTAGATTCTCACGTAGGTAGTTGTGGCGGGTTCGATTCTAGTGACGCTGATAATTCAGAAAACTTAGTAAGTGAAATAGATAACGAGCCGAACTTCTTTATTCACCCGACAATTGCTAATTTGGCAAGCAACAATATAACCTTGCCTACTTATCCCGAATCTTTGACTCGCAGCTGCGAACTTACCCTTATCGACAACATAGGTTGTGAGACTAGTGCAAATGCATTTACATATAATATTTCACAGCCAGCTATACCTAATATTTCCGAGCCAATTATTTGTTTGGGAGAGCAGGCTCATGTAGTTGCAAGCCTCGGAGGCCCTGAAGTAGCATCAGGAGATGAGTCGATATTCAAGTGGTGGACAATGCCTGAAGGTGAATCAAACTGGACTGCTCTTACAGGACAAGGTGTTGCAAATCCAGTAAATGGTGTGACAAGAACAGAATTTTTCTATACACCTACTCATGCAGGCGATAGGTTTAGAGCTGAAATTTATGATGCTCATGGCTGCGGTGGTATCATTGATAATATCATTACAATAAATCTACCCGATATTCCAAATGCAGCAGACTATGACTATATATGGCATGGCAAACATGTTGATGTAGAAAGTAATGTCTGGAATATAGTAGAGAACTGGTATGTAAACAATGGCGGATCGTATTCGGTTGCAAGTGCTTCGCTTCCAACAAAGGACGATAATGTATATATTGGTGTAAATCAATGTTCTCCTAATCCTAATTTGACATTAAGTGAAAATGCTGTAGCAGGAAACCTTACTATTGGATCTGGTGCAGCGCTTACTATTCCTGCAGGAAAAACATTGAGTATAGCTGGTAACCTTGAAAATATTGGAACTCTGAATGCTAATGAAATTGTGGGAAATAGAAATAGTACGGTTTCATTCATTGGTTCTGATGATCAGTCAATAACAAACGCCCAGACGTTTGCAAATGTATCATTCAATCAGGAGAGCGTTCATAAAATTACAGCTGATAATGGTATTACAATTAATAGAGATGCTTCTTTCACTATGGGTATTTTGACTGGAGATGCAACCTTTAACGACGGATCAAGGGTTACCACTGTTAATATGACACATAATAGTTATATTGACGGAACTGTGGTAAAGAAGGGCGATTCCGATAAGTTTACATTCCCGACAGGTAATGATGGCGTACTCGGCGCTTTCTCAGCTACGATTGAAAATAATATTCCGGAAGGTGTGTCTGTCAAGTTCAACCACAAAAATGGCGATGGAACCGATCAGACTGGCTTCTCTACCGAGGCTCCTGATTACTATCCTACTTGGTGGAGCGCAGGCGCTATGTGCGGTGAAAATGATCCACAGCTTGACCACGTAAGTAATTTTGAGTATTGGAAAGTTTATGGTGTTAATGAAGGTGTTGTTTTGACCGACCTCACACTCAAGGTTGATGCCGACCATCCGACTCAGCATTTCCATGATGGTGTAAGTGATTATTCATCCAACCATATAGTTGCTGCAGCTCATTACGACTGCTGGAAGAACCTTGGCACGGTATCAACTACAGTTACTGGTACACATAATACTATAACGATAAGAAATATTCAGACTATTCCACATACACGTAGTGGAGCATTCGATGGCTATGTAACCCTTGGATCTATCGACCGTGCTACATTGTTGCCTATCGAATTGAAATCGCTCTCTGCTAATTGCGACGGAAAGTCGGTTCTCGTGGAATGGACTACAGCTAGCGAACGCAACAACGATTACTTCTCGATTGAACGTTCCGACGATGCAATCAACTTCGTCGAGGTGGCACGCGTGGCAGGTGCTGGCAACAGCATTGAAACGCTCAACTACAGCTATACCGACTATGGCGTACATGGTGGCGACAACTATTACCGCCTTGTACAAGTTGACTATGACGGCATGCGTTCGGTTTCGGAAATTGTGGTAGCCTTCTGTTTCGATGACAATGGCGAAGAGCCTGAGGTAATGGCTTACCCGAATCCGTTCAACAATGAACTTACTATCGAACTTGAAAACTTCGGCAACCGTCCTGCTCGTATCGATGTATTCGATATGCTTGGCAAGTTGGTTTACACCGAATCGGTCGATGAACCGCAGAATAGCTATAGTACGCTTCTGCAGTTCGGTGAGTTGCCTCCTTCGACCTACAATGTTCGAGTTTCAACTTCCGACTTTGTAATAAACCGCAAGGTTGTGAAGAACTAAAGTAGCCTAAATAAACACACTAACAAATAGGTTTGGCATCCCGGTGTTCCCCGCATTCGGGATGTCTTTTTTTTGTATTCGTTTTTGTTTTTACGACAATTATGACAACCTATACAACTTTCAACCGTTTTGCATCTTGTCGTTATACTTACTCTTAACTTTCAACTTTCAACTATTAACTAAAAAAGCTCCCCGTTTAGGAGAGCTTTTTCGTATTGTTGAGTGATTTCCTTTAGCCGTTTATCTTCTGGTTGGCAATATCCATCACTTCCTTTTCGATTGCGAGTGCGCGTTTTTCAATTTCTTCGCCCTTCTTCAGGATGTCGGCAACAAACTCCTTGTCGTTGTACGACTTGCAGTTTATCTTCACATTTAGGAATGCTCCCTGAACAGCCGACCTTGCTGCCAATGCTCCAACTCCTGCGTCGCTTATCGAAGCTTCAAGACCGTTCTTTGCCATTTCGAGCATTACCTGCATGCTTTCGCAGCTGAGGCTCATGGTCTTGAATGGAATTTCGATTGCGAACTTGGTTGCATCTTGGATTGCTTGTTTGCGACGTGCTTTTTCTTCGTCGTTCGACTTTGGCAGACCAAATGCATCCATAATCTTGTTGAATGCATTGGTGTCTTCGTCAACCATCTTAAGAAGCTCGTCGTGGTAGTATTTGCCCTTTTCTGCCCAATCGCTGTAGTTTTTCCAGGTGTCATCGTTGCGGTGCTTGAGGGCGGTAAGGTTTGCCACCATTGTTCCCAGTGCTGCGCCGAGCGAACCCATATATGCTGAAATTGAACCTCCACCAGGAGCTGCTGATTCCGATGCAGTTGTGTGGCAGAATTTTACCAAGTCCATATCGATAAGTTTAGGCTTGTTGTCTTCGAGCATGTATTCAATAACGTTCTTCTTCGGGTCGAAAGGCTTAACATCGTTCAGACCGAGCGAGCGAACAGCAATCTTAATGAGTTCTTCGTCCGATACGCCGAGCGAGCGTCCTTGTTTCTGCAGGAAGTATTTACCAGCATCAAGCAAGGTCTTGAGTGGAGTTACACCAACAAGTTCAGAACCAGTGACGCGGATTCCGTGGGCAGCAGCGCGTTCGCAGACTGTGTCGAATGCTATGTGCAACGGAGTTACATCGATGTCGGTAAGGTTCATTGAAATCTGTGCGATTCCGTATTCCTCGATGTACCATCCTATTGCTTTAACCGATTTCAAAAGACCAGGGACATACACCTTGTTGCCGTTTTCATCGAGTACCGGCTTGCCGGTTACTGGGTGCCCTTCGCGCTTTACACGACCGCGTTCGCGAACGTCGTATGCGATAGAGTTGGCCTTGTTTACCGAAGTGGTGTTAAGGTTTACATTGAAAGCCACGAGGAAGTTGCGTGCGCCAACAGCTGTTGCTCCTGTGTGCATTACGCTATCGTTCCATTCACGTGGACCGAAATCTGGATGCCATTCTTCGCTACCGATACGCTTTGCTAGGGCTTCGTATTCACCCGAGCGGCAGTTTGCAAGATTGCGGCGCTTTGGTTCGAATGCAGCGCTTTCGTAGCAGTAAACTGGAATCGAAAGTTCTTCACCTATGCGTTTTGCAAGTTTACGAGCATATTCTACGGTTTGTTCCATAGTGATGTTCGACACTGGGATGAGCGGGCATACGTCGGTGGCGCCGAAGCGTGGGTGTGCACCGTGGTGTTTGCTCATGTCGATGAGTTCCGAAGCCTTCTTTACTGCAAGAAATGCAGCGTTGCATACATTTTCGGGCTCTCCAACAAAGGTTACTACTGTACGGTTGGTGGCTGCACCTGGGTCAACGTCGAGAAGTTTTATTCCTTCAACCGATTCTATTACATCGGTAATCTGTTTGATGACAGCCATATCGCGTCCTTCACTGAAATTAGGAACGCATTCAATTATCTGTTTCATTACGATACGTTTTAAAATTTTCCACAAAAATACAATATTATTTATGATTTACGAAGTACGATTTTATGGTAGCTTTTTGAGATATTTTCAAATTAATAAACAGCAGTGTTCTTATATGAAGCGGCCACAAAAAAACAACAAATCCCAATCGCAGACGGACTGGGACTTGCCATTTATGAAAAAGATTATTATTTTATTATCGAAGCGATCTTTTCATGGAGTTTTGCAGCGGCTACAGCCTTAGTCTGAAGAATCATATTCTTGATAGCCTTGCCGTTGCTCTTGCCATGACCGATAATAACTGTTCCGTTTACACCGAGTGCTGGAGTGCCACCAACATTTTCATAGTTGTAGTTCTCGAAGAAAGGATCGTTTATGCCTCTCTGTCTCAATATGCTGTAGATTGATTCTGCATGCTTGAGGTAGATATTGCCTACAAATCCGTCGGTAACGATTACATCAACTTTGTTGGTGTCGGAGCAATCACCACCTTCAATATTGCCAATGAAGTTGATGTTGTCGAGTTCCTTCAGCAACTTGTAGGTTGCCTTGGCTGTAAGGTTACCCTTGCCTTCTTCGGAACCGATGTTAAGTAAACCGATTCTCGGGTTTTCTATTCCCATTACATATTTGGCGTATGCGCTACCAATCTGAGCATATTGTACCAACACTTCGGGCTTCGGGTCGGCGTTGAGACCTACATCGAGGATGAGGTTGTTGCCTCCTTTATTGTTTGGGCAAATCGACGACAAGCAAGGTCTGATGATACCATCGAGAACGCCAATTACCTGAGTTGCACCAACCATCATAGCACCAGTGTTGCCAGCGCTTGCAAAGCCGTCAATGATTCCTTGTTTGAGGTAGAAAAAACCCTTTACGATCCCCGAATCCTTCTTTTCTCGGAAGGTTTTCACGGGGTCGTCGCCCATTGCGAATGTTTCGGAGCAGTTAACAATTTCAAAAACACCAGCATCGACGCTGCGATTGGCGAAATACTTACGGATGTACTCTTCGTTGCCGAAGAGAAACAACTTATCGTCCTTGTCCAAAACTTCTAAAGCAAGGGTAGCTCCTTCCAGAACTGCATCTGGTGCGAAGTCCCCGCCTTGTATGTCAACACCAATGTTCATAATTCTTTATATTATTCGCCTTTTTGTTCGATAACGAGTTTTCCTCTATAGTATCCACAGTTTGGGCATACATGATGATATTGGATAGTAGTGCCGCAGTTTGAGCATACTGCCAATGTCGGGAATTCTGCTACATAGTGGGTACGACGTTTGTTTCTTCTCTGCTTTGAGGTTTTTCTTTTAGGATGTGCCATTTTCTTAAACTTTTAATTAGTTATTATTATTCTTTAATTCTCGCAACGCTTCCCATCTCGGGTCTATTGCGTCTTCTGTTTTTTCTGTCTCTTCTACCTTGTACTTGTCAATGAGTTCTATCATTTTTGCGTTGCATGTCGGATTTCCGTCTGCATCGTCGGGATGATAGTGGGCTATCGGAAGTGCAAAATGCGAATATTCGTAAATGAACTCCGATATGTCAATCTTGTCGGCCTCACGGCTCAGAGTAACGGCGTCGCTGTTTGTGTCGAAGTTGGTCTCGTCGCCATAGTTAACCAGAATGTCGTCGCTTATCGCAATGTCCTGGTCGTAGAGTTCGAGGCATCTGTCGCAAACCAGTTTTACCTTTCCCGACAAGTCAAGGTGTAAAAGCATTGAGGTCTTTTTTTTGAGCAAAGTTACCTTTACATCAACCTCTCCGCCTTTAATTTCTCCCTTGTCATACGACTGGAAAAACGCATCATCGGTCTTAAAGTCGAAAGAATATTCCTTCTCTTCGAGACCGTCCAATAATATAATATATTGGTTATCACGTTCCATTCCAATCGATAACATAAAAAATAAATTCGTGCAAAAATATAAAACAATTTGAAAACGAAAAAGAAAAATTATTCTTTGTTAAAAATGATGTGATAAATATGAGGATTAGTTGCTCGCAACTGACCTACATATTTTTCTCTTTATTCTTTCTTCAGTGTAATCCTAAACGTTGTTCCTTTGCCAATTTCCGACGACTTTACATAAATCTTGCCGCCGTGGTATTCTTCTATTATTCGTTTGGCAAGGCTCAGACCTAGTCCCCAGCCGCGGTTCTTGGTGGTATAGCCAGGTTTGAACACATTCTTGAAGTCCGATTTGCTGATGCCCTTGCCCGTGTCGGAGATTTCAATGCCTACATGTTTTTCGGCATCGTCGAGGCTTATTCGTATGGTTCCGTTGGTGCCAATGGCATCAACGGCGTTTTTGCATAGGTTTTCTATTACCCATTCGAACAGCTCTACGTTGAGAGGTAGGAAAATAAGCCCGTGATCGTTGATATTGGTTTCGATATGCACTGTTGATGGAATGCGTGTCTTGAGGTATGTAACCGTGTTGCGTATGCAGTCGGTGAGTTCGTTTTCGTGAAGGTTGGGCTTGCTGCCGATTTTCGAGAAACGAGCGGCAATTTTTTCCAATCGTTTTACATCTTTTTCGATTTCGCGGAACATTTCAGTTTCGCCATGTTCCTCGCGCATTATTTCTAGCCATGCCATAAGCGACGATATTGGTGTGCCTAGCTGGTGGGCAGTTTCCTTTGACATTCCCAGCCATACATGGTTTTGTTCCGACTTACGCGAAACATTCAGCACTACATAGCCCATTATTATGAAAATGGCGATGAGTATCATCTGCACGTATGGGTAGAACTGCAGCTTCATGAGCAGTAGCGAGTCGGAATAATATATGGTATTAAGCACATTGCCGTCAGGGTCGGTTATCGAGAAGCTTTCCTTGCCGTTATTGCGGAACTCTTCGAGTTTTTGCTCGGCATATTCGGGTTTCACCATTTTCACCGTGTCGAGGTTACGGTACGAAATTATGCTTTTGTTGTCGGCGTCGACAAGAATTACTGGAATAGTCTGGTTGTTTTCGAGTACTTCGAAAAGAAAGCCAATGTCGGCATCGGGTTCCGAGTTGATGAAACTTTGCATCGCATGCGACCACAATTCCATCCTGCGGTATTCCTCATGCCTCAGGTCTTTCATGAGGTTATTGGTGTATATGAGCGACATCGTGAAAATAAGCGCTGCGAATACCAGAAGAACTATCTTCCATTTTTTATCGTATGTGTATTTCTTGTCTTTCATCAACCAATAAATTTCACTTAGTTATGTCAATTCTTATCTTTGAGTCGTGCTTTAGTCCCAGCAGATTTTTGGCGCTAGCCCCACGTACTGCCACTTCGAGCAGGTTTATCGAGTTGAAGAGACACACAATTTCTGGAATTTCGACATCCTTGTACGACTGGCAAATTCTGTCGGTTTTGTGGAAATGCGTATTGAGGAGTATTTCGAATTTGTTTTCGCCTACGACATTGTTGAACATATCCCTGCTTATGTTTGTGATGGCGTTTCCATAAGAGTCGATGTATATTACGCTTCCAAGCATGCCACGTTCGGTAACCTGTGGCTGCGTAGCTGTATATCTTAAAACATCATCACGTTCTTCGCCCAGTTGGTGTATGTCCTTACCCGAAAGTATGTACTTTGCTATTTCAGCAAAGACGTTTTTTTCGACAAAGACGCTGTCGTCGGCAAACGATTCCCCGTTGATAAAGACTGCTGTTTCGGGTTTTTCTGTGAATACTATACCTAGAGCACCATTGTCGGCTCCAATGAAGTATTGCCCGTGGTACATTGCAACCACAATGTCGGTATTGCTGTCTGGTTCGCTGTCCACACCTATAATATGTATGGTGCCTTCGGGAAAGTCTTCGACAAGACTACCGAGGACAAACCCAGCGTGCTGCCAGTTGAATTTCTCTATGTTGTGCGATATGTCAACGAAATTGGTGTCGGGATGTTTCGACAAAATTGTAGCCTTTACAGCACCTATATAATAGTCGCTGTTGCTCCAGTCGGTAGTTAGTGTTACCAGTTTCGTCATTTTCGTTGCAAAAAATCTTATGACTATGCCAAAAAATTGCTTTTCTTTGTTCCGCAAAAATATCAAAATTTATCGATGACTGAAAAAACTATTCTGATTGAAATAGAAGATTTGCAAAAATTCTTCGGAGTGCGCGACGAAAACCTGATGCTATTGGTTAGGAATTTCCCTCGTTTGAAAATTGTGCAGCGTGGCGATGTGGTAAAAGTAGCAGGCGACAAGGAGGAGATAAAGGTATTTGAAATGAAACTTAATGCCATGCTTGAATTTTTCGGCAAGTACAACCGTCTTGGAGTGGAAGAGGTGCGTGAAATTCTCGGCAGCGACACCAATTCGGTAAGCATGGTGGAGGATAAGGATGTACTTTTGTACAGCATTAGCGGCAAGCCTATCCGTGCGCGCACAACCAACCAGAAGCTACTAGTGGAATGTTTCCAGAAAAACGACCTACTTTTTGCTACTGGTCCTGCTGGAACAGGAAAAACATATACTGCGATAGCATTGGCAGTAAAGTCGTTGAAGGAGATGAGGGTGAAGAAGATTATTCTTTCGCGTCCTGCTGTAGAAGCTGGCGAAAACCTTGGCTTTCTGCCTGGTGATGTTCGTGAGAAACTTGATCCATACTTGCAACCTTTATATGATGCTTTGCTTGATATGATTCCATATCGAAAGTTGGAAAAGTACCTCGAGGAAAAAACAATACAGATTGCGCCGTTGGCATTTATGCGCGGGCGTACTTTGAGCGAGGCATTTGTGATTCTCGACGAGGCGCAGAATGCAACATATACGCAGTTAAAGATGTTCCTTACGCGTATGGGCGAAAATTCTAAGTTTATCGTTACGGGAGACTTGACTCAGATTGATTTGCCGCGAAAATCCGATTCAGGTTTACTTTCGGCTCACCGTATTCTTGGTAACATTCCTGAGATTTCGTTCGTGCAGTTCGACAAGGGTGATATTATACGTCATAGAGTGGTAAGTAGGATTGTGGATGCTTACGAGAAAAGCGAGAAAAAGGACGAATAGGAACATTTAATTTTTCGATTGACATGATTTCGTTTGAAAGTGACTATATAGCAGGAGCACATCCAAAAATTTTGGAAAGACTGGCAGAAACAAATATGGAATCGCTTGTTGGATATGGCGATGACAAGTATTGCCAAATGGCGGAGGAAAAAATCAAAAAAGTTTGCAATCGTTCCGATGCAAAAGTGCATTTTCTTATAGGAGGTACCCAGACTAACCAAGTTGTCATAAGTTCGATGCTGGCCGATTACGAAGGCGTAATAGCAGCTACTTCGGGACATATCAGTGTGCACGAGGGAGGTGCAATTGAATTTACAGGGCACAAAGTTCTCGCTCTTGAAGGAACCGATGGCAAACTTAATGCTAGTGTCATTGACGATTTTGTCACTACATTTCATAACGACGGCAACCATGAACACATGGTATTTCCAGGCATGGTATATATTTCCCATCCTACAGAGTACGGCACACTATACAGCAAAAAAGAACTAACCGATATTTCCAGTGTATGCAGAAAGCATAATATTCCTCTGTTTATGGATGGAGCAAGGCTCGGATATGGCCTCGCAAGCCGTCATACCGATGTAACTTTGCCAGACATTGCCGAACTTTGCGATGTATTTTACATTGGCGGAACAAAAGTAGGTGCACTATGTGGTGAAGCGGTTGTGTTTACTCGTGGCAATACTCCCAAGCATTTCATTACAAAGATGAAACAACGAGGAGCCTTGCTCGCCAAGGGCCGTTTGCTAGGCATACAGTTCGATACGCTTTTTGCCGACAATCTTTATATGGAAATCAGTCGTCATGCCATTGATATGGCCGAAAAACTTAAATCTCTGCTAAAAGAAAAAGGATATCGTTTTTATCTTGAATCACCGACAAACCAGCAATTTATAATCCTCGAAAACGCGCAGATGGCAGAACTCGGAAAACATGTCTGCATGAGTTTTTGGGAAAAGTACGACGATTCTCACACTGTAGTTCGCTTTGCAACAAGCTGGTCAACCACCGAGGAGGACTTGTGGGAATTAAAAAAATGGCTTTAGACCATTTTTTTAGGTTTCTAGTTTAACTTCGTTGAGGGTTACGCCGTTCATGTTTCTGGCGTAGAAATCTTATTCAAACACCTTCAGAAACTCGTTCGGAATATTGCTTTCGAAGTGCATCTTTTCGTGGGTGCGCGGATGTGTGAATCCTAGAATCCAAGCGTGAAGACCTATACGATTGAACAGATTTTCCTTTGAACCATATTTTTTGTCGCCAATGATTGGTTGTCCAAGGTCGCTCATGTGTACGCGAATCTGGTTTTTGCGTCCTGTTTCGAGGTTGATTTCCATTAGCGAGTAGCGACCTTTGTTTTTGAGTGTCTTGTAGTGGGTCACAGCGAGCTGTCCGTTTTCGCGGTCTTTGGTCGAATATACCACGTATGCCTTGTTTTGTGCAAGGTACGACTCGTAGGTGCCTTCGCCTATTGGTTCGTCCCCAGATGTTACGGCAATGTATCGGCGGTCGTATATGTTGGTTTTCCAGTCTTCCTGCAGCAACGCTTGCACTTCTTCGCTTTTGGCGAACATCATCAGGCCCGAAGTCTCGCGGTCGAGACGGTGAACGATGAATATGCGGTTGTTGGGATTCTGTTCCTTGATGTGCTTGCTAAGTATGCTGTAAGCTGTTTCGTCACTCTTGGCTGTTGCCACCGAGAGCATTCCTGCCGGCTTGTTGATGACAATTATGTCGCTGTCTTCGTAAACTATTGTTATGCCCTTGAGGTCACGTCCCGAGGCAATGCGCTTCCAATGAATCGAAATCTTGTCGCCTGCAATCAACTTCTGGTTGTAGAGGGTTACGACGGCGCCGTTGAGTTCTACAGTCTTGTTGCGCAACCACGACTTTACCTTGTTGTGACTGCGGTCGGGGAACTTTTTCATCAGGAAATTGATGAGTTCTTCGGGTTCGGTAACTTCCAAATTTGTAACTTTGGGTTTTGCGAAGCGCTTGTAGTTCTTTGGGGCTCTGTAGGGCATAGTTTATGTGTTTTTTGTTAAAACAATGATTTCTTTGATGTTGTGGCAATGAATTCCTTTAGATAGAATGGTTCGTAATATACCAAATCTTCGAAATTGTCTGCGAGAAAGGCTGCTTCGGCAAGTTCTCCCATAAATTCTGCCGACGGGTAGATGTTGTCTAAGAAAGTAAAGTCTTCGCAAGCAAGAATTTCTTTGCATTTCGGTGCCCCGTTTCCACAGAAAAGTAACTTTTGACCTTTATGTTCGGAAAATGATTCCTCGGTTATTATCTTAGCTTCGACTTCCGACAGATTTGTAAGTTTTGAGTCGGTTGTCATAGTATATACTTCCATTCGGCGTGCATCAATCATCGGGACAATCAAATCGTATTCGGCATTATACTTTGCTTTTGCCATTGCGGCAATTATCAATAATGTGTTTACCGAAATCAAAGGAATATTGCCGCCGAAGCATAGACCCTTGCTTGTGCTAGCGCCAATGCGCAAACCTGTATAAGACCCTGGACCACCGCTCAATGCAATAGCATCCAAATCAGATACTTTTAGTTTTGCCTCGTCAATGACTTCTTTTACGAATACAGCAAGCATTTCCGAGTGTGCTGCCTTACGAGTGTTGTCGGGTTGCATCAGACGAAAGTTGGTGCATTTGCCATCGTTTGATATTGATACCGAGCAATAGTCGGTTGAGGTTTCTATGTTGAGAATTCGTGCCATGCGAAAAATTTTTGCAAAAATAAAGTTTATTTACGATTTATGAAGTACGATTTTAGAATTGACAATGTTGGTGGTCAAGTTTCTGGTTTCAAGATTTACCTTCGTTGAGGGCTTCGCCGTTCTTGTTTCTGGTTGAATCTTTGAATCCTGAACATGAAACTTAGAAACTTGAAACATAGAAACATGAAACATAGAAACGGCGTTAGCCAAAAAAAATTTTCTTACCTTTGCATTTCAAAAACATTGCGCATGAAAAAAATATTGGTTACCGGCGGCGCCGGATTCATAGGTTCGCATTTGTGCGAGCGACTGCTCAACGAAGGCAACGAAGTTATTTGTCTCGACAACTATTTTACAGGTTCGAAAAATAACGTTGTCCATTTGCTCGACAACCCATATTTCGAGTTAATTCGCCACGATGTAACCATGCCTTTTTTCATTGAGGTCGATGAGATATACAACCTTGCGTGTCCAGCATCTCCAATTCACTACCAGTACAATCCCATAAAAACGATCAAGACTTCGGTAATGGGTGCGATAAATATGCTTGGATTGGCAAAACGCATAAAAGCAAAAATATTGCAGGCTTCAACCAGCGAAGTCTATGGTGACCCCGATATTCATCCACAGCCCGAAACCTACTGGGGCAAGGTGAATCCTATTGGCTCGCGCTCTTGCTACGATGAGGGAAAACGTTGTGCCGAGTCGTTGTTTGTTAACTACCACAAGCAGAACAATGTACGCATTAAAATTGTTCGTATATTCAACACCTATGGACCTAACATGCATCCCAACGATGGTCGCGTGGTATCAAATTTCATTGTTCAAGCATTGCAAGACAAGCCCATTACCATTTATGGTGATGGTAGCCAGACTCGCAGCTTCCAGTATGTTGATGACCTTGTGGAAGGTATGATAAGAATGATGAATACTTCCGATGAGGTTACCGGACCTGTGAACATTGGTAATCCTGGCGAATTTACTATTCTCGAACTGGCTCAGAAGGTAATCGCACTTACTGGCTCGAAGAGTAAAATCGAATTCCACGAGTTACCTGAGGATGATCCGATGCAGCGCAAACCCGATATTTCAAAAGCTGGTGAACTTTTGGACGGTTGGCGTCCAAAAATTCAACTCGAGGATGGCTTGAGAAATACTATTGATTATTTCAGAAAGATAGTTCAATAAATGAAAAAAGCGGCTCTTAAACCGCTTTTTTGTTGTAGTGTCTGTTCTCCTATATTATTTCATCGGCAAGTTTCTTGAAGTCAACACCGTTGAAGTTTCCACTGCTCATCATCAGGTAGTTGGTACCGTGGCAGTCGGTGGAGCGTAAGTAGTCCTGCAACTTGTTGGTGTCGGTAAATACGGTTACGTTTCCGCCGAAACTTTCCTTTACATATTCTTCGGGAATGTCGGGCAATTGCTTGTGCTTCAGAACTTCTCGGTTGTAATAGACGATTGCATTATCGGCTTTGTCCATTGCACCGTTGTACTGCGGAATGAAATTCTTCTGCAGGCTGCTGAAAGTGTGCAGTTCGATGCAGGCTATGAGTTTGCGTTTCGGATATTTTTGCTTCAGAGCGTTTACGGTGGCTTTCAGCTTGCTTGGCGCGTGTGCAAAGTCGATGTAGAATGCCGAATCGTCGGTTTCCTTTACCAGTTGCAAGCGTTTTGCCGCACCTTCGAAAGTTTCCATTGCCGCCCAGAAAATGTCGTCCTTGATGCCGAGTTTTTGGCAAACCTTGTAGGCTGCGTTGATGTTCTGGAAGTTGTGGTCGCCGAAAACGTTTAGCACGTATTTCTTGTCGCCACGTATCACGCAGTATTTGCCGTCTTCCTCAACGACGTCGATTTTGCCGTAGGATTCCGACTTGATGTCATGGTTTACACGGCTGATTTTTTTCAGGTTCTCGTCGCCTTCGTACCAGAAAAGGTTTCCACCGTACTGTATCGACTTTACAAATATTTCAAACTGCTCGACATATTTCGGAAAAGTGGGGAAAACGTTTATGTGGTCCCATGCTATACCCGTAAGCACAGCAATGTGTGGCTTATACCAGTGGAATTTTGGAGTGAGGTCTATTGGTGACGACAGGTATTCGTCGCCCTCGAATATTGCAACGTGGTTTTTGTCCTCAAGGTTTACCATAGTGTCGAATCCCTTGATGTTTGCACCTACCATGTAGTCGAAGCCGAGGTTTGCGTTTTTCAGCACATGCATAATCATCGAGGTTATTGTTGTTTTGCCGTGGCTTCCTCCGATTACGACGCGCATTTTCGACTTTGTCTGTTCGTAGAGATATTCGGGGTAGGAGCAAATCTTAAGTCCGAGTTCCTGTGCGCGAACGAGTTCGGGGTTGTCTTTGCGTGCGTGCATTCCGAGGATTACAATGTCGATGTCGTTGGTAATGTTTTCGGGGTGCCAGCCGAAATCCTTGGGCAGAAGTCCGCAGGCTTCGAGGCGCGAACGCGAAGGTTCGAAAATTTCGTCGTCTGAACCGGTTACGTTGTAACCTTTTTTGTGTAGTGCTATTGCGAGGTTGTGCATTGCAGCACCGCCAATTGCTATGAAATGTATTCTCATCTTACAAAATTTTTATTATTCTGCGAGTATAGCGAATTTTGGACAATGGAGTATAGTAGTTTTCGGGATGTTATCAAATCGGGGATGTGAATAAAAAGGCAAAAGGCTGTTGTTCTCCCCCCAGCGTTAAAGCCATTAAAGCCATTAACGGCCTTAATGGCAAGGGGGGAGAGTTTGCCTTTTGCCTTTTCTGCCTTTTTATTATCTTTGCCCAAAATTCAGAATCATGGAAAACTACATAGAACAAAAGGTTGCATTGGCGGTGCAGTATTTTAAGAGCGGTTACAATTGCTCTCAGTCGGTATTTATGGCTTTTGCTAATGATTTTGGTGTTGATACGGCATTTGCGTCGCGGATTGCTGCATCGTTTGGCGGTGGCATTGGTCGTATGCGCGAGGTGTGCGGAACAGTGTGCGGAATGGCTATGTGTGCAAGTTTTATTGCTCCAGCCGACGACCCGTCGGACAAGGCTGCACGTACAGCCAACTATGCACTTGTGCAGGAGTTTGCCGAAAAGTTTCGTGCCGAAAACGGCGATATCATCTGCCGTCGTTTGCTCGGACTGCCTGACGATACATGTCCATGCCCTGAACCTTCAACCCGAAATACCGAATTCTACAAGAAACGCCCCTGTGTGGAATATGTTGCATATGCAACGCGGCTTGTAGCAGAGAAGATTGCTGAGAATGATTTGGCTATTCAAGCAAAGTAAAGACGTTTTTTGCACTCGAGTTATAATAGCAGAATAAAACAAAAAAGGTATGCGTTTGCATACCTTTTATAATATAGTGTAAAACTCTTTTTAGTGTGCCACGACTATCTTCACTGTCTTTTCAGCCTTTCCGTCCTTGTAGAGACGGCATACATAATAGCCGTTTTTCCAGCTGCTGCAGTTAACTGAAATGTTGTTGGCGTTGTCTGATGGGATACGCTTTATAGTTTGTCCCAAAACATTGTAGATTTCAACGTAACTGTTCTTTCCAAAACCATTTTCGATTGTAAATGACTCGTTAGCAGGACTTGGGTAAACGTTGAATGAATTAGCAGTAATGCTTGAAATGCCTGAAGTGTTTACGTGAACATTAAAAGCAGCTTCTGGTGTGCTGCCCTCCTCAGGGTATGCTTTAACAACAAAGTCTGTTGCAGTAATAGGCCTAATACTAAAATGAATTTCCATATCTTCTTCAGGCGCAAGCGAGAATCTAGGGCAAACCCCACCAACTCCGCATGAGCCATTGATACAGAAGGAAAATTCAGCCTCATTATCATTGGTAGCCACGATTCCGTTTGCATAAAGATGAGCCCTTAAGTTGCTTAATGTGGAGGTTCCAACGTTTTTAACTTTAAATATAATATCTGTATTTGTGTTTGCAGGAACATTTATGGTTGAACCTGTAATAGTTTCGTTTTGATCATTTAGTATGGCTAATTGTGCAAACATCTGTGAAGCACAAGCAATTACTGCAATTATAAGTGTAAATATACGTTTCATCAGTCAAAATTTTCTGCAAAAATAAGAAAAAAAATCCATCCGTGCAATGCTTTTGCAAAAAAATAGTTAAAGATTTTTCAAAATGAAAATATTTGCCGGAGTGGAATGTTTTTTGATAAAAAAGCATTATCTTTGTTTTTAAAATTTTAAGAATATGAAGAAAATTGTATTAGCAATTTTGTTGGCGTTTGCAGTATTTGCAACAGCTTACTCGCAGGAAATTCCACAAGTACAGCTTAAAGACTTGAAGGGAAAGGTCGTTAATTCGCAGGATATAATCCAAAACGATGGTAAGCCGGTAATGGTATGTTTCTTTGCTACTTGGTGCAAACCCTGTATTAAAGAGTTGACGGCTTTCAGCGAAGCTTATGAAGACTGGACTGACGAAACAGGTGTAAAGATAATTGCCGTGTCGATTGACGATGCACGCAGCACCAATTCGGTTGGCCCGTTTGTAAATGCCCGTGGTTGGGATTTTGATGTCTATCTGGATGCTAACGGTGATTTCAAGCGGGCAATGAATGTCAACAATGTGCCTCATTCGTTCCTGCTCGACGGCAAGGGCAATGTTGCATGGCAGCACACTTCGTACCTCGAAGGCGATGAGGCTGAAACTTTCGAAATGATAAAGAAGGTGGCAGCTGGTGAGTCTATGAAGGAAAACGATGCCGAAAAGGAGTAAAACCAACACAAATCAATTTATTTTCCGCGAAATGCGGAAAATTGTATTTTGCAAACTATAATGCGAACACATTAATATATGAAGAAATTTTTATTCCTGCTTGTCGTTATGTTTTCGGCGTTCTCTCTATGGGCGCAGAAAGATGGCAAGAGCGAGAACAAGTTTAACGTTTCTGGAAATTTCCAGAGCGATTTACAATATTATTTCGAGGACCAAAAAATCGGAGCTGTTGCCGTTGATGAAAAACTGCTGTCGAATTCATACGCGAATTTCATGATTTCGTATGGAAAATTCTCGGCTGGTGTGCGTTTCGAAGGTTACTACAACACCTTGCTCGGATTTCCGAATTCGGGAGGTAAAAACGATGGCTTTGGCGTTCCGTCGTACTGGGCTAACTTCACAAACGACAAGCTCGAAGTCACAGTCGGACATTTCTATGAACAGTTTGGTAACGGGCTCACTTTGCGTTCGTACGAAGAGAAGTCCCTTGGTATCGACAATGCAATTCTTGGCGCTCGCGTGAAATATACTATTGTGCCTGGTGTGAATATAAAGGGAATTATTGGAAAACAGCGTTATTATTGGAAACTTTCCGATGGCATACTTCGTGGTGTTGATGGGGAAATCCAATTCAATGAAATGATAAAGTCGTTAAATGACAGTCAGTTCCGTTTCGGTATCGGCGGTAGTTTCGTAAGCAAATATCAGAAAGAGGATAATCCTATTTATAACTTGCCGAACAATGTGGCAACTGGTGCCGGTCGTATCAATATTGGATATTCTGGCTTTAACTTGATTTCGGAATATGCTTACAAGATAAACGACCCATCTGCCGACAACAACTACATATATCGTCCCGGACAGGCATTCCTTATTAATGCTACCTATTCTCAGAAAGGACTTGGTGTAATTCTTTCCACCAAGTGGGTCGATAACATGTCGCTGCGCAGCGATCGCAATGCTACACTTTCGGATGTTACCGTAAGCTATCTGCCCGAAATCACACGCAACTACACATACGTTTTGCAAGCTTTCTATCCATATGCAAGCCAGCCTATGGGCGAATGGGGCGCAAAGGGCGAATTCTTCTATAAGTTCAAGAAAGGTAGTAAGTTGGGCGGCAAGTACGGAACTACTATAACATTAAACTATTCGCGTGTTCATAATATTAAGAAGACTGCCTTGAACGATTCTACGCCGATAGGTACTTCGGGAACCTATGGCTACAATACATCGTTGTTTGCTATTGGCAACGAACTTTACTATCAGGACATCAATGTGGAAATTTCGAAGAAATGGTCGAAGAAATGGTACACCAATATTGCATATATGAACTTGTTCTATAACTACAATGTACTTATGGGTACGGCAGGACATGAAAATGTAAAGGCTAATATTGCTGTTATCGAAGCAACTTATAAGATTACTGATAAGTATGCTTTGAAGGGCGAAGTTCAGGCAATGTTCACCAAGCAGGATAAAGGAAATTGGATACTCGGTCAACTTGAGTTTACGATGCCCAACTGGTTCTTTACCGTGTTCGACAACTGGAATTACGGCAATCCCGATAAAAGTGCAAGAGTTCACTATTTGAATGTTGGCTTCGGATATGTTAAGGGAGGCAACCGCATTCAGCTTACTTACGGTAAGCAGCGCGAAGGCGTGATGTGTGTCGGCGGTGTATGCAGGCATGTTCCGGCATCCAACGGATTTGCACTTTCAATTTCGAGTACATTCTAAAAAAATGAAGATTATGAAGAAGACAATAATACTTACATTCGCAGTCCTGTTAGCAGGTCTTTTCGTAGCATCGTGCGACAAGATAGAAGAAGGAGAATATTTGAAGAATCCTAATAATTCACAGCCGACACCAGCCGACACAACAGGGCAAAAGACTCTGTTGCGCAAGGTTCTGATACTTGACTTTACAGGGCATAAGTGTGGAAATTGTCCCAAGGGGCATAAAATAATAACTAGTTTGGAAGGCACCTATCACGATGCTGTAGTTCCTGTTGCAATACATTGTTCCAATTTCGCTAAACCAGAAGAAGGAACAGCCTTCGCAACAGACTTCAGAACAGAGGAAGGGAACTATATGCTTAATAATATGTATATTGAACAGATTCCTTCTGGATTGGTTAACACATTGCTTCCTTCTGCGATAAGCGATGTGCCGACAGAATGGGCCGCTCAGTTTGCGGAATATGTCAATATAGAACCGGAACTATCGCTTGAGGTCGTGCCATCTGTCGCCAATGGCTCGATGTCCTCAAATGTAAAGTTGACTGCAGAAACCGTTTGTTCGCGCAAGTTGTCTTTGTGTGTATATGTTGTGGAAGATAATATAATTAGCGGTCAGCTTGATTATGATTCAGACCCTTCAATCATCGAAGACTATGTTCACAATCACGTGTTCCGTATGAGTTTTAACGGAGCATTGGGCGAAAGTGTAAAGGATAACACGGAAGAAATGGCTAAGGGCGCTACAATAGAAAAATCATATTCAAAGGCTATCAAGCCAGAATGGAACATTTCTAACTGCAAAGTTGTTGCATTTGTTTACGATTCCGATACCAAGGAAGTATTGCAGGCCGAGATGGTAGGTATTTCCCAATAGTTAGGTGTATCAGACCGAAATATAGAAAAGGAAACATCTTTGTCACTATTTCACTCTTTTCAACATTGTAAAATCAAGATATTTAACGGATAAGTTTCCGAATTGTTAATAATACCTTAGGTATAGTCTTTCCCCGTTGAAAAATAGGAGGGAGTGTGTGCTTGAAAAAATAGTAATTTTGCAATCCAAATTAAAAAAAGACATGGCACAGGAAAAGAATACATCAAGGAAAGGCAAAAAGCAAGGTAGCGAGGTTTTGGATGAACTAAACGCACTTTTAGGTAAAATTCCACCTCAGTCGCCCGATCTCGAAAAGGCGGTTTTGGGAGCAATACTTTTGCAGTCAAACTCAATATACGATGTACAGGGCATACTTCGACCCGAGAGTTTTTATGTGCCTGCTCACCAAATTATATATGATGCCATTCTTCGCCTGGCTCTTGCACAAAAACCGATTGACTACATTACCGTGTCTGAAGAGTTGAGAGTGAACAACCAACTTGACGAGGTGGGTGGGGTGCCATACCTTATAGAACTTACGGAACTTATAGGTACAGCTTCGCATCTGGAATATCATGCACGAATAGTGCAGCAGAAATACATACAGCGCGAGCTTATAAAGGCTTCGACAGAAATCCAGAAGGCCTCGTACGATGAGACCAAAGATGTTGATGACCTTATAACTTTTGCCGAGGGCGAGATTTTCAATATTTCGAATGGTGCTATAAATAAAGATATTGTAAAGATTGGTGATGTGGTTCTTGCTGCTAAGGATGCCATTGCAAAAGCTGCCGAAGATAATAGCAAAGGTGGCAATGCCAACTGCCGTGGTGTTCCTTCTGGATTTACCGATCTCGACAGGCTTACCTCGGGATGGCAGAAATCCGACCTTATAATTGTGGCTGCACGTCCTTCTATGGGTAAGACAGCTTTTGTGCTTTCGATGGCAAGGAACATGGCAGTGAACCACGGCAAGACTGTTGCGTTCTTCTCGTTGGAAATGTCGTCGATACAGCTTGTAAACCGACTTATTGCCGCCGAAATAGAAGTTGGAAGCGATAAGTTGAGAAACGGAACGCTTAGCGATTCAGAGTGGCAGTGCCTCGAAACAAAGCTTCATGGCCTCGAGCAGGCAAATCTCTTTATTGACGATACACCGGCTATCTCGGTTTTCGAACTTCGAGCCAAGTGCCGAAGGCTAAAACGAAGCCACAACCTCGATATTGTGATAATAGACTATCTGCAGCTTATGACCTCTGGTGGCGATAGTAAGGGAAGCCGTGAACAGGAAGTAAGTACAATCTCACGTTCGCTAAAGGCTATAGCCAAGGAACTTGATGTTCCAATAATCGCTTTGTCTCAGTTGAATCGTTCTGTCGAAACACGAAGCAATGACAAGCGTCCGCAGCTATCCGATCTTCGTGAATCTGGAGCTATCGAACAGGATGCCGATATTGTAGCGTTTATCCACCGTCCATATTATTATGGTATTGCTCAGGACGAGGATGGAAATTCGACAAAGGACTTAGCTACCATTATAGTGGCAAAGCATCGAAACGGTGCTGTCGATGATGTGAAACTGAGATTTGTTCAGGAGCTGGCAAAATTCCAGGACTACAATATGGGTATAAGTGAGATTGTATCGTCCGACACAGAAGTATATCAAACCAGAGGTTCTAAGTTGAACACTCAGGGTTTTGCAGATGCAATGGGTAATGACAATATAGGTTTTAGCAATGATAATAGCTTCGAAAACTCCACAATACCAGCAGGATTTGGCAATGGAGGAAACGAAGATGCACCGTTTTAATATAAAAACAGATAGAACATGGAAATAAAGAAAGAAGACCGTCAGCATAAATTTGACAAACATTACCTCGAAATGGCTGCTATATGGGCAAAAAACTCGTATTGCAAGCGTCGTCAGGTTGGAGCTTTGCTCGTAAAGGACAGAATGATAATTTCCGACGGATTCAACGGAACTCCTTCGGGATTCGAAAATCAGTGTGAAGACGATAACGATACTACTAAGCCATACGTACTTCATGCCGAAGCCAATGCAATAACAAAAGTTGCTAAGTCGGGCAACAGCAGCGAGGGGGCAACTCTGTACATCACTACTGCACCATGTATAGAATGTGCAAAACTTATTATACAGTCGGGCATCAAGCGTGTGGTATATTCCGAAGAATACCGCAAGTCGGAAGGAATTGAATTGTTGAAGCGTGCTAATGTTGAGGTGGAAATATTCAAGGACGATGAAGTACAATAATACTAAGGTCGCTATATTGGTGCCTATGCTCATTGCCTTGTCGGTTGTGGTGGGAATGTTCATTGCAAGGTTCACGGCAATGGATTCGGAAGTCTATATAGGTTCGGGAAGCAAGATCGACAATGTAATGAACCTTATCGAGACCTACTATGTTGACGACCTCAGCCGCGACAGCATAGAGGACGTGATGATTTCCGACTTTCTTCATAATCTCGATCCGCATTCGTCGTACATGACAGCCAAGGAAACTGCCGAGGTTGAGACGGAACTTACCGGCAATTTTGTAGGCATCGGCATCCGTTTCTATGTGCTTCATGACACAGTTATGATTACCAACATAATACCAGGTGGCGCTTCTGAGAAGGCTGGTCTGCAAGTCGGTGACAGGATTATTGATGTTGACGCCCGACCTATTTCGGGCATAGGTGTTAGCAACGACAGCGTGCGCGGACGCATATTAGGTGAGGAAGGAAAAAAGGTGAGCTTGAAAATATTGCGCGACGGACAAATGTTCGATTATAGCATAAAACGTGCTCCTGTTGAGGTTGAGAGTGTATATTATGCCAATGTTGACGGCATAGGTTACATAAAGGTAACGTCGTTCAATGGCAATACAGCCGAACAGTTTAGCAACGCATTGAAGCTGTTGATGCTTACAAAAGTAAAATCCTTTGTTATTGACCTTCGCGACAATAGTGGAGGCTTTATGTATGCTGCGCAACAGATTCTCGACAATTTCTTTGCCGATAGTCGTTTGTTGGTATATACCGAAGGTGCAAATTCGAAAAGAGAAGAGGTTTACTCATCGGGACGTAACGGAGTGTGCGCAGGCTACCCTGTGGTAGTGCTTGTAAACGAGAATTCTGCATCGGCATCCGAAATTACTGCAGGCGTAATTCAGGATTACGACATTGGTACGGTTATTGGCAATGTTACATTCGGTAAAGGGTTGGTACAAAGGATGTTCAATCTTGCCGACGGTTCGTCGGTAAGGCTCACGGTGTCGCGCTACTATCTACCGTCGGGACGTTGCATACAGCGCAGCTACAAGGACGGATATATGTCGTACCTCGAAAACTATTACCTAAGCTACGGACGCAATAAGCAGATTGTCGATAGTTCAAAGGTTTTCTATACGATAGGCAAGAAACGCAAGGTTTACGAAGGCGATGGACTTATGCCCGACATAACAGTAGAACATGACACTTCATATATTTCGGACATGCTTTTGAAAATTAGCAAGGCGAATATAATCAGCGACTTTTGTGTGGAGTATTTTGATGCCAACAGGAGTAGGATGTCGCAGATTACAAGCAGGAAAAGTCTTGAGGCATTTCTCGAAAGCGACGGTATGTTCGACAAGTTTATTGCAAGGATAAAAAACGAAGGTATTTCATATTCGCAGCTGGAATTGGATAGGTCGCGCAAATATCTTACTACTGTGCTAAGGTATCAGATTGCCAGCTATGTCCTTGATGTTAATGCTGCCAGTGTCATCCTTCTCGACGACGATCCTTATATGGACAAGGCTAAGGAAGTGTTGGGGAAGTAGTCCCGTAGTATTTTATGGAGTTAGCTATTCATTAGGTACAATTTCCTGTTCTGCTACCTCCATTTCTTTTTTCTTCGTGAACAATATCTCGAGCCAGCCTAGGGCGAAGAAAGGAAGAAGCGGAATTTTGAATCTTACCAAAGCTCCAAAGTTAGAGGTGGAAATACCTATACCAAGGGCTAGCACAACCGAAAATATAAAGCACATGCTAACGAATGGGTTGCTAAGGATTTGTTTGATAGTGTATTTTATTCCAGCTTTGAAAAATACGTATAGCGAGAGCAGTAGCAGTATTGTGTTTTCCAGTCCCGACAGTAGCATAACTGCACTATCGCTTTCGAATATGAACGGACGGTATAACCCTGCAACGATAGCATTGGGTCCCATGCTGATAAGACTGCCTAATGAGCCGTCGAAATCGCCTATATCGAAGGCATGACCCTCGTAGTATTCCTGTTTTAGGTCCTGCTGAGCGACGCTTGCCTTTCCTAGCATCGAATCGACATCGCCGAAAGCTCCGCCTACACTCTCGCCTACAAACCTAAGTGCATACATTCCTCCCAATGCAACAATGACTATGAGCAAAGGAGCCACTACAAACTTGAAAAAAGCGCTTTTTACTTTTTGTATGTAACCGCTTCCTAGCCAAACCATGCAGGCTGCAATAGAAGCATATAGTATATAGACTTTAAGTTCCATAACAATATATGCGCTAAGCAGTAGTCCGAGTATAGTGGATACCCTGATTTTCCTCTCGAAGAAAATCTTGGCAAAGCACATTATGAATATCATGTTGAATGTAAATGTAAAACTGTCTTTCATAAGTGCCGAACTCCAGAAGCCTGCCGAAGGAATCATCATTATGCTTATAAATGTCATTGTGTCGCTGCATTTTACTTTTGTGCGTATGTATTGGAAGAATCTCCAATTGAGCAGAAACAGAAATAGCGATAGGCAAATGTTGACAGTATAGTAATTTTCTCCACCTATTATTGCAAACGGAGATAGGAAACGGTGTACTGCATATCTTGAGGGGTCGTTAAAAAATGGGGTGTAGGCAATTCCCGATGCTAGAGTGTTGACATTGCTGCTGTCGATAGTGTCGAGCATAATCCTAAAATAGGATGTGGGGTCTTGGAAAAGGACACTTCCCAGACGCTGTGAAGCCCAGTAGTAGTAATAAGTGTCGCCTCCCCAATTGTAGTAGAAATCGTAAATAACGGCAAAGCCAAGGCAGCAGACCATTTTGAATCCGAAGCCGATAAAGAAATAGCGTTTTGTCATGTCGTCGTTCTTGTACTTAAAGAGCGCGATAAACCACACAATAAGGAAGGCTAATGCCAGATATCCCATTATGAGGAGTATGCCTTCAAGTGTCAAGAACTTGTGCATTGGCGAATTTGTCTTTTAGAAAGTTTTCAGAGCTGCGATTCTGTTTTCGCGGCTTGATTTTTCTTTGTCGGCAAGAATAGGTTTCTCCCAAGTGCCGTATGTCGGGTTGGGAAGTACTATATAGCGAGTACCAAGCTGGTCGATAATTCCATCGGTTTCTTCGAGCATATCGCCCTTGGTTTTGCGCTCGTCGAAGGCTTCGGAGTGGTCGCCCAGGTTGTCGCCTACGAGCATCACTATTTCATATTTCTCCGAAACTTTTTCGCGGCGTTCTTTCTTGCAGCTCGAAGCATCCTTTTCTTTCATAAGGAAGTTTTCGGCAGGAACTTCGGGGAAACCGAGTTTTTTCATGTTTGCCATTGTGGCATCCAGTTCTTCTGGGTATCGGTTAGAGATGAAAATTATTTCCACACCGATTGACTGGGCGTATTTTAGGAAGTCGATGGCGCCAGGGACTTCGGTGGCATCAGCTTTGGCTGTCCATATAGCCCAAGTCGAGTCGCTGAACGATGTCGCTTCGGCAGCCATGTATGCTTCGTAGTACGAATTGTCGAGTACTGTCTCGTCGATGTCGAGAACCACAGCGGCAGGCTTGTCGGTCTGCTTGTTTTTGATGTTTTCGGCTAAAGCCAATTTTGCAATCTTGTAGGTCTGCAAACAGATTGCGCGGTATTCGGCAGAATGCTGCATCCACAGGGTTGCATTAATGAGATGGTCGCTTTCTCCGCATTCGGCGTTGGTTGCAACGGGTTCTGTTGTCGTTTCTGTGCCTTTGTTTTGGCAAGCAAGCAAAGTGAGACTTGCAATTGCTATGATAAAAAATATGCTTTTTTTCATTGTTCAAAAATTTGAGGTTCTGTTTCTGGTTGGGACGCAAAATTTTGCGTCTGTAGATTTGATTTTATTTCTGTTTCAAATATTTCCGATTGGGGAGTTTCAATTTCGCAAATGTCGTCAAATGAAATTGCTATCTTGTTGTCGCCCTGTTCGGTGACGGTCTGGTTGCCGAAAGTGTAAATCCTGCCAGCGTATTTGCGGAAGAATCCGTGATTGTGGGTTACCATGAGTACCGATTTGCCTGATTGGCTGAGCTTGTATAGCAGGTCAACAATAACATCGGCACTTTCGGGGTCGAGGTTGCCTGTAGGCTCGTCGGCAAAGATTATAGGCGGATTGTTGAGCAAGGCTCTTGCTACGCTTACCGATTGGCGTTCGCCACCCGAAAGCTGTGCAGGCATCGACAGTTTCTTGTCGAGCATTCCCACGCTCTTGAGAACTTCGTTTATGCGGGTATCTATTTCCTGCTTGTCCTTCCATCCAGTAGCTCTTAGTACAAATCGCAGGTTTTCGTAAACCGAGCGGTCGTTCATAAGCTCAAAATCTTGGAAAACCATGCCTATTTTGCGACGTAGCATCGGAATTTTGCTGTTTTTTATCTTCTTTAGGTCGTATCCAACTACATTTACCTCACCTTCCATCACAGGAAGCTCGCAGTATAAAGTTTTCAAAAGGCTGCTCTTGCCGCTTCCCACCTTACCTATGAGGTAAACAAACTCACCGACGTCCACGTGGATGTTCACGTTTTGCAATATCAACTTGTCGTCTTGGTATATGTTCAAGCCCTTGACATCAACGAGCAGAGTGCTATTTTCGTCCATAAATATATTTGTATAAGTGACTTTACAAAAGTAGTATTCGCAATACAAATATACGCAACATAATGATTGATAGTAATAAACAATGCCATGTTAATTAAAAGCATTGCGACTTTTGTTTTGGACTTTACAAAAACTCTATTTTTGATTTTTGCTAAATTTGGACAATATTGTATTGATAGACACGTTTTTATAGAAATATTGCTGTGTATATGAGACTAAAGAACTTTGCAACATTGCTTCTTCTGCTATCGATGGCGTTGGCTGCGGCGGGGCAGAAGACTATGAAATACGACGGTGAAGAATTTGCTTACCGTACGGCCAAGGAATTGTACGACAAGGAAATGTATGCATCGGCTCAACAGAAATTCTTCGGCATTATGAATAGTGCCGACATTGAAAATTCCAAGTATCGCGACGATGCTGCATTTTACTTTGCCATGTGCTCTATGCATCTGTTCAACCGCGATGCCGAGTATCAGCTTAACAACTTTGCAGAAAGTCACCCCGAAAGCGACAATATCAACGACGCCTCGTTTGCAATGGCAAATGTTTATTACCGCGACAAAAAATACAAAAATGCACTGGCTTGGTACAAACGTGTGCAGTATTCCGAGCTCAAAGAGGAAGACCAGACCGAATACTTCTTCAAAAAAGGACATTGCTTGTTTGCCAGGAAGGATTTCGATGAGGCTGCAAAGTCGTTCTACGAGGTAAAAGACAAGGACGGACTTTATGGAACTATGAGCTTGTATTTCTATTCGCACATAAAGTACATAAATGAGCAGTACCAGACCGCGCTCAACGGATTCAAAAAATTGCAGAACCATCCAACATTCTCGTCGATAGTACCTTTCTACATTTTGCAGATTTATTACATGCAGGAGGACTACAATGCTGTTGTTGAATATGCCAACGAACATGGTGAGGATTTTGTGGGTGCAGCTCCCGAAAATGCAAAAATTGTAGGTCTTTCGTATGTGCGTACAAAGAAATATGCCGAGGCAATACCTTATCTGAAGCGCTACATGGAGGCCAACTCGTCGGCTACCGATTTCGACTACTACGAACTTGGCTATGCTCAATATTCCATTGGTCAGTACGATGAGGCAGCAAGAAATTTTGGAAAGATTACACGAACCAAGGATACCATTGGACAGAATGCGTCGTATCTCATGGGTGACTGTTGTTTGAAGACCGGCAAGAAACTCGAAGCTCGCAGGGCTTTCGAGACTGCTTCACTCTACAATTACAATCCAATTATAAAGGAAGATGCGTTGTTCAACTTTGCGCAGCTGTGCTTCGAGTTGTCGCTCTCGCCGTTCAACGAAGCTATAAGCGCATTCACAAGGTACATACAGGAATATCCTAACAGCCCACGCACCGAGGCTGCATACGACTATTTGCTCGATGCATTTATGAGTGCTAAGAACTATCAGCGTGCAATTGCTACCATCGAAAGCCTCGACTACAAGAATTCGAAGGTTGATATGGCGTACCAGCGTCTGACTTACATACGCGGACAGGAATTGTTTATTTCGCAGAAATATGCTGATGCAATAGACATGTTTGACAAGTCAATTGCCAACGGAAAGTACAACCGTGACATTGAGGCGCAAGCTCATTATTGGAAAGCCGAGGCCAATTACAGATTAGGAAACGTAGATGTAGCAATTGACCAGTTCAAAGAGTTTGTGAACGCAATAGGTTCTATTACCCTTGAAGAATACGGACGTGCGCACTACAACTTGGGATATGCATATTTTGACAAAAAACAATATACGGTTGCGAATTCATGGTTCCGCAAGTTTGAAAAGATTTCGGAAGCGACCGAAAATGTTGTAGTAAATGATGCTTACAACCGTATAGGCGATTGCTATTACATAAATCGTGACTTTACTGCCGCTTCAGAATATTACAAGAAGGCTGTAAGCATAGGTCTTATCGAGACCGACTACAGTCTTTACCAGCTATCGCTCACATATGGAGGCCTTAAGATGGCTAACGAGAAAGTTGCCGCATTGCAGCGTCTGTTGAGAGACTATCCTAATTCGGAATATGCAAGCAACGCTATGTTTGGAATAGCACGTACCTATCAGGCCGACTTGAACGTTGAGGATTCTGCAAAGTACTATTACGAAATGCTTATAGCCGATTATCCGCATTCGGCAAATCGAAGCGCAGCGCTTTCGAGTCTTGGCGCAATAGAGTTCAATCGCCGCCATTTCGATTCTGCACTGGCATATTACAAGCAGGTTATTTCCGAATTTCCAGGAACCGAGGACGCTAGCAGTGCCAACGATATGGTTAAGTCGATTTATCTGGAACTCGACAAGCCCGATGCTTACATTGAATATGCAAACAGCGAAGGTTCGGGAGTGGAAATAAGCAAAGACGAGCAGGATGAGATTATCTGGCTTGCTGCAAAGAAACTATACATCGACAAGAAATACACCGATGCGCTTAGGTCGATAACCAAATACCTCAACGAGTTCCCAAAGGGCAAATATACAACCGAGGCGAACTATTACAAGGCTGAGTTGCATCTCTATTTCGAAGAGAAGGACGATGCACTCATAAGCTATCGTGCTGTAGCCGATGCTCCTACAAGCAGTTATACAGAGGAGAGTACTTTGAAAACTGCTTCGTTGCTGTTCGACAAGGAAAATTGGAATGATGCATATACATATTACGACAAGCTGTTCCCGATTGCCGAAAACAAATCGACCAAGTTTGTTGCTGCACTCGGTCGTCTGCGTTGTGCATACAATGCCAAGAATTACGACAATGTGATTAAGTCGGCGCAGGATGTAATTGATAGCGACAGGTCGAATGAGGAAACCGTACGCGAAGCCCAGTATAAGATGGCAAAGGCATTCTACGCAAAGGACAACAAGTTGCGAGCATTGTCGCTATACGAAAAACTTTCGCAGGAAATTGTAAGCTATGAAGGCGCCGAATCGAAATTCATGACGGCATCGATAAACTACGAGAATGGCAACGACAGTATTGCTGAGGAGATAATCTACGACTTTGCACAGTCGAGCACTCCGCACGCCTACTGGTTGGCAAAAAGCTACATACTCTTGGCACAGATTTATTTCGACGAGGAGGACATTTTCTCGGCAAAGCACACCTTGCAGTCGGTGCTTAGCAACTACGACAACGAGACCGACGGAATAAAGGACGAGGCACAAGATAAACTTACTGCAATATTTGAAGCAGAAGAAGTAGCCCGTCAGGAAGATGAAATGCTGAAACTTAAGATAAATCTTATAGAGGATGAATCGGAAGGCGGACTTTTCCCCGATGAGGAATTCGATATTGAAATCCCTGACGATTTGCCTCCGCAAGAGGAGAATAATGCACCAGTAATAGAACTAAAGGAGAATTCGGAAGAGAATACTAACGAATAAAAGAATGAAGACGATGAGAAAATATAGCAATATGAAATATTTAACCTTGCTGCTTGTTGCAGTTATGTTGTCGGGAAGCCTAATGGCTCAGGTGGACAACAATACGCTCGAGGAGCAGACTGTTGTGATATACAACGAATATTCGCCCGTATTGAAGGATGCGAGCAGAATTCAGAGCCTTCCTGTGATTGTTGATACCATGAACGTGGAGCCGAAGTTCGATTATTCGGTTATGCCAACTATGTATCGTACAACTTTCACTCCTGCCAAGATTCCAGCAGCGACAGTAAAAGGCGAAGCTTTGGCACCGCTCAATACAGGTTTTGTGAAGCTTGGTTATGGAAACTATATTTCTCCGTTTGCCGAATTGTATATAAACTCAAAACGTCAGAAGAACTATTCGTTAGGCATATCTGCTCATCATCATTCATCTTTCGGAAAGATAAAGAACTATCTTAACCAAAAAATATATTCTGGATACGACGATAGTCGTGTAGAGGCTTTTGGCAAGAAGTTGTTTGCAAAGTCTGTGCTGTCTGGCAAGATTTATTTCTCGTCCAATGGCGTGTGCTACTATGGCTACGATCCTAAGGTTTATGGCAACACCGATACTATCAACTGGGATGTATTTGATTATGTTGATACCCGCGACGAAGTCGAAAAGCAGCGTTTTAGTAGGGTAGGGGCTAATATGGCTTTCGAGTCGCAACAGACAGGCCGTAAGCATTGGAACTATAAGTTTGGCTTAGGTTACCAGTATTTCTTTACCAAGACAAAGGATTGGCAGCACAAGGTTGATGCAGTGGTAAATTTCGGACGTTCGGTAAAGAATATCAGCTACGGAGTGGATATTAATTATCTGTTCAATGCCAATAAGATATCGTGGGTTAATAATACTAATAATGATATGTTTATTAATCCAGAACCATATTTTCGTTTCGAGAACGAAAAATGGAATGTAAAAGCTGGAGCTAAATTGGTTTATAGTGCTAGTTGTAATAAGAAATTTTATATATATCCCGATTTATATGCACAGTTGAATATCAGCAATACTTTGCTACCATATATTAGCTATGGCGGACATTTGGAGAACAATAACCTAGAGTATCTTTCGACCATAAATCCTTTTGTAATAAGTTTCCCTTATGTTAACACAAGTTATCAGCATGAAGCTAATTTAGGTATAAAAGCCATAATAAGCAAGAAGGTTTATCTTCAAATAAATGCCAACTATTCGCATATTGACCAAATGGTATTCTTTGTAAATGATACCCTTGAACCGTTGCACAACAAGTTCAAGATGGAATATATGGATGTTGACCGTGTTGGCGCCTACGCCGAACTTTCGATGCGTGAGCTTGCTCCGGGACTCGATATTCTGTTGAAGGCACGCTACTATTATTATTTAAAGCTTGCCGATGTAAATACACACAATGCTATTGCTGATGCACGTCCGTGGCAGATGCCCGACCTTGACATAAGCTTGAGGGCTTCGTACCGTCTTACCAACAAGATTTCGTTTGGTTTGGAAGGTTATTTCTTGAACAAGTGCTACGCAAAGGAATATGTTGAAGGTGTTCAGTACGCCAAGAAGATGAAGGCTGTGGTTGATGTAAATCTCTTCGGCGAGTACAAGTTCGACGATAATTTCAGCGCATTCCTTTATCTAAACAACATTGCCTGTCAGCGCTACTACATTTGGAACAACTATCGCGCACAGGGATTCAATGCGTTAATAGGGTTGACGTATATCTTTTAATTGATAATTGTTGGCGCGAGCTGAAGGTTAATAGTTGATAATCATTAATTTATCAACCTTTTGGTTCTGCGTAGCCAATTATCTAATTGTCAAACATCATAAACATAAAAAAACATTTTGCAAATTACAAAATATGTTGTACTTTTGCAGCGCAATTGCGGGGTAGAGCAGTTGGTAGCTCGTCGGGCTCATAACCCGGAGGTCGCAAGTTCGAGTCCTGCCCCCGCTACTACAAAAAGAATGTCAATCGGCATTCTTTTTTTTATGCCTTTTATTGAAAAATATGCCGAATAACATTATTTTCCTTTTTCTGCAGGAAAAGAAAAATACGTATATTGCAAAAAATTTTTTTGTGAAACGAGGCGTTTGACTAACCTTTTACAAACGCAGGTGGCACTTTTTTAAGATGACAACAACGGCAATAATTTCGGCGATACTGACACTGCTTTCCGGCATCGGAATATTCCTTATTGCATGTCAGATGATGAGCACAAACCTTGAGTCTGCGAGTTCGAGCAGACTAAAGAATCTATTTGCAAAAGCATCGAAAAGCAAGCTTCTCGGAGTAGGAATTGGGGCTCTGGGTACGGCCGCAATACAAAGTTCTGGCGCAACCACCGTGATGGTCATCGGTTTTGTGAATGCTGGAATAATTTCGCTTGCACAGGCCGCCACTATGATTTACGGAGCAAATATCGGTACTACCATAACCGCACAGATTGTCGCACTTGGTATGTTCGGCGAGAACTTGCTTTCGACAACTGTTATTTTCTCCGCATTTGCCGGCATCGGCGCATTTACCATGCTGTTTTCGAAGAAAGATTTCTGGCGACGCATTGGCGGAATTCTCACAGGCTTCGGTATGCTTTTCGTCGGTCTTAGCCTTATGAGTTCGTCGATGTCCGACTTTGCCGAAATGGATGCTGTAAAAACATTCCTCGCAGGCATCAGCAATCCGATATTATTGGTGCTTATAGGTGCAATTTTCACGGCAATAATTCAAAGTTCGTCGGTAATGACATCCATTGCGCTTGCTATGGTGGTGACTGGACTTGTAACTCTCGACCAAGGTATTTTCCTGACCATAGGTTCGAACGTCGGTTCTTGTGTGGTGGCAATAGTGGCCGGTGTTACTAGCGGACGAAACGCACAACGTACCGCATTGATCCACTTGATATTCAATGTCAGCGGTGCAGTTTTGTTCCTTGTGGCGGCATTAGTCATGGGCCTAGTTTCCGACGACATGACTTTCGGTGCCATTTTCCACCGCATGTTCCCCGATGTTCCGCAGATGCAGCTTGCAATGTTCCATACAATATTCAACATTGTGACCGTAATTATTGTACTTCCGCTCACTGGTGCACTCGTGAAGTTGGTTTGCAAGATGATTCCCGACAAGGTTGAAACCGATCCCGACAGTCCACGCCTATTCTTCGTCGACGACAACATGCTGAAAACTCCGCCTGTAGCAGTGCAGCAGACTAAGCGTGAAATTGAAAATATGGCAAAGATCGCCATCGGCAACTTCAACCGCTCGCTGGACATTGTGACCAAGTTGGATTTCTCGGAGAAAGACAAGTTCGCAAAGGACGAGAACCAGCTTAATTTCTTGAACTCGGCAATAATCGATTATGTTGTGAAGCTTTCTAAAATGCGTCAGCTTAGCGAAAAGGACCACAACTACCTCACCACTACTTTCCGCAGCGTCCGCGACATTGAGCGTATAGGCGATTATGCCGAAAATATTGTCGAATACGCTGGTATGCTGAAGGATACCGGCGAAAAGTTTTCGTCGCAGGCAGTAGAGGAGATAGAGAATGTCCGTACTCTCATCAACGAGTTGTACGACAAGATAATGAAGGCATATTCCGATGAGGATTTCGCAGCGTATTCTGAAGCTGAAAAGGTTGAGGATAAAATTGACGAATATACCAAGTACATGGAAACCAGTCATATCGCACGAATGTCGCTCGGGCTTTGTTCTCCAAATGCTGGTGCAGAGTATCTGTCGTTGTCCTCAAATGCCGAACGTGTTGCCGACCACCTCATAAATGTTGGAAAATCGATACGAAGGTTAGAGTAGGAAAACAATTTTTTGTGTAAATTTGTCCATTAATTTTTTTGAAGATGAAGAAACTTTTCAATCCAATTAAGGATAAAACTGCTGAGATTATTGAGTATCTCATGTCGTCACCCGATATGCCTAAAGACGAAGATTTGCGGTTTAAGTTGAGGCTTTCAATAGAGGAGACAGTAGAGAATGTTGTTCAGTATGCCTACAAGGATGGTATTGGCTGGATGGAAGTAGGCACAGCCCTCGAAAAAAATGGTTTGACACTTACAATTACCTTGAAGGATGCTGGCAAACCGTTTAATCCGCTTGAAAAAAGCGATCCGGACATCAATCTTCCACTCGAAGAGCGGGAAATCGGCGGTTTGGGCATTTATCTGTGCAAGCAACTTATGGACGAGGTCCTGTATCGCTATGAGGATGGATGTAACATATTGACAATGAAGAAGGAAATCTCTAAATAACAGTCGCTATGCTTAATTCAAAATCAAAATCATTTTCAACAAGGTTAAGTCTTAATGTACTGTTGATTGTTACAATCCTTTTTGTTATTGTGCTGGGCATTGTTGCTGTATCTTCCCACATGCTTATTTCCGATGAGGCCAAGCGAAGTGCATCCAACATACTGAAAGCCACAATACTCGATGTGGAAAAAACTTTGCAGACTGTGGAGTCCACCGTGAAAGACGCTTCGTGGCTGGCTAAGGAAAACGACAAAGATGAGAAATACCTATACCACATTACACGCAAGGTTGTTGAGGAAAATTCATACATCATAGGCAGTGCCATTGCTTTCGACTCATGCTATTTTGAAGGTCGGCATTTCTTTTCTCCATATTCCTACGAGGATGCTGAGACTGGAGAACTAAAAAGCAAGGAACTAGGCACCGAAACAAACGACTACTTTACTCAGGAATGGTACAGCGAACCTAAGAACACTGGCAATCCGCACTGGAGCGAACCATATTTCGATGTTGGCGGTGGAGAGCAGATGATGACAACATACAGTTATCCAATAAAAGACTCTACCGGCCGTGTTTATGCCATTATCACTGCCGACATTTCGCTTGATTGGCTTTCGGAAAAGGTTTCCGCCATACATCCATACGAGCATTCACAAACAATACTCATTAGCGCGCAAGGCAGATTTCTTACATCTGGTTCGGAATTTAATCTCGCAGGCGAATCGGCAATTGATGTAGCCGACACTTTGTTTAACGGGAGTTTAATGGAAATATCGAGGAACATGGTTGCTGGCGATAGCGGAACAATGCGCTTTTCTACCAGACGTGGATTAGCGTTTGCCGTATATGCACCTCTCGATAACGGCTGGTCGATGTCAATAACCTGCCAGTACAGCGAAGTGCTGGAACGCACTTCGCAAATGCACCTTGTACTTATCATAGTCGGGCTTTTAGGGTTGCTGATAATGTTCATAATATGCTATCGCATAATACGGAAACTAACGCAACCAATTAAAGATTTTTCTGTCTCTGCTCTGAATATCGCAAATGGTGATTTCCATACCCAGCTTCCTGAGGTTAAGTCGAATGATGAGATACTAACACTACGCGACTCGTTGGCGTTTATGCAGCAGTCATTGGTGACATACCTTGAGCAAATTGAATCGGTAACATCGGCAAAGAAGCGTATGGAAACTCAATTATACATCGGTCAGAAAATACAGGAAGGAATGTTGCCGAAGAATTTTCCCAACGACAGCCGATGTGCACTTAATGCGAAGGTGGTTCCTGCCAAGGAGGTAGGTGGCGACCTGTACGACTTTACCATCAACGGCAATCGCCTTAATTTCTCGGTGGGCGATGTTTCGGGCAAGGGCGTGCCTGCTGCTTTCGTGATGGCAATTACGAGGGTGATGTGTCACCTGTTTGCCGATTTGGGACTGCCGGTTAAGGATATGGCTACTAGGATAAACAACAGCATTGCCAAGAGCAACGACGCAAATATGTTCGTCACCTTGTTTTTCGGCTGCATCGACCTTGAAACCAAGAAGATGGAATTCTGCAATGCAGGACACAACCCGATAATTGTCATTCCTCCCGACGAAAAACCGGATTATCTCAAGGCAAATCCAAATATGGCTGTAGGTGTATGGAATGGATTTGAATACAAGTCTGAAAGTTTGGATTTGCGTCCTGGAACCAAGCTTCTGCTTTACACCGACGGTGTAACCGAAGCAGAAAAAGCCGACAAGGAACAATTTGGTGAAGAACGGCTTCTGCAACTGGCATCAAAGCCCGAATTCAGAAATCTAAATCCCGATGAAATGGTTTTGACAGTACACAATGCTGTAACCGATTTTGCTAGTGGTAACGAACAGAACGATGACATAACAATTTTTGCAATAACAATATAAGTATTTATGGAAGTTAATATTGAAAATACTGGAAACAAGACATTTGTAGTTTTGAACGGACGACTTGACACGACAACCGCCGACAAGTTCATGCAGGACATTACTCCGCTTATGCAAGGAGATAATCCCGACATTGAAATTGACTGCACAGGTTTGGAATACACATCGAGCCAAGGACTCCGTATGTTCCTTATGCTCCAGAAAAGTGTGACGGCACGTAAGGGTAACCTCGTGATGCGCAATATGAAACCAAATGTAAAGGAAGTGTTCGACATCACAGGTTTCTCGAACATAATTAAGATAGTTTAATTTTTAGCCACAGGCTTGAATATGGAATACAATCTTGACTTTCACTGTCAGATGATTCTTGACGAATATCGCGAGAATTTGGCGATATTTGAAAAGATGAAGGAAATCGTGCGAGCACAACTCGAAAAGTGCGTCGCCAACAACAACATATATGTTACTGCAATAGAGTCGAGAATAAAGACAGAAAACAGTCTCGTCGGTAAGTTGGAACTCAAGGGGTACAAGTACAAGGCTCTTTCGGACATTACCGACATTTTAGGCACTCGTGTCATTACTTTCTATTCTGAGGAAGTTGACAAGATTTCGGCTCTCATCGACAAGGTTTTCGAAGTCGATTGGGAAAACTCGGTAGATAAGCGCAAGGCTCTCGATCTCGACCAGTTCGGATATATGTCGCTGCATTACATCTGTCGTATGCCAAAGTCGCTGTACTACGATGCCGAACATCCCGAAATAAACGATTTCCGCTTCGAAATACAGATGCGTACCGCTCTGCAGCACGTGTGGGCTACAATGTACCACGACACAGGCTACAAGTCGGGCATCGAGGTGCCGAAGGAGCATCTGCGCAATATGAACCGCCTTGCAGGTATGCTTGAGCTTGCCGACGAGCAGTTCAGCCGCATACGCAAGGAAATCACCGACTACCGTCGCAATGTGCAGTCGTTGGTTACCGACGGCAACTTCGACGAAGTACCTCTCGACAGCGACACATTCCGCAGCTACCTCACTATGAAGCCTTTCAAGAAGCTAATCGACAAGATTGCAACCATCAATCAGGCCGAAATCTACGAGGACAACCTAATGCGCTACTTGACAACGCTGATAAAGATGAACTTCCGAACTCTTGGTGATTTGCAACGGCTTATAAAGGACTGCAGTGACGATGCATACAAACTTGCACTTCATCAGCTTTCGTCGACAGATCTCGACATTCTGGCGCTGTCGGTGGCATTGCAGAACCTTTGCATAGTGTATATAGTAAAGAATGGCGGCGGCGAAATCGGTCTGCGAATGTTCTACGATTCCGTTTTTGGAAAGTCGGACTACAACATCGAGCACGCACGGCGCACATTCGAACAGGTGTCGAAAATTAATATAAAGTAGAAAGTAAATTTATGGCAAACAAATATATAGATACATCCATTCTCGACAAGGCAATGCATTTTGCAATTGATGCACACGCTAATACCGAACGCCGTGGCAAGGGTTTCCCATACTCGGTGCACCTAATGGAAGCGGTAGAAATAGCCGCAACAATAACTTCCGATCAGGAAATACTTGCCGCTACAGCATTGCACGATACAATTGAAGATACAGATGTCACATTGGAGCAGTTGCGCGAGGAATTTGGCGACAGGATTGCTGCTTTGGTCGAAGCCGAAAGCGACAAGTTTGCAAACGGCTTTTCGGAGCGCGACAGTTGGACTGACCGAAAAAAGGCAGCCTTGGAAAGACTCGCCAATGCACCATACGATGCTAAAATTGTGGCTATGGGCGACAAACTCTCGAATATGCGCGCCATCGCCCGCGACTACGAGCGTATCGGCGACGAGCTTTGGAAAATCTTCCATGCTCCAAATGGCAAATCCGACCACGAATGGCGCTACCGTGGACTGGCTGTGGCTTTGTTCGACCTTGCAGGAACACCTGCCTACCGCGAATTTATTACTCTGCTCGAGAAGACTTTCGGTCAGAAGGATTTCGGTGAGCCTACAAAAATCAACCTCGCAGACTATGAGCGCAGTGGCGAAGGCTTCAACGCCGAAAGTTACAACCATAAGGGCGGACGCACAATGATAAAGCTGTACTCCGAATCGGTGTCGCCCGAAATGCCATTGCGCGAACTTCGCACCGCGATGAATGTTTTCCGTATGGGACTTCTTACGCCTATGCCAGGACGCTTTGTCACCGACGGCGAGAGGTTCGGTTGTGAGTTTAGTCGTGTTGTAGATAAGAAGTCGTTCGCAAGGGCAATATCCGAGAATCCAGATAGTATGAAAAGGTATGCAGCCGAATTTGCTCGTATGTGCAAGCAGTTACATTCTACGGTCTGCAATCCTGCTGTATTTCCGTCGGCTGCCGATATGTCTTGCAGGGCAGTTGAAAATGCAGAAATTTTCACCGACGACGAGAAGAAAAAAGTTCTCGCCTTTGTGAAAAGCATACCACCAGCAACGACTTGTCTCCATGGCGACTTGCATATCGGCAATATTCTCGATTCGAGTTTCGGCAACCTGTGGATCGACCTTGCCGATTTTAGCTATGGCAATCCGCTGTTCGACTTTGGCATGATGTATCTTGTTTGCAGGTGCAATCCCGACGACTTGACAAAGAAGCTATATCATATCGACAATGCGGCAATGCTCAAGTTCTGGGAGATGTTTGCCTGCGAATATTTTGGTGCCGATACTCCCGAAAAGCTCGCCAAAGTAGAAAATAAACTTCGCCCGTTTGCAGCTTTGAAGATGCTGTATTTCGGAATTAAGGGACACGATGATTTCATAAGAGAGAGCCTGCTGGGATAACGCTACGCAGTTTCAATGGCTGACGCCGTTTCAATGGCTGCGCCGTTTGAATGCCTTCGGCGTTTCTGTGTTTCACGTTTCTGCGTTTCACGTTTCTGTGGCTTCGCCGTTCAAAGCCTGCGGCGTTTAACTTCGTTGAGGGCTTCGCCGTTCTATGCCTGCGGCGTTTCAATGGCTGCGCCGTTTCTCGCTGCGTTGTTTCTATGGCTTCGCCGTTTCTCGCTGCGCTGTTTCAAGGGTTGGGGCTGTTTGCGAATAATAAAAAAGGAGCTGAAAATAAATTCAGCCCCTTTCCTATAAAAAGATTTTTAACCTTATTCGTTTTTCTTTTTCGGCATTTTCTTTCTTGCCTTAGCCGATGCAAACGCTCCAAGTATTACAACACAGAATACGATTGCACCGTACATGCATTCTATCGAAAGCATTATCAGCGCCTCGATGCCGAGGAAGAACACCAATGCGATTGCCACGCCCCATGCGCTCTTTGTGCGTACACAGTCGAGAACCATCTTTACAAGGCAGAAAAGTATCATCACTATCTGGCTGCCGAACAATACCCACGAGCAAGCCGATGCCGATGCCTTTGCGATGTAAACGATAACGCTTGCTGCAAGTCCTGCGAGAGCAACTACTGTTCCCCATTTCCATTCTTTCCACTTCTTGCCTTCGCTAAGTCCTGCGTGTACCGACATCTGGGCAGTAACCTGCATTACGGCGCAAATCATCCAGTAAACAACCAGCACAAGTCCTACAAGACCAAGAATTGCAAGTCCCCAGTCGCCAACTACGTCGTAGTCACAGAACCAGCCGATGCATGGCTTTTCTCCATATCTGTCGACCGTAGGCAGATCAGCCATGAAGCAGTAGTAATATATTGAAACCAAGGTAATTCCGAACAAAGAGTAGAGAATCGGATAGAACTTGGCTTTGTCCCTGTAGCGGATTTGGAAGTTTACCAGCTCCATGAATGCTGCCATGATAAAAATGAATATCAAAAGCCCCAACGGATTGATGCCTAATGGGTTGGAGTGGTGCAAGTTAAGAAGTTCCGGAATGTTCGTAACCGGAGATTCGCTTAGTCTTTCTATAAAATTCATAATTTAGACCTTATGTTTTAAATTGTAGGTTCATAACAAATAGGTAGTACCGCTTGAACCTGCTTTAACGCAGAGTACCAATTTCGGCGCAAAAATATATAATTTTTGATAATCAATAAAATCAATGATGCAAAAACATTTAAAATGCCTATTTTTTGGTGTGGAAAATCTTTCTGCCTGCAAAAAAAGCTATCGCAAGTCCGGCCACAATTGCACATATCCACCAAGGATTTGCGTATGCGCTGAGGTCGGGAGATGCAGAAACTTCGGCACCGAAGATAAATGCAGCAATGACTACTAGTGCGTTGTTGGTTGCATGTGCAACAATCGACAGCCATAGCGAACCAGACGAATAGAACAAATAACCGAGCACTGCGCCAAGTATAAACCGAGGCAGCAGTCCCGAAAATTGCATGTGTATCGCCGAAAAAATAAATGCAGTAAGCAGTATGGCGATGTGCTTGTTGCGGATGTTGTCGACAAAGAACTTCTGCATTACGCCACGGAAGAACATTTCCTCGCATATGGCAGGCGTTATAGCTAAAGCTACAAGATTCAAGACAAACATTCCGACATCACTTCCCGCCAATGCACGCTGAGTTGCCTCCATGGCACTGGCATCTATGCTACGTAAATATTCCTCAATGCCTTTTATCGATTCGGGGAAAGAGTATGAAGCGTTGAGGCTGGCTACAAATTCTATTGCAGGAATTATCGACAGCATGAAGACAATGACAATAAGAAATTTGCTGATTTTTACGTTGCTGGTTAGCCTTATATGTGCAAACGGATTCTTTTCGCTTCCAATTAATGCAGCTGCTGCCACTGCTGGCAGTCCGAACGTAAGCACCGACGAAAGTACAAGTAGAATTTTGTATGCAATTTCGCCCTGCATATACTGGTACAATGTACCAATAATTAATGCATTACAAAGGAATCCCAGACAAATGCACAATACTATTACGAATAGCTTTTCGGGCGACGACAATTCTCGGTTCTTGAACATTTGCTTGCGGTTAAAGTTCTATGGTTGGATGGTAAAAATCGTTGTGGAAATAGTATTCGAGCGAAATGCCGTTGTTTGTCTCGCTTTTGGCGCATTCATAATTGAATTCGGGTGCTTTTATGCCTTTTGAGATAGTCATATTGTGGTTTGTGAAAACCCGGGCTTCGTCCCAAAGTCCAGATTCAATGAATGATGCTATAGTCTGTGCTCCACCTTCCACAATTACCGACTGGATGTCGTTGCGGTACAATGTGTTGAGAATCTGGGGAATAATGTCTTTGGAGAAATCAATTTTGCTATAAAGTAGGTTTCCTTCTACACACTCTTTGCTACCATTTATTATTATTGTCTTTGCTTGACCGTCAAAAATTTTACTTGTTGTAGAAACTTTCAGTTCGTGGTCGATACAAATGCGTACAGGGTTTCGCCCCGACCAATGGCGAACAGTAAGTTGTGGATTATCGAGTATGGCGGTTCGTGTGCCTACAAGTATTGCATCTTCTTCGGTACGCCATTTGTGAACAAGTGTATTGAAGTGTAGGTTGGTTATTTTCAATGGTGGTGTCAGGTTGTCGCAACGTAAGTTGTCGATGACGCCGTCGGCGGTCTGCGCCCATTTCAGGATAATGTACGGACGGTGTTTTGTATGAAAAGTAAAGAATCGGCGATTCAGCCAGTCGCATTCTGGTTTAAGAATACCAATTTTTACGTCAACGCCTGCATTTTTCAGTTTTTCGATACCTTTACCGGCAACCTTCTCAAATGGATCGATGCTTCCGACAACAACCTTTTTGATACCTTCGCGTATCAGCATGTCGGCGCAAGCAGGAGTGCGTCCCACATGTGCACATGGTTCAAGCGAAACATATATTGTCGATTCTTTGAGTAACGACTTGTCGGCTACTGAGTTGACGGCATTTACTTCGGCATGAGCCTCGCCGCAGCGTCGGTGCCACCCTTCGCCTATTATTTTGCCATTGTGTACAACTACCGCACCAACCATAGGGTTAGGTGACGCAGTTCCGAACCCACATTTTGCGAGTTCGATGCACCGTCTCATGTAGATTTCATCCATTGTGGAATTACCAGTCGAGTCCTCTCTGCTTCAATTCCTTGCGGCTGAGTTCCTGTCCTGCACGTGCGGCACGACGGAAATGAGCTATAGCATCAGCTTCCTGGTTCATCGACTGATATAGCTTGCCGATGTTGTAGTTGGTGTCAACATGGTTGGGATCGATGCTTAATGCCATGTTGTAATATTCCATAGCTTTTGCTGGATTGGTTGAGAAATATGCTGCACCGAGATTGTTGTACGAGTCGATGTTGTTGGGATTGAGTTCCAGAGCTTTCATGTAGTTCTTTACGGCTTTGTTTTCTCCCTTTACATCGTCGGAGTAGTAGTAGGCGACACCGAGGTTGTTGTAGGCATCAGCATTGTCCTTGTTTACTTCTATTGCCTTTTTGAACCATTCTATTGCTTCAATGTATTCTCCCTGATCTTCGTATATAACACCTATTGCATTGTATGCGTCGTCGTTTCGCGGATTTATTTCAATGGCTTTTTTACAGCATTCAATGCCTTTTTCATAGTTCCCATTGTGCGAATAAGCCAAGCCGAGGTTGTTGTATGCACCATCGTATAGTTCGCTAATTGCCACTGCTTTTGTGTAATATGCAATGGCCTTTTTGTAATTTTTCATTTCGTCGTATGCGTTGCCAAGTGCATTGTAGGCAGTGTCGTACTTGGGGTTTATTTTTATTGCGCTCTCGAAAAGGCTTATGGCTTTCTCGAAGTCGCCTTCATCATAGTAAACGTAGCCTAGATTCTTTATTGCTTCATAGTAGTTGGGGTTAATCTTTATAGCCAACTGGAAATTTATCATGGCCTTGTCGAAATTGCCCATATACGAGTAGGCCCGACCAAGTGTATTGTATGCGGTAGGATTGTTTTTGTTTGTTTCAACATATTTCGACAAGTCTGATATTGCTTTGGTGTAGTTGTCGTTATTGAATGCGAATAGCCCGTTTTCAAGAAGAGCATCTACGTTCTGTGAATAAATATTTGCAGAAAGCAGTGCAAATGTTACCAATATTGCAATTCTAAATTTCATACTAATTGATGAATAAAGTTACAAGTTGCAAATATATCATTTTTTAAGTCTAATTGGACAATAATAAATCGATTTTTTTTCACTCAATTTCCAATAAGATAAATTATATACAAATATGGCGAGGACTAAATAGAGCCTCGCCATATTTGCATTTATTTTATAATGACATCAATGCTAAATACTATTTGCCTAAAGAATTAAGCAATATGGCAAATAACTTTCCTCATTATATTATTAAGGTATTCCCGACAATATAATGTTTGTCTGATAGGGTATGAGGACAAGTGATTCTTTTCTGTGACTATACTGTCATCAGTTCTTTCTCCTTGGCATCGATAATAGTATCAACCTTCTTTATGAAGTCTTCGTGAGCTTTGTGTACGGTTTGTTCTGCATTTTTGGCTTCGTCTTCCGAAACACCGTCCTTCTTCAGTTTCTTGAATTCTTCGATAGCGTTGCGGCGTGCGTTCCTGATGACAACCTTTGCATCTTCGCCTAGACCCTTAACCTGCTTAACGAGTTGCTTACGGCGTTCCTCAGTCAGAGGCGGAACGATTATGCGGATAACTTCGCCGTTGTTTGCCGGATTGAAGCCGAGGTTTGCGGCGAGTATAGCCTTTTCGATTGCAGGAATTGTAGATTTGTCCCATGGCTGTATGAAGATGGTCTTGGGATCTGGTGCCGAAAGGTTTGCAACCTGTGAAATCGGCGATGCGGTTCCGTAGCATTCAACCTTTACAGATTCGAGCATAGCTGGATTTGCCTTTCCAGCACGAATCTTTGCGAGTTCCTTTTCGAGGTGTTCGAGTGCGGACTTCATTCCGTCTTTTGCATCTTCTATATACAATTCTAATTCTTCCATGATTATTTTGTGATGTAAGTTCCTATATTTTCGTTATTTATTACTTTTTCGAGATTTCCGTAAGTGTCCATGTCGAACACTATTACAGGCATATTATTTTCCTTGCACAAAGTGAATGCGGTGAGATCCATAATCTTAAGTCCGCGTTTGTAAACCTCGTCGAAGGTTATGGTATCGAACTTTGTAGCTGTTGGGTCCTTTTCGGGATCGGCTGTATAAACCCCATTCACGCGCGTACCTTTAAGGAATACGTCGGCTTCGATTTCGATTGCACGCAAAGCCGATGCACTATCGGTCGAGAAGTATGGATTTCCTGTTCCTCCTGCAAGTATGCACACATACGAATTTTCCAAGGCCTCAACAACCTTTGGCTTTGAAATACGTTCTCCTATTGACTCAATGCCGATTGATGTAAAAAGCCTTGTCTTTACACCAACCGATTCCAGTCCGTTTTGCAATGCCAACGAATTTATTATTGTTGCTAGCATTCCCATCTGGTCGCCTTTTACACGGTCGAAACCCTTGCTTTCTCCAGATATTCCGCGGAATATATTGCCTCCGCCTATTACTATTCCTATCTGTACGCCCTTGTCATGTACTGCCTTAATTTGGTTGGCATATTCCATAAGATGGGTTTCGCTAATTCCCTGCTTCGAAGCTCCGGCAAGCGATTCGCCGCTAAGCTTTAACAATATTCGTTTAAATCTCATCGCAATAAATTTTAGACCACAAAAGTAATTAAAATTTGATAATTTGAAGATTTGAAAATTCAATAATTCAAAAAATCTATAAAATGTTTTATGGTTGTTTGCCCTTCTTGTAGAGACACAATGCATTGTATCTCTATCTGGGTAATTTATTGAAAATAAGCAATTTATAAGCATATTGTTAATGTTGTGTCCAAATTTTAAATCCTTCTTTGTTGAAAATCCGAGGGTTATAAATGGTAATAAACACTAAGATGTTGATTTCTTTATGTTTCGGTTGATTTTTGTTGTTTTTATGAAATATATTTTTGTACGTTTTTATAGATTTAGATTACGGATGGAGAAACTGATTTACAGACATACTGATGTGGAAAGACTTGAAATATTGAGGTCTTTCGATTCTTATCTACGTGAAAATCCACTGGGAGAAGATTGTTTGTTTGCTGAATATCAAGCTAATATAACAGAAGAAAATCTTTCTGTTTTCGAGAAATTTAGAACTTATAAGGAATGCTTGAGACAGCAGGAAGAGGCTTTCAACAACAATTACAACAATCTTTTCAGTAAGGCAAAAACTTTCGTTGTTCACTATTACATGTCGATGCACATGGCTATCGAACGTGGAGAATTGCCTGTTGACATCACCTCGTGGTATGGTCTTCAGTATCCGTTTTCAATCCCCAATCCGCGCAATGGAGAAGAACTTCTAGAAGTGGCAGCTCATTTGTTCGAATGCGATTCAAACCGTGTCGCAAATGGCGGTCGTCTGCTGACAAATCCTAATATCTCGTCTGTAAAAATTTGGAACGAAAAATTCGAAGAAATACATAAGGAACGCAATTACCGTCAGAATCTCAACAAGGCAGAAGTTGAAAATATCGATTATATTCGCGACACCACCGACAAACTCATTGTTGAAGTTTTTGAAGCGGCTTGCGAAAGATACGCCGACCTTGAGTTCGAAGACCGCCTGAAACTTATGAACGAACTAGGTTTCAATATTCAGCAGGTTGTACGCAAACCTCGTCTGCACAAGCAGGAGGAGCTGGCTATGAAAAAAGCCGAGGCCCAGCTTCAAATACCTCTATTCTAACAGATGAGAATTTTTCTCGTTGGCTTTATGGGTGCCGGTAAGTCGGTTATTGGACGACGTCTGGCCAAATCTCTAAATCTTTCATTCTACGACCTTGATGCCGAGATAGAATCCCATTATCGTATGACGGTGTCGTCAATATTCAAGAAATATGACGAAGCTTGTTTTCGGAAACTTGAGCACCAAACATTATTGTCTTTTTCTGACAAGGATGATTTTGTAATGTCGTGCGGCGGAGGTACTCCATGTTTTTGCGAAAATATGGAACAAATGAATGCTTTAGGCGTTACAATATACATAAAACTTACAGCTAGTGAACTCGCCGACAGAATTGCTAATTCGGTAAAGAAACGTCCGCTTACCGAAGGAAAGTCGGATGAAGAACTTGCAAGCTATGTTAGAGAGATGCTCAATGTTCGTGAGCCTTTCTATTCGAAAGCACAAATTACCGTTGATGGTTCGGAAACAGATAAGGATGGGGTGGTAGAAAAGATTGTACAAAGTCTAAATAATAAAAAAATATAAAACTCATAGCCATTGCGCCAATCAAAAAAATGGTTACCTTTGAGGAAAATTTTAAACTCAAAAAGCTATGAAAGTTTTGATAATTGTTATTGTTGCAACCTTCGTTGTTATATTATTCTTGTGCGGCTTCAAGGTTGTTCGTCCTACTCATAGGGCACTGGTCGAAAGACTTGGTAAGTATCATCATTTTGCAAATCCTGGCTTGCATTGGATTATTCCTATTATCGATCGTATATATCGTGTAAACGTTACCGAGCAGATGGTTGATGCCGACCCCCAGGAAATCATTACCAATGATAACCTAAATGCTACTGTCGATGCTCAGATTTATTTCCGCGTGCGTGAAGACGAGCAGAGTGTCAAGAATTCGCAGTACAACGTTTACAACTACCAGGTACAGATTGTGAACCTTGCTCGTACAACTTTGCGTAATATCATTGGTACGCTTACTCTGAAATCGGCAAATAGCGAGCGTGGACGTATCAACACCGAGCTGCACCAGATTTTGTCGGAAGAAACCACAGACTGGGGCATATCTATTGTACGTGCAGAATTGAAGCAGATTGATCCGCCGCAGGACGTTCAGGCAACCATGAACAAGGTCGTAAAGGCTGAAAATGAGAAGATTGCCGCTATTGACTACGCTACAGCTGCAGAAACTGAGGCGGATGGTGTAAAGCGTGCTAAAATTAAGGAGGCTGAAGGTTTCCGTCAGGCAAAGATTTTGAGCGCTGAAGGTGAGGCCGAAGCTATCAGGCTTGTAAACGAAGCTGCAGAAAAGTATTTCATTGGCAATGCACAGATTCTTAGAAAGATTGAGGCTGTTGAGAACTCATTAAAGAATAATGCAAAGATTGTCGTTCCGTCCGATTCCGACCTTGTAAACGTAATTGGCGAAATGGCAGGCGTATTGCCTTTGGAAAAGAAAGAGAAGAAGTAGTAGTGGATGCTATCGATACAAAAAAAGCCCGGCAGAAGTCGGGCTTTTTTATATTGTCATGTCAGCAAATTATCTTGTAAGTTCGTATAGAACGTCAAGTTTCGGAGTAAGTATTATTTCTGTTCTTCTGTTCTTTGCGCGAGCTTCGGCTGTCTTGGCGGTATCTACTGGTAGATAGCAGCTGCGTCCCGATGCAATCAAGCGAACTGGGTCTATTTTTGAGTTTGAAAGTATTATTTTTACAATTGATGTTGCACGCTTGGTACTTAAGTCCCAGTTGTCTTGAATGTTGCCGTTGCCGCTGTATGCAAGGTCGTCGGTGTGTCCTTCGATTGTGATGTTTACGTCCTGGTTGTTTTCGAGAACTGCAGCTAGTTTCTTGAGTGCTTCCTGTCCTTTTGGGTCAACATCCCACTTGCCCGACTTGAAAAGCAGCTTTTCGTCTAGAGAAACATAAACCTTGCCTTCTTTCTGGGTTACCGAAAGTCCGTTGCCTTCAAATCCTGAAAGGGCTTCCGAAACTTTGGTTCTTAAAGCGTTCATTGCCGAATCCTTAGCATTTAGGATAGCCTGCAGTTCTGCAACTTTGGCATTCTTTGAATCGAGCTCAGTGTTTTTGTGGCTCAATTCGTTGCGTTGAGACTCAAGCATTGCGTTCTTTTCGTTCAGTTCGCGTTCTTTCTGCTCGTTGAGAGTCTTCAATGCTTCAAGGCTGGCTCTCTCTTTCATGAGGTTGCCTTCGAGTTCCCTTAAGGCGTCTTCCTTGACTTGGAGTTCGTCACGGGTTTTCTGAAGCATTGCCATTGCTTTCTGTTGTTCTGCATCGGCTCCGGCACGCAATTTTTCTTGGTTTTCAAGGAGTTGTTTGTACAATTCGCTTATCTTGTCGTACTGCATTGTGAGTATTCTGTTGGTATTGCTCTTCATGGCTGTGTCGGCGACAAGACCAGCAAGTTCCCTCTCGTACCTGGATATTGTAGCTTTTAATTCGTTGTTGGCCGTCGTTAGGCTTTCGTTCTGCTTGTTCAAGTTAGCACGTTCTCTTTCGCATGCTTCGTTGGCCGCTTTTACGTCTTCGAACTTGCGAGCCGGTACACACGAGAAGAGTATTCCTGAAATAACTGATGAAAATACCACCAACTTTATCAATGAATGTAATTTCATGGCAAAATAATTTAAATACAAATTGCAAATATATGATTCTTTGTCTTGGACAGGATTTTGATGATAGTTTATTTATTTACATTATTATGTTAATATTTCATTTTTAATGAAGTTATATTTTTTGTAACTTTGCCACCTAGTATTTTTTGTTAATAGGTAGTGTTTATAAAAAAACGGCATGTCGTATAAGTTTTTAGATGAAATAGATTCTCCAACCGACTTAAAGTCTTTGGATGTGGTAGATTTGCCGTTAGTATGCGAAGAACTGAGGAGGTTTATTATTGAGTCTGAGGCAGTTAACCCTGCTCATTTTGGTGCCAATCTTGGTGTTATAGAGCTTACTGTTGCTTTGCATTATGTTTTTGACGTGCCCAACGACAACCTAATTTGGGATGTTGGACATCAGGCATACGGACATAAAATACTCACTGGTCGACGCAATGTGTTTAATACTAACAGAAAATACAAAGGAATAAGTGGCTTTCCGACACCTGCAGAAAGTAAATTCGATAGTTTTGGGGTGGGACATTCGTCAACAAGTATTTCTGCTGCATTGGGAATGGCGGTGGCCGCTAAAATGCGCGGAAGCGACGAACGTACAATAGCTGTCATTGGCGATGGAGCTCTTTCTGGAGGAGAGGCATTTGAGGCTCTCAATAATGCAGCTGTTAGCAATCCTAATCTTCTTATTGTCCTTAACGACAATAAGATAGCTATTGATGAAACCCCAGGTTCTCTTCGCGAGTACCTTACCGATATAGCAACCTCTAAGACTTATAACAAGGTTAAGAATGATGTGTGGCGCTTACTTGGTAAGGTCGGTCCCGATATTAGGCATTTTACCCAGCGTATCGACAATGCAGTGAAGTCTGTGATGATGAAGCAGGGCAATTTGTTCGAATCTATGGGCATAAGATATTTCGGACCTGTTGACGGACACGATGTAATATCGCTTGTGCGCCTGTTCGAAGACCTTAAAAATCTCGGGGGGGTAAAGTTGTTGCATCTTATTACGCAAAAGGGCAGGGGATTTAAACCTGCCGAGGACGATCCACAGCGTTGGCATGCAGCACCTGGCAAATTCGACGTTGCTACTGGCGAGGTTATTGCCGATACGGAAGATCCAATGTGTCCTCAGAAATTTCAGGATGTTTTTGGTGATGCTGTTTTGGAGCTTGCGCGCAACAATCCAAATATAATTGCCATATCACCGGCAATGGTGTCGGGTAGCGGACTTGTGAAGATGTTTGAAGAGTTCCCCGACAGAAGTTTCGACGTGGGAATATCGGAACAGCATGCTGTGACTTTCGCTGCAGGTATGGCAATAAAAGGTATGGTTCCTTATTGTTGCATATACAGCACATTCTCTCAGCGCGCGTTCGACCAGATTGTGCATGATGTTGCTTTGCAGAAATTGCATGTAGTGCTTTGCCTCGACCGCGCAGGTCTTGTTGGAAAGGATGGGGCTACACATCATGGGTCGTTCGACTTGTCGTTCCTGCGTTGCATACCGAATTTGGTGATTTCCGCTCCGTCGGATGAATACCAGTTCCGCAATTTGCTATATACTGCACAACTCGAGAAAAATAAATTTCCTTTCGTGATAAGGTATCCGCGAGGAAAATCATATCATCCAAAGTCGGAAATCGAGTTTTCTGAAATGGAAATTGGAAAGGGTAAGTGCTTACGCCGGGGAAAAGATGTGGCTTTGGTGACAATTGGAACCGCAGGACAGACAGCCGTCAAGGTTGCTGACAAGTTGCAAAACGAAGGTTTTGACGTGTCTGTTTATGATATGATATATGTAAAACCGCTCGACACAAAATTGTTGCACGATATTTGCAGTGCTCACGGGCAAATTGTCACTATCGAGGACAATGCCTTGCAGGGCGGGTTTGGTAGCGAAGTGCTTGAATTTGTATCTGACAACGGATACAATATTAAGGTAAAGCGCTTTGGAATACCAGATTACTTTGTAATGCATGGTACTCAGGAGGAATTAATAAAGGAGTGCGGTTATGATGCCGATTCCGTATATGAATGGATAAAAAAATGTTGTTATAATAGTTAAATATGAAAAGAGTTTTACTATTGATTTTATGTGCGACGGTGTTCGCAATGTGTTATGCGCAAAAGCCATCCAAGGCTTTTATAAGTAATTTTTATGATGCACAGGCCTTTATGTACGAAGATAATTTCGAAGAGGCGCTTAAGATGTGGCGTTTGGCCGAGGACAAGGATCCAGAAAATCCGAACGTATGGTACAATATTGGAGTATGTTGTAAAAATACTTCAAAAGACCGTGAAATGTCGGAGCTTTATTTGCGCAAGGCGTTGGATTACGTAAATCCAAAGTATAAAAGAGGTGAGCATAAAGAACGTACAGCTCCTATCGATTGTTACTATCATCTTGGATCTGTTCTTCGTATGTTGGGAAAATACGAAGAGAGCACTGAAATGCTTGTAAAAGCTAAACAGATAGCTCAGGAAAATGGAAGGGATAAGTTGGTTGAGTTGATTGACGAAGAAATGGAAATCACAGTAAATGCCAAAAACATATCGACTCGCAAGTCGTGCTTGAAGATGGAAGTCGAAAATATGGGCGATGTGGTCAATTCGGAATATTCCGACCACTCACCTATAATTTCGTGTGATGGCAAGACTTTGTATTTTACCTCAAAACGTCCTAATTCGTTTGGTTCAGATGGATACGAAAATATTTATGTGACCACAAAGGACAATAACGGCAAGTGGTCGGATCCAGAAATGTTGCCAGTCGGTATAAATACTAAAGGAAGTAACGAGTCTGTTGTTGCTCTTTCTCCAGATGGAAAAGAATTGTATTTCTTCAGGTCTGGCTCTTCGTTGCAAGGCAACTTGTTTGTTGTATCAAAAGGACGCAACGGTTCGTGGGGAAAGCCTAGCAATTTGAGTGCTGCCATAAACACGAAGTACAGAGAGTCACACGTGACAATTTCTCCCGATGGTAGCAGTATGTATTTTACTAGTGACCGTCCAGGTGGTTTCGGAGGTCTTGACATCTATGTTATGAAAAAGTTGCCTAATGGACAATGGTCTGACCCCAAATTGCTTCCCGCCGAGGTTAATACTCCTAAAGACGAGGAGTATCCTTTTGTTCATCCAAATGGTTCAATATTGTATTTCAACTCAAAGGGTCATGAGACAGTTGGCGGATACGATGTATTTTTCTCGCGTATTAACGAAGATGGTACTTTTACCCCTGCCGAAAACATGTGTAGTCCTATCAATACTCCCGACAACGATATTTGCTATTCGTTGAGTTGTGATGGCAAGACCGCTTATGTGGCTGGTGTACGTGCCGATTCGCGTGGCGAATACGACATATATGAAATTGCCGACAAGACAGAGGAAAGCAACTTGATAGTCTATCGTGGTTCTGTAAAGTACGCTGATGAGGCTATCCCTAAAGGCGTTTACGTGTGGGTGAAGAACAATACTACTGGCGCAGACTTGGGTTCGTACAAACTCGACAGTGTTGGCTATTACAACTGCTACTTGCAGCCTGAAAACGATTACAGCCTTACATATTCGAAGAACGGAGAAACCTTGTCTGTTGCGCAAAGGACTCCAACAGGAGAAGAAGAAACCAGCTTTAAGACCGACGGAAATCCTATACCGTTGGATGATGTTGTCCTCCCGTTGTCTGTACACGATGCTTCTGTAACCTTGTATGGCAATAACGATCTTACTGCCGATGCTATTTCGGTACTCAACAAAGTTAAGACGGTTGCTGATGAACTTAATGAAGAGTCGAGAATCCTTTGCGTAAATTTCGAATTCGACGAGGAACAAATTGCCGTTAATTCTCCTCAACTTAAAAAGGTGGTCGATTATTTGTCACAATCGGTTAAGATGTCTAATATGTCGTACAATGAGAAACCAATGGACAGAAATCTGTATAATGTAACTGTATTGTACGAACCTGAAATTATTGCCGACAATCCTCCACAAACAGTTATGGATACTGTTGAAATTGGTAATGTATATTTCGATTTCGATAAATATAGCATTAAGTCTGAATACGAAGAATTACTCAATAAGTTGGCTGCATTTATGACCGATAACCCAGGTGCTAAGATTGAGATCGGTGGACATGCTGATTATATAGGTACTGACGAGTACAACTTCCTTCTTTCTGGTCGCCGTGCAATGGCAGTTAAGGATTATCTTGTCAACAAGGGTGTAAAGCAGGACAAGATAGAGGTTGTTAAGTACGGTGAGTCAAAGCCTATTGCAAGCAACAACAAGAGTTCGTTGAGAAAGTACAATCGCCGCACCGATTTCAGAGTGCTTATCCAAGGCAGCGACGCTTATTTGAAGGTTAAGACCGAAACAATCGTTGACGACGGAAAGAGCGATGCTTCTGAATATACAGCCAAGGTTGGTACTACAAAGGTGTTCAGGGTTCAGGTATTTGCTTTGTCGAATCAGAAGCCAGTCAATAGTTTCGGTATTCCTAACCTTAAAATGCGTGAATTTAATGGCGTATATAAATATTATATAGGTGATTTCGAGACTTACGATGAGGCTAAGGCTGCAATGGAAACTCTCGATGAGCAATATCGTACTTCTGCAATAATACTCGAATCAAGAAAGTAATTTTTGCTATACATATTTTGAAAATGCCACGCTTTTGCGTGGCATTTTTTTTTATAATCGTAGGAAAGTAATATAAATCTGACGTTTTTGAACAATATGTAGTAATTTATGCAAAAATGTACTATTAGTACAAGGAGTTAATTATCAATGCAATATATTTTTTGTTGACCATTGTACCTATATAATTATAAGTCTTAAACCATCGGATAAAAAATTTTTTCAAAATTTCAATTCTTTGAAAATTAATATTTTAAGTGCTTGTTTTGAAAAAAATCTATTTTTCTAGAAAATTGTAAATATGTGGGCGTATATCAAATTTGAAAACAAATATTTTTTATATATCATTCAATAATTGTCATAATTAAGGTAATCTTTTGCTTAAAAAATACTTTTTCGGCATTTGTATGTAATAAAAATAATATAAATTTGTCTTCGATTTCGCTTTTTTATTGAAGGGAAATTTTGGTTCAACATTAAAAAATAAAGAAGGCTCAATAGGGCCTTTCTTTTTTTTGTGTGTGTACAAAAAAACTGCGCGGCACAAATTGCACCGCGCAGCTACATTATTATGAAAAATGAGATATTATACCAATCCTGAGAATCCCATGAATGCAAGAGCAAGGATACCTGCAACTACGAGAGCTGCTGGAACGCCCTTCATACCTTCTGGAATCGGGAGCTTTGCCAGATGTTCGCGGATACCTGCGAAAATCACAAGTGCAAGCATGAAGCCCAAAGCGGTACCTATTGCAAACACTATAGCAGGCAAAAGCGAAGTTGCATCGAGTCCCATCGAGTTGTATGTTCCGTTACCAACCAATATTGCAACACCAAGTATTGCACAGTTGGTGGTGATAAGCGGAAGGAAAATACCGAGTGCCTGATACAGCGACGGGCTTATCTTCTTGAGGATAATCTCGACCATCTGTACGAGAGCAGCGATGATGAGGATGAATGCAACTGTCTGCATAAACTGAATTCCCAACGGATTGAGGATGTAGGTCTGCACGAGCCATGTCACAATGGTTGCAAGAGTCATTACGAACAGGACTGCGCTTCCCATTCCTACTGCCGTCTTAACCTTTCCCGATACGCCAAGGAACGGGCATATTCCGAGAAACTGGGCAAGCACGATGTTATTTACGAGCATTGCCGATATTATGATGAGTATGTATGCCATAGTCGTAAATTTTATTTGTTAAACCTTCTTACTACTGCTATAAAATATGCCAATCCGAAGAATGCACCCGGAGCAAGCACGAATACGAGGATTCCGTCGGCTTGAATGAACTGCCATCCGAAGATTGACAGGCTACCGAG
>DBYO01000045.1:0-152 GCA_002310235.1 Bacteroidales bacterium UBA1184
CCGTTTGAAGAAAGTCTGCCAAATGTCGGACTTGCCTACTTCCGCGATATGGAAAGCGGCGAAATGCGCTGGATAGACACCGCATCGGCCTCTACGCGCAAAGAATACGGCAAATGGTGGAAAGAAAAGAACGAAGCCGCCGACCTAATCCT
>DBYO01000045.1:184-2736 GCA_002310235.1 Bacteroidales bacterium UBA1184
ACCGACGGCGACTATGTGAAACCGCTCATTGCACTATTTAAAAACAGATAACCGTGAAAAAGTCAGTTTTTACCATATTATTATTGTTGGCTGTCGGATTTTCGGTTTCCGCACAGAACATCAGTTTCTCGGCCAGACTTCAGAACGACAGCATAATCGTTGGCGAGCAGACGCTAATATCAATTAGCGCGGAGATTCCACCGCAAACTCAGGTGACCGCACAGCAGTTTGCCGACACCATCTGCGACAAGATATTCCTCATCAAGGACAACGAGGCAAAGATTGATGGCACGAAGTTCAGCAAGGACTACCTCATAACTTCCTTCGACACAGGCATAAATGTAATCTCACCGATTCGCCTCCAGATAGTTTCCGGCACCGATACCAACGAAATCAGCACCGAGCAGCTATACCTGAAAGTCAATCCGTACATCCTCATCGACACCATCCCTCGCGACACCGTTTTTGCCGAAAATGCAGGTACAGTGCTGTTCGGAAAGGACGGTTTCAGCAAGGAAATCGAGCAGTATATCCCCGATTCCATCAAGCAGTCGATGAGCGCCGACACCTTGCAGATGTTACGCGAGGAAATAAAGCGCCAGATGATACAGCAGTACGCATCGCAGGTGATGCAAACAGGCTTCACCAACCAGCAGCAGATTGATTCTATAGCAAATGCAGACTCGCACCGTATGTTCGTAGTTGACAAGGACATAATGGAAACCCACTATGTATATGGAAGCGTCGATTCGGTATTCGTACAGGAAGGTCAGCAGGTTGCAAAGGGCGACATTCTGTTCACCCTGTTCGAAATCGAGGACATCAACGACGAACTTTACAACACGCCTTTCAACTGGGACGAATTCTGGTATGATGTGAAGGCATTCTTCTCGAAGTTCTGGTGGCTGATACTCATTGTGCTGGTTGCTGGTGCGATAATATTCTATGTCATCTACCGCAAGAAGCACGGCAAATCGCCGATACCGATGATAAAGGTAAAGCCGAAACGCCCCGCACACGAAATTGCGCTCGAACAGCTTGAACGCATCCGCAACGAGAAGATTTGGAGCCGCGGACAGGTTAAGGAATACCATGTGCAGTTAACCGACGCCATAAGAACCTACATTGCCGACCGCTACGGAATTGATGCCGAGCAGATGACAACATCCGAAATCCTTGATATGTTTGGTGCCGCCATCCAAATAGACAGCGAGGACAAGATGCGTCTGCGCCAGATGCTCGAACTTGCCGACAGCGTAAAGTTCGCAAAATTCCAGCCCCTGCAGGGCGACAACGACCTTTCGCTACGCAACGCCTTCGACTTTGTGGAACACACCAAGGAAATCATCGTAAACGACCCCAAGGCAATAAATGTCCAGGCCGAAATCGAGGCGGATAAGGTTGTGCCTCAGGAGCAAAACGAAAAACAAGAATAATTTATTAGGAATTATATGGAGAAAAGGTGGAGAAATCCACCTTTTTTGTCCTCTGTAGCGGTTGCATGCTATGCACTCGCTAAATGAAAATCGTCCTTTTTTTAGCATCACCAAAGGTAAAACCGCGAAGCAACTAAAAAAATCCCCCAATAAGTTGCAGATATACAAACAATTATTATATTTGCACCTTGAACCTAAAATAAGAATAATATGAGAACCCAATTGCAAAAGTCGGCCATAGCGCTGGCAATTATCCTGCTTCTGGCATCTGCTGCATTTGCACAGACATGGCTTTGGCCTATGGCTGGTCATAAGGCCGGCGAAAACATAATCAGCCAACCCGATTCTCACATCGGAAAAGAATTCAATTGCTGCGACCTGTACATCGGTGGCAACGAAGGCGATATTGTCATCTGCCCTGCCGATGGCACTATCATAGCCGCACACTTGGCCTACTTACAAAATCTACAGTGCATGGGAAGCTTTTATTCTGACCAGAATAAGACCTGGGATGAGAATTTACGCGAAAGAAACTTTCCGGACAACATCGACCGGCAATATTTATCTGGCCATATTAGCATCAGAATTGCCGACGGACGAAAAATCCACATAACCGGTCTCCGTGGAGAATACAAATTCAAGGATGGACAGAAGATTTCGGCTGGCGACACCATCGGACGTCTGGCATATTCGTACAAAAGCATACACAAGCCTTCGTTGCGCATCGAAGTATCTACAGCCCAAAGCATCAGCGACGACCCGATGACACCATTCGGACTTGAAAGCAGGTTCCATCTCAAAAAATTGCAACGCGAGGACCCAATCTCAGTGGAAAACCTACGCAAAGACCTCACCTTGCTGGAAAACGCGATACTTGAACTCTACCCCTCGCTGAACGAAGTGATGAGCGACGAGGAATTCCACAATGGCATGGAGGCTCTGCGCCAGTCGGTGACAGAACCAGTGTTCCCACGCTTAAACATACCGCTATTGAGTTTCCCAAGCCTGTTGCATGATAGCCATTTGGCTATGTTGCGCGATAATTTTGAAGTAAAGCAACTCGACTTGTACACCCCCGTATTTTACAATAGTTGGTGCAACGACACTATGCGGGTG
>DBYO01000045.1:2788-6808 GCA_002310235.1 Bacteroidales bacterium UBA1184
GCTAGCGACTATGCAAAACAGGTATATAAGTACATTGACCTCTACGACCTTGATGTGCAGAGCCACAAGGAAGAAACATGCGTAGAACTCGGAATGTTCAATGCCATTTTAAATCGTAATGCCACCGCCGACACGAAAAGCCACATCGTCTTCGACGACGGTGAAGAAATAGACATTCCATATTGCAAGCATCCAGGAAAATTTATCACTGAGGGAACAAAATTGCACAAAATGTTACAATGGCAATATATCAACACAATGATATTTTCCGACAGCGTATATACCACACGACACCTCAACGACTCCACAGACTACCTATCCATCAGGACTTTCGACTTGTATGACTTGCATTTGGAAGAAGTACTGCAGTGGATTGGCGACTGTAAAGCTCCCAATATGATTATTGACCTGCGCAACAATGATGGTGGCGACGTGTATGTGTTGAACAAACTTTTGGCCTGCTTTGCGCAAAAGCCAATGAATCGCCAGCGTGGCGGATACTTGCATGTAAAGAAACAAGGAAATTTTGAGACACTACGCTACAGCGAAAATCACAGCAATGACGAAATAATTTTCCAAAAATACAAACAACTTGAAGGCAAGCCTGGCTACTATTGTTTCGATTCAACACTAACAAGCTGTTGCATTATGCCCGACAGTAGTCACCAATACACAGGTAGAGTGTATGTGCTTACCAACGGAAACTCTTTGTCGGCCGCAACGATTTTCCCTGCTGTATTGGTACGCAATAGGCGCGGTGTAAGCGTAGGTCGTGAAACTGGCTCCAGTTACCACTTTATAACCGCAATGGAATTTGCCGACATTCGCTTGCCAAGTTCTCTGCGTGTAATAAGAATACCTATGGTAAAAGTAGTTTTCGACACTACCGTATGCGAGCGCACACCTTGGGGACGAGGATTGCTGCCCGACTACGAGTTACCGCTCTCCTACAACGAAATCACAATGGGTGCCGACGGCGAGACCGATGTTATGCTCGAATACGCACTGCAACTGATTGCCGAAGGCAAGTACCTCAGCGATAACGACCCTTTTGCCGAAGTTGACGCTCCAAAGAACAACGAAGTTTCAAATACTTGCAATTGCCCATGGTGGATATGGGTTTTAATAGCTCTCGGCATAATAGCTTGCATTGCAATAGCATGCCGCCACTGCGTTAAGAAAACGCATAAGCGATAAGTTAAATATATGTGTTCGAAAGTCTGACAAGCAGTCCTGATGTCTCACAATCTGACAGCAAGACTACCATACTGGTCTTCTGTCAGACTTTTAGACTTTAGCTCGCGCAAGCAAACCTTCAAACGGGCATCAGCCCATAGAACGGCGTAGCCCTAAACGAAGTTAACCTTTAGCTCGGCGTAAGCCAAACGGCAAAGCAACAGGAACCTGAAACTTAGAAACGGCGTAGCCATAGAAACTTTCAAACAATCCCAACATCCCATTAATAATTCTTTAAGAAACATCACTGAAAATACTTTGTACCTTTGCAATGCCGTTGTCTCCAAAGCCTGCAGAACGGAGTTGGAAATGCGGTGCAGGAAAAAAAACAGAATTAGAAAATGACGACAAAGAGGCATAGCTATGAGTAACATTGAATTTGCAAACCCCGAATATTTATGGTTCCTCACCGTGCTTATCCCGATGATAGCATGGTATGTGTGGCGCCGAAAGAAATCGGTAGCCTCGATGAATGTTAGTTCGCTCGAAGCTTTCAGCGGAAAGCGTCCGCCGTGGCGTTACATTTTGCGGCATGTACTGTTTGCAGTGCGTCTGGCTTGCGTAGCGCTGATAATCGTTGTCATTGCCCGTCCGCAGAGCACCGACAGCTGGGAGGAGCAGAAGACCGAAGGCATCGACATCGCCATTGCACTCGACATAAGCGGCAGTATGCTGGCCGAGGATTTCCGACCAAACCGTATCGAAGCCGCCAAGAACATCGGTATGGAATTCGTTTCGTCACGACCCGATGACAACATCGGTCTGGTAGTTTTTGCCGGCGAAAGCTACACACAATGCCCGCTTACTATCGACCACGCCGTACTGCTCAACCTTTTTGGTAGCATTAAGAGCGGTCTTATCGACGATGGAACAGCCATCGGACTTGGTCTTGCAACCGCAGTAAACCGTCTGCGCGACAGCAAGGCCGTGAGCAAGGTCATCATCCTGCTCACCGACGGTGAAAACAATATGGGAAGCATTTCGCCAACCACGGCGGCCGAATTTGCAAAGGAATTCGGAATCCGCGTCTATACCATCGGCATCGGCAAGAACGGCAAAGCCCCCTACCCCTTCAAGACTGCATTCGGAACAACTGTATATCAGGACATTGATGTAAAGATTGACGAGGAAAGCCTCACGCAGATTGCCGAGATGACCGACGGAAAATACTTCCGCGCCACCGACAACGAAAGTCTGCGCAACATCTACGCCGAAATCGACAAGATGGAAAAGACACAGCTCGATGTCAAGTCGTTCTCAAAGCCACGCGAAGAATATATGCCTATACTCGTATGGGCGTTCATACTTCTGCTGATAGAACAAATTTTAGGTTTAACGGTATTAAAAAATACTTTTTAGGCTATGTTCAGGTTTCAGAATCCACAATATTTATGGTTAATGCTGATAATTGCAGCATTAGCAGTGATTTTTGCCGTCACCGAAATCATAAGGCGCAGACGGCTGAAAAAGATAGGCGATGCCAACCTCGTAGGCTTGCTAATTCCCGAAGCCAGCCTCGGCAGGAAAATTGCCAAACTGATAATGGTTTGCCTCGCAATAGCCTGCATAATCGTCGGACTTGCCCGACCGCAGTTCGGCTCGAAGCTTAGCGAAGTCACTCTCAAGGGCGTAGAAATTGTTACCGCTCTCGATGTCTCGAACTCGATGCTTGCCGAAGATGTTAAGCCCAACCGCCTAGGCAATGCCAAGATGTTCATAGAGAGGATTCTGGGCAAGCTCAACGGCAACAGGCTCGGAATGGTAATCTTTGCCGGCGATGCCTTCGTGCAGATGCCAATTACCACCGATGTGCGATCGGCAAGGCTTTACCTGTCGTCAACCAGCACCAACGACATTTCGGTGCAGGGAACCGACATCGCCAAGGCTATGACGCTCGCCGCACGCTCGTTCTCCAGCAGCGACGACGCCTCGAAGGTCATCATCCTTATGACCGATGGCGAAAACCACGAGGAAGACGCCATAGAGGTTGCAAAGTCGCTCAAGGAACAGGGAATCATAGTGATGACAGTAGGTTTTGGTTCGCCAAGCGGAGTACCAATTCCCAACAAGAACGGCAGCGGCTATATGAAGGACCGCGACGGCAACACCGTGATGACCAAGCTCGACGAGCAGACACTTGTCGAAATTGCAAAGATTACAGGCGGAATATATGTCCGCGCGACCAACAGCTCAAGTTCGTCGGACGCTATCCTAAGCGAACTAAACTCGCTGCAGCAGAGCGAAACCACCAAGCAGATATATTCCGAGTACGATGAAAGGTTCCAGTACTTTGTCTTTGCAGCACTGATACTGCTTGTTCTCGAGGTATTCCTGCTCGAACGCAAGAACCCGATTCTAAGCAAGATTAAGTTATTCAAAAAAGAAGAAACCGAAAACAAGTCACAGATATAGATACAGACACAATGTAAAGACGCAATATTTTGCGTCTCACATTTAAAAGAAAGGTCAACCAATGAAAACGACAATCGCAATAATCGCAGTACTTATATTAGCCGCATCCACATCCTTTGCTCAGGAAGAGCGTTCGCTCATCCGCAAGGGCAACAAGGCATACGAGGAGGGCAACTTCGGCAAGGCCGCCGACCAGTACGACAAGGCATTGAAAACAAATCCCGCCGAGGTCAGCGTATATGGCAATTCGGGCGCAGCCAACTATCGCAACGACCAGTTCGAGAAGTCTGTTAACGCCTACAACGAGTACCTTCGCACCGACCTCACCGACAAGCAGAAGGCCGAAGCCTACTACAACCTTGGCAACACCTA
>DBYO01000045.1:6862-13589 GCA_002310235.1 Bacteroidales bacterium UBA1184
CACGACCGCAGCCGTCACAATATGGCAGTCGCCACCAAGATTATGCAGCAACAGCAGCAAAATCAACAGCAGAACGGAGACAACCAGCAACAACAGCAACAAAATCAGGACCAGAATAAAGACCAGCAACAGCAGAACCAAGACCAGAACAAGGACCAACAAGACAAGCAAGACCAACAGCAACAACAGCAGCAGAACGACCAGAATATGTCGCGAGAAGAAATGGAACGCTACTTGGAATCGCTAAGCCAGAAGGAAAAAGAAACCCAGGACAAGGTTCAAAAGGCTCAGCAAGCACAAAAACGACCGCTGGAGAAGAATTGGTAAGAAAAGGCTAGCAGGCTAAAAGGCTGAAAGGCTTGAAGTCGGGAGGCAGAAAACTCCATCGACGACGCATCACTTTACGATTTACATAAAAATACCCCAATTTTTTATTGCGTAATTTTTTTATTTTTGCGTCATAATAAAAAATAATAATATGAAAATAATACGATTGACAACCATTTTGTTTTTGCTCATATCATTTTGTTGGCAAGTTTGTTTGTCACAAAACACAACAAAGCATGTTTTGAAGACGCAGCAGGAGATTGTCTTGTTTTTTGAAAAACATGAAGAGATATACAATGTATATCATGATTTTTACAAAAACAAACAGTTTGATCTGGCGATTAAAACGCTAAAAGAACTTGTCACATTCTTTGACACAACCACTTTTGATAGTCAGTGGGAGGATGTTATGGCATACAAGGATGATTTGGCAGCTAATGTATATTATAATCTTGCTTGTTGTTACGCATTGACGACACAAAAGAAACTTGCATTGGAAACACTGGAAAAATCCATACGCTTAGGCTACAAGGACTATGGTAATATGCTTAACGACAAAGATTTTGAGAATATCAGAAAAGATAAGAAATTCAAATCCCTACTTGAAGAGATAAAGCAATATGACCGATTGACGATTTTGCAAAATTCGTCTGCCTATATCAAAGATGACAACGATTCGCTGCCGCAATTTGTTTATCAAGATTCTAGTGATTATCGTTTGGTGAATGTCAGAAAGTTTTTTAATCTGGACTCTGTTGCTGGTGATGGTGATGAGATTTCAAAAATTCTGAATATCCTTCATTTTGCTCATAATGCTATCCGACACGATGGGGGCAATTTTGCACTATGTGAATTTGATGCTATCGATTTATACAATTATCACAAATCAACGGGGGAAGGTGTCAACTGCCGTCATCTGGCTATTGCTTTGAATGAGATGTACCTTTCGATGGGAATACCGTCACGATATGTGACATGTATGCCATACAACTCGAGAGATCAGGATTGCCATGTCATAAATTCGGTCTGGTCGTCACAATATCAGAAATGGATTTGGATAGACCCCACCTTCGAAGCATATGTAAAAGACGAAAATGGTAATTACTTGAGCATTCAGGAAGTGCGCGAGAGACTAATTGAAGGACGGCCTGTTTTCCTGAATGAGGATGCAAACTGGAATAATGAGAACAAGCAGACAAAAGAATACTATTTGGATAGCTATATGGCGAAAAATCTATATTGGTTTGATTGTGTAACGAATTATTGCTTCAATCCAGAGAGCAGATACAGATATGTAGAGAACAAACATGTGTTTTTAACGCCATCAACATACGAGAAATCCTGCGAGTGGGCTGTTATCACTCATGATGACAATTATTTTTGGCAAACTCCAACAAAATAGTAGGCATATGAATTTAGCATTTGTAATGCGCAAAGGTTGCCACAAGTCAACCTTTTGCCTACTTATTCCAACTTGCTTTTAATGTAATTGATACTCGCCTGCTCAACCTCAGTTCCACGCATTTCCGACCTTTCGGGATGGCATTGTACAAGCATCATACTGCTATCAGCAGCGACAAGCAGCTCCCAGATGCCTTCGGGCGATTTGCCAGTAAGAGAACACTCAAACGGAACATCCTTTACCGCCTGATGATGCCGCGAATTTACACGCCACTGCTCGCCATTACTCAAAATCAAAGTATGGAATCTGCTTTTCCAATCCGCTGTCTTTTGATGCTTTGCATTCAATTCGCCCAAATCTTCAATCAATTCAGCACCCATAAAATAGCAAACTATCTGCATACCGCGGCATATACCGAAAATCGGAATATTTTTGCTCCTACATTCTTCGTAAACCAGCGAATCCAACTTGTCGCGCTCGGGAGTTATCCCCAAGTCGGGACCACCGCAGAAAAGTATTAGGGCGCAACTATCCGCTTCGGCTGGAGAAGTAACAATCTTGTAGTCCAATCCGTAATCAGACAGCCAATCCTCGTAATCCTTGCGTGACTTGCAGCCGTCAACAATACCTACAATTTTTGATGAATTATCCATATCGGTTGACTGTTCTGTTTCTTGCATTGGTTCTTGTGTGTATTCTTGCCTAGGTTGCCGAGCACAAGCTGAGAGATTTATAGACATTACAAACAGCAGAAAACTAGCAATATGCCAGACAATTACATTCAAGGATTTGTTATTTATAGAAGAAACGAAAGCCATAAATTTTGTTTGCAAAAATCAGTAATAATGTTTGAAAATGCAAATATATAAAATCTACTTTTAATCCACGGCTCTTTCATTTAACCGCCCCCGTTCGCTCCCTGAGCCTGTCGAAGGGTCGAAGGGTAAGGTTAATACGCATTATATCATTTCGTCACCTTGACTTCGACAAGCTCAGCCAGCGGATTTATTAAAATGCCAACTGTTTGTATCATAAATAACAACATTGTCCAAATGAAAGAACCGTGCTTTTAATCCGATTTCTAATTCGCTATAATACTTTGGGCAGAAAGTCTATCAATCATTGTTTTTCAAGCAATTAACATTGTGTAAAAAATAATCTTTGCAGGAATTTGTGATATTTCAAAAATAAATACTACTTTTACGACCGTTTAAAAAATTAAAATTTATTAACTGTAAATTAATAAAAACAAAAGATAATTATGGACTTTGGATTATCAAAAACAGAAGTATTATTTCAGCAGATGATTAGAAGTTTTGCAGAAAACGAAGTAAAACCTTTGGCTGCAGAAATAGACGAAGAAGAAAGATTTCCTATTGAAACCGTCGAGAAGATGGGAAAATTAGGAATTATGGGAATTCCGGTACCGACACAGTACGGTGGAGCCGGTGGAAATTATAAACTCTACGCAATGGCTGTCGAAGAGCTTTCGAGATGCTGCGCTACTACCGGTATCGTGGTTTCGGCTCACACTTCGCTTTGCATCGGCCCTATCTTGGAATACGGAACCGAAGAGCAGAAGATGAAGTACTTGCCAAAGCTTGCTAGCGGTCAGTGGATTGGTGCTTTCGGTCTTACCGAACCTAACGCTGGTACCGACGCTTCGGGACAGCAGACCACTGCAGTCCTCGACGGTGACCACTGGGTTCTCAACGGAACCAAGATCTTCATCACCAATGCAGGCAACGCAGATGTTTATATCGTTATCGCAATGACCGACAAGTCGTTGGGAACAAAGGGCATTTCGGCTTTCATAGTTGAAAAGGGCTTCCCGGGATTCTCAATCGGCAAGAAGGAAAAGAAAATGGGTATCCGCGGTTCGTCAACCTGCGAACTTATTTTCGAAAACTGCATTGTTCCTAAGGAAAACCAGCTCGGTGAACTCGGCAAGGGCTTCAAGGTTGCTATGACAACCCTTGACGGCGGCCGTATCGGTGTTGCTTCGCAGGCTCTCGGTATCGCACAAGGTGCAATGGACGAGACTGTTAAATATACAAAGGAACGCAAGCAGTTCGGAAAGTCGATTTCTCAGTTCCAGAACACCCAGTTCCAGCTCGCTGACCTCGAAACCAGAATCGAAGCTGCTAGACTGCTCGTTTACAGCGCAGCCGACAAGAAGGACAAGCACGTTCCGTTCTCGGCAGACGCAGCAATGGCTAAGTTGTTCGCAGCAGAAACTGCAATGGAAATGACAACCAAGGCTGTTCAGTTCCACGGCGGTTACGGATACACCCGCGAATATCCTGTTGAAAGAATGATGAGAGACGCAAAGATTACCGAAATCTACGAAGGAACTTCGGAAGTTCAGAGAATGGTTATTTCTGGTAAGCTTTTAAAATAATTTTTCACTAACATTAAAATCAAGAAAATGAATATAGTAGTTTGTATAAAGCAAGTACCGGATACCACCGAGGTAAAACTTGACCCGAAAACCGGAACACTTATCCGCGAAGGTATCCCCAGCATTATAAATCCCGACGACAAGGGAGCTCTCGAATTGGCTCTCCAGTTGAAAGACAAGTACAACGCACATGTAACCGTCCTCACTATGGGTCTTCCGCAGGCTGATGCAGCTTTGCGCGAAGCTTTGGCAATGGGCGTTGACCGTGCCATCCTCCTCACCGACCGCAAGCTCGGTGGTGCCGATACCCTTGCAACTTCGAGGGCTATCGCAGGTGCTCTCCGCCAGATTGACTTCGACCTCATCCTCGCTGGCCGTCAGGCTATCGACGGTGATACCGCACAGGTTGGTCCGCAGATTGCAGAACACCTCGGTCTTCCGCAGGTTTCGTACCTCCTCGACCTCGAAGTCAACGGTAAGAACTGCCGCGTAAAGAAGTCAACCGAAGAAGGTTACCAGATTCTCGAAACCGAAATGCCATGCGTATTCACAGTTCTTTCAACTGCCAACAAGGCAAGGTACATGACAGTAAACGGAATCGTTGAGGCTTACAACCGCGAAGTTGAAATCTGGAACGCCGACAAGACAGGAACAGATGAAAACCTCCTCGGTCTTAAGGGTTCTCCGACAAGAGTATTCAAGTCGTTCACCAAGGCTCTGAAGCCTGCAGGCGAAACCTACGAAGTTAGCCCGGAAGAAGCCGTTGACCTCATCATTAGCAAATTAAAAGAAAAATTCATCATTTAATAGGATACCGATATGGATAAATCAGAATATAAAAACGTTTACGTTTTCATCGAACAGCGCGACAACGTAATACAGAAGGTTGCATTGGAACTGTTGGGCAAGGCTCACGACTTGGCAGGAGCACTCAACGAGAAGGTTTACGCAGTCCTCTTGGGACACAACATCGCCGACAAGGCTCAGGAACTCATCGCTTACGGTGCAGACCATGTACTGCTCGCTGAAGATGAATGCTTGAAGGACTATATCACCGAGCCTTACACTCAGGCAATCACACAGATAATCCACGACTACAAGCCGAGTATCTTCCTCATTGGCGCAACTACAATCGGCCGTGACCTCGGTCCACGTCTGTCGGCTCGTATCACAACCGGTCTTACTGCTGACTGCACCAAGCTCGACATTTCGGAAGACACCAAGGAACTTATGATGACCCGTCCTGCTTTCGGCGGAAACATCATGGCTACCATCATGTGTACAAATCACCGTCCACAGATGTCAACCGTTCGTCCGGGCGTTATGCAGAAGATGGCAAAGGACACCTCGAGAAAGGGCGAAGTTGAGAATGTAAAGATTAATTTCGACAAGTCGAAGTTCAAAGTAAAACTCATCGAAAACGTTAAGGTTACCTCGAACAAGGTTGATATTGCAGATGCAAAGATTCTTGTATCGGGTGGACGTGGCGTTGGAAAGAAGGAAGGTTTCGAAATGCTCGGCAAGTTGGCTGAAGTTCTTCACGGCGAAGTTTCTTCATCAAGAGCAATGGTTGACGCAGGCGTTATGCCTCACGACCGTCAGGTTGGCCAGACTGGTAAGACCGTTCGTCCTAACCTCTACATTGCAAACGGTATTTCGGGCGCAATCCAGCACCTTGCAGGTATGGAAGAGTCGGAATTCATCATTGCAATCAACAAGGACAAGTTTGCACCTATATTTAAAGTAGCAGACCTCGGTATTGTAGGCGACCTCTACAAGATTATCCCTCTGCTCACCGAAAGACTGAAATTCGAACTGGAAAACAGATAATTAACTAAAAAAGATTACGTATGATGGATAAAAATCAAATTAGAGAAACTATCGCAAAGAGAGTGGCTCTCGAACTCCACGACGGCGATGTTGTCAATTTGGGTATCGGATTGCCTACAATGGTTCCGAACTATCTGCCAAAAGGCGTAAAATTGTACCTCCAGAGCGAGAACGGTATCCTCGGAATGGGACCGAAACCCGCAGAAGGCGAACAGGATGAACATATAATCGATGCTGGCGGCGGATACGCTTCAGTTCTTCCCGACGGAGCAACATTCAGCTCGGCTCATTCGTTCGAAATCATCCGTGGCGGACATGTGGATGCTACCATCCTCGGCGCTATGCAGGTTGACGAAGAAGGAAACCTCGCAAACTGGATGATCCCTGGCAAACTTACCCCGGGTATGGGCGGCGCAATGGACCTCGTTGTTGGTGCTAAGCGCGTTATCGTTGCTATGGAACACACCCAGAAGGGCAACTTCAAGATATTGCACAAGTGCAACCTCCCGCTCACAGCTGCAAAGCAGGTTAACCTCATCGTTACCGAAATGGGCGTAATGGAAGTTACCGACAAGGGTATCGTACTGAAGGAATACAACACCGAATTCGGCGACAAGGATACCGCAGTTGCAGCTATCCAGGCAGCAACCGAGGCTACCCTCATCATCGACCCGAACCTCAAGCCAATGGTTTTCTAAACAAGTTGACTATGAGCAAGATAAAATTGGGCGACACCTATACCGAAAAGGTAAGGTACACGCAGGCTA
>DBYO01000018.1 GCA_002310235.1 Bacteroidales bacterium UBA1184
GTTATCAAGCCTTACGGTTATTCGATATGGGAAAAAATGCACGACATTCTTGACAAAATGTTCAAGGAAACGGGTCACACAAACGCATATTTCCCGCTGTTTATTCCAAAGTCGTTTTTCAGCCGCGAAGCCGACCATGTTGAAGGTTTTGCAAAGGAGTGCGCAGTAGTAACACATTACCGTCTTCGCACCAATGCCGACAAGACTGCTGTAGAAGTTGACCCCGAGGCAAAGCTCGAGGAGGAACTCATTGTCCGTCCGACTTCCGAAACCATCATCTGGAACACCTACCGCAATTGGGTTAAGTCGTACCGCGACCTGCCTATCCTCGTTAACCAGTGGGCAAATGTTGTTCGTTGGGAAATGCGTACCCGTCTGTTCCTGCGTACTGCCGAATTTTTGTGGCAGGAAGGTCATACCGCACACGCAACCAAGGAGGAAGCTATGGAAGAAGCCGACAAGATGGTTCATGTATATGCCGATTTTGTTGAAAATTACCTTGGCGTTCCGGTTGTCATTGGTCGCAAGACTGACAGCGAACGCTTCGCAGGTGCCGAAGAAACTTTCTGTATCGAGGCTCTTATGCAGGACGGAAAGGCATTGCAGGCTGGTACTTCGCACTTCCTTGCACAGAATTTCGCAAAGGCTTTCGATGTAACTTTCCTCAATAAGGAAAACAAACCCGAATATGTCTGGGCAACTTCGTGGGGCGTTTCTACCCGATTGATGGGTGCGCTCATTATGGCTCACTCGGATGACAACGGACTTGTATTGCCTCCGCATCTGGCTCCAATTCAAGTAGTTATCGTTCCTATTTACAAGACTGATGAGCAACTCAATATGATTTCGGAACGCGTACACGAACTTTGCGCTAAGCTGAAGGCTGCTGGCATTAGCTACAAGTACGACGACCGCGACACCCAGCGTCCTGGATTCAAGTTTGCCGAGTGGGAAATGAAGGGGGTTCCTGTACGTCTCGCTATCGGACCGAATGATTACGAAAACCACACTTGGGAAGTTGCTCGCCGCGATACTCTCACCAAGGAAAATGTTGCAGATGATGGCATTATCGATCACATCAAGAACTTGCTCGAGGACATTCAGAAGAACATTTACAAGAAAGCATACGACTACAGGGCTGCACATACCTATAAGGTTGACACTTGGGACGAGTTCAAGCGCGTAATCGAGGAAACTCCGGGCTTCATCCTTGCACACTGGGACGGCACAGCTGAAACCGAAGCAAAAATCAAGGAAGAAACCAAGGCTACTATCCGTTGTATTCCGATGGATGCTCCCGAAGAAGACGGCGTTTGCGTTTATTCGGGCAAACCTTCGAAGAGAAGAGTGCTGTTTGCAAAAGCATACTAAAACAATTGATAATTTATAATTTATAATTGTCAATTAACTAACGACAAGATGCAAAAAAAAGGGATTGAAGGCTCAAAGGCTAAAAGTCTTCGAGCCTTCAAACTTTTGAACCCAGAATCAGTCCTCTGTCCTCCTCGTCCTTCTGGATTTGCAACTTTTAGCTCCATACGCAAGGTGCTAACTTATCGGACACATATATAAATTTGAAAACATTTGACAATAGATAGGAAATTTGTTTATCTTTGCATCAATAAATATCATAAAAATGGATAGTGTTTTGACTTCACAAAAGATACAGCCAAAATCCCAAATGGGTTATGGTGATGGACAGGTGCAACGCACTTCTCCTGAAAGACTACATTCTGTAGAGGAGTTTATAACAAAGTTAGAGCAGGCTATTGCGGAAAAGATATGAAGGAATACAAAGTAAAAATCTTGGATTCCGTTTTTGTTGACATTGATAGTATCGCCAATTTCATACTTAGTGTAAGTACACCAGAACATGCATTGTCATATACACGGCAATTGGGTGCGGAAATTATGACATTGTCTTACCTCGCAGACGTTATTCCTGAAAGTAGATGGCTGTCGGTAAAGAAATATCATCCACATGCAAAGCAGATGAGAACACGCAATCGTCGTTTGACAATAATATTTCATATAGAAGGAGACACTGTCATCGTAGATAAAATAATTGCATCATCAAATATTGTATCTTAAAATTATAAAACAACTTTAAAAACAATTATAAACAGGCGCAGCCCATCAAACGGCGCAGCCACATAAACTTAGAAACTAAAATTGTAATGGAACGAAATACAGAAGTACGCGACGGAATAATAAAGACCATGCTCGAGAAGTCGCAATTGAAACAGGTAGTGTACGACAATACCAAGGAAGCATTTACTATACTGAAAAAGGTGTTGCACGACATTGTAATCGAATACAATGGAATCCTGAAGGATGCCGACGACAGAATAAAGCTCGAATACCGCGACCGTGGTCTGTTCGAGACCGAAATAAAGGTTGCTGGCGACCTGCTGATATTCAATATGCATTCCAATATATTCGAATTCCCTCGCAATCACGAAATATGGAAGGATAGCTACTATATTGACCGTCCGTTGGTTACATATTCGGGAATAATCAACATCTACAACTTCCTAGCCGATTCGTTCAAGTACAACAGGGATGAGGATCTTGGTTACCTGATTGGACGTATGTTCATCAACAACGAAAGCACTTTCTTCGTGGAAGGTCGTCGCGAACTTGGCTACGGTTATCCCGCTTTCGGCAAGAACAAGGTTGACTACGAAAGCTTGCACCAGCTTGTTGAGTCGGCTATAGCGTATGTACTCAAGTTCGACCTGCTGGTCCCTCCGTACAACGATGTGAAGATTGTAAATGTCGATTACATGAAGGAGCGCATCAACAAGTCGAAGATGCAGACCGGCAAGCGTATGGGCTTCGAGTACAATGCAATAAAGGGTTTGCCGCAGGTTGATACGGAAATTAAGTAGAAAAATTCGCGTCCTTCGACAAGCTCAGGGAGCGAAGAGTTTGGCGTGTAAACACTAGATCTATGACCACATTTCCAAAACTTATACTCAAGCGCGACAAGGAGAAGTCGCTGATGCGCCGCCATCCGTGGGTGTTCTCGGGTGCAATTGCCAAAATGCAAGGCGACCCGCAAGAAGGCGACCTTGTGGAAATATTCTCGTCAGATGGTAACTATCTGGCTACCGCGCATTATCAGGATGATAGCATAATTGCAAAAGTCTTTGATTTTGAACGTAGTGCAATCGATGAGGCATTCTGGACAAAAAGATTCGAATCGGCAATAAACTATCGCCGCAATTTTGGCTTCTTCGATTCTCCCGACACCAATGTGTTCCGCCTTGTGAACGGTGAGGGTGACTTTATGCCTGGGCTGATTGCCGATTTCTACAATGGTGTAGTTGTGTTTCAGGCTCATTCGGTTGGAATGTACAGGTTGTTTCCACAGTTTGCCAAAATTGTTTGCAAGTTATTGGGCGACAAAGTGATATCCATCTTCGACAAGAGTAGCGCAACAATCCCGCATATCCAAACTACCGATTCGTTCATCTGGGGCGAATCCATTGAGGAACGCGAAATTTGCGAAAGTGGCAACCGTATGATAATCAACTTCTACGAAGGACAGAAGACTGGCTTTTTCGTCGACCAGCGCGAAAACCGCAAACTGGTTGGCGAACTTTCGTCGGGAAAGCGCGTGCTCAATACCTTTGGTTACACTGGCGGATTTTCGCTGTCGGCATTGCGTGGCGGTGCGAGCTACGTTGAGACGGTTGACATTTCAAAGAAGGCTATTGCATTGTGCGAACGCAATGTGGAACTGAATTTTACCAACGCACCGCACAAGGGTGTCGCAAAGGATGTCCTTGATTATCTGGGCACTATCGATAACAATTTTGACATTATAATTCTTGACCCACCGGCATTTGCAAAGAACCATCGCAGTTTGCAGCAGGGACTAAAAGGCTACAAGAACATAAACCAGAAAGCTATAGAAAAGATTAAACCGGGCGGACTAATTTTTACCTTCTCGTGCTCGCAGGCGGTAAGCAAGGACGATTTCAAGACTATGGTTTTTACTGCAGCAGCAAATGCCCACAGAAATGTGCGTATTGTTCGCCAGCTTCCACACGCCATCGACCATCCGGTAAGCATTTATCATCCCGAAGGAGAATATCTGAAAGGGTTGATGATAGAAGTAGAATAAAAGCAGTTGAAAGTTGAGAGTTGAAAGTTTTGACCAAATATATTGCTATGAAACGTAATATTTGCATTCTGATAATTGTCGTTGCTACGATTTTGGCATCGTGTAATAAAAACTACGAGACGAAACCTTACAACGAAGGAGTGAACATTATCCCTGTGCCGAAGGAAATGTCGGTTGACACGACCAAGCATTTTGTCCTTGACAAGAATACAGTTTTTGTCGTAAATTGTGATTCTGCACGGAATATTGCCGAGTTTTTTGCAAAAAAAATAAGACTCTCAACTGGATACGATTTCAAGGTTGAGGAAAACGGAGAAAATAATGTCATCGCACTTGAACTTGATGCCAATGCTCCCATTGTACGAGAAGGTTACAAGCTTTCGGTTCGTGAAAAAGGTGTGTCTGCCAGTGCATCGTCGGCAGCAGGACTTTTCTATGCAATGCAAACCATGATGCAACTTTTGCCTGCCGAAATTGAATCGTCCAAAGTTGTTAAAGACGTTGATTGGCGTATGCCTTGCGTCGAAATTTCCGACGAACCGCGTTTCGCCTATCGTGGCGTACATCTCGATCCGTCGAGGCATTTCGTTGATGTTGAGTATATTAAGAAGCAAATTGACATCTGGGCAATGTACAAGGTCAACACTATGCATTGGCATCTTACCGATGACCAGGGCTGGCGTATCGAGATAAAGAAATATCCCGAACTCACCAAGGCTGGTGCAACACGCATCGAGGGCGAAGGCTACGAATACGGCGGTTTCTACACACAGGAGCAGGCTCGCGAGATTGTCGAGTACGCTGCCGAACGTTTTATAACCGTAATTCCTGAACTCGAGGTTCCTGGTCACGAGCTTGCAGCCATTTCGGCCTACCCGTGGCTGTCGTGCAACAACGATACGGTTACTCCGCGCATCGTGTGGGGCGTCGAAGATATCGTTATGTGTCCCGGTAAGGAATCAACATTTGAGTTCTTGCAAGGTGTGATTGATGAGCTTGTCGAGATATTCCCGAGCGAATATTTCCACATCGGTGGCGACGAATGCCCGAAGGTTTTCTGGAAGAAATGTCCTCTGTGTCAGGCACGAATAAAGGAAGAGCACCTTGACCAGAATCCGTATCATTCGCCCGAAGACTGCCTGCAGAGCTATGTCGTGAAGCGCGTCGAGGCTATGCTCGCAAAGCACGGACGCAAGATTATCGGCTGGGACGAAATCCTTGACGGTGAGATAAATCCGTCGGCAACAGTGATGTCTTGGCGCGGCGAAGACGGAGGAATTGCCGCTGCACAGAAAGGTCACGATGTGGTGATGACACCATACAACGGCGGTATGTACATCGATTACTATCAGGGCGACAGCAAGATAGAGCCAGTGACCATCGGTGGCGACTCGCGCATGGAGAAGACCTACGCCTACAATCCGATTCCCGATACTTTGGCAAAACTGAACCTTGGCGGTCACGTTCGTGGTGTGCAGTGCAACCTTTGGGCAGAATACCTATATAATGATACCTTGCGCGAATATCGCTACTATCCGCGCGTGATGGCGCTTGCCGAAGTTGCCTGGTCGCCACTTGAGAAGAAGGATTATGCCGATTTCTGCCGTCGCCTCAACAACACGTATGTACGCCTCGACATGCACAATGCAACATACCATATTCCGCTTCCCGAACAGCCAAACGGCTCGTGCAACTTCGTGGCTTTTGTCGATTCTGCCGTGCTCGAATTTACGACTTCGCGTCCTGTGAAGATGGTATATTCGACGGATGGCTCCAACTTAACGGCAAACTCGACCGAATATGTTGCACCTATAGTAATTAAAGAAAATACCCTGCTGAAGGTTGCTTCGGTCTTGCCGTCGGGAAAGTTGAGCCGTGTGCGCGAAATTACCGTTGAGAAGCAACAGTATGCGCCTGCCGAGGAAGTTGCTGACGTGAAGCCAGGATTGCGCATGCACAATGTTGCAGGAATGTTCCTCAACGTTGCAGAGTTGGAAAAGGCTACAGGCAAGGCGGAACGCGATACTGTGATTTCCAAGCTGGTTGACATCCGCAGCGTGACGAATTTCGGAGAACCTCTCAATGGTTACGACAATTATGCATCCATTGCCGAAGGCTACATCCAAATCGATGAGGATGGCGTGTACTATTTTTCCACCGACAACGAGGAATTTTGGCTCGATGGAGTTAAGCTAATCGACAATTCGGGCGAGGTGAAGCGTTTCTCTCGCAACGACAAGTCGGTGGCTTTGGCTAAAGGTCTGCATCCGATAAAGATTGTGTATTTAGGACACATCATCGGTGGTTGGCCGTCGGTTTGGAACGATGGAAAGGTGGAGATGAGAAAGTCGGATGCCGAAAAATTTGAGAAGATTGACGGAAAAGTATATTTCAATTGAAAGTTGAAAATTAATAATGTCCAAATCTGTAGGGACGCAATGCATTGCGTCTGTATAAAATGAATAATAAACAATTGATATACAGTGATTAATATTATGCGAAAAATTTCGTTGCGAAATTTTTCGCATAATAAATTATTTGGTGTAATTGATAATCCACCTTCTGAAAAACGGATCTTCTATTTCGTAGTTTTCATCCTTTATTATGTATCCGTTACGCATAAGCCGTTTTATTGCACTGAACGAGGTGCTTGTGGCAATCTGTCTGTTTGCAAGTGGATTCTCGCCAGAACATACCATTTGTAGGATACGCATATCGGTTTTGTTGAAATTTATCCAGATACGTTCGTAGTCGAAATCATGAAGAAGAAGAATCCTATTTATTGCCGTCTCAACTAAGTTGTCCGAAATTTTTTCACGGTATGCCAAGTCCCATACTTGAAATGCAAGTTGCTGAGTGTAATATGGATGGCATTTTGTGATTTGAATAATTTTGGAGATTAGTTCTATATATTCCTTCGTAATCGGAGAAAGTCTTTTTTCAAGGTATTCCTCGAAGTCAACCTGCGGAATTTTTCCTAGTCGCATAAGTTGTCCGAAATGGTAGAATGGCGATTTTTTTCTTTCGAAAATCTGTTCCATCATCGATTCTTGACTGCCAAGGAATATGTAGTTTATGTTCTTCTGTAGCTGCATTATGGCTCGCATTTTCTTGTCCAATCCCTTGCCGATGCTTTCAATTTCCTGAAATTCATCAAGTATTACAATAAGTCGCTTGTTTTTAGAGCTTACTTTCTCCAATAGGGATATTGCGTCTTCGAGCATAACAATGCTGTTAGCGCTTGGATTGAACGAAACTTCGATGTTGCCTGTCTGTATGTCTGAAGTTATTGTCGGTACAAAATGAAAATTTGCAATCAGATGCTTCAGTTTTTCCTTTGGGTAAAGTTTGAAAACCGCCTTTAATATTTTTACGGCAAAGTCGTTAGTGTCGGTAATGCTTTGTAGGTTCAGCATTATGTATGGGCGCGAAATCTGCTTCACGCATTTGAGTACCAGGCTGCTTTTGCCGTAACGACGTGGGCTTATGAGAATTAAATGATTCTCGCTGTTCATTATACCCTTTATGTACGACAGTTCGTTTATTCTGTCGGTAAAGAAGTCGTCATCGACCACACTACCGAATTTAAATGGATTATTCATATTTGCGAAAACTTTCGTTGCGAATTTTTTCGCAAATATAACATATTATTTATTAATAAAAAATTCTATGCGAAAATTTTCGTTGCGAAAAATCTCGCACAGAAGATGTTTTTATATATAATGATAATTGATATCGTTGCTACAAATAATAACATCGAATCTTCAAATCCTCGAATCTTCAAATCCTCGAATCTTCAAATCCTCGAATCTTCAAATCCTCAAACCATTAAACCTGAAACTTGAAACGTGCGTAGCACATGAACCCAGAAACGGGTTTTAGTCCATGAACGGCGAAGCCCTCAACGAAGTTAAACCTGAAACGGCGAAGCCATAGAAACAGCGTAGCGAGAAACTTAGAAACGGCGCTAGCCATTGAAACTTGAAACTGGCGTTAGCGCTAGAAACCTGAAACTTGAAACGTGCGTAGCACATAGAAACGGCGTCAGCCATAGAAACGCCGTAGGCATTGAAACAGCGTAGCGAGAAACTTAGAAACTGGCGCAGCCTTTTACCTTACCTCAAATTTATTTGTAATTTTTTCGTCACCACCGATAACCCTGATGAAATACATTCCAGCCGACAATTCCTGCACGTTGACGACATATTTCAGGTAGCCCTTGTGCTGGCTTATGCTCTCGTGCTTTACAAGTTTGCCGTAGATGCTGAATATTGCAATGTCGAGGTCGGTTGTGACTTTGGTGTAGATGTCGCAGGTGATTTGCTCGCTTGCAGGGATAGGATAGGGGTTGCCCACCGAAAGGTTGTCGGAGCCGGTTACACAGATGCTGTTGTTGCTAAGGTCCATGTCGGCATGACCTTCGGTGTCGGGAACCAGTGCTTCGACGCAGATTGTGTTTGCTATGTCGGTGCTATGCAGTATTGGAATCATTGTGCTGAAAGTGTGCGGAACAACCTCTCCCTGAGCGATATGCCCGATAGTTTCGCGGTATATCTGGTTGTTTACCTTTAGCTCGAGGACAAGTTCTTCAACAGGCAGCGTGCCCATGTTGACGACAACCAGCGATATTCGTGCGAACCCGTTTTCTTCCTTGGCGCTTAGGTTCATCAGCATTATGTCCACTATGGGCTCAACCACTGTGATAGTCGGAGCAACGTATCGACTGCTGCATCCATATTCGTTTGTGCCTGTGAGGCTTACATCGTATGTACCTGGTTCTGTGAAAATGAAGTAGGGATTTGTCTGGTTGCTTTCGCCTGCGCCACCAAAGTCCCAGTGGTACGACGATACTCCTTCCGAAGTGTTTTCGAACTCAACGTATAGCGGATTGCCGCCCCAGTCGCGCGACTGACGGAACGATACGTTCAGGTGTCCATGTATGTTGAGTGTGCCGGTAGCTTCGGCCGTACATAGGTGGTCGGTAGTTATTCCGAAACTTACGGGGAAGACGCCTGCCGAGTCGGCTACGAATATTGGCTGGGCCTCGTCGGACTGGAAGATGTCGCCGATGCTCCACCTATAATTATATATGTGGTCGTCGCTACTGATATCGGCAAGCATTTCGGTCTGGCCGCCGATGCAGCCGTTGCTGGTAAGGATGCTGACTTCGGGTTGCGAGAAAATGCTTATTGTTGTGTCGGTGCGAGTGGTGCAGTGGTTTGCGAATGTTACCGACAGCGAAATGTTGTAGTTGCCAGTTGTGGAGTAGTAGTGGGTTGGGTTTTTCCTTGTCGAGGTGGCAGTATTGTCGCCGAAGTCCCATTCCCAGGCAATCTGCGGGTTGGTGTTGCTGAACGGCGTTTCGTTAGTGAATGCGGTTCCGCTGCCGAGGCAAAGTCCCGAAATGTCCATTGCTGGTATTTCTGTTTGGCGCACAACCACTTCGTATGTGTGGCTACCCGAGCATCCGACGGCACTTTCTGCTGTGATTGTTACTGGTACGAGGTCGGTGCCAGCAAACGATTTGCTTATGTAGTCTCCGTAAAGGTTTTCGCCTTCGATTGTCCACAAGGTCGATACAATTTCGCCCTCGGCAATAGTATGGTTGGTATTGATTTCGGTTTCTGCGTTCTGGCAGAAGCTCTTTGGCGAGAAATCGGGTTGCGGCTGCGGGTCGATGTAAACAAATATTGTTGTATCGTTGAAGCATTGGTCAGAAGTTTCGAGGTATAGGCGCAGCGACTGAGTGCCGTGCTGGTCGAAGCTGTGGCTAATGTTTTCGGTAGTGCCGATGAGGCTGTCGTTGGCGAACCATTTGTAGAGTGTTATGTCGCCCATTGCCGAGGTGCTGAGGTTTGTTGCGCTAACCTCGGCGTTCTGGCAGTGTCCTTCGATGCTGAAATCGGGTGTAGGCACCTGACCGCGTAGGTTAACGTTTATGCTGGCGTTTGCCTGGCAGCCGCGGTTGTTAGTGACTGTTACGCTGTATGTTCCAGGTTGTGTGAGGTAATGCTCTATGTCGGTGTTGCCGTCGCTCCAAATTGCCGAGGTAGTTTCTGGGTAGCCTGTGGCAATGTGCAGTCGGTTGCCGTAGCATAGGGTTGTATCCGTCGAGATGGATGGCCATCCATCTGTACCGCCGAATCCCGCCGTATTCGTATAATTATCAATGCTTAGGTGCATAGTGTCGGTTGCAAATGTGCACCCCAGCGTATCTGTGATTATGCAGCTATATGCTCCCTCCTCAAATATTTGCAACGATTGTTCATTTCCGAAAGGCAGGCTATCCTTGTACCATTGGAAACTATAAGCGTTTTCCGATAGTTTTGTGTTCCATATTATGCTATCTCCCGCGCATATTGTAGTATCCTGCAATTGGTTGTGTTCTGGGAAATATACGTTTATGTCATCTGTGCTAGTGACCCCGAAGCTGTTTGTTACGGTTACCGTATATCTTCCGCTGCGGTTCACATGGATAACGGAGTCTGTTTCGCCTGTACTCCACTGGTATGATATGAAGTCAGGGTTGTAGGCGGTGGTGATTGTGGTGTCACAGAAAGATGTGGTGTGTATGTCAATACCGAGGGATACTAGTGTAGAGTATTTGTCAATAAGATAG
>DBYO01000049.1:0-19293 GCA_002310235.1 Bacteroidales bacterium UBA1184
AATTTGAATTTAATCCGAAAAAGAATGCAATGACTTTATTCCAGAATGGAGCGAAATTAGTTTTACGAAAGAAAAAGTAAATAATATAGCAAAATAAAAAGTATCGATTATGAAAAGAATAGTTTTCCCATTAATTGTTTTGGCAATGGTAGCGTTTGTTTCGTGCAAGGATTCTAACAAGGAGAATGGTGCAGTGGTAGCCGAATTCAGGATTCCGCAAAACGACATTGAAAGAACTGTTCGCAGTTTGAAGGAGTACTGCGACGGACAGGATGCCGACCGTATTGAGAAAGGAGTATCGCAGGTTGCTGCGTTGTGGCAGGAGCAAGATGGTTCGCTAGATGATTTCTACGATTTCTGTATGACCAATTTTGTGCTTGACTCTGCAAAGAGGTTCGAAACGTACAAGAAAATTGAGCGCAATCTCGAAATCCTTTATGGCTATGGCAATACAATGACTATTAAGTTGATGGAGCCGTTGCATCTAGATATGGGCGAAATAGATTTCGTTGACGAGGCGATGGGCGCATATTCAACTACGGCACATGTTAAAGATGATTTGTTTGCCAATAAGATGGCCTTCTACATTGTGTTAAACTTTCCGTCATACTCGCTTGCCGAAAAGAAGCAGCTTTGCGACAATTGGACGCGTCAGGATTGGGCGTACGCACGACTTGGCGACAGGTTCACTTCGCGAGTACCTGCAGAGTACGAACAAGCAGCAAATGTAGCAATGACCAATGCCGACAATTATATCTCGAGCTACAACATTTATATGGGAAATCTCGTGGATAACAATGGACAGACCTTGTTCCCAAAGGACATGAAGCTGATAAGCCACTGGAATCTGCGCGACGAACTTAAGTCGGATTATTCCGATTCGGAGCACGGACTCGAAAAGCAGCAGATGATTTATGATGTGATGTTGCATATTGTAAATCAGGATATTCCGCAGGATGTAATCAATTCTGACAAATACCAGTGGAACCCGCGTACGAATAAACTCTACAAGGACGGAGCTGAAGTTTCAAGTCCTGCTGAACCGTTTACACGCTACGAACATATCTTGTACAATTTCAAGGCGTTGTCGGCAATGGACAAGTTCAATTCGGTTTATCCGACATATATCGAAAGGGCTTTCGATGAGACAATGGAACTTACTCAGGATGAGGTTGAAAAGTTGTTCATTGATTTCATTTCCGCACCCGAAATTGCACAAGTAGGACAGTTGATTTCAAAGCGTTTAGGTCGTCCGTTGCAGCCATACGATATTTGGTACAATGGTTTTACCGCTCGCAACGACATGAACGAGGCTGAACTTGACCGCATTACCCGTCAGCGTTATCCGAATCCGTCGGCATTTGGCCGCGACATTCCGCGAATCCTTACCGATTTGGGCTGGTCGCGCGAAAAGGCAAACTCTATCGCAGCAAAAATCAGTGTTGACCCTGCCCGTGGTGCTGGTCACGCTTGGGGAAGCGAAATGAAGGGCGATGTGGCTCATCTGCGTACAAGGATTGCAAAAAGCGGTATGGACTACAAGGGATACAATATTGCAGTTCACGAACTTGGACATTGCGTAGAGCAGACCATAACCCTTTACGATATCGACTACTATATGCTGAAGGGCATTCCGAATACCGCATTTACCGAGGCTGTTGCCTTTATGTTCCAAGGTCGCGACCTGAAGTTGCTCGGACAGGCAAAGGGCGACGCTTCGGAGGAAAAGGAAGCAATGGCGGCATTGGAAAACTGCTGGTCGGCATACGAGATTATGGGTGTTTCATTGGTTGACCTTTATATGTGGCGCTGGATGTACGAGAATCAGGATGCCAATGCTCAGGAACTTCGCGATGCAGTGGTTTCCATTGCAAAGGATGTGTGGAACAAGTATTATGCACCAGTCTTTGGCGTAAAGGATTCGCCGATACTTGCAATTTATTCGCACATGATTGATTCGCCGTTGTATCTGGCAAACTATCCTGTGGGACACCTTATCGACTACCAGATAGAAACCTATATGGCCGACAAACCATTTGCTGATGAGCTTACACGAATACTTCTGCAGGGCTCTATAACACCGCAGGCATGGATGAAAGGCGCTGTAGGAGCAGAAATTTCTGGCGAACCTACATTGGCAGGAGTTAGAAGGGCACTGGCAATGATGAATTAGAAATAAAATTTTCATAAAAATGCAAAAGGGTGGCATGTATGTCACCCTTTTTTTTGTCAAATTGGATAAGTGAGTATTTAAATGTATTGTACTGATTAGTATTTATATATCCGTGTATAAACGACAAGAAACGACTAATAAACGAAAGTAAACGTTTAAAAACCGACTAGCATTTTCAAATCACCCGACTTTTGCATCGGATTTCAAAACGAAGTCCGAACAAAATGTTTAACGTTTAAAATTTTACGATTATGAATTTAAGAAATCGCGTACAGCTAATTGGCAATCTGGGTTCGGAACCGCAGATTAGGGAATTTGAAAATGGTAGAAAACTCGCACGCTTCTCGCTCGCGACTACCGATGTTTATAAAAAAGATGGTAAATATGTGCGTGAAACACAATGGCACAGTGTGACGGCATGGAATAAGCTCGCCGAGGTATTGCAAAACCGTGAAGTTTCCACCGGCAGCGAAGTCATAGTGATGGGTAGTATAGTAAGCAGCACCTTTACCGATCGTAACGGCAACGAGCGCAAGATCTCAGAGATTGTTGCCGACAGCATTATGGTAAGACGACTCAAACGTGCAGATGCAAAGATGGAGAAGAATATTGCGTAAGGTTTTGCTTTTCAGTTATGGTTCTCATTGATGAAAAAGCCTTAATAAGAATTGATTAATTGCCCAAAAGAATTTTAGAAATGAAGAAGAAAATTGCAGAAAATTATGGTGATTACATAAAGGTTGGCGAAATTAAAATCGGGAGGGGTATAAAAGGTGGAAATATACTCGTCAGCAACAACCAATTGGTTCATATTATGGCGAAACATGGTGTGGAAATTGAGAAAGTCGGCTTTTCTGTATTGCAGTTCATCAAGACTATATGCAGCGATTATAACCAAATTAGGTCAACGAGAGACGGATATATACTTGTAGTATATAGTGAACACTTATCAAAAATCGCAATCATCGAAATTAATTTGTCACTTGACGGATTCTGGGAAATAAAAACAGCCGGACCAAGAAGTAGTTCGACTATTGAAAAAAAGGCTCTTGTGTGGGATAGTGCGAAACGCTATCCAAGCGGCAACGGCAACCGTTCCAATTAGATAAGTGTTAAGTCGAGCCCGCCGTTCATAACACTTCCGCGCAACATGGACATCGCAAACATAACACTATTTTTTTTATTGACAATAAAAAATTAAGAAAATAAAAAGTTGGATTATGGTTTATCTCAGGTCGAAATGACATGCATAGGTGGTAATAAATTTAATTGCATAACTAATAAATTTTAAAGAAAATGGATACAAGAAATTTTGTAAGATTGGTCGGAAATCTTGGAACCGACCCGAAGGTAACAGAGACAAAGAATGCTAAAGTAGCGAGATTCTCGCTGGCTACAACCGAAAATTATTTTGAGAACGGCAAGCAAGTCGCTAAAACCGAGTGGCACAACGTGGTTGCATGGAATGCAAATGCCGATTTGGTGGCGGAAAAATGCGCGAAAGGTTCGCGAGTCGTTGTTATGGGACGTCTGGCAAGTCGCAGCTACGACGACCAGAACAAAGTCAGACGGTATATTACCGAGGTTGTTGCCGAAGAAATTATTTGTGAGAAAAGGGGCATGCAGAATGCAGATGATGCCGAGTGTTAATTGTTAAAATTAAGGTCATGAATTTACGAAATAGAGTGCAGTTGATTGGAAATCTTGGCGGTGATCCTAAGTTTTATGAATTCCCAAGCGGAACAAAGTTGGCAAGAATTTCGGTTGCCACATCCGAATTTTCAAAGCATAACGACAAGGTCGTCAAGGAAACGCAGTGGCATAATGTAGTTGCTTGGGGCAACCTTGCCGACATGGTGAAGACAAAAATATCAAAGGGTTATGAAGTTGTGGTTGACGGCAGCCTGAAACAGAACAGCTATACCGATCGAGATGGTGTTGAAAGGCAATCGTACGAGGTTGTTGCAGATCGGATATTGTTTTGTAAGCCGGAAAAATAGATGCTGTTTCTCGTGTAGGTGACTGCCTACTATTGGGCGGTTACCTACTTGGGATAAAAATGCTGATGCTTATAATTTTTATAGTATGGCAAATCAAAGAAAAAACAAGGTTAAGATCGAGAAGAAGTATGAAAATGTAGGCAGATTGCCAAGGTCGTCTATGGCAACGATAAAACAAATGTTAGGATTGGATAGAGGTGTTTTTTCTATAAAAGTATCTATGGGAAATGCCTTGAAACACAATAATAAGCACTTGGATGAAATTACTTTAGAACTTGCAAATCTTGGACTCACACCATCTGATTACATTCGTTTTGTTGCGAATAGGTTCAATTGCATAGCGATGGGAAATATTCCAATGTCGTTGGTGTTAATTGTAGACAATGGAGATGCTCTTGGTCACATGGCTGCAATTCATCTGCATTTTGAAAAAAGTCAAAATTTCTGGCTTGTAACGAGTGTGCATTCAATACGTTCGTCAGATATTGTAAAACTTAATACTATATGGAGATTATCATAAAAAAAGAGGCTGCCTGACACACCTCTCAGATCCGCTCGCTCAGACCTGTCTATTAGCCACCCTTTTGCACAATAAAGCGAGATGCACGGGCCTAGGCACAAGACGTTGCAAATTTAATAAATAATTTTTATGTACAACATGATTCAAACAGAAACTGACAAGAAAATAATAGATATAAGGGTTTCGGAGAAAAACGTTACTTTTGCTAACCATAATATTCGGAATAAATTGGAAGCCATTGACAAAAACATAAAGTTAGCCCGCGATCTGATAAAGTTTACCGGGAAGTCCGTGTTTCTTACAGGCAAGGCAGGAACTGGCAAGACTACTTTTCTGAAAAGTTTGCCGAGCATCACTCGCAAACGCATGGTTATAGTGGCTCCAACTGGTGTCGCGGCTCTCAATGCTGGCGGCGTTACTATTCATTCTATGTTTCAGCTTCCGTTTACGCCTTTTATTCCCGAGGATGCCGACCTGGCATTCGTCAGCAAGGATAGTGAAGGAAATCCCATTCGCGAACAATATCGTATTAGTGGAAACAAGATAAAGCTTTTGCGCTCGCTCGATTTGCTTGTAATTGACGAGATTAGCATGGTGCGTTCCGATTTGCTTGACGCCGTTGACAGCGTTCTGCGCCATTACCGTCGCTCGTCGCTGCCGTTTGGCGGTGTGCAGTTGCTTATGATTGGCGATTTGTATCAGCTTACGCCTGTTGTGAAGGAGGACGAATGGCGGATAATCAGCAAATTTTACCGTTCTCCATATTTCTTCGATAGCAACGCCTTGAAGAAAGTGGATTATGTTACAGTGGAACTTACGTACATTTTCAGGCAGCGAGACGAGGTTTTTGTGTCAATTCTCAATGAAATACGTACAAATACCCTCACTCGCGAGTCGCTTGCCGTGCTGAACAGCCGTGTTTCTGATGCCGACGATGGTGAAAGTATTCGCCTTACTACTCACAATAACGATGCAAATGCTATAAATTCTTCAAAATTAGATGCCCTTGAAGGCGAGGAATATCAGTTCACGGCGGACATAAAGGACAATTTTCCTCCATATATGTATCCTACCGACGAAACTCTCACGCTGAAAGTTGGCGCGCAGGTTATGTTTATCAGGAACGACTCTTCGCCTGCGAAGCTGTTTTACAATGGAAAAATTGGCCGTATAACCGAGATTGACGGGCCCAAAATCATGGTGCTTTGCAATGGCGACTTGTCTCCGATTGAAATCAAGCAGGAACTATGGGAGAATGTTCAGTATTCGGTAAACAGCGAAACCAATGAGATTGAGCAGAATGTTATTGGCGAGTTTGTACAGTATCCGTTGCGGCTTGCTTGGGCGATAACAGTGCATAAAAGTCAGGGACTTACATTCGACAAGGCTATTATTGACGTTCATGCTGCATTTGCGTTCGGGCAGGTGTATGTTGCGCTAAGCCGTTGTCGTTCGCTGGAAGGTTTGACTTTGAAAACTGCCATTTCTCCGCAGATGATAAAGTCCGACACCGAAGTGATTACTTTTTGCGATAATGCCCGACAGAATCAACCCGACGAAGTTCGTCTCAATTCGTATGTCGTTTCGTTTCAGCGTGATATTTTGCTTAAAATATTTGATTTCAACTTGTTGCAAAGGCAGTTGTCGGATGTGCGCAAGGTGTATATGGCAAATTTCAACAAGTTCAACCCTGAATATTCGCAGCGGCTTCTTGATGTCGTGCAGCAGTTCGATTCGTTGATTTTCGATGTGAACAAGAAATTTGTCATACAGTTGTGGAAAATATTTTCCGCTTCGCCTAATGTGCAGTTGAAAGATGATGAGTTTTTGCAGCAGAGGATTTCAAAGGCGTCGGAATATTTCTTTGGTAAGTTGGGTGAGGTTATTGGCGAGCCGTTTTCGCAAATGCTGTTTGAGTCCGATAACAAGGAGATAGACGATGAGATGAAATCGGCTCTCGAAGTATTGGAACTTGAATACGACCGCAAGCGCAATGTTTTGGAAAAGACAATCGAGGGCTTTTCTACCGAAATGTATCTGCGTATTATCTCCGACACCGAGGACAAGTTCCAGCCGACCTTCAGCCGTAAGTCGCAGAAAACATATTCGGTTCCAGGTACAAACAAAGAATTATTTACAGCCCTTAATGCTTGGCGCAAGTCGATTGCAGATGAGTTTGGTATGCCAGTCTACTATGTCTTGCCACAGAAGTCGTTGGTGGAAATTGTTGACAAGTTACCACGCAATGCTAAGTCGCTAAGCAAGATAAGTGGCATAGGCGCAAAAAAGGTAGCAGCCTACGGCAACGATATTCTGAACATTATTAACGGCTATTGCAAAGCAAATGGCATTGTGGACGAAAATGCTATGCCTGAACTAGAAGAAGTTGCCGATGCTAAGCCTGAAAAAAAGAAAAAGGCAAAGGAAAAGAAGGAAAAGCCGGCAAAAGGCGATTCGTACCGCAAGTCGCTCGAAATGTTCAAGCAGGGAATGTCGGTTGAAGAGATTGCGAAGGAGCGTTCGCTTATAGTGTCAACAATATTTTCGCATTTGACTAGGTTTATTGCTACTGGCGAGATTCAACCAGAGGTGCTTATTGGCAGCAAGGCAAGGTTTGCAGAGGTTATGGATTATTTGGAATCGCATGGAGAATATGGAAGCATGTCGCAACTTTTTGCCGATGCCGATGGAAAGTTTTCGTACGATGAGTTAAGGGTAGGGGTGGCGTTTATGGAGAAAATGAAATCCGTTGATAATTAATGAAATTTATTTGAATAAAAAACAGCAGCCGACGTGTTGCCGACTGCTGTGATATTTATTCAGGCGTTTCAGGTTATAAACCCGAAACAACAAGGTAATTATTTCTGGGATGAAGTACAAACAGGACGAACGGGGTAACCATAGAAGCGTTCATCGGTACTCGTGTTGTAACAGTTATTGTCCACTATGAAGTGGAGGGACCACGCCTCCCATGTTATGCTCGTGACGAGCGAACTCGACCAGTAACAGCCGCCGCCTTCACCAGCAAAGATGATATCGCCGGCGGCTAAGCCAGCATCAGGCAGGAAGATTGAGTTGCCGTTAGGTCCAGTGAACAAGTATCCGTTTACGTCGTTATATGTAACACATGTTTTCGTACACCTATTTATTAATTCGTTCATTTCATCATAGGTCGGCATACGCCAGCCAGCACCCCAATTTGCAGTGGCTGCATCGTCGCTTGCCTCAAGGGTTGTAAGTTCATCTAAAAAGCCATTGTAACCCATTTCGACATCGCTGCAATACTTGGTAAGAGTATTGTCACTTCCATTACAATGTTGGTACGTTATCCACCAGTAGTCTTCCTTGGGTGTGGTTTCGCCCCAGGCAAAGTAGTCTCCGTATTCTACTGGCGTATTTGCACCGACATTGCATGTCGCCCACAATAGTCCGCTTGGCAAACCAAGGTCAACGTATGCGTGACCATTCAACTGTCCACTTGAAGTAGCGTTTCCACCACCCTGTGAGCTATTTGCAGTCCATTGGGCATATAAAATCATGTCAGACGAGATAGTAATAGTTTGCCCATCTGTATATGTGGTGCCATTGCCATTTTGATTTGTATTCCATCCTGTAAATGTATGGTTGTCTCGTGTATATGCATTATGAAAAAGGGCTTGCGATTCTCCTTCGTCAAAAATTTGAGAGTGCATTCTTCCTGTTCCTCCATTAGCATCAAAAGATACGATGTATGTTCCAGGTCTGTGGCAGGATACAAATGCAATCATTACGATTGAGAAAAATGTGAATAATAATTTTTTTTCCATAGTTTTAAATTTAAATGTTGAATTATGTTATAAATAGTATGGTTTTGTAGACGCTTATTTTTTATTTCGTTCTTGATTCTTTTTGTTTCTATACATATCAAGTAATGATTTGCATGCTTTTACAAGAATCTGAATTATTACTAAAATATTAGCCGTATCTTGGAGCCAGAGATGAATTTTATTATTGCTATTGTTTGATAGCAAACTTCTAATGTGATTTGCTAAATCAATTAATTCAAATATTTTATTTATGTCATCTACAGACAAATCATTTGAACCACTAATGCCTAATGCGCAACAAATGTCACTATTCAAAGTCAACAATGTGCTAAAAATACCACACATTATTGCAGTTATCAACATTTTTGTGGGTTTTATTGGTAACTTAGAAAGACATTCTTTTATTTTACAATAGAGTTCGCGAATTTGTTCAACATTATTTTTTAATTCAAAACAGTAAAAATTACGCTTGTCGTTGGCAAAATCTATAATAGGTGTAAGTTGCATCGGCGAAATTTTCATTAGACATGAATTGCTATGCAGTAAACCGCAGCTGCCTAAGTACGCATACAGTCTGATACAACTTTCTTCCAAGTGTTCTCCAGAAAGATTTCCTTTATTTGTCCTAAAATAGGATTGGCATATATCTAATGAAACTTGTTGTTCTTTTATAAATATCTCATTTTCATAACAATAATTTATGATTCTTTGGGTTAGTTCTTTTTCTGGAATTTCAAATATATTCTTCATCATAATGAAAATTTTATTGATATAATTTTGGATTATTTAATAATTCTAAATGGGTTTAATTTATAATTAATTAGGAATAAAATCTTCCAGTATTATTTCTATAATGTCCGTGACATTATAAACAACGACACCTGTGTATCCAATTTGATATTTTCTATATTCCCATGGAATATTATCTTTAATTTTTTCATCCTTTGACACAATCACTGGTATTTTTTTCTCCCCACAGTAAAAAATGAAAACCGCGCAATTATCTTTGTTTGTGTACTCTGCATTAAGAGCAAATCCTTCTAATTCATTTTTTCCTTTTAGAATATCTCTTATCTGTTTAATCTCGTCATCTGTAAAATATTTTGCCATGTTTGTACACATTTTAATAGGTTTTTAATGCATACAAAGTAAATGTATTAGCATTCATCCCTCACTATTAGTAGCGGTGCTTGTTATACCAATAATTGTTGATTAAAATTCCGAAAAATTGGAATTTTAGTTCACGCTTTTTGCTTTTCAAGCCATTTGGAATATTCTCTGAAAAAATCGTGGTTGAGTGCTATGCTTATTTTCTGGAGCATATCTGTGTGAATCCAACTGCGCTTAAAAATCTTGTACAGGTTTTCTCGCGAACAATCTATTTTGTTCGCTAGCCAAGTTATGCTGCGACCTTGCTCATCTAGTACTTGTTTGATGCGGTTTCCAATATGCATATCGTTAGTGACCATAAAAAAGCGTGAATCATTTCGCTTGTTGCATATCCTTGTCATCGGTGTCTGGAAACCCTGTAGTGAATATGCACGAATAATTCACGCATAGCATGAACTTTCGCAACTAATTCTCACTACATTTTAGTTTTCCAGACTTTATGACAAGAGAATAGAAGCTACTGAAATTCTATATGTTCTTTATTTTGTTCTAAATCATTATTATAGATGTTATTTTCAATAATTGTTGCAAATATATCATTATTCAATTTGATACACAAAAATTTTATGAGACAAATGGTGGGAAAAGGGATTTTTTACAATATTATATTCCTCCCCCAAAAAAATAAGGAAGCCGTAGCCTCCTTATTAATGTTTTTCCAATCTCCGATTTAGTTAGAATGGTAAATCGTCGTCGGCATTGCTGCCAGCATCCACGAAGTTTGGAACTTCGGTTGGCATGGGAGCGCCAGTCGGTGGTGGAGGTGTCGGCATTTGCGGTGCGAATGCTCCGTTTTGGTTTTGTGCCGACTCAACCTTCCAAGCACGAAGGTCGGTGTACCAGTTGTTGTTGTACTCGCGGCTTTCCGGTTCGAAGAAAACGTGTACTTCTTCTCCTTCAACAAGTGACGATAGGTTTACCTTGTCACCCCAGACCTGAAAGCAGGCTTTCTTCGGGAATTGACCGTTCGAGTATTCAATTACAAACGACTGCTTTTTCCATGTTCCGTTTGCACCAGTGCCTGTAATAGGCTCCATTATCTTTATCAATTTTCCTGAAATATCCATAGTCTTATTTTTTACACTGCGAAATTACATATAATAATTGTCTTCATTAATTTTTCACTGCGAATGTTATTAACAATTTTTACATGTCTTTCTCGTGAACTTTATCAAATTTTCAATTCCCCTCACAAACTCGTCTTCCTCTCGGGCAATGTTGATTCTTATGTAGTTGTTCCACTCCTTGCCAAAATGTACGCCGGGAATCACTGCAGTCCTGATGTTTTCATACAATGCGAGTCCGAAGCGCAGGCTGTCGTTCCATGGTTCTGGCAATTTTGCCCATATAAAATACCCGCCGTCGTTTTGTGGACATACGAAACCTGCTTTTTGCAGACGTTCGTTGCCGATTTCGAGGTTGCGGATAATCTTGTTGCGCAGTTCGGTAATGTATGTATGCGATTCGTCGGTATCAAGAAATTCGGCTATTGCTTGCTGTTGCGGTGCTGCCGACGACAACCCGATGTAGTCGTGTATGTAGCTGATTTTAGCAAAATGACTTTCGTGGAATATGAAATATCCTACGCGCCAGCCTGTGATTGAGTATCTCTTCGAGAAACTGTTGACGTAAAAAACGTTTGGTGAGATTCTTTCGATAGGATAGTATGGTGGCTGGTTGTTGAAGTACAATTCGCCATATACTGAATCTATTATAAGGTACGAACCGAATTCTTCGCATAGGTCGATGAGGAAGTCAAGTTTTTCGCGGCTTAATGTTTTGCCGTATGGATTCCCAGGCGAAGCTACAAAAATTACGTTTATCTTGTTGTCGGTAAAGAATTTGCGGAACTTCTCATTGTCGAAATATATTTCGGGGTCGGTGGGGTAGGTGAAGAAGTTGTTCCCGAAAATCTGTGGCAAATGAATGTACGATTCGTATGCTGGGGAAAAACTCATTGCGTTGAAATTCTTGCCTTTGTTGCCTTGTAGGTATGTGTATATAAGCGAGACCGCCTCTGTCGCTCCACTCGAAATGAATATTCTTGCATCGCTAGGGCGGTTGCTATATTTTGCGTCCAGATGTTCTAGTAGCTTTTGGTTTCCGCAACCTGGCGCATACTGATGTATGTCTTTCTTCAGTACGTTGGCAAATATATCCAGAAGTTTCTCTGGAGGACGGAACCCTGGTATGCCTTGCGCTAAATTGGTGCCACCGTTCAACTTTACCATGTTGCTGAAATAGCTTATCAGCGAGCCTGTTATCTGTGGCAATGGCGTGGATGGTGATAAATAGTCCATGATGTTTTTGTTATTCGTGTATTCTATTTGCTTTTCTCTTTTGTCTCTTCGTATAGTTTCCTATATTTTTCTGCAAGTTCCTTTTTGCCGCGGCGGTCGTACGATTTGCTGGCGTAGTCGTAGTACGACATTTCCGCTTCGCTGATGTCCCTCTGCTGGGCGTTGTATACGCGTACAAGCTGACGCGCCGCCTGTTCGTCGTACATGTCGTAGTCGACAAGCGAGAGGACTATGCTTTCGGCTTCGTCGTAGCGTTTTTGCATAGTGTAAACCGTTGAAAGGAACATGTATGCAAGGGCAAACCGCGGATTATAGTCGATGATTTCCTTGCCGATGCGTTCAGCTTCGTCGTTGTTGCCTGTAATATTTTGGTAATAGGCATTGTAGTAGTTGCCGACATCGTCGCGAGGGGCAATTTCGAGGAAACGGTCAATCCACTTTTTCATTGCATCCTTGTTGTTTATGCGCAGGTTGGCATCAATGAGGTTTATCATTGCCGATTCGTTGGTCGGGTCGTTGTAAACTGCCATTTCGAGTAGCTCAATGGCGTGCTGTACATCGTTGTTGGCAAGGTAGCCGCGTCCGTAGAGGTCGCAGGTGTCGGTGCGTTGCAGCACAAGGCATATTGGAACATTGTCGATGCTGATTGTGTCAACTGTGTTTTTCGGTGGGAAATACTGGCTGGTAAGAATTTCGGGTTCGATTCCAGTGACTGGGAAGATGGCGTAGTCCCAGATGTGGTTTGCACGTTCCGCCCAGCGCGTTTCAACAATCGAAACTTCGTACTTGTATTCGCCGAAATAGTGTTTGCCAGCCTTTTCGCTTCGTGTGGCGACAAAAAGCTGGTTGCCCGAAAGGTTGTACTTGCCGTTGTCGATAACCCATTGTGCTGCTTCACGGTTGCTTGTGCCGTAGTTTTCAAGCTCGTAGCGACCGAAAACATGACTTATTCCGCCAGTGAATTCGTTGTAGTATATGTGACTGTACGGATGGTTGCGGAAAGTATGTATAGCCGGCATTATCATCAGCAGTACTGGGATTGCGATGCCAGCAATCTGTGTGGCTTTACTGCGCGACGATTCTGCAAGCATGTCGAAGCCAACGGCAGCAACGACGTATAGAGGAATTTCGGCGTAAAGCAGGTGCTGCCATGTTCCGTTTGTGTCGGATTTGAGCGAGAAAATCAGTATTGAAACGACCGAAATGCAAATAAGAGTGATTATTTCTGCGCGGTTGGTTTTCTTTACAAAGCAAAGTCCGAGCGCTAGAAGCATTCCTACAAATACTGCGGCAGGAATTGTCATCACAAGCATCTTTGTGTTGTAGTACCATGGCAGGAGGTCGGTCCATACAAGTTTGCCTTCGAAGAGGATTCTTGTCGGTGCGTTCGGAGAGAACGAATCAATCCATTCTCCGATTCCCTGTGGAACAAGCAAAATTGCAATACCGCAAATTACAGCTAACGAGCCTACTGCAAATATTGAATAGCGGATTGCTGCCTTTTTTATTTCTTTGTGCTTGCGTTGTGCGACAAGTCCTATTACAACTAGCAGAAGTGCCACTGCAACAATTAGCGAGCAGTCGGGATTTGCCGTTATGCACAGCGATGAGGTAAGTGCAAAAAATATCGCATCGGCAATTTTGGGCTTCGGGAAGTGGTCGGCAAGGCGTTTTGCAAAGTACAATGAAGCCGCAAACGTTGCAATAACGGGAATGTCGTCGAGGTTGAACATCGAATGTCCGAAAATAACTGGTGAAAGTCCGAGCAACAGCATAGTGAAGCTTGCTGTGCGCCAGTTGCGGCAACGTTTTGCAAGGAGGGCGGCGAAAAGTATTCCCACAAAGCCGAATAATGCGTTCATGGCATGGCGTACACTGCGTATTTCAAATTTTGAAAAGACGTCGGACATTGTAACTGTGAGCGCGTTGAACCACCCGCTATACATTGGTCTGGAGTTTTCGAGTATGCTGGTGTCGCTGCCAAAACTTTTGTAGTATCTGTCGAGTTGTATAGATTGTGTTATCTGGTATTCGTCCTCGATGGTGCTGCTGCCGTAGCCGCCAACGAGAGAAAACATTGTCAATGCAATCGCTAATGCGATGATTATGAATATAATCCTATGGAATTTCTCGTTCATTTAGTATGTTTTTTGGTGGTGCAAAGATAATGTAAATTAATTTACGATTTGGGATAATTGTTTGTGGGATTAAACAAAAAAAGCGGCTAAATCTGCCGCTTTTTGTAGCGAGAGGCGGGATTGAACCGCCGACCTCATGATTATGAATCATGCGCTCTNNTAACCAGCTGAGCTACCTCGCCATTGTCCAGTTCTGTTTGGAAATGGGACTGCAAAAGTATATGTATTTTTGGACATGTGCAAATCTTTTTGAAAAAAAATGTGCCTATAAATTTTCTAATATGAAAAATATGTTTAATTTTGACCACGAAATAACAAAAAATATCTTGTTTATGAAGAAGATAGAGTTAGAGTTTGTTTTGAACACATCTGTGAAAGTTTTATATAGCCGCCTGAGTACAACGACGGGTCTTAACGAGTGGTATGCCGATAAGGTGACAGAAAAAGACAATATTTTTACTTTTGAATGGGAAGGCGTCGAGGAGTCTGCAGAACTTGTTGCTTCGAAGGACTTGTCGATGGTGCGTTTCCACTGGCTCGAGTCGGAAGATGACGAATCTTACTTCGAATTCAGAATTGAGGAACACGAACTTACAAACGATGTCGCACTGATTGTTACCGATTTCGTCATCGACGACGAAGAAGACGAAGCCGTCGAACTTTGGAACACCCAGATTGCAAACCTCAGACGTGTGATAGGAGCATAGTCCCGCTCTATAATGGGAAAAAATCTTTTCATAGCAGAAAAGCCTAGTGTTGCGAGGGAATTCGCTAAGGCTCTCAAGGAATCTATGTCGCGCAACGACGGTTTCCTCGAGGGTAATACATGTATCGTGACTTGGTGTGTAGGTCACCTCGTTTCGATGAGCTACCCCGATGCCTACGATCCGTTAATGAAACAATGGCGTATCGAAACTTTGCCTTTCATGCCAAAACAATATATTTACGAGGTTATTCCCAATGTAAAAAAGCAGTTCGACATAGTGAAGTCACTGCTAACCCGTGCCGATGTCGATTGCATATATGTCTGCACCGACTCGGGACGCGAAGGTGAATACATCTACCGTCTTGTCGACAGGATGGCGGAAGTGCCTGCCGAAAAGCAGCGCCGCCGCGTGTGGATCGACTCGCAGACCGAAGAGGAAATTCTGCGTGGAATACGCGAGGCAAAACCATTGTCGGCTTACGATGCCTTGTCCGATTCTGCCTATCTGCGCGCCAAGGAAGACTACCTTATGGGTATAAATTTCAGCCGCATACTCACATTGAAATATGGCTATCCGGTAAAGAACTACCTGAAACTCGATAAAAACTGCGTAATTACCGTTGGGCGTGTCATGACCTGTGTGCTTGGCATGGTTGTTCGTCGCGAACGCGAAATACGTTCCTTTGTAAAAACACCTTTCTTCCGTATAATTGGTAGTTTTGGCGGCAATGAAGGTTCGTTTCAGGGAGAATGGAAGGCTGTGGAAGGATCAAAATACTTTAATTCACCATTGTTATACAAGGAAAACGGTTTCCGCAAGCGCGAGGATGCCGATGCTTGCATTGGTATTATGCAAGCCCAAGGCGATACTGCACAAATAGCTGGAATTGAGAAGAAAAAGGAAAAGAAAAATCCACCTTTGCTATTCAACCTTGCCGAATTGCAGAACGAGTGCTCCAAGTTGTTCAAGATTAGCCCCGACGAAACCTTGAACATAGTTCAGGAATTGTACGAAAAGAAGCTTGTTACATATCCGCGTACCGATGCGCGTGTGCTTTCGTCGGCAGTGGCAAAGGAGATAACAAAGAATCTGCACGGATTGGCTACACAGTCCGAATATCTTGAGTATACTAAGCAGATAAAGGGCTTTGGCTTGTATGAGAAAATTGGCAAGAGCCGTTATGTCGACGACAAGCAGATAACCGACCATTATGCAATAATTCCGACGGGACAGGGCGTGTCAAACTTGGCATCGTGTTCCGACATAGCCCGAAAGGTCTACGACCGTATTGCTCGCCGTTTCCTTGCAATATTCTATCCGCCAGGCGAGTACCGTAAGGTTTCGATCGATATGCAGGTTGGGACAGAACATCTGTTCGCCAATTTCAAGGTTCTCGAGGATGCTGGCTATCTTGTGGTTGCAGGATTGCCAAAGGCCGATGACGACAAGCAGCAGGACAAGGAAGAAGTGGTTGATTCAGGAAGTTTTGAATTTGTAAACAAGTTGCGCAAGGGGTCAACCTTGCCAGTCGTAGGTTTCGAAATTAAGGAAGGCGAAACCACGCCGCCCAAACGCTACAATTCCGGTTCTCTGATTCTTGCAATGGAAAATGCAGGTCAGTTGATTGAGGACGAGGAGTTGCGCGAGCAGATAAAGGGTAGTGGTATCGGAACTAGTGCCACACGTGCCGAAATCTTGAGCAAACTTGTAAAATTGGAGTATCTGAACCTAAACAAGAAGACACAGACAATTACGCCGGCCAAGTTGGGCGAAATGGTTTATGAGGTTGTTGCCGCTTCAATTCGCCAGATGCTTAATGCAGAACTTACTGCAAGTTGGGAGAAAGGTTTGTCGATGGTGGCAAGCGGTACTATTGGCGAGCAGGACTATATGGTAAAACTCGAAGCTTTTGTCGCCAAGATGACAGAGTTTGTCAAGAAACTAAACAATCAGAATTTATTATACGGTGCATTCCAGGCTGTTGAGACTTTCTATGCAAAATAGTTATCGCCGCATTGCTTTTGCAATAATAATCAATACAATACACAAGAAAATGTTCATGATGACGAGTATCATCATATTGTAACTATATGTGCTAATTCTCTCGCCAGCAAGCATCTTGCGGCCGCAGAGGAATTTTGCTTCACCGTTCGTTTCTGTATCGTAAATTGGAGGAATATTGCTTGATTTCAAAGTTGTTACAATCTTTGAGATGTACATATTGCCGTAGCGCTTGTATATGATGTCGGAGTTTTCAATGCGTGCCAGTCTGCTGTCTATTTCTGTCTGGAGATCGTTTTTCTGCTTGCGAAGTTGTGTTATAAGTGCATGATCTGTTGCGCTTTCAATTTCTTCGGCAGTTTCGTATAGCGATACTTTTGCATAGAATATTTCCTGTTCCACTGGATTGATTAGGTAGGCTTCGGTCATGCAGGCTTCGTCGGCCCAGCGTATTGGCATAAGGTCGGCAAAAAGTGGCATTCCGTTGTTTTTCACAAACTTCTGGTTGAAATTGTCGTACTGCACAAGTCCGCCCGAGAAAATCATTTGCGGAATTACAATTATTGGAATAAGCAGATATACAGTCGAAATGCTTCTGAAAAACAACGATATAATCATTGAGGTAATGCATCCGCAGAATGTCAGCAGCCAGTTTATTACGAACAGTTTGCCGAAAAAGAACATATTTCCTTCGATGAGCGTGGCCGGAAGTGTCAGCAGAAGCGACATTATGCCGGAGTGGATAATGTACTTTGTGATTTTCGCGAGCGACAGCGATGTGCTTTTGTCGCTGATTATGTGTTCGTTGCGATGAATTTGCCTTAGGAAAATGAATTCGTGTGCCGAAACCACAAGTCCGAAGAAAAATGCAGTAATAAGCAGCATCATCAGCCACGCAGGAATGTTTGGGTTGGAATAATACGCGTATTCGTCGGAGTGTGAGAACCTTGTTAGCAGCGACATTGCAACAGCCATCAACGGCGGTATGCCGATAATCATAGCAGTGCGGATCTTGTTGCGCAGGTCGCACTTGAACGAAAATTTCAGTTGCGAGGCAAACGATTTTAGTCCGCTGGATTTATGCTCGTTCAGTGGTTTTATGGAAGTTGGAGTGGGAGATGTGCTGTTGTTTTCGACGAACTTCCTGTACCATTCTTCGGGAGATGTGATGCGTTGGTTGTCGTGCAAGGTTTCGTTAATGATGTTTAGTATTACGCCTGGATTGAAATGTGTTTCGAGCAGCGATTCCTTGTCAATGCGACCTGTAAGGCGACGGAAATATTCTGCCGACTCGCTTGGTTTTCCGTAGAAAATAGGATAGCCGCCATCGTCGATTATGAGAATCTTGTCGAACATCATAAATGTCTCGAAGTCGGGCTGATGGATTGAAGCGATTACAATCTTTTGTTCTGATGTAATCTGGCGCAGCAGAGCGACAATTTTCAGCGAATCGGTTGACGAAAGTCCGCTTGTCGGCTCGTCGAGGATGAAAACTTCGGGATTTGCAAGCATTTCCATGGCTATGCCGAGTCGTTTCTGCTGTCCGCCAGAGATCTGCCACGGCGTGCCATCCGATTTTGCAGCAATATTATTCGCAAAATCTTCAAGTTCAACGCTTTCCAATACTTGCATTATCTTTTCGTTGCGGTCTGTGCGTTCCTGCAGGAAGTCGAGGCGTTGTTCAAGGTGTTCCTTTACTGTGAAAAGCGGAATAAGTGCATTTGCTTGTGACAGATATGCTTTCGTAAATTGCGAATCTTCATCTGCCGAACGTTTGAATATGTTTCCCGTGTGCGACTTTTCAATTCCTGCTATTGCCTTTAGCAAAGTGGTTTTGCCGGAGCCGCTTCGTCCCATTATCCCGACAAGTTCACCGCTATGCATTTCGCACGATAGGGGATGGAAATAGGTTTTGCTGCGGCGTGTTATGCAGATATTGTTGAGTATCAACGAGAAACTGTTGCTGTAGTGTTTCTCGGAAGCAATTGCTGCGATGTCATTGAGATAGTATTTATTGTAGTTGCTAATTCTTACAACCGACTCGTTGCCAATAAGTTCTATGTTCCCGTTGGCGAGAATATTCCCATTTATGGAAATCTCGTCGCCAAGCGATTTTATTGCAGCCAAGTTGTTGGAAAGCAGGATAAAAACGCCTTGTACATTGTCGTTTTCACTTATCCGATGGCTGTTTGTTGGATTTTCGGTATGCAGGTTTTCAATGTCGGTGAGGATTTTTGCATCAATCTCGTATATGTCGGCAACAAGCTGCATAAATTCTTCCGACTGTTCGTTGGCAGGGAAAAGCAACTTTTCGAGGTAGAAGAGCACTTGTATGCGTTCGTCGTGCGATAGGTTCTGGCTGGTTTCGTTGCAGATGCGGATAAGTCGTACCGAATTGAGCGACAGTCGTTTGCTTGAGAATGATGCGTATTCGTCGAGAGCCTTTTCAAATTCGGCGGTGTATTCGTCAATGTAGGT
>DBYO01000049.1:19301-21153 GCA_002310235.1 Bacteroidales bacterium UBA1184
ATGGTTTCGCCAAGGAACGACTTGAATTTCAGGATGATGCTTGTTGTGTCGCTGTCGTTTTGCTTGTTTGCCGATATTGCAAACAGCTTCAGTATCGACGATAGCGTCTGTCGGTTCATCTTAGCAGAGTTTTTGTATGTTTGCCTTGCTACCTACCACCCACACTACATCGTCGGTCTCGAATACAAGCGACGGGTCGGGATTCATTATCGAGTCCATTCCGCGGTCGATGCCGACAATCATGCAGCCCAAGTCCCTTGCTCCGCAATCGCGCAGACTTTTGCCGTTGATGGGCGAACTGGCTTCCACGACAAACGATTCGAGGGCAACCTTGGTGTTCTCAAAATCTTCGTCTTCGTGGCTTTCCAGTTCATTCTCAAGGTTTTCCTGCTGACGCATAAATTCTGCGAAAGCCTTGTTCTGCTTGTCGGTGCCTATGGTGAGGATTCTGTCGCCTGGGAAAATGCGTTCGTTGCCCGACGGCAGGTTGATGTGCTTCTTGCCACGGTCAATCTTTACAATGTTAATTCCAAAGCGTTGGCGTAGGTTGAGTTCCTTTATTGTGTAGCCGACAATTTCCGATGCCACAGGTACTATATAAGGTGTAAGGTCGATGTCGTGTTCCTTGAAATTCTCGTTAAACCCCTTGCGTATAGGCTTGTGTTCTTCGTCGATGGCATCTTTTGAGTTCAGGTTGCTGATGAACTGCTGTTCAATATGTGAGAATCCCCTAAGTGTGTGTCGTGAGAGTAATAGTATGATAACCAATGAAATGGCGATTAGTATGATTATCCACGAGTTCCAATTGAATGTCTTGAAAAGCGTCATAGTTATGAATGTGGTTGCAATGAAGTAGCGCAGAAGCGTAAATGCTACTATGCCTCCACGGTTGAAACGGCTGTCGTTCCATAGTTTCTGGACGGTGGGACGAATGTCTTTTTTCTGTACCATAAGTCCGCGTAAGAATGGCGCCATAGCCGAAGCTGTTATTAGGAAGTTGATGATTCCCACTACTATATGGTTCCATTCGCTGAGTTTGTCGTTCATGAAAGGATAAAGCCATTTTACTGCGGCAAGCCAGATGGCGGTGAGGATTATGCCGTAGATTATGATTCTTACGGAATAGTATTTTATGAGTTTTTTCCAGTCGCTTTCGAGGTTGACGGAGTTCTGGCGCTGGGCGTAGTTGTCAAGTCTGTCTTTTATTTTTTGCGGAAGCCTTTTTTCGATTGCATTGGCTATTGGTGATGCTAGCCTTATTCCGTATGGTGTTGTAAATGTGGTAATTACAGATACGGCAACAATTATAGGATAAATGTGGGCTTCCATAACGCCGAGAGCGTTTCCAAGTCCAGCAATGATAAACGCAAATTCGCCCACCTGCGCAAGGCTGAAGCCTGTCTGCAGTGCAGTCTTGATGTTCTTGCCAGCAATCATTACACCGAATGCCGATACCAAGGTCTTGCCGAAAATAGTTATCAATGAGAGGATTAAAATCGGCAGCCAGTATTCGGCAAGAATTTTCGGGTCAACCATCATACCTACNNCCTACCGAAACGAAGAATATTGCACCGAACAAATCCTTGATGCTCTTGAGGTTATGCTCTATGTGTTCGCCTTCAACTGTTTCTCCAAGAATAGAACCCATAATGAAAGCTCCGAAAGCCGATGAGAAACCTGTGAATACTGCCAGTGTTACCATGCCGAAGCACAAGCCCACCGAAATAATGAGCAGGGTTTCGTCGTTCATCAGTTTTTTTGAGCGCTTGAAGAATGTGGGGAAGACATAAATGCCAATGAGAAACCATAGCACGAGGAAGAAAACCATCTTCAATATGCTGAAAATCATTTC
>DBYO01000049.1:21187-110688 GCA_002310235.1 Bacteroidales bacterium UBA1184
GTCGGCAATAAGACGAGCATAAGAATTGCCACAAGGTCCTGAATGATAAGTACGACCAGTGAAATGTCGGCAAATTTTTCGCCTTTCAGTTTCAGGTCCTCAAATGCCTTGATTACGATTGTGGTAGATGACATCGACAGCATACCGCCAAGGAAGATGCATTCTATTATGCTCCAGTTGAGCAGATAACCGGTCAGTGTTCCGATGCTGAAAGTCAGCAGGATTTCGCAGCCTGCCGTTATGAATGCCGTGCTTCCTACCGAAAATAGTTTCTTAAAGCTGAATTCTAGTCCCAAGGCAAAAAGCAGGAAGATGATACCGATTTCTGACCATTCCGAAACGCTTGCTTCTTCGATTACGGTCGGGAAGAAGTCGAAATGCGGGCCAACGAGGAATCCAGCGACAATGTATCCAAGCACTAGCGGTTGCTTCAGTTTCTTGAATATCAATGTCATCACTCCTGCCGATATGAGTATCAGCGCGAGGTCGTTGACAAGGTGCAGTTCTTCTTCCATAGTTTGTATTGTGGTTCGTAGTCTTATCGGAAGCTATGATTTTCCGATTATGCAAAGCGGAATCGTGAAAATCATGCTGTCCGTGATCTCCTTTGTTTTTTAGAAAGTCTTTTCCGCAGCCTTCAAAGTATTCAGCAGCAGCGAAAGTCGTGTCATAGGACCAACACCACCGGGAACTGGCGTGATGTACGAGCACTTGTCGGCAACGTTCTTGAAATCTACATCGCCGGTGAGCTTGAATCCGCTCTTCGTTTCGGTGGATGGCATGCGGGTTGTGCCGACGTCGATTACAACAGCACCTTCCTTTACCATGTCAGCGGTAACGAAGTTGGGTTTGCCCATTGCTGAGATGAGAATGTCGGCGTTGGCGCAGATTTCCTTCATGTTCTTGGTTGCGCTATGGCAAACTGTCACGGTGCAGTTCATTTCCTTCTGCGACATGAGTATGCTGAGCGGACGTCCAACGATGTTGCTGCGGCCAATTACAACGCAGTTCTTTCCGCTGGTCTCGATGCCCGAACGCTTGAGCAGCAATGTGATGCCCATCGGGGTTGCCGATACGAACGATGGCAGACCGATTGTCATCTTGCCGACATTTGTCGGATGGAAACCGTCAACGTCCTTTTCGGGATTTATGGCTTCGATGACTTTCTGCTCGTTGATGTGCTTTGGCAGAGGAAGCTGCACGATAAAACCGGTCACGCTAGCATCGTTGTTGAGCTTTTCGATGGTTGCCAATAGTTCCTTTTCGGTAACGTCATCCTCGAAGCGGATAAGGTCGGAGATGAATCCAACTTCCTGACAATCTTTCATCTTGAAGCTAACATACGATTCGCTTCCGCCGTCGTGTCCGACGAGAATAGCGGTAAGTTTTGGCGTTTTGCCAGTCTTTTCAATAAGTTTCTTGGTAGATTCGGCGATTTCAGCCTTTATTTCCTTTGCAATTTTGTTTCCGTCAATAAGTTGCATATCTTTCTGTTTTTTTTGAATACGCAAAGTTAATGTATAATTGCTAGATGTGGAAATGAAGAAGGCAATTTTTTTGCTATTTTTATTTAGTGATAGGAATATGGTTATATTTGCAGAGTTTAATTTTATAAAATGTATTTAAATATGAAGAAAAGTATTTTCGTAATTTTATCGTGTGCTTTGTCGCTTGTATTGGTTCTTGGTTCATGCAAGTCGAATACAGAAACTAAGGAAGGTGAAGCAAAAGCTGAATGCACCAAGGAAATTAAGACCTTGGACGAAGCTGTAGATGCAATGGAAAAGTATTGCAAGGAAGGCAACAAGGAAGCAGTTTTGGCTACATGTGAAACAATGATGAGACTTACTTTCGATGCTACACTCGAATGCATGAAGTCTGGCAAGGATCCCGACAGTTTGTTCTCAGAGGAACAGAACAAGAGGATGGAAGCTCTTGAAGGCAACTGTGAATGTGTTTCTTCCGAAGAGATGGAAGCAATATCGAAGAAGGTCCAGGCTGAATACGAACCTAAGATTGAGGCTGCCATTAATGAAATGATTGGTGCTGCAGGCGAAATGAACGAGGCTTCGGAATAGTATCGGCGCACTAAGGTAAAAAAACGGCAACTGCCATCCTGAACCCGAATTTAATTCGGGAAGACCTTTTGTTTTTTTAGGATAAGTTGCTGTTTTTTATTTTTTTTGCTCATTTATAATTCAGTTTCAAAAAAATTATTATATTTGCGTTTGTATATTCTAGGGGAAACGTTTAACGAATGAAAGAGGATGTTTTTGTAATTATATCTTGCGTTTTGTTGCTTGTATTGGGTCTCGGTTCGTGTAAGTCTAATTCTGAGTCGAAGGATGATAGAATGTATAGCGAACGTGTCAAAGAAATCAAGACATTGGATGATGCTATTGATGCGTTGGAAAAATATTGCAAGGAGGGGAACAAGAAAGCAGTCCTGGATACTTACGAAAAAATGACACGAATCGCATTGGATGCTGCTGTTGAGGGCATGAAATCAGGCAAGGATCCCGACAGTGTATTCTCTGAAGAACAGAACAAGAGGTTGGAGACGCTAGATTGCGATTGCGTTTCCGAAGAAGAACTTGCTAAAATTGTAAATTGGGTTCAGGCAGAATACTAGCCTGGAGTTGTTATAGTAGTTTCATTATACATTATTGCAATAAAAAACGTAACCGTCATTCTGAACTTGTTTCAGAATCTGTTGCCGTTTTTTCACCTTTTCTTTTTTCCTCTCTAAAACTCTATCCAGCAGACTTTTCCTGTCTTTTTCATCCAGTCCTTGTGCTCGTTGTATTCTTCTTCACCCTGACAAATCCATAAAACTTTGGTGCGCATAGGAAAATCGACTCTCGGTGCAGGGGCGTAGCCGTCGGTGAGAATTATAAGCCCATCGTACTGACGGTGTTCGCGGATGTAGTCGAAGATAGGCTGGAAACTGGTTCCGCCACGGCCGGTGACTTTTATCTCTTTCGTTGCTTTCTTGAAAGTTTCCAGTTCCTTGAGCTCTGTGTCGAACTGAATTGTGTCGATAGTTTCGATGCCGTACTTGAAGAAGCGGGCAATAACTGAGTAGAACGCCTGCAAGGTCTTGCTCGTTACCGAGCCGCTGACATCCACGGCAACAAGCAATTTTGATGCTAATTCGTAGATGCTTCCCATCTGGTCGAATCCGCTGCGACGGTTGGGACGCATTCGCGTTAAGTGCCTGTGGCTCGACAGTATGCTTGTGTGGAAACTCGACAGCACTTTGCGGTAGTCGAGCCTTACTATCAGCGAAGCTTTTATCTGCTCGACCATATCGCCCGGGATGCTACCCCAGTTGGTTGTGCTTGTGATTATCTCGTTGATTTCCTGTTGTTTCAGTTCGTCTTCTTCCCAAAGTGCCGAATGGTCGCGGGCAGAGTCCAACTGCTGCTGCGTGAAACCGTTTTGATTTTTGCTTTCTTCTAGTCCGTTGCCAAACTCGTTTTGCGAGACGTCGCCTACTGAGGCTTCGTTGTCGCCATTGTCGGCACCTTCGCCATTCTGATTGCCTTCGCCGCTGCCACCATCGGAATTGTCATTTTCGCCATTGTTGGAATTGCCGTCGCCATCATTTCCATCGCCTTCGTTGCTGTTTCCGCCATCGTTGTTTTCGTCTTCACTTTCGTCCTGATTGTCACCGTTGGTCTTGTCGTCGCTGTCGTCTTCACTTTTTTCGGGCGTAGCGGAAGATTGACGAAGAATTTCGTTCAGTTTGTCCACGTACCACTCAAAGCATTCTCCAGCAGGAAGTTGAAAGTTGTCGGCGGAAATGAAATGCAAGGTCTTGAACTTGTAGTGTTGTCCCAAAACCATATCGCTGCCGAACGAAAGCGCTTCGGGAAGCGAATTTTCAGGCTGGCGTTCGTAGGGGTGCTTCAGGAAAAGGCGAATCATTTCGGAACGTAAGGCTTCTTCGAGTTCTGCATCGGTGAAAGTTTCCATTATGTTGGGGTTGTATTCCACCATTCCCTGTCCGCAACGGATGGGACAGTCCATCAGCACATTTGTCGCAAGCTGGTGGGTGCAGTAAATCGAGAACAGCGCAGGCTCGACAAGGAACCACCGTTCGCTTATCTTCCGAATCCGCTCTTCCATGTTTACAGGTTTTTGATGAAGCTGGTCATCTGCGTGTATAGTTCAGGAGCTTCGGTAAGTATGAAGACAATAGCCTGTGTGTAAGTGCCTTTCTCGTAAATTGACACGAAATGGGCGAACTCTTCCTTTTTCTTCGGCGATTGCAGGCCTTTGACATACAAGGCAAGGTTCTGTGCGATCGTCGGCTTGTCGTCGTCGGAAAATTCCTGGGTTTCGAGGAAGCGGAAGATTGATTCGTTTGCGACGGCTGTTTCGTGAAGCATATACTTGTCAATTTTTGCCTTGTGCTTTTCGTAGTTCATCAGGATTTCCTTTGCGCTGAGGATTCTGTTCTGCGAAATTGAACTCATGAACGCCGTAGTTGCCTGAGCACCGACGATTCCTGAAATTATTTTCTTGTGTATGGCTTTTAGTTCTGGGCAATCCTTTATGCAGTCGGAAACTTTTTTCCACGCGCGGCGGTCTGGACTTTTGTCGAGGCCGGTTTCATCGGCAGCCTTGTCGCAGGTGTCGAGGAAACGCGGATTTTCCTGAATGAAGGTTATCACACGTTCGTCAACTTTTTGTTCTGCTGCCCATAACAGCCATTCGGCAACGGTAGGACGGAAGTTGTAGATGTTGAATCGCGACACAAGAGCTGGGTCGAGGTCGGTGAGCTGATATTCTTCGCCTTCGTTAACTGCCGATACCAGGCGGCTGCCTTCGGGAAGGCTTCTGCCTGCCAGTTTGCGGTTCAATGCCAAGTCCATGATTGTCTGAAGCACTTCGGGACGGGCGCGGTTCAGTTCGTCGAGGAAAAGCACTACAGGCTTGCCGTCGGTCGGAAACCAGTAGGGGGGCATAAACATTGTCTTGCCAGTGCTTTCGTCAAGACGCGGAAGACCAATCAGGTCGCCTGGGTCGCTCATCTGTCCGAGGAAAAGTGCGGTAACCTTCATTCCTTTATTCTCGAAAAATTCGGTAAGAATTTCTGACTTGCCAATTCCGTGTTTTCCGACGAGCATAATGTTTTGCTTGTCGGGTGTTGTCTCGAGTATTTCTTTCAGTTCCTTGGTGTTAACGTTTGTTGCCATCGCGTATGCCTTTCAATTTTTCGGTTTGCAAAGATAGTCCATCAGACGCACTTTGCGAACATTGTTTTTATAATTTTCGGAACAAAGATATGGATTATGTGCGACAAAATCTGTCGTAAGTGTATTTGCGTCATTGAACGTTGAACATTTGAACATTGGCCCCCGATGTTACAATATTCAAATTTTCAAATCTTCAAATTTATATTTGTATTCCCTTTCCTTCCATTCTACTATCATTCCCGATGCATTGTAGCACTTCATGCTTGTCCAGTTGCCTATATGGTCGTACTCGTATTCGAATGTCAGTTCGTACTTCGTTGATGAATTGTAACCTCCATTTCGTGTGCTTGAGATGTTGTCGCCGTTGACTTCGATTTGCGAAATGTAGTTGCTGACTTTCAGTATGTTTCCTTGTTTGTCGTACTTGAATATTGCGGTACGGCCTTCCTGTCGGCGGCAGCCGCGACATGGATAGAATTTCGCCGATGTGGGCTGGTGTATGCTCTGTTTGTAGGTGCAGACGAATTTGGCATCGGTGCGCTCGATTGTAAAGCTGCGTTTGCGTTCGTTGATGGTAATTCTGCCTGTCGGCTGATAGACTATGGTAGTAGCCTGGTGGCTGGTGTTGTAGTCGTAGGTAAGGTCGTTGGTGGGAGCATTGGTAAGGTTGCCGTTGCTGTCGAAATGAAATGTTGTGCTGTGTGTGCACTCGCCTTTCGAGTAACCGTTGCTCGAATAGTCAATCTTGTACTTCTTTTCGGTATATGATTCTACATTTCCCTTAATGTTGCGACGGCTTCTGTCGTCAGTCTGGGCAAACGATGATGCTACGGATATAAGTAGCAGAAATGCGACTATGGCAATTGCGGTTCTCATATCGTTTCCCAGTCATCGCGAGTGTTGTCGGTTACAATCACCGATGATGGCAATTGCTTTAATAATTCGATAGTGTGCCTTATTGTTTCGGGCAGAGAGGCTATGATTTCCGTAACCTTGTCATGGGGAATTGCGATTGTAATCTGTCGTTTGCCTTCAATCAGTAGCGACAGTTTCGATTCTTCGGCAAGGTGTTCGATATGGAATGGCAAGTTGCTCCTTTTCAGTTTGTTGCGCACCACTGCATCGATTGAAAGTATTGAAATGTCGATATTTTTGGTCTGCTTGCTGATTTCAACGAATATTTCGTTCCATTCCTGTTCCCACTGCGGATATTGCCGGTCTACCTCGATGAAAATCCGTGCTATGGCGTTTTCTTCGTTGCGTGTGACGTCGAAGAGGTTGTTTCCGAGGCAGAAGCCGATTTTCACACCGAGCCTATATGCTTCCGACTTTTTGATTGTAATGTTTATATTGTTCATTCTGATGGCAATATCACCGTCTTTTTCGCTAATGTTTTCGGCCGGTACGCCCAGTTCCACGAGATGTTCTACAAGTAAGTCGATGCTGATATCCTTGCGTTTCCATATCGAGTGGTAGATCATTTCTCCGACCTTCTCGCTGATATAGTCGTCCTTGCCGCGTTCCACTATCGGTGCGTAGTCGTAACCGTGAGCAATGCATTCGCTGATGCGGTCGGAGAGGATGGCTATGTATTCTTGTGGTGTCATTATTGTATGGTAGGTCGACTATCAGTTTCTGTAATATTTAGTTTATGGTTGCAAATGTACAAGTTTTATGCTAACCGCATGCAAAAAAAATGGCTGTGTCAGACGGCACAGCCGGATTTTTACGATGATTTTGTATGCTTTATTAACTTTGGATTTGCAAATTTATTGTCGTCGCAGAGAGCGTGCAATCCCCAAAAATGATGAAAACTCAAGGGCTGGATAGCCATAAATAATTATGACCAAGAAAAATTATAATTTTTTGCTGTTAGTTGTCAAAAATATTATTTTTGCCGAAAATTTAATTGATGTTTTATGAAGGGAAAATTTTGTTGTGAAATGCTTATGATGGCTTGTATTTTAGCGAATACACAGGTCGCAAATAAGGGCGTTTGCGCAGTGAAATTATAAAGTTGATAAAAAGAAAGGGAATAATTATGTACACATTTGTTGGCGCATTTTTATTATGCGTGATAATCTTTACCATTGCAATTTTTGTTGCTGCCTACTTTTTTTATAAAAGGGTAAAAGGTGACAGCGGAATAAAGTCTATGATTGTTCTTTCTGTAGTTGGAATTTTCCTTTATATATTTAGCATGTACTGGATTTTTATCCGCAACTGGGATGGAGACTGGATAAGTTGGTTAGGAACGGTTTCGTACATTGGTGGCTTGGCTTTTATGGTGTATGCATTAATAACACATATACGAGCATTGAAAGAATCACAGCAGAAAGAGCGTGCACAATAATAGAGTTATTGTTTGCCTTCTAATGTTGCTTTAGGAAACCTTTCCGTAAAATCCTGTGCCGAGCGTATCAATTCGGGAATTTTGCCTATTTCGGTGGCAAAATCGGTGTAGTTTATGCAGAAATGCAGTTGCTTGTCGTTTGAAAGAGTAATGCTTATTTCGCTTCGGTCGGTGAGGTGCTCTATGCTGTACGAAACTTCCAATTTCTTGAGAATGTTTTCGAGCAAGGTTTGTGCTGATAAACGGCTTATTTTCTGCTGTTTAGTCAGCTTGTGCGCTTCTGCCTTAGCTTCGGTATAGTCTGTTTCGAGCCAGTTGGCGACGAGCTTGGGCAAGTCGGTTATTGTTTGGGCAAGTTGCTCTGTTGAAATGCAAATCTTGTATTCCGCCGATTTCTGCCCGTTCATCACAAAGCGGAAATAGCCGTTTCCCAGGTAGTCGTGCCTATACACTTCGATGCCGATTGTGCCAAGGTTTATGTTTATGATGCTGTTGCCGGCGGTGAGTTCTGGAATTGCAAAGCCATTGTCCTTCAACCTTCTGACGAGCAGTTCGGCTGCAAGGTGGAACTCTTTTCCTGTGTCAGGCGATATGGTTTTCGACATCTTGTACTGCACGAAATGAACTTTTGCTATGGTTTCGTCGTCGCTACAAAGACGGGCAATTTCAAGGTCTTCGGCAAGTTGGGATATTATGTCGGTATGTGTATGCATTGCGGTTACGATTTTATCCATGTTTCCTTTGTGCTTGTTGGTTCGATGCTGATTTCGTCGGGAATAGCATTCAGCCTTTCAATGGCATTGCGTAATGTTGGCAGAAGGTTTACGCAGGTTTCGACAAGCCTACGATGGCTTATGTCCATGCTAATCTTGCGGTTCCCGACCTTTACGATAAGGGTCGATTTTGTTTTCTTGTGCTCGAGCATATATTCGATTCCGCTACTTTTTAGCTTTGATGCTATCAGCGTTTCTAACGAAATCCTTTCTACATCTTGCTTTTTCGACAGGCGCATAGCTTCGTTGGCTATGCTGTCCCATTCGCGGTTCCAGTTGGCATACGAGCTGCCTATCGCGACAATTATGTCGGCGATGTCGTCGGGATTTTTGTCCGAAATGTCAATTTCGTCAAACTGGTCTTGCAGAACCATTTTCGAAATCTGCCCGTAGCGGCTGTCGAAGCGCATTTTTATTGCAATTTTGGTGTCGCGTAGGTCAATTTCGTATTCACGGCGCGGTTTTACGGTAATTTTTTCATCTGCAATACCTTGACTTTTCAGCCGTCCAATCATCGGTTCTATTGAAAATCCGGCGTGAGCGTATGGCTTGTCGTACATTAGCTGGTTTATGCAGTTGCTGATGAACTTGCGCCTGCTAATCCTAATTTCCGCAGTTGTATCGGTGCCGTTTTCGCGGCAAATCCTGATGTCTTCGGCAAGTCGATTTATATAGTACTGGCGTTTCAGCATTTCTGGTTCCTTTCTTTCATAAAGATTGCTATTTCGCCCATAATCTTTGCATAATCGGTGGCAAATGTGCTATGGTCAATGATGAAAGATTGTCCGCAAGCCTTAAGCATTGATTTGCCTATGTGGTGCTCGATGCTGTATTTTCCACAACTAGCAAGGAACGAACTCGCTATGGCATCGATTGTGCGGCTGTCGATGGCAAATTGCTTGGCAACTTTGGTCGCAAGACGGTAGGTGTCGGGCCATTGCTTTTCCCATTCGGGGTAAAGTCCGTCGGCTTTATGCAGTATCTGCGCTGTGGGTTCGGTAGGAAAACTTGTGATGTTCACGCTTCCTTCCTTGTTGCCGTCGGTTGAAATGTGGTATGCGTTCTGCGAGAAAAATGTTATGAATTCGGTGCAAAACAAGCAAAAGGTATGGTTTACAAAGTGGATTCTGTAGCAGTTCTGTTTGCTGTCGTAAGGAAAGTCGGTGGGTGTAAGTCCGAGCCGCCTAAGTTCGGTAAGAAAATTGTCTTCCGAGAAACTTTCAACGCCTCGCGGTGTCGTGTCAAACAGTGTCGCCAGTTTGTACTGCATAAAGTTGTGCCTTGCCTGCGCCTCGTCGATGGCATTGTCGGCTATCGCTTCGGCAAGGACATAAAAGTATGTCTTCCAAGAGTCTGTATTTGAAACAATTCCTGGCATTTATTCTTTTGTTTTTAATACTTTTCCGACTTGCTCGGCAATCTGTCTCATTCCGGTTACTGTCGGATGACTGGTTTTCTTGGCAATGTTCTGCAGTTCGATGACGGAAATTCCATAGTGCTTGCAAACTTCACGGATTGTTCCTGTGATTTCGGATTTAAGGCAGTCGTTTACAATGAAGTATATGCTTGCTTTGGGATGATTTTTGGTCAGGAAGTTTGCAAGGTAGGTCATTGCTGGGCGGAAAGAATATAGGTCTTCGTCGGTCCAGCCGTCGTATTTCAGTGTGCCGAGTGGTGCGTCAGCCCAGTCGTCGTTTGTTGCTCCGAAAACGAGAATTATGTCGGGATTACCGATGTTTGGTGCACGAGTGATAAAAGAGCGGTCCTTGTAGTCGCGACCGTAATATCCGCTGTAGCTGATTGTTGAACCACTGTACGAGTTGTTGATGTCGAGTTGCAGTCCGTATTCGTCGCAGAGAATCCACCACCATGTTTGTTCTACTTTTTCCACATCGGTGCGGTCGCGCTTGTTTTTAAAGTACCATTGCTCGTTTTCCATCGGCGTCGTGTAGCCTTCGAAGGTGCTGTACGAGTCACCGAGGATTGAGACTGTGGGGAGTTGGGAAAAGGACTCTCCCAGAAATCCCATCAAAAATATAACTATGAATACTATATTTTTGATTAAATTTAATTTCGAATATTTCATTTCACTATTTCTTTTTCGAATCTTTATTAGTCCGTGATTACCTTATTACGTATAAGGTAATTACGGTGCTAGACCTATTATAAACTCCTCGTTCCATTACATTCTGGATAATCGCTGCAATTCCAAAACTCTTTTCCTGAATTGACACCTTTCTTTGCTACTCGTTTTATCATTGGTTTACCACATTTGGGGCAGGTCGGTGCTCCTGTTTGAACACTTTGTTCAGTCCGATATGCAAGTCGTTCTGCAGTTAGTCCTTCGGTAAAGCCACCTTCTTGCTTGAATTTGTTAATCTGGTTTTCTATTTGCTTGCCAAGCATCATTATCAGACGATTGCACAAAACAATCAAGCAATTTGCTTCGATAATAGAATCTTTTGAGCATAGCCATTTGTCAAATTTGTGTTTTTGTGCCAGTATGTGAATGCCACTCTGATGTTGCACATCGTCTTTGTATGTTGGACGTTCTAAAGAAATGTACGATACTGCATGATGTTCATCGGATTTTACAGACCATGGTATTTGTTCTTGTAGCAATAGCCAATTTATATAATCGTTAGCCAATTCAGAAAGACTTGCGCGAACCACATCGGTAAGTCGCATTTCTGTTTCCTTGGAAGTGGAGTGTCGAGAATTTCCTTCGGCAATATTTGCTGACACCGAGCGTGCGGCCTGTGTCATCTGGTCGTATTGGCGACCGCAAGGATCGTTGATTTTATTAAGGTTGCGTAGGCAGAAATCTTGCGTAGCAAGTTGTATGATATTTGCCAGCACCCACGAGTCCAACCAGTAATATCCGAAATTATTTAATTGCATATTCTATAACTTTTTATCAAGATTATTTCACCCACTCCTTATACGGCTTTTTGCAAAGCTGCGAGTTGTTGTATTTTTTGTCGCCTGTGACTTCCTTGTCAATCCATTCTGGAAGAGAGAACTTCGTATCTTCGGTCGGGACTTCGATTTCGGCAACGACAAGTCCTGCATTTTCGCCCAGGAACTCATCGACTTCCCATTTCAAACCTTGTTCGGTGGCAGGAACAACATAGCGGTACTTTTCGATTTGTGGTTTGTCGCACATGGTGTCGAGCATCTGGCGGGCTTCGGAGACTGGAATTTCGTACTCAAATTCGTTGCGACTCATACCTACGGTTTTGTCCTTGAGTGTTACGAATCCCTTTTCACCTGCAATGCGCACTCTTACCGTCATTCCGTTTTGTGTGGGAATGTAGCCCTGCCTGTATAGTGTAGGAGTGGCTAGCGTCTTGTATTTGTCGCTTTTGACGGTAAATTTATGTTCTATTTCCTTCGCCATATCATAAAAATACCCGCCATTTAGACGGGTACATATTGTTATTTAATCCTATTATCTTCTTCCGAAACGTTTTCCCTTGTTGGTGTACATTGTGTGCATAACCTTCTTTGTATCTTCGAATTGCTTCAGTATTCTGTTAACTTCGGCAACGCTTGTTCCGCTACCATCGGCTATTCTCTTGCGGCGGCTTCCGTTTATGATTTCAGGATTCTCTCGCTCTGCAGGTGTCATTGAGTGGATTATAGCCTCTATGCTCTTGAATGCGTTGTCATCGATGTCGATGTCCTTGATTGCCTTGCCAAGTCCAGGAATCATGCTTGCAAGTTCTTTGATGTTACCCATCTTCTTGATTTGTTGAATCTGAGCAAGGAAATCGTTGAAGTTGAAGGTGTTCTTTGCAATTTTCTTCTGCAATTTGCGTGATTCCTCCTCGTCGAACTGCTCTTGTGCGCGTTCAACGAGTGAGCGGATATCACCCATGCCGAGTATTCTGTCGGCCATACGCTGCGGGTGGAAAACATCAATAGCATCCATCTTTTCGCCTGTACCAACGAACTTAATCGGCTTGTTTACCACGCTACGTATGGAAATTGCCGCACCACCACGTGTGTCACCATCAAGTTTGGTTAAAATTACACCATCGAAGTCGAGACGGTCGTTGAATTCCTTTGCAGTATTTACGGCGTCCTGACCTGTCATTGAGTCAACGACGAACAATATTTCCTGCGGGTTGATTGCCTTCTTGATGTTTTCGATTTCGTTCATCATTTCTTCGTCAACAGCCAAACGACCAGCGGTATCGACGATTACAACATCGTATCCGTAAGTCTTGGCGTGCTTGATACCATTCTGGGCAATCTGCACGGGATTCTTGTTGCCGTCTTCGCTGTAAACGGGAACATTTATCTGTTCGCCAAGCACCTTTATCTGCTCGATAGCAGCAGGACGATAAACGTCGCAGGCAACGAGCAATGGCTTCTTGCTGCGCTTGGTCTTAAGCATATTGGCTAACTTACCGCTGAAGGTTGTCTTACCAGAACCTTGCAGACCAGACATAAGTATTATTGCGGGATTGCCCTTCGTGTTTATATCAACGGCGGTTTCTCCCATGAGCTTGGCAAGTTCGTCGTGTGCAATCTTAACCATGAGCTGGCTAGGCTTGATAGACTTGATGACATTCTGTCCCATTGCAACTTCCTTTACAGTCTCTGTGAACTGCTTGGCTGTCTTGTAGTTGACGTCGGCATCAAGCAATGCCTTGCGGACATCCTTCAATGTTTCAGCAACATTTATTTCGGTAATTTTACCTTCGCCCTTAAGTATTTTGAACGATCTCTCTAATCTTTCCGATAAACTTTCAAACATACTGTTATTTCGTTAATTCAGATAATCAAAAAAAAAGAGCCACTTGTGAGACTTGAACTCGCGACCTACGCATTACGAATGCGTCGCTCTACCAGCTGAGCTAAAGTGGCACTTAATAATTAAGTGGTACAAAAGTATATCTTTTTTTCGGAACGCAAAAAAAAAATTTGACTTTGCCGTAAAATCAGCAACACGATTAATTAACCGCAGGTGTTGGCACGTTTGCAATAATTACATATATGTTATTTACAAACATATTTATGGCGATTGCTAAGAGTATCACACCGAAGAATTTGCGGATGATGAAAATAAGGTTCGCACCTAGCCAGTCTTTTACTTTATCGAGTAGTCGGATAACAAAGTAGTCGAGTATAAGGTTGAGTAACAGACCAATAAGTATGTTGAGTACTGCATATTCGGCACGTAGCGACAACAAGGCAGTAAGTGCACCCGGACCTGCAATAAGGGGGAAAGCCACAGGTACTATACTTGCTCCACTTCCAATATTTTCGTTTTTGATGATTTCACGACCGAGTATCATCTCCACTGCCAGTACAAATAGTACCAGCGAACCAGCTACTGCAAACGATGCAGTGTCGATGCCAAAAAGTTTGAACAAAGCGTCGCCGGCAAAAAAGAATAGCAAAAACAACCCCAGAGCCATAAGGCACGCAGGTAAAGCTTTTATTGGCTGGTTCTTTTCTTTTAAGCTCAGAAAAATAGGAATAGAGCCTAAAATGTCGATGATTGCGAACATCACAATGAACGAACTGAGTACCTCGATGATGTTAAATTGTCCGAAAAATTCCATATTTGCTATATTTTTATTGTTTTACCGCTTCAATTCACGGCGATTCTTGCCGATATACATAAAATATAATGCCAAATCGAATGACACCAAAACTGCGTTAAAGACATAGAGCCATATTACGACATCGTTGCTGTACAACGACTTATGAATAATTCCAAAAATGTATCCTAATATAATAAGGGACATAAAAAGCGGACTTTTTCCAATTACTACTTTAGTGCGTAATGATTTTGCGATTGAAACTGGCCAGCTCACCGCAAAGCAGAGCAGAAAAAGTACTTCCCAAATGCTAAAATTTGCCATAACTTTATTCTTTTACTTAAATTACATTGTTTCTACATATATAATGATAATGAGGACCGAAACGCTTGAATGCTGCTTCTTCGAGTTCCTCTTGATATTTAGGATTGGCGATTGAAATTATTAGTTTCGCCCTTTCCTGCAGCGACTTTCCATATAGGTTTACAGCTCCGTATTCGGTTATGAACCAATGAATATGGTTTCTTGTCGTTACTGCTCCCGATCCAAGGTCAAGAGCAGGTACAATTTTGTTGATTCCCCGTTTTGTTGTCGATGGCATGGCGATGATTGCTTTGCCGCCTTTGGCACGTGTAGAACCGTAAACGAAATCGATTTGTCCGCCTACGCCTGAATAAATCTTGTCGCCAAGCGAGTCTGCGCATACCTGACCCGACAAGTCAACCTGAATGGCCGAGTTTATCGAAGTCATTTTGGGTTGCTGCGCTATTATGAACGGGTCGTTGGTGTATTCCACATCTTTCATCAGAACCATTGGGTTGCTGTCGATGAAATTGTATATTTTCTGTGAGCCCATTACGAATGTAGAAACAATCTTGCCCTTGTCAAGACGCTTTTTTGCTCCTGTAATTATGCCTTTTTTTATCAAAGGCAGTATTCCATCAGAAAACATTTCTGTATGAATACCAATGTCCTTGTGGTTGCCAAGGCACGAAAGTATTGCGTTCGGAATGGAACCTATACCCATTTGCAGGCAGGCGCCGTCTTCGATAAGTTCGGCACAATAGCGGCCGATGGTACGTTCAATTTCCGTTGGTTTCGCAAAATCGACGGTTAGCAACGGGCTATCGTCCTCTACTATATAGTCGATATTGCTTATGTGTATCAGCGAATCGCCAAGCGAGCGGGGAACATTCTTGTTTACAACTGCTATGGTAAATTCGGCGCATTCCATGGCAGCAAGAGTCGCATCGACAGAAGTGCCAAGCGATACGTATCCGAACTTGTCTGGTGGACAAACCTGAATCATTGCCACGTTGCACTTTATGTAGCGTTCGCGATAAAGTTTAGATGTTTCGCCGAGGAATACTGGAATGTAGTCGGCAAGTCCTTTTTGCACGCTTTCCCTTACGTTTGCTCCCACAAAAAATGCATTGTGCTGGAAAATCCCTTCAAATTCTGGATTTACATATGGTGCTGCACCTTCGGTATGTAGATGGTGGATATATACGTTTTTCAGTTCTCCGTTGCGACCTCTGTCGCACATTGCCTTTATCAAGCATTGTGGAACATTTGATACTGAACTAATGTGAACGTGGTCCCCCGATTTTATTACCTTTACGGCTTCTTCCGCTGTCACTGCACTATAACTTTTCTTCTTCATTAGAACATAAATTTAATCATACATAATATTTGCAGCGGCCGGAATACAGCACATTAATGGTTTCTATACTTTTATCACCACGCCCTTAATCCCGAAGGCTGCGATTATGGAAAACAGGCAGGTCTTCTGGCTCGTTCAAGCTTAACGCGTCTTCCCGGACAATGCCAGTGACTTGGTGCGAAAAGCCGTTTCCTGAACTTACAGCTACGGGTATAGCTCTTGATTTTCACAAGATTCCCTATTAATTCCTTGGAAACCTGAATCCGTCGCAAAAGTAGTGTATATTTTTTGTTTTTTATGCAAAAAAATGCTGTTTTGTTTTTGTTTTGGTTTTTGCTAACTTTGCAACTTTTTACAGCAAAGATTTATATAATGAATATTGTTCTAATTGGATACGGAAAGATGGGTAAGGAGATTGAGCGCGTGGTGCTTGAACGCGGACACCGTATCTCCGAAATTTTTGACATCGATCGCGACATTCGTTCCTGCGGCGATATAGCTTCGCTCGGTGATGTGGCTGTAGAGTTTTCGACGCCTAAGACGGCAGAGCAAAATGTTATGGCCTGTGTGAAAGGCGGTCTGCGCGTGGTGTCGGGTACTACCGGCTGGACTTTCGATGCCGCAGCTATGGACAAGTTGTGCCGCGAAAATTCGTCTGCATTTTTCTATTCGTCAAACTATAGCATCGGAATGAACATCTTTATGGCGGTCAACCGTATGCTGGCACAGAAACTTGCTGTTTATCCGCAGTATTCGGCTCGAATCGAAGAAACTCATCACATCCACAAACTTGACAAACCTAGCGGTACCGCCATAACGCTTGCCAAAGGCATTATTGAAAACAATTCGCGTTATTCGGATTGGAAACTTGAAGAGGGTGCGGACAATATTCTCGAAATAAAATCGTTTAGGGAAGGTGAGGTTTTTGGCGACCATAGTGTGCTGTGGTCTAGCGATTTCGACGATATCACAATCACGCATTCTGCAAAAAGCCGTCGCGGATTGGCAAATGGCGCAGTTCTTGCTGCAGAATTCCTTGCGGGAAAATGTGGTATGTTTACAATGAATGATTTACTTGGATTATAAGAATATGTTCGGAAATAAAAAAAATACAGAAAATGTGGCTGTCAATAAGCCAAACAATGAGCTGAAAAAGGGTTGGACTATAAAAATCGGCAAATGTGAAAAGTTCATTGAGATGCCTTCGCGTCGCAACTGGATATGGTTTGCAGCGTGGACAATCTTCTACATCGGCTGGGTAATTTGGCTCGGAAACTATTGGTTCTTGCTCGGCGAACTGCTGATAATCGATATTTACATCACAAAGTTTGTACGTTGGGCCTTCTGGAAACCGAGGAATCCCGAAAACTGCTCGAAGGCAAAACGCAAGACTCTAGAATGGGTTGATGCCCTCATATTTGCTGTGATTGCAGCATCGTTTATTAGGATTTTCTTCTTCGAGGCGTTTACTATTCCGACATCGTCGATGGAAAAAACCTTGCAAGTGGGTGATTATCTTTTTGTCAGCAAGACAGCGTATGGTCCACGTGTACCTATGACTCCGATTTCGTTCCCATTTGTTCACCATACGCTTCCGTTCACGCAGAATACGCCATCGTATGTTACTTGGATACAAAACGAATACCGTCGATTGGTGGGGTGGGGCGATATTAAGCGTGACGATATGGTGGTTTTTAACTATCCTACAGGCGATACTGTGGTTTTACAGATTCCTGCCCAGGATTACTACGACATTGTTAGGATAACGCAGTTCCGCATGGCAGATTTCGATTTGCAGTATTCGACGATGATGAACAAAAAAATCCTAGTTGGAAACGTATCGCAGAAAACAAACGACTATTATGTGAATCTGGCATATTCACTGTTCAATCCTATGGTAAATCCTGCACATACCAACTCTTTTATTAACGAGGCATCGACTAAGTTGCGCGAGAACGAGACTAAGCTTGCAAAGGAGAATCCTGCAATTTCCGATATGGACAAATATTTCCGTCTTGCCCGCCAGATAGTGTGGGATATGTACGATATTACCGTACGTCCTGTGGATAAGCGCGAAAACTATATCAAACGTTGTGTGGCTATCGCTGGTGATACGTTGGAAGTGCGTGATGGCGAAGTTTTTGTAAACGGAAAACCGCAGAAAGAAATTCCTACAAAGCAGTTCAACTATCGTCTTGTAATAAATACGGCAAGTATTTCCGAGAAAGTATTACGTCAGAATGAGATAAACGGTTCCGATGTTTACGATTTACGCACAGATAGCATAACATATAAAGTGCTTCCACTTACTGCCGAGAATTACGAGAAATTCAAAAATATGTCGTTTGTGCAGTCTATTACCAAGAATACAGTTGCAAAAGGCTTTACTGGAGATGATAGTTTCCGTATTTTCCCACATAACGATAAATTTCCATGGAATGTCGATTGGTTTGGTCCTCTGTACATACCGAAGGCTGGCGACAAGATTAAACTTACCGAGGAAAACCTTATCCTTTATGGTCGCGTAATAGGTTACTATGAGGGGAATACGCTTGAAGTTAAGGATGGCAAGGCTTATATAAACGGTCAGCCTGCTACCGAATACACTTTTAAAATGAACTATTATTGGATGATGGGAGACAATCGCCACAATTCAGCCGACTCTCGCTATTGGGGTTTTGTGCCCGAAGACCACATAGTGGGCAAGGCATGGCTCATTTGGCTGTCTATGGATAAGGAATATGGCGGAATACGTTGGAGCAGAATAGGAAAGATTGTTCATAATGAAGACTAAAAAGATATTGATTGTGGTTTTGCTGCTCGCCATTATTGGTGGCGGCGTGGGCTTTTATATGATGTTCGGATTCAACAGCGTGAAAGCTTCTGACGGAACTGAGAATGTTGTTTTTGTCCGTAAGACAAGTTCTGTAGAAATTGGCGATGAGGTGGCATATTGGTATCCGCTTGAATTTGATACCAAATTGTCGTCGCGCGATGTGTATGTGGCGAGAGTTGTCGGCGTTCCTGGAGATATAATTCTTATTGACGATGGAGTTTTGCATAGGAACAACAAACCAGTTGCAGAAGATTATACAACTTATAGCAGATACCGTGCTTCGGTCGATTCGGTAAAAGTGGACTTTGATGCAATACTATCCAAGTACGATGTACGTATTGGCGAGGTGCTTAACGGAGGTAAGGCATGCGAGTTCGTATGTTCCGAAACTGAATTTGAAAAGATTAAGTCGTCTGAGAAAGTATTCTCGTCATGTCGTAAAATAATCGACCGCGACGATTGGAAAGATGTTGATATCTTTCCATCAAGCGCATTTTTTGCATGGAATAAGGACAATTTTGGACCAATGTACCTGCCCAAACAAGGTGACACATTGAATCTTCATCCGCGAATTGCACCGATATACAAAAATATAATAACTCTTTTCGAGGGCAACGATTTTCAATCGGATACTTATCATGTTAGAATAAACCAGCAGGATGTCAACGAGTTTGTGCCTCAGAAAAATTACTATTTCATTCTCAACGATGACCGTACTGATAAGCGCGACTCGCGTATGTATGGTCCGATTCCGGAAGAATATATTATAGGAAAGGTTGTTTGGTAGATGATTGCATTGCTTTCAACGGCTTTCTTTCCAAATGTACAATACATGAGCAAGTTTCTTGCCCATGAGGTGCTTATTGAAAAGTACGAGACCTATCCTAAGCAGACTTATCGTAATCGTTGCAATATATTGAGTGCAAACGGCGTTTTACCGTTGTCGGTGCCTGTGCAGAAGAATTATCACATCTTGACAAAGGATATTCGCATCGACTATTCAGAAATGTGGCAGCGCAATCATCTTACATCCTTGAAATCGGCATACAAGAATTCTGCCTTCTACGATTACTATTTTTACAAATTTGAACGTTTTTTCGAGAAAAAGGAGAAATTTCTTATAGACTTGAATGAAAAAGTGCTTCAAGCGCTATTCTCGGTACTTAAGATAGATGCGGATTATTCATACACAACTGATTATATTTTCGATTCTGCAAGTTATGCCGATTTTCGCGAAAGTATAAGTCCAAAACCTTCAAAAAATCGTCCGGATGAGGCTTTTGCAGCAAAGCCATACACACAAGTTTTCTGTGATCGTTTCGAATTTGTGCCCAACCTTAGCATTCTCGACTTAATTTTTAATCTAGGCCCTGAAAGCAGAGAATATCTGATAAATTGTATAGGATAGCCTTATTTCTTCAGCATTTCCTTTGCAAAGTGGTAGGCACCGATATTTATCATCATGCTGGTGTCGAATGAAGAGAACACATAACCGCACTTAGGCATATACGAATATTCCACGGTTTTGTCTGATAGTGGTACTTTCAATGTTTTACTTTCTGGTTTCACAAATTCGGCCAGTTGCTCGGGTTTGTTGAGGCAATATACGTTCTGTGTTACTCGTGATAGTGAAAGGAAATTGTGTTGCAGTTCCTTTTCTACACCAGGAATGATAAGCTCTTTTGCTTTCGACAGTCCGCCACCAATTACAACAATTCCATCGAATATTGTAATCAAGTTTGCTATGGCATCGCCCATACATTCTCCCATGTGGAAGAAAGCTTTTTTCGCTGCGGTCTTGTTGCCTTTTTCTTTGCCAACGCCTATGTAGTATATTTCGCGTGGCATTGGAGTGTCGTCGAACGGAATCTTTGCATATTCGGAGTAAAATCTTCGTAGCGAACGTATTGCTATCAGTTCCTCACAGTTGCGGTCGGTATCGAGTCGGTTCGACATTTTCCATATTTCACAAGCGGTGACATTGTCGCCTGTAATGAGCATCTTGTCGTGTACAAATCCTCCGCCGAAGCCCGAACCAATTGTAATACCAACGACGTTTCGGTACTGCATCTTATTGCCTGCCTTGTGTAGTTGGGCGTTTATTAGAGGAAGCGAGCCAGCAAGCGACTCTCCGTAGGTGTATAAATCTCCATCATTGTTGATGAATACTGGCACCTTGAAGATATTTTCGAGCATGGCCTTCAGTGGCACGCCGCCACGGAAACCTTTGAGGTTCTCGGTGTTGCCGATAATACCTTCTCGGTAGTTTGCAGGACCAGGGAATGCAAAACTTATTGCATCAATTGGTTCGCCTATAGCATTTTGCTGTTGCTTGAAACCGTCAATCATTCCTAACAGACATTTGTCAAGATCGTGTCCGTTTGATGGTATTTGTTTCGATTCTCCTATGAATCTTCCATCTTTTATTGCCGAAAAAACAAATTTGCTTCCGCCTGCGTCGAGTGTCAGTACTATCATTTGTGTAATTTTTAAAATCAGTCGGACAAAGATAGTTGCTTGGAGAATTTTATGCAATAGTTTTTTTATTCTTCTCCTAAATCAATAGGCTTTTCACCGACAAGTATATCGGTTTCTATTCTTATTCCAAAACCTTCTTTGGGAATGTATATGGCTGGCTCGCAACTCAATACCATGCCGTTTTTTAATGTCGTATGCCTGTTGCCTACATCGTGGACGTCGAGTCCGATAAAATGTGAGCAAAGGTGTGGCGAGTTGCGTTTTACTGTAGCGTGTACCGATTCCTGATGTGCAATTTCGTTCTTTGTGACGAGTTCGAGTCTTTGTTGTGCTTCGAGCATCAGATTTTCAAATTCGGAGTGTATGCGGTCAATTGATGAGCCAGGGATATAATATTGCTTTATTTGACGCTGAATGGACATTATTTCGTCGTAAACCTGTTTCTGTCGTGGCGAAAAATTTCCGTTTACGGGAATTGTGCGTGTGATGTCGGCGGCATAGCCCTTGTATTCGGCCCCAACATCCATAATCAGCAGGTCGCCATCGTGGCAAATACCTTGATTGTTTATGCTTTGAAGAATGCAGTTGTTGCTTCCCGATGAAATTACAGGCTGATATGCAAAGCCATCGCAGCCGCTTTGGCGGATTTGTTTGTAAAATTCGGCTTCGATTTCATATTCGTGGATGTCGGGTCGGATAATCTTGTTAACTTCGGCAAATGCGTGTTTTGTAATCCTTATAGCTTCACGTATGCAACCTATTTCGTAGTCGGATTTTTGCAGTCGCAAAGTTGTGGTTATGGGGTCAATATCGTTGAATTCCAGATTGCTGTGCAACTTTTTCCATGTTTCCTGACGGAAATTTATGTATTCGGTCTTGCGTATGTTGTTGCCAAAGGAAAGATATATTCTGCCTTTGTTCGAATTAATGATTTCATCGGCAATGCAGTCGAAGCGGTTTAGGTATTCCACGTTGGCTATGCCCGAAATGTCGCTGACTTCTGCTTTAGTAAGTTTTATGCCTGTCCATACGTTTATATGTTCGGTTGGTTCTATGACGAAAGCATATTCCTCAGCTTCGGTCGTGCTTTTCTTGTGTAGAAGAAGTATTGTTTCTTCCTGCCGTATTCCGCTGTAGTACAGGACATCGGAATTTTGGCGATAGTGGAAAAACTGATTGGCATTGCGCGAAGGCATGTTTGCCGAGAATAGTATCACGGTATCGCCGTTGTCGATTTGGTCGAGCAATTTATGGCGGTTTTGTGTGTGAAATTCGCGTTCCAATGAGTTCATCTTACTTTTCCTTCCAGTCGCCATTGTCGGCAATAACTTTCTTAAGCATTTCCACGGCATTGTCTTGTGGAACGTCGCGAATTATAGGTATTTGTCCCTTGTATATTATCACATGGTCTTTGGTGCTGCCAACGCATCCGTAGTCGGCATCGGCCATTTCGCCGGGACCATTCACAACGCAGCCCATAGTGGCGATTTTTAGACCTTTCAAGTGTGAAAATTCACGTTTCACAGCTTCCGAAATGCGTTCCAAATCGTAGTTGGTGCGACCACAGCCTGGGCATGAGATGAATTCTGCTTTGCTGATGCATATTCCTGCTGCCTGCATGAGGTCGGCTGCAAAGTCGTTGTTTGCATATCCGTTAATGTCGCCGTTTATTTGTAAATTGTTTATCTTTCTGTCGATTAGGCTATTGGCAAGCGAAATGCAAGTTTCAGAAATGGCTGTTTCGGGATTGTCTGACTTTGGCGTGAAGTTTACTGAACCAGAAAAGTCTGGGGTGGCAATATTTTCCGAGTATGCCTTCTTTTCCCCGAATTCTGCCATGAATTTCTTGGCAAATGTTATCTCGTTTACAGGGGGTTCTGTCAGTGAGACTCTTATTGTGTCGCCAATGCCTTTGTTGAGCAGGTAGGCAATTCCGAGACATGACTTTATTCTAGCGTCTGTGCCAGCACCGGCTTCGGTAACACCCAGATGTTGAGGATAAACATTTCCTGTTTCAATCATTCGTTGTGTAAGAAGGCTACATGATTCGGTCATAACCTTTACGTTGCTTGCCTTCATCGAAATGACAAGATTGTGGAAGTTTTCAGCATTGAAAATACTAATGAATTCCATGGCGGCCTCGACCATTCCCTTGGCGGTGTTGCCGTAGCGCGACAAAATCCTATCGGACAGCGACCCGTGGTTAGACCCGATTCGGATGGCAGTGCCGTATTCGTTGCAGACTTTTATCAATGGTAGTAATCTGTCGTGTATTTTTTCGAGTTCCAGGTTGTATTCGTAATCGCTCAGGTTAAGTTCCTTGAAGTTTGCTCGCTTGTCGATATAGTTGCCAGGGTTTATTCTTACTTTTTCCACAATTTTTGCACATTCTTCTGCAATTATCGAGCTGAAATGTACATCGGCGACGAGCGGTTTAGTGTATCCATCGGCGACGAGTTTCTTTTTGACTTGTTGCAGACTATCAATGTCGGGCGTACGTGGAACAGACAGTCTTACGAGGTCGGCTCCAGCACCAAAAAGTTGTTTGCATTGGCTAACTGATGCTAATATATCGCCAACTGGCACATTTGTCATGCTTTGGATAGCAATCTTATTTTTGCCTCCAATGGTAATGTCTCCGATTTTAACTTTCTGTGCAAATACGTTTTTTGTCATTATTATGCCATTTTTAATGCTTTTAGCAAGGGTATGATTATTTCTTCGTTGTCGGTTGGTATATTGTTGTTGCCATAACCTAGGGTTATTTCTTTTTTTATTTCGAGGCCATGAAAATCGCTTCCGCATGAAATCATAAGGCCTAGTTCGTTAGCTATTTTTGTATATTTTTCGCATTGCTTTTGAGTGTGACTGCTATGGAAAACCTCGATTCCGTCAAGACCAAAAGTTTTAAGTTGTTTTATTTTTGCGAAAGTATTTTCTAGTGAAAGTTTTAGCGATTTGGGGTGAGCCAGAAAAGCAAGTCCACCAGCCTTGTGTATCAGTTCTATGCAGGTCTTGGGAGGAAGTTTTTTTCTTTCTATGTTTTCAAGTTTTTTAGACCCTAAAACTTTCTTAAATGCAATTTCAATGTTATCGCAGAAGCCCGTTTCTACAATTGCAGCGGCGATATGAGGTTTCCCAATCGAATCACCCTTAGCATGTTTTTTTACATTCTCCATGCTAATTTCGATATTGAAAATGCATTTTATGGCCTCTATTATATTTTTGTTCCTTTCTTCGCGGGCATCACGCAACATTTTCATTACCATGTTGAATTCTGTGTTGTCGGGGTCGATTCCAAATCCTAGTATGTGCATTTTGCCAGTGTCGGTTGAGGCACTAAGTTCTATTCCAGAGATTACGCGTATCCCGTTTTTTTTGCCTTCTTCAATGCATTCTTTGACATTGCCTATAGTGTCGTGGTCGGTTATTGCAATAGTTGTTAGTCCTATACGTTTTGCTTCTGCGATAATTTGCTTTGCATTTAAACTTCCGTCAGAAGCTGTAGTGTGTACGTGTAAATCAAATTTTGCTGTTTCCATTGGTTTATATTTGCTTTTTTTTATCGGGTTATTGAAATTGTTTTGTCTGTTTCTCCTTCAAATATTTTTATGGCTGGACCTTCGAGCCAAATGTTAGTATATCCGTTATTGTTTTTTTCGAAGAAAACCTTGAGCCGGCTGGCTTTTGTTTTCAAAGTTATGGGGGAGGCGTTGCTATATTTTGTGTTGATACACAATGCAGAAGCTACGTTTCCTGTTCCGCAAGCCAATGTTTCGCCTTCTACTCCACGTTCGTATGTTCTTATTCTGAATCCGTTCTTATTGTCTATAAAGTTTACATTTGTTCTTTCTGGTGCAAAGCGTTTGTCGTCGGCTAGTTTTCGACCTTCGGTATTGATGTCGATCTGGTCGGTGTCGTCAACGAATTTGACAAAGTGAGGAACGCCGGTGTTAGTCCACATTCCATCGTCAAAAATAGTTATGCCATTAACGTCAATCATTTTTATTCTCACATTCTCATCATCGATTATGCAGGCTTCGTGTACTCCGTCGTCAGCAGAGAATTTCATGTTTTTACCTGCAATATTGTGGTCGAAGGCGTATTTTGCTATACATCTGCCACCGTTTCCGCACATATTTGCACCATATCCATCGGGATTGTAGAATACCATGGAAAAGTCGGATTTGTCGCTTTTAGTCAGTTCTATCAGACCGTCGGCACCTATGCCAAAGTGCCTGTCGCATAGTTTCTGTATCTGTTCTGGCGTCAGATTTATCGACTTGTCGGTGTTGTTAATGATAATGAAGTCATTCCCAGCGCCTTGGTATTTTTCGAATTTCAGTTTCATGCGGTTGCGTGTTTTTGTCTTGTTCTTTTTATTATTCCGATAACGCAAATAATTGCGATAATAGCTAACAATGTTGCGTTGCAGGTGGTTGATGTAATTCGTCCTGCTACAGCCGACTTGGGTTCGTAACGGAATTCTATTTCATGATCACCCTGTGGTACAATCATTCCGCGCAGGATATAGTTACATCTGAAAAATGATACTTTTTGTCCGTCAACGTAAGCTTTCCAACCTTTAGGGTAAAATATTTCGGAGAATATTGCCATACGGTTGCCTTTGCACGAAGATTTGTATTTTAACGTGTCGCCATTGTGTGTGGTAAGTCTAATAAAGTCGGTGCTGTCGATGGCAAATTCAATATCGGCAAATTCTGGCTTGTATTTCTCGTTTACAATGGCGGTGTTTCTTGTGTCGATATGCTGTAGCTTTGCTATTTCCAAAATTTCAGAATCTGCCCACTGTATGCTATCGGCAAACCAAGCATTACTCGAAGCGTGCGTGTTTTCGAGAGGTTTTGCTCTTTCAGAAAGTATTATGTACTTTACGTTTAGCATGTCGAGTGTTGGTGTTTTGTATTTATTGGAAAAAACTTCTTGAATTTCGTCCTGTGTCATTCCGTCTCTCTGTGCCCACGATAGGATGCTGTATCTAGTGAGTGCCAATTCTTTGTTGAGGATTGAATCACAAAACGTGCTGTACCTTTTTATGCAATAGCCGTTGCCTCCTAACGAATTGTAGTTTTTGTAAGTGCTATTGTCGTTGTGTACTATGTCGTAGCTAATATCAACGACTCTGAATTCGGAAGTGTCGGTTTTTATTATGTCGTTTGAAATATTCGAGTGAATAGTTTCGTCGTCGTTTGTAAATGTTCCGATAAGTCCAAAGTTTGTAAGAGAAATGTCAACTATTGTAAGGATGATAAGTGTTGCTACAACAATTTTTACGCTTTTCTCCTTTCTAATAGAAACCAACGCTATCATTGCACCGAGTAAAATGAAAATGAGAGATTTTGCTGCATCGCGTCTTACAAGCGACATCCTGTCGCTGCGTATGGCGTTAATGTAGTCGTTTTTGAATTCGGCAGTGGCTTCTGCATATTCTATACCTTGTGGCATATACGATGCAAGGTTTTCTGCGACTTCAATTTCGGCTGCGTTTTGTTGAGAGCTGCTGCAATTGCCTGCGATACCAGGGAATATGACGAAGATAAGAAGTATAATTGCTGGGATTCCTGCCGAAATGTATATCGATATTCGTCTTTTGTTTTCTTTTGTTTCTGTGTCGGGATTAATAAGTTCCTCTGTGCCTAAAGCCGCCAAAATCGAGATTCCTAGAGCTGCAATTGTCAGTATATTCGAGAATGTACTGAAATTGTAAAACAAAGGTATGTTTTTTGTGATAAAATATTCTATGTTACCACAGGATATGATTATTGAAATTGCGACGATTGCAATTGTCCACCATTTGTTTTTATTTCGGCTGCAGAAGCATCCTAACAATGCAAGAAATATTGTAAGTGCTCCTATGTATGAAGGACCGTTGTTGAAGATTTTTTTGCCGAAGTAAACAGGCGACTTGTCGGCTATTTTTTCAGCATTGGCTTGTCCGAAAAATGGTGCGAGAAGATTATATGTTTCTGAGTTTGTTGTCAGATGTCTGTTCGATTTTCCGCCTTTGATGTTGCCAACAAGCAGCGAAATGCATTCTCCTTCATCATCGAAATATGGTTCACTGATGTTGTAGTTAGGAACAGGCTTTTCTGCGTATTTCTGGTATTCGTATTCCTGAAACATAGTCTCGCTATTTGTGAATATGGCAATTCCCAATGCGATAACAGTAAATACAACTCCACTAGTTTTTTCTTTAGCGGTCTTATGTTTTGAAATTATTTCGTAGATTATGTAGGTAAGTGCTATGAAAAAAGTGTAGTAAATGATTTGATAATGGCAGGTTGCGGCTTGCAATGCTCCGGCTATCAGTACGATAGGCGTACCAATAAATTTGTGTTGGTTGAAATTAAGAACAATTCCCGCCATTATGTATGGCATCATGCAGACGGCAAGCATTTCGGCATATTCACCCGCTTGTAGTTCTGCTATTACGTATGTAAAAATTCCGAATGGAATTGAGCCGATGAGAGCGCTCGCTGGTTTTATCTTTAGAGTGTTGAGCAATATGTATATTCCGATTAGCGATGCTAGCAAAGTGCAGAAAATGGCAATTGGATATTTTGAGCCTTGAATTGTCTCTATTATTGGGGAGAACAGGTTATGTCCTATTACACTATGGTGCGATACAGCAGGGCATCCCGACAACGATGTGTTGTCCCACAGAGAGTTGTTTTCTATAATGCAGTTTTCTGTGGCGTTTTGTTCTGTCTCGACAAAATATGCTTTTGTGCAAAAGCCTGAGATTCCAATGAAAATCAGAATGGCTATCGCGTGATATAGTACTTTGCTTCGGTCTATTATGTTGTAAGACATGTTGTCAGACACTGAAAATATTTATTTGGGGTGCGAAATTAATAAAAAAAGCTAATAAAATCTGCTATTATTATGTTAAATGATGTTAATGAAATCTTGAGGCTTTTTGTGCTTCTTTTTAGATAAAAGTTTCCGTGTGGTAATGTGCTGACCTTTAGGGTTTTATAAAATTATTTGAAAAAAAGTTTTGTTCGGAGGCATCCTTTTGAAAAAAAAACGTTTAATAGGTGTAATTGTTTAAAATAAAAAACGTATCTTTACGCGGTTTTTAAATTAAGGAAAAAAGTATTTTTATGAATAGGATTGTTATCGGTGTGCTCTTTGTTCTGTTGGCGTTGTGCCCGTTGGGTATGAGTGCTCAGCAAACAGGCGGTCAGTCTTCGTTATCGACAGGTGTCAATTCTGCATTAGGTGATATTACGTCGATTAGCGGTGATTTTGTTTTCGACGAGAACAAGATGGTGGCGATTCCAAATACGAATATTAAGATTCAGCCACCCGAGTATTTCAAATATTCTGAATCAGTGCCAGGTTTTGTTCATGTGGGTACTATGAGTAGCATTCAGGTTGAAGAGGTTGTCGGCACATCCTATTTGCTTATTGCAATGGCAATGGATTCGGCTTATTTTGCAACGCAGGGTATGACGCTGATTTCTACCGAACCAGTTGTTCTTCGCGATGGAAGCGAAGGAATACTTTATACTGCCGAAATGAAACTTAAGGGTTTCGTTTTCGAGCGCTTGGTGCTTATGTCGGGTGACTATCATTACACTATATGGATAAATGCTGGATATATTAAGATGTTGAGCTCGAAGCTGAAACCTATAGTCCTGCAAAGTATTTTGACTTCTAAAATTTATGAATAATTGTTTATGATGAAAAAACTATATATAATAGCATTTGCAGTTTTGGTTGCCTTGTTTGCCACATGGGATGTTTCGGCGCAAGACAATACCAATGTTCTGCGTCATAATATAAATTATCATGTCGATTCGGTGGATATGTGGAACGGTAGTGCGGCTACGTTCTTAGATTTCGACTACAACTTGATTGATTTGTGTTTGGGTCCCGGATGTGAAACCGACCCGAGTGTGCATGAGGTAATCGGTACCGATTTGCTTGGAATACATTTCGATTTCAATATGTTTATGTATCTTAATTCGACATTCAGTATGCATGGATTCTCGAGTGGATATATAGGCGTGGATTATCCAGTTCAGATTACCCTCGATTTTCCAGATCATAACGGATTCGATCACGGACAGACAGTCCCGATACATTCATCATATACTGTGCAGGATGGTTGGGCTCTCAATACACATTTCCCAACAGCAGGAACAATTGCTCTTGATCTCGAGTATGGTTTTGGCGCTGATCTATCTGTTTCTATAGAGGCTTTAGGTGGAGAGATTGGTGATCCGATTCAAATCATTCCGAGTTTTTCTTTCCCACCCAATCCTCCATATACAACACCTGTTCCGCACGACTCAATTGCTGTTCTCTATCTTGATGCAGGTACGGGACAATACGCGTATCCGTGGATTGACGATAATGGAATGCCGGAAATCCATACTGGATTTTTAGGAAACGGAGATTCTTTAGTGATACAGATACCGGATGCCTTCGGTATAGGTATTACTGCAGATATAACAATCCCGTATGTTGAGACCGAAGATCGTCTGCAGGGGCAATGCTTGTATGCCGAAGGTCAGGACGACTGGTTTTACTTGCATTGGAACTTGTTACAGTTTGTACGTTTCATCGGTAATTCCTTAGGTCATCCCGAAGTTGGCGAGATTGTTGACATCCTTGAGGGCGATGAATTGACATTCCCTATATATGATGACTATGTGATTACGGTTGAATATTATATATTGCATGCAACCCTGCAAATGACAATGGCTCTGGTGCAGGAATTTTCTTTTTGCCCGGAAATATCGGCTACAATGCGATTTGCAACACCATTGCCGTTCTTTGAGCGTGCTCAAAACGGCTCAATTGTTCAGCGTGGCCAGTCCGATGAAGTTACATTTACAGTAAACAACGACCTTTATATAACGTATCCATGTTATGGATGGGATTCGCTACAAGTATATAATGTGGTATATAATATACATAGTGGATTTGTAAATCATACCTATAATAATTTGCGCGTAGGACTCGACTTGCAGGTACTGCATTTGAGTGTTCACATTCCTGGCCTGAGTAGTTTGTTTAGTTTCGTTACTATCCCTGATTTTCAATTGCCAGATATCGAAGGCGGTTACGAGAATCCGTCCGATGCGTATGCTCAAGCATTCGAATTACCGGGCATTGATGTTGAAAGATATTCGGAGCAAACTCGTTCACGTGAGCCTGTGAGAGATATAGATTTCTGTATTCCTACTGATTGCGGAGCACTTATTGATGAATCTTTCAATCTGTTTGATGTCGATCTCGATTTCCTCGGGTTGGAGCGTGAATGGGATCTTCAATTCCCTGCCAATCAATACAACGTAACTTTCCTAGGTACATGGCTGCGTCCGCGTCCACAACTTGGACTCAATGTGCAGACCTCAAATGTTATCTGTTACGGCGACGATTCGGGTGAGATTGCTGTTACAGCATTGAATGGAGCTCCAAATTATAGTTGGACGTATTCAGATGGTGTTAATGGTATTACTAACATAACCAATGTCCCTACTGATAATATAAATGTTCCTGCTGGATATTATTATATAACTCTTACAGATGTTTACGGTTGTACTGCTGCTGGTGAGGCTAATATCCTCGAAGCCAATACTCCAATAGATAGTAGAACACGTGCCGAAAATGTGCTTTGCCACGGAGATTCTACAGGTAATCTTTATGTAACTGTTTATGGCGGTGTGCCTCCGTATTCATATGTGTGGTCAAATAATGCTACTACCCAGAATGTATTTGGTGTTCCTGCTGGCACATATACTGTTACAATAACAGATTTTGTGGGTTGTGAGCATGAAGACCAGGTGGTTGTTACAGAGCCAGATGCAGTTCTTGAGATAACGGATGTGGACATTCAGCAAATATCATGTAATGGTATGCGTGATGGTTCTATCAATATATCAGTGTCGGGAGGAACTCCTTCGTACACGTACTATTGGTCTAATGGCGCTACCGTTCAGGATTTGCACAATGTGGCAGCAGGTTCATATACAGTTACAATAACCGATGCAAATGGTTGCTTCTTGATATCTACTTATGATATAGAGCAGCCAGAACAACTGGTGCTCTCTATTGAATCACGTGATGTTAGGTGTTATGCTGGTAATTCGGGAAGTATAGACCTTACAATAGAAGGAGGAACTGAACCTTATACTATTGAGTGGAGCAATCACGCGACATCAGAGGATTTGTCTGAACTTTATGCTGGTTTCTACATTGTAACCGTAACCGATGCCCATGGTTGCGTTGAGTATGCGATGGCAGAGATACGTCAGCCAGCACTTCCGCTTCATGCCGAAATTACACCTACTAATATAAGATGTTACGGCGAAGGAAATGGAGTTTGTGATTTGAATGTGTTTGGTGGAACACCTCCTTATTATTATACATGGAATACTGGGGCAATTTCAGAAGATATATCGAATCTTGTTCCCGGATTCTATTCGGTTACTGTCGTTGATGAAAACGGATGTTCTTCTACTGATACCGCAAGCATTTATCAGTCGCCATCTCCACTTTCTGGTTATATATCTGGAACAGATGCTTCGTGTAACGGCTATTCCGATGGTAATGTGACGTTCATGGCTGATGGAGGCTACGAACCATATCATTACGAATGGTCTAATGGTTTATGGCAGCAGAATCTTGTTAACGTGCCAGCTGGAACTTACACCGTAACTGTTACCGATGCGAACTTCTGCCATGCTGAATTTACTTACGAAGTCAATGAGCCTGAGCCTTTCTTCTTGCAAATTATGGACGACTTTACAATATGTTATGGAATGACTACTCAGGTTGGACTGGGTATAGTTTCGGGCGGTGTGCCTCCATATACAATATTGTGGAGCAACGGTGAAAGCGGAATGTCAACAACGGTTACTCCATTGCAGACGACTACTTACTATGCTTCGGTAGTGGATGCTGCCAATTGCTCGAGTGCAGAAGCAGGTGTTACAGTTACTGTTAACCCACCATTGTCGGTTAATATAGAACTTATGTCGGATTCTGTCGTATGCCCTGGAAGCAGAGTGATGTTTAATGCCGAAATATCGGGTGGAGGCTTAAAGGAGAATGTCGTATATGTAAATGGTGATACTGTAACGATGCCGTATTCGCCAGTAGTCGAAGGCGATACATTGTTCAACTTTGTTGTGTACGATAATTGTCGCTACGATAGTATTGTAATACCTATTAATATTCGTACATACGAGGAATTGCCGCTCAATGTATCGAATGATATAGTAGAGGGATGTGCTCCTCTAACAGTTTCATTCTCAGAGAATACTCCGAATGTTGGACAGACTTATTTGTGGAATTTCGATGACGGTGATTTCGAGAATATGTCGTTTGCAAAGAGTCCAACACACACGTTCTACAATTCAGGAGTTTACAATGTTACCCTCGAGGTGTCCTCCGCTCACGGATGTAAGCGTGATACCACAGTTACTGTTACTGTATTCTCAATACCAGAAGCCGATTTCCGGGTTGATAGGGCAAATATATCTATGTCGAGCCCGATAGTCAACTTTACAAACTATTCGCATGGTGGCTTCTGGAACTCGTGGGATTTCGGAGATAACACCACATCAACTTCGTCGAGTCCTGTTCATGCATATACATTGCCTGGCGATTACCATGTTGTACTTACGACAACTTCGTTGTATGGTTGCTCCGATACGGCTGGAGTAGATATTCAGGTAAGCAACGAGCATAATATTTTTGCTCCTACAGCATTTACTCCTAATGGCGATGAAATTAACGATACGTTCCGTATTTTCGGAAGTTCTATTGACCCATATACTTTCACCATTATTATTTACGACCGCTGGGGCGCTGTTCAGTTCAAGTCGTCGAATATGGAGGATGAGTGGGATGGAACCGATGGAACAAGGCCTTGTCCCGAAGGCTTATATACATGGCGAATATATTTCCGTGATATGTTTGGAATAGACTATGAGAAAACAGGAACGGTGATGTTAATCCGATAAAATGAAAAAAAGCGATGCAAGATAATTTTTGTATCGCTTTTTTGTTTATATTTATGCCATCAAACTTTTAAAATAAATTTATAATATGGATAACAGACTCCCTTTGATTCAAGAAGCCGACCTTAAAGGCAAAATCGTACTCGTAAGAGTTGACCATAACGTAGTTAAGTCGGGTGTTATACACGACCCATACAGAATAGATGCAACTTTTGGCACTTTGTTCTACATACTTTCAAAAGGTGGAAAGATAATACTTATGACCCACGTCGGTCGTCCAAAGGACAAGAAGACTGGCAAGATTACGATTGATGCAAAGACATCTGTACAGCCAATAGTCGATTATTTAGAGGACAAGTTGCACATTAAGATAGAAGTTCCAGATTTCTATTCTCATGAAGATAATGGTTATCTCAGCATTGAGACCAATGTAAACCATAGCATACGCCGTTTGCGCAACCACGATGTCGATATGATATATTTGCCGAATACCCGTTGGTTTACTGGCGAGGAGGCAAAAGGTGAGGAGCAGGACCGTTTTGCAAACCAGCTTGCAGGTTTGGCCGACATTTATGTAAACGACGCATTCGGTAGCTGGCAGGCACATGCTTCAACAGTTGGTGTTACAAAGTACTTGCCGTCGTATGCAGGTTTCTTGATGCAGCGCGAAATCGAGAACTTGAACCGTATTTTCGAGGCTGAAAGCCCCTTTGTCGCTGTCGTTGCCGGTAGTAAGTTCGATACAAAGATCGATTCCTTGTATGCACTGCTGAAGAAGGCTGACAAGTTGGTGCTTGGTGGTGTAATTTACAATGCATACCTATGTGCAAAATATGGTTTCAAGATCAAGGGCGTGGAGGAAGACGATGTAAAACTAGCAAAGGAATTTGTGGATTTTGCACAGCAGTATCCAGGTAAGGTCGTTGAAATGCCTATTATCTGCGAATCGGATGTGTTTGGCGAAAGAATTGAAGGTAAATATAGAATCCACGATATACGCAAAGTTGCTCCTGGAACGGAATTCAATTGGGTTATGGACGTTGATCCGCGTTGCTACGATGAGCCAGAAATCATAGATGTTTTTCACTCGGCAAAGACTATCTTCGTAAATGCAGTTATGGGCTTTGTTCCTCATTTCAACGAAGGTACAATTGCTCTTGATACCATTATCGACCAGAATCCACAGGCTGTAAAGCTTTATGGCGGTGGTGATACTATGCAGGAACTCAAGCGCTTGTTGCCTGGTCTGTACATCATGGCTCTTGATAGTAAGGACTACTACATATTTACTGGTGGTGGGGCCGTATTGAAGGCTATCGAGCAGAACTCGCACTTGGGTATTGCTCCTATAAAGGCACTTATAGAGAGCCGTAAGAAAGAAAACGAATAGTTGTGAGTTAAATATTCAAGAAATGCCCGATTGAAAAGTCGGGCATTTCTTTTTTGCAAACTTTTTTAAGTCATATAATCAATTCTAAAAATAATTTTTATATTTGCAGAAAATATTTGCTTTGATAATGAGGGGGATATGCATAGATAGGTTCGCATGTGTTTTTGTTTGTCCGCAATTAACTTGTGGTAAGGTTTGTAACTTGTTGGTAACCAATCGTTATTTCGGTACGGTTTTTAATTTTAAACCTTTCCCAGATAGCTGCATATACCAGCTTGTCGCGAAATCTTTTATTGCCTTCAAGATAGTAATTATTAATCTCATAAGTAAAATTTAAACCTTTTTAACAATGAAAAGAACGTTATTCTTATTTTTAGCCATAGCTTCCTTGGTGGGAATGCTGGCTATTAGTGGTTGCAAGAAGAAGGAAACATTTACGGTTACCTTCAATTCTAATGGCGGCAGTGGTACAATGGCTTCACAGACTTTTACCGAAGGCGAAGCACAAGCCCTTACTCGCAATGCCTTTATCTACGAAGGATTTACATTTAATGGTTGGAATACTGTACAAGACGGCAGTGGAGTCTTATATTCCGACGGGCAGACCATAACCGCTACTGCCGATATGACCTTGTATGCGCAGTGGACAAGCAATGGCACAAATCCAACACCGCAGCCTGGCAATACCGTAACGGTAACCTTCGATGCCAACGGTGGCACCGGTGAAATGTCACCGCAAACATTTACAATAGGTACTCCGCAGGCATTGTCGTCTAATATGTTTACACGCGAAGGTTACAACTATGTGAATTGGAATACTGCCGCCGATGGAACTGGCACAGCATATTCGGATTCACAGGTGGTGAGTCCGACTGCCAGTATGACCCTTTATGCGCAATGGAATGTCATGTGCGGTTTTGATTCTAACGGGGCATCCAATGCTATGTTTTCTGTTGCAACAACCAAAGTTGTCAGGTTCTCTCGTGGCAACCTTCAGTATCAGGCAAGCACCAGTACTTGGCGCTTTGCAGAGAACCAATACGACATTGTCGGTGATGACAACTCCAGTATTTCAGCAACCAACACGGGCTGGATAGACCTATTCGGATGGGGTACTGGCAGCGATCCAACGAATGTAAGCATCAATAATGCTGACTATTCTAGTTTTACCGACTGGGGAAGAAATGCAATTAGCAACGGTGGTGACCAGGCCGACTATTGGAGTACGCTTTCGATTGATGAATGGACCTACCTGATTGACAGCCGTCCAAATGCCTCCTCGTTGGTTGGCAAGGCTACTGTAAATGGTGTTACTGGTCTTATCATACTGCCCGACAACTGGACCTTGCCTTCTGGATGCGCTTTTATTTCGGGGAAAGAAAATCCTTTCGGCACCAACACTTACACAATCGAGCAGTGGGCTAAAATGGAATTATCTAGTGCTGTTTTTCTCCCCTCCACTGGTGTACGAATGGGGGCGGACGTGTTTAGTGTAGGTATCAGTGGCGGTTATTGGTCTTCGTCGGCTCCAAGTGCTACAATTGCATTTTTCCTCGCCATCATGGACAGCGATTCAAGCCTTGGCAGCGACTCCAAATACTACGGACAATCTGTACGTCTGGTGCATGTAGTGCAGAATTAACAGTTTTCTGGTCTTCTAAATGATATCATACAAAAAAAGCCCGAATGTTCGGGCTTTTTTTGTATGCATTGTTGTTTCCTTATTTCAAACCTCTGTTCTTCAGCAGCGGTTCGATTGACGGTTCCTGTCCACGGAAACGCTTGTAGAGAACCATTGCATCTTCGGTGTTACCGTTCTGCAGGACATTGTAGCGGAATGCATCAGCGGTCTTCTTGTCGAAAACACCGTTTTCCTTGAAGGCCTCGAAGGCATCGTTGTCGAGGACTGCTGCCCAAGTGTAGCCGTAGTAGCCTGCGCTGTATCCGCCAGAGAATACGTGCTGGAAGTAGGTGCTTCTGTAGCGCGAAATAATTTCAGGAATCAAGCCAATTTTCTGCATTTCTGCATCTTCGAAATCGGGAAGCTTGATTTCGGTTGGCTCGCTGATGTTGGCGTAAGCCATATCGAGCAACGAAGCGGCAATGAGTTCGGTGTTGATGAAGCCCTGACCGTAGGTCGAAGCTGCTTCAATCTTGTTGATGAGCGAGTCGGGAATAACTTCGCCAGTCTTGTAGTGCTTAGCGTACATCTTCATGACTTCTGGATAGCCAGCCCACTGTTCCATAACCTGTGATGGCAGTTCAACAAAGTCGCGCGATACGTTTGTTCCCGACAGCGACTCGTAGCGGCAATCGGTAAGAATGCTGTGAAGTGCGTGTCCGAACTCGTGGAATAGGGTAGAGGTCTCGTCGAAGTTGAGTAGCGATGGTTTGTCGCCCGACGGCTTTGTGAAATTCAGTACCAATGATACTAAAGGTATGATTTTCTTGCCGTCCTTTGTGTACGACTGTTCGCGGAAGTTGGTCATCCATGCGCCGCTACGCTTGCTTTCGCGTGGGAAGAAGTCCATGTAAAGTATTGCGATAACATTTTCATTTTCGGTAACTTCGTAAACAACAGCATCTGGATGATAAACTGGAATATCCTTGTTTTCGCGGAATTCGATTCCATAAAGCTTGTTGGCAACCATGAACATTCCGTCGCGAACATTTTCGAGTGAGAAATAGGGACGAATGACATCGTCATCGAGGTCGTATTTCTGCTTGCGGAGAGTTTCGCAGTAGTAGCGCCAGTCGTAAGGTTCGAGCTTGAAGTTTCCGCCTTCAGCGTCAATCATCTTCTGGTATTCTGCAGCTTCTTCCTTTGCCTTTGCAAGAGCCGGAGTCCATACCTGCATCAGCAGTTCGTCAACAGCTTCTGGTGTTTTTGCCATGTTGTCGTCGAGGACGTATGCAGCGTGCGACTTGTAACCGAGAATGTTAGCCTTTTCCAAGCGAAGGTTTACAATTTCGTTGATGATTGCCCTGTTGTCGGTTTCGCCCGATGTGCAACGGGTTGAGTATGCAGTCCAGAGTTCCTTGCGGAGTTCACGGTCCTTGCAGTTCATCAGGAACGGCTCCATGCTCGGCAGGTGGATTGTGAAGACGTATTTTCCTTTGGTTTCGTCCGATTCGTTGCCGAGTTCAAGAGCTGCGGCAAGCTGACCTTCGGTGCAACCTTCAAGACGAGCAACATCGTCAACTACAAGTTTGTAGTCGTTGGTAGCCTTAAGCACATTATTGCCGAACTTCATTGTGAGAAGCGACAGTTTTTCGTTGATTTCGCGGAAACGAGCCTGCTTTTCGGCTGGAACATTTGCACCGCCACGAACAAAACCCTTGTAGGTTTCTTCGAGCAGACGCATCTGTACTGGCTCGAGGTTGAGCGACTCGCGCTGGTCGTAAACAGCCTTAATGCGCTCGAACAATTTGGCATTGAGGCTTATGTCGTCGCCATGTTGCGAAAGTTTCGGAAGAATTTCCTCGGAAATTTGTTCCATCTCGGGCGAATTTATGCATTCGGCAAGGTTGAAGAAGAGGTTTTCGACTCTTCTCAGCAGAGCGCCGCTTTCCTCAAGAGCCTCTATTGTATTCTCGAAGGTCGGAGCATCTGGATTGTTGACAATAGCATCTATTTCTTCCTTGTTAACTTTCATTGCTTCCTCGAAAGCGGGAATGTAGTGTTCGGTCTTGATTTTGTCAAACGGCGGAACGCCATATTCGGTTGTCCATTCTTGCAAGAGCGGATTGTCCTGCATCTCTTCTGTTTCTGTCTTCTTGTTGCACGAACTTACCATAATTAATAGTGTTAATGCTGTTAAAATTAAAGTGTTCTTTTTCATTTGTGTAAATTTTTGTGTGAGCAAATATAATTGATAAATGGCAATTGACAATGATTGTTTTGTGATTTGATTTTTTGTAGCGAAGCAAAAAATTACGTCTGTTCAAACTGCAATGCATTGCGTTGTGATTGAAAGATTAACTGCGTTGAGCTAAAGGTTGCATGTGTGAGCTAAAGGTTATCTGCACTGATTTTAAAAATAAAGGAGGTGTTGTGTTTTGCCCTCTAAAAATAATTCTAAAAAATCATGGCAAATCCTTGTGTGTCTGTAATAAAATTTTTATTTTTGCCAGTTGTTGCATAGTGTGAAAATTTTTCTGTTTGCTATAGGCAACTATTGAAAAGTTTTTGCGTTGTGTATTTAGAAATATAAACGAAAAGTTATGTTTATGAAAAAAATAATATTGCTTTTGTCGTTGATTTTCATAGCGATGGGCGTGTTCTCTCAAAGCGTGACAATTGACAGCCGTTTGTATGCAAAGTACTCGGAAGAGAGTTTGCAAGAAATACTGCAAACAAATCCTGCCGACATCGAATATATGAACTGGTTTGTGGAAAATGCATTTATTGTAAAGGGAATTAGAAATCCAGAATCGTCTGCATTACCAAAGCTTAGGTATATCGACAAGGATACCAAGATGGCTGGTGCTGAAGTTACAGAATACAATCCTGCTACTTTTAATGTGATGGAATGTGCCTTCGTAATAGATTCGAATGAATCTACCGCCTACCTTATCGGAAATACTGGAAAGGTTTTGGTTTTCTCGTCCAACAAGGATTTGGCAAAGCGTTTTAACGAATATAGGAGGAAGCATCATGAAAACGAATAATATAAGACTCCTTTTGATTGCTTTGTTCTCTATGTTTGCTGCAAGTGTTTTTGCTCAGCAGACACAGACAATAACGATGAATAGTTCGACCAACAATTCTACCGTAAATATGACTGGCTGTTCGGCTATTCTTTACGACTCGGGTGGACCCAATGGAAATTATAGCAATAGTGAAAATTATAGGATTACGGTATGCGTTCCAAACGGTTATCCTATGGAACTTAGTGTTACCATGAATACCGAAGGTTCATATACCGTTTACGACTATCTAACTATTTACGAAGGAACGGGAACTACAGGAACGACAATAGCTAATCATCTTGGTGGACCTTCTGTTTCGGAAACATATTCGTTGCATTCGTCATGTGCAACCTTTGTATGGCATAGCGATGGTATTGTATGCGATTATTCTGGTTTTGCTGTGCAGATAAGTTGCGGTACGCCATGTCAGGATTTTACTATTGTTCCTGATATAACCGCTCACTGGAATGAAGCAGAGGGTCGTTACGAGGCATGTTCCAATGGAAATATGGGGATTGCTGCTCATGGCGTTTTCCCAAACAACGATGCAGGTTATCATCAGTCGGATGAAAACCTTACATGGTCTTGGAGTTGGGTGGATGCTTCAGGAACTCATAGTGTGGGTGGTGTTGGCGCAAATACTCTTGATTCTAATATAGAACCAGGCGCTTATTATATAAACGTCTCGGCAACAGATATTAACGGATGTTCGTATTTTTATCCCGAATCCTTCCTTGTGGTAATTTCTTTGCCGCCGACATTTACTGGTACAACGGCAACTCCTCTCATCTGTCCTGGTGATGCCGCCTTGCTCAACGGGCAAGTGCATCAGCCTCGCGAATGGACTATGCAGATTCCCGAACAAATTATAGAGGAACATTGTTTCGTCGATGAAACAGGATATGTGCAGCACATGTGCTTTAATCATACAGCATTCGCTGCTGGTCAGACAATTCAGAACGTAAACGACATAGAGTCAATCGCACTTGACATGGAGCATTCGTTTTTGGGTGATTTGGAAGTGTGGATTACTTGTCCGTCGGGAAACAGACTTACACTTTTTAATGGATATGAAGATAGTTATTATAGTGGAGCGTTTTTAGGCGAGCCTATCGACGATGAGTCGGACGAATGTAACGCGGGAACGCCTTATCATTATGTTTGGGATCACAATGCGACGGTGTCTATTACAGATATGGCAGATGATGCGCCTACATATAGTTATACCGACAACGCAGGTAATACTTATTATAGTGAAGAGTACATACCTGGTGGTAACTATCGTCCAACAGGAAACTGGTCGAGTCTTGAAGGCTGTCCTGTAAATGGTGAATGGTGTATAAATATTGAGGATCATAGGCAGTATGATGACGGAATTGTGTTCTCTGTGGAACTTCACTTTTCCGATAACATGATTCCTTCTGATGAAAATATAATTTCGTATCAGACTGTATATGATGTTTCGCCTACATCTAGCGATTTGACTTGGGGTGGCGATGCTATTTTCATGCAGAATGTTTCCAATACAACGGCAACGCCAGAAGATCCGGGTGGTCATGAATATACATTCTTCGCTACCGATAATTTTGGTTGTACTTACGATACTACTCTTGTTGTTACAGTTCGTGACTATGATGATCCTGGCTGTTGTGTAAGACCAGTACCATATGCAGGTGATGATGCTCGCGTATGTAGCAATCAGTATATGCTTTCTGCTACTCTTACACCAGGAAACCAGGGTACATGGTCGGTTGTTTCTTCTCCTGCAGGAGGAAGCGCGGCAATAGCTGCTATTAACTCGCCAACTACCAATGTCATAGTTGATACTTACGGCATGTATAAGTTCAGGTGGACAGAGGCATATCTGGGCGATTACGACAATTGCTTTGCAACTTCCGATGTTATAGTTGAATTCTATCCACAGCCTACAAATACATTTACATATATCCCAATTAATTGTTTTGGTGAGAACACTACGATAAACTACTTGGGTAATATGACTTCGGTAGGTGATATCGCAAACAGCGCTAACTATGTATGGGATTTTGATGGGGCTGTAATAGAGTCTGGTTCAGGTCCTGGTCCATATGCTATCCATTGGCTTACCGAAGATGGTTCGTCGCACCCCGTGTCGTTACATATCGAATTGAACGGCTGTGTGTCGGAGGATACTGTTGTTTACATAGCTTATCCGTCTAAGTTGAATGCAACTCTTACCAAGGTTGACAATAGGTGCTTCCGCGATTGCCAGGGTTCGGCTACAATCACAGCTACGGGAGGTACTCTTCCGTATTCATATTCGTGGAGTTCTCCATCGAATACCATAGTGAACTTGTGTGTAGGCGAATATCATGTTACAATTAGTGATGCAAACAATTGTAAGGTGGCTTTAGATTACGAAATCGAAGAACCCGACGAGTTGGTGGTTGATGAAGTTGTTACAAATTCTACAGATCTTACTTGTTACAATGCGTCTGATGGTACGATAAGAATTCGTGTTAATGGCGGTGCCGGACACTTGTCGTATCTGTGGTCCGATGCAGGAGGTTCATCGGGTATGCGTCGAAACCTTCCTGCTGGCGAATACAGGGTTACAGTAGTCGATGAGAATGGTTGTTCGATTTCGCGTGATTTTATTGTTAATCAGCCGGAGCCGCTTGTTGTGACAGCCGACGATAACAGCGCTATATGCGAAGGAAATCCGTCGATAATACAGTCTGCGGCAGCGGGTGGAACGCCTCCATATGTATTCAATTGGACTATAAGTAGTGGCGCTAGTGTCGGTAATACTTCAACATTTACTACTACGCTGCATGCAACAACGACCTATTCGGTATATGTTTCCGATAGTCATCATTGCCGTTCCAATACAGAGACATTTACCATTACCGTAAGTCCACGTATGGAAATCGATACGGTATTGCTTACTCACAATAGTTGTTTCGGAGCTTACGACGGTAGGGCAGAACTTGTAATGCATGGTGGTTTGCCTCCGTACCAATATATGTGGGGTTCCGAAAATTACATATACAACGGACTCGGTTCTGGTTTATATACAGTTACTGTGGTCGATGCATTAGGTTGTAACGTAAATACACATTTTATAATTGAACAGCCAGCGCAGATGATTGCAAACACAATGACTTCGCCTGCGTCGTGTGGCAATATTGCCGATGGAACAGCTCTGATAAACATACAGGGTGGAGTTCCGCCATATTCGTACTTATGGCCTAGTGGAGATACAACTCACAGCATTAACGCAGTTCCTGGTGAATATGTAGTAACCGTTACGGACGACCATAATTGCCGTCTCGAAAGAACAATAACAGTTGATGGACCTACACCTATATATATATTACCAATGTCTGACCAGACTATTTGTAACGGACAGACTGCATCTATAACCACACAGGTGTCTGGAGGTACTCCGTTCTACACATATATATGGGCAAGTCAGGATTCTGTAGTATCGTATTCAAATGTGCTGACAGTAACTCCAACGACAAATTCAACATATACGATGACAGTTACCGATGCAAACGGATGTTCTGCTGTGTCGCAGCCAGTGTCGATTACGCTTAATCCACCTCTCAACATAAGGGCAGTTACTACAAGTTACGATACGATATGTCCAGGAACTGGTGCTCTTATAAATGTTGAAGTCGAAGGAGGAAACGGCGGTCCTTATACACTTACAATCGACAATGGAACGGTTGTGCCGTCACCATTTACTGTAACTCTTGATACAACTACTATGGTACACATAACCTTGTCGGATATGTGCGGCACTTCGCCGGTGTCAGATTCGATACTTATCAACGTAAGACCTAAGCCGGATTCATTGTTCACTGCAAAGGTAATCGAAGGTTGTGCTCCGTTGACAACAGTGTTTGTGCCATTCAATACTGCCGAACAGACATTGTGGGAATTCGGTGACTACGCGTTCTCCGATGCAACATCGCCTATGCATGTTTACTCCCAGCCTGGTGTTTATGATGTATCGCTGGAGATGGTCGATTACTTTGGATGTCGTTTCTACAAGACATATCACGACATGATTACTGTATATCCAAAGCCTAAGGCTTTGTTCGAAACTGATCCTCTTATTACGGGATTGCTTGATTCGGAAATTAAGTTCATAAACTATTCTACTGGTGCCGAAAGATATTATTGGTTCTTCGGAGACAACGACAGCTCGCTGTTCGAATCACCACGTCACGTTTATCGCAGGATGGGAGAATTCGAGATTATGCTTGTTGCTGAGTCGGAAGATATGTGCCGTGATACAACAACTCGCACATTGTTGATTCAAAACGATTTTGCTTTCTATGCTCCGACATCGTTTACGCCTAATGGCGATGGTATAAACGATTGCTTCAGAATATGCGGCAACGGTATAACAAGAAATGATTATATGCTTTCTGTTTACGACCGTTGGGGAGCTTTGGTGTTCACTACAACTTGGTTCGATTCTTCTGCGACATGCGAATCGTGCGCCGAAGGAGCTTGGGATGGTACCGACTGGGGACACAAGAATAAAGGCGATGCCGTTTGTCCTCCAGGAATTTATCAGTGGTTCTGCACATTCCAGGATTGGAACGGTGTAGTTCACAACCGACAGGGAACAGTAATGCTTATAAGATAACAATAAAGGCTGTCGAACAGACAGCCTTTATTATGTTTGTTAACTCTTAACTTTTAACTGTTTCTTGTATTGCTTTATCCTATAATATTTCTTTCTGATGCAAAATTCGTATATCAGCCAGATGGCAAGGAAGGTGTTGGTGGATATTTCATAAACCATATCCCAAGGTGCTGGCAAAGTAACAAAGAATCCGGCAATCCATAGCACTAGGTCGATTGTGAAAAGAATGTCCCAGATGCGTTCCCTATTCTTGAAGATTACAATATTTTCCACCTCTTTCTCAATTTCGACTTGGTCTGTGGAGTAAAGGAACGGAATAGAACTCTGTATCATAATGCTGTATATGCCTTCGGGAATCATTATTGAAACTTTCTTTTGCTGCATGATGCCGACAAACCGTCCGTTTATGAAAATACGATTCGGTAACTTAGCCATAAATTTGGAGCAATCCTTTTCAATGGTCAGTTTCTGATATTCTATCTGTAATTCTTCCACGTTGCAAAAATATCAAAGTTTGGGGAATGTGAGATTTGATTATTCGATGATTTGAAGAACTTGCTAGCTAACAGTCTTGCTGGCTAATAGTCTTACAGTCTCACGGGCTGACAGCCAGACTGCTGAACAGGTCTTCTGTTGGACAGGTCTTCTGTTGGGAGGATCTTCTGTCAGACAGGTATTATGCTCGTCAATTAGACTTTTAGCCTTCTCTTCTTTTTGCCAATTATAACGCAATCGTAAATAATATTGTATCTTTGCAAAAATTTTTTTCAATTGAGAATATTTCGTGAAATATCATCCGAAATTCCAAAGGGATGCGTTGCCACGGTTGGTGTGTTCGACGGTGTGCATCGTGGACATCAATATATTATAAGTCAGATAAAGGATATGTCCGACAAGTCGAATTGTGAAGAACTTGTCATAACGATGAATCCTCATCCTGCAGCTTTCTTTGGTCGGAATATTAATCTTCTGTCCACTATGGACGAAAAGATTGCTCTATTTGAACGTTTCGGTGTAAGAAATTTGTTGATTCTTAATTTCAGCTCGGAGATTGCAGCATTGTCGGGAACTCAATTTATCGACGATATACTTGTCTCAAGGCTTTCGATTTCACGTTTGCTATTGGGCTACAACAATTCGATAGGGCATAAGGAGAATGGTGTTTCCGAAATTTCGTCGGCACAGATCCCCGTTTCCCGTCTCGATAGGTTTCACCTCGACTATTCCGACGACATAAGTTCGTCGTCGATACGTAACTTGCTGGCTCAAGGTGATATTGAGACAGCAAATAGATATCTGGGATACAAATATTGCATTTCTGGAAATGTGGTGCATGGCCTTGGGGTTGGTCATACTATAGGATTTCCTACTGCCAATATCGAACTTTCCAACAATAGCAAGGTGCTGCCGCAAAATGGAGCCTATGTGGTTGTCGCCAGTGTAAATGGGCAAATATATAAGGCTATGTTGAACATTGGTTACCGTCCGACTTTTGGCGGAGAATACCGAACAATAGAGTTGCATGTATTGGATTGCAACGATGACCTATACGGAGCCGATGTAAAGGTTTGCTTCGAAGCCCGTCTGCGTGGAGAACATAAGTTTTCCAGTGTTGAATACCTTGTCGCTCAGCTTGAGAAGGACCGAAGGGCAGTGGATGAGTATTTTCTAAAAAATGCATTATCTTTGTGAAAATTATAAGTCTGAATGAAGAGGTTGCATAGGTACATATTAAGGGCGTTTGTGGGTCCGTGGCTCATAACGTTTTTGTTATGTGTATTTATACTTCTTATGCAATTCCTTTGGAGATACATCGACGATTTGGTTGGCAAAGGTCTCGATCTTACGATAATCTTGGAACTTATGTTCTATGCATCGTTTTCTCTGGTTCCTCTGGCATTACCGCTATCTGGTCTTTTGGCATCGATTATGGCTATGGGAAAGTTTGGTGAGACCAACGAACTTTTCGCAATGAAGTCGGGAGGAGTCTCGCTATATAGAATTATGCAGCCCTTGGTGGTGTTCAATTTAGTTATTAGCGTGGTGGCGTTTTTGTTTTCGAACAATCTTATGCCATATACTAACCTGAAAATGAGGTCGTTGCTTTTTGGAATACAACAACAACGTCCCGAGGTAATAATCCAGAACGGAATATTTGTTGAGCCAGCCGACGACATCTGCATAAAAGTTGATAGTAAGAACCATACAAACAACGAACTTAATGGAGTTTTGATATACGATCACCGCAGTTCTTCTACTCCAAACAACGTTACGATGGCGGCAAATGGCAACTTGCTGATAACGGAGGACAACTCGATGATGATACTGGAACTTCGAAATGGAACACGTCACGAGGATGTGAAGGGAGGTAAGTATCAGCATCAAAGCTCAAAGTTTGAGCGTCAAGTTACGTATCTGGAACTGGATGCTACTGGTATCGACAAAAACAACGAGGAGTTTTTTAAGGGTGGATACGAAATGCTTGATAATAATCAGCTTAATTTTACAATTGATTCGCTAAACGATGCATTATCGATGAGGGAGCAGGAAATCTGCGGTAATTTTAAGCGTTTCCAGATATTTAAGGGAATAAATGGTGTTTACGATGGTAGCGGTACATATTCTGCATACAAAACACATCCCATATCTATAGAAGTTTCCGACGACAAGTCGGTGGCAGACAAGGTGCGAGTCGATTCGCTTTGTGCTAAAATGAGCAGCTCGCAGCGTAGCACTATGCTCGAATATGCAGTCAATTATTCGCGTTCGGCGATGACTTATATAGAGATTGTTACTGATGAATTGAGCGGTACAAGACGTTGGATTGTAAGGCACGAAATGGAATGGTATCGAAAGTATGCGCTATCAGCAGCATGTCTGCTGTTCTGTCTGATTGGAATTCCGCTGGGATCCATAATCAGAAAAGGTGGATTCGGTCTTTCGGTTGTGGTTTCAGTATTCATTTTCCTTATGTATTACATTATTTCAACTACAGTAGAAAGTACTGTAAAGGAACTTGTCGTTCCTGCAGGATGGGGAATGTGGTTGAGTACTTTGCTGTTGCTACCATTAGGTCTGTACCTTGTAGTTGCTGTATCAAGTGATAATTTGAGGATTAACCCACGGGTAATGAATAAGATATTGAACATATTCAAACGGAAGAAGCACAAAGATTCCAATGACGAAGAATAGGCGATTAAAGTTTTTGTATTTATAAAGAATCTCGAACAATTTTTTTGTGTAAATTTGCGACCTTAAAAAAATAAGGATAGTCTATGCCTTTGGGTGTGACTATATGTTAGAAAGGAAAAGGAAATGATTGAAGATAAACGCAAGTTGAATACGGTTGAGGAAGCCATTGAAGATTTCAGACAAGGTAAAATCGTTATAGTTGTTGACGATGAGGACAGGGAGAATGAAGGCGATTTCATAGTAGCTGCCGAAAAAATAACCCCAGAGATCGTTAATTTTATGTTGCATAATGGTCGTGGCGTGTTGTGTGCGCCTATTACCGAGGAGCGTTGTGAGGAGCTTGAGCTTCAGCATCAGGTTTCGAACAATACTTCGATGCTCGGCACTCCGTTTACAATTACTGTAGATAAACTAGAAGGTTGTACTACAGGCGTTTCGGCTCACGATAGGGCTGCCACCATTCGTGCTCTCGCCGACCCAAAATCAAAACCTGAAACCTTTGGTCGTCCTGGACATATAAATCCACTTTATGCAAAGAGCAAGGGCGTGCTTCGTCGTGCCGGACATACCGAGGCGTCAATTGATTTGGCACGTTTGGCAGGTCTTTATCCAGCTGCTGCATTAATCGAAATCATGAACGAAGACGGTACTATGGCTCGTTTGCCTCAGTTGTTTGAGGTGGCCGACAAGTACGGACTTAAGATTATCTGCATTGCCGACATTATAAAGTACCGCCTGCAGACCGAGAGCCTTGTTGATATGGGCGACCGCGTGTTCCTGCCTACCGAATACGGCAATTTCGATGTAATTCCTTTCCGCCAGCATTGCAACGGACTCGAGCATGTTGCACTGATAAAGGGTGAATGGAAGCCCGATGAGCCTGTGCTTGTGCGTGTACATTCGAGTTGTGCCACTGGTGATATCTTTGGTTCGAAGAAATGCGACTGCGGAACCCAGTTGCACGAATCAATGAAGATGATTGAAAAAGAAGGCAAGGGCGTTTTGCTTTACCTCAATCAGGAAGGACGCGGAATAGGTCTCATGAACAAGATTGCTGCCTACAAACTGCAGGAGCAGGGTTATGATACCGTTGAGGCAAATCTGCACCTAGGATTTAAGGATGATGAAAGAGACTATGGCGTTGGCGCTCAGATATTAAGGCATATTGGCGTAACAAAGATGCGACTAATAACCAACAACCCACGCAAACTTGCTGGAATTAAGGGTTACGGACTCGAAGTGGTGGAAACTATTCCAATAAAGGTTGAGCCCAACCAGTACAATAGGTTCTATCTCGAGACCAAGGCAAAAAAGATGCAACATAAATTATAAATTTCTTACGGAGAAAACTATCCCGTATTGAGAATAATATATATTTGCATCCCTATTGAAATAGAATTACTAACTTTAAATTAAATAAACAATGAAAAGGAATTTACTAATCGCAGCAATTGCATTGTTGGCAGTTGCATTTGTTTCATGTCAGAAAGATGGCGTTTACAAGCCAAAGAAAAAAATCGCTAAGATTTACAACGAGTGGACAACAACAACCGTTACCACCGATTCAGACGGTTCAAAAACTGTTACTTATGTTCAGAATCCTTTCGTAGCAGAAGAATGGACTTGGGGAGACAAGACCTTGACCAGTTTAATGCACAAGGATAAGGACGGTAAGGTTACTTCAACTGTAAACTATACATATGATGACAAGAATAGGATTGCTGGCTGCACCTGCGGTAACGATAAGGCTGAATATGTTTACAACGACGACAAGAAGTTGCAGAGCATAAAGATTACTGATACCAATGACCCAGACTATTCTATAGTTATCGAAATCACTTATGCAGATAAGCTTCCTGCTTCAGTTAAGACTGTTAGATCATATACCTTGAAGAAGCTCTCTGCTTTCGAAAAGAGCGTTATTCCTAGCTGCATTAGCGACGCTATCGATGCTGATCAGATGCATAGCAAGGCTACTGTTTCTTCGACCTACAATACAACAATCGAATGGGACGGCAAGAATATTTCTCAGGTTGTAACAACAGGTGAAAAAGACTACAAGTACACTGCTACTTTCGAATATGATGCTAAGCTCAATCCTTATAAGGGAATGTATGTAGATTTTGAGGATAATAATTTCGAAGATGCATACTCAAAGAACAATGTTTTAAAGAAAACTGTAGTTATTGCTAATGGTATTGGAACTTCAACAGATGTAACTGAATACGCTTACGAATATGATGGTAAGATGCCTTCGAAGATTACTTATACTTATGAGGAAGAAGAAACTGTTCTTGGCGTAAACTACAAGAGAACTTATGTTAACGTAACAACTTTCGAATACACTAAGTAATTGAAATTTATTACAATACAGGAGGCTGTCTCATTCGGGCAGCCTCTTTTTTTGCTTGTTTCTTGCGAGTAATGTTTTTTTGTTGTACCTTTGCTTTTTGGATTAGAGTTTTTAAAATGAACGGGAAAATATTGATATTAAGTACGATATGCTTCATGCTGCTTTTTTCTGCATGCAAATCAGACTTTGAAGTTAACGATAAATGGAGCGATTCGCCTGTTGTGTTTTGCGTTATCGACAAGTCGCAGGACATGCAGTATGTAAAGGTTAACAAAAGTTTTCTCGGAAAGCTGCCAGCATCTGATATGGCTTCGGTGTCAGATTCTCTGTTTTACAATTGCGATGTACAGGTGAAGTTGAATAGAAAACAGGGAAATAGTGTTCTTAAAACATGGAATTTCCGGAAGGTTGATAGTATTCCCAAAGAATCTGGGTATTTCGCAAGCGATAAAAATTCAATATGGGTTGGAACTCCTGATATTTCAAGCGATTATGTGTATGAGTTGGAGGTCAATATCGACAATGGAAGGATAATTGCCAAGGGTGAGACTGGTGTCGTTGATGGTGTGAAAATAAAGACTCCGGATGAGAGAGCTCCTAAGATTGAGTTGGCAAGGTATAACAACGATTTTACTGTAGTGTATTCTATGGGTAAAAACTCTAATCTTGTGCAGACATGTGTTTATTTCAACTATTTAGAGGTTAAGAATACTGGAGATACCGTGTCCAAGACGATAGAAATATACAACAATACCGAATACAAGGTTAGTGCAAGTACGTTTACCACTGTTGAACAAGCATTTACAGTCGCATCATTCTATAGTTCTCTCGCAGCACAGATTAATGCAAATGATGAAACTGTCGTGAAACGTTTGGTGAGAATGCCGGATTGCATAACTTTTGCAGTTTCATCGGCTGATGAAAATTTATACACGTACATGCAGGTTACAAAACCATCGGGAGGAATAGCTCAAGATCGACCGATATTTACAAATATATACGTTGATCCGGAATCAAAACTCAGTAATACAACAGCATACGGACTTGTTGCTTCGCGTTATACTGTGAGTTTGTCGAAGGCGGTTGGTTCAGAGACACTAGATTCTATCGCAAGGGGAATTCATACCAAAAATTTGAAGTTCCAGCCGTGGACAGATAATTACTATATTACGCATAAACCTTATATTAACTAGTTCGCTTTTAGAATAAATAAGTTTATCGTAAAAATATTATTGCTGGCGTAGTGGTTCAACTCTACGCCAGCCTTTTTTATGCGTGTTTGAATGTTGATTTTTAGGGAATAAATCAATGATAAAACCTATTTTGTGTTTGTAAAAGATTTTGTAACTTTGGCACTTTAATGTCGGAGGATTGAAATGGCATTTATTGTGATAGAAGGTCTTGATGGCGCAGGCAAATCCACACAGGTAGAACTGCTTTCAAAGTATTTGCAGACAGAGGGTAAGAGCGTCGAGTACGTGCATTTTCCAACTGGCAATTCCGAAATTTTCGGTGATATGGTAAATCGTTTTCTGCGTGGTGAGTTCGGCGGTTTGTCGGATGTTAATCCGTATCTTGTGTCGTTGCTCTTTGCTGGCGACCGTTACAATATGGCTCCTACCATAAATTCATGGTTGGACAAAGGTAAATTTGTGATAAACGACAGGTATGTGTATTCCAATATCGGTTTTCAGTGTGCTAAGATCAAAGACGAAGCGGAAAAACGTAGGTTATTCGATTGGATTTTGAATCTCGAATTCAACTATTTCAAGATTCCGCGTCCCGACCTCAATATATTTCTCGACGTTCCTTTTTCGTTTACCGAAAAGCGTTTGGCTGAGAATCGTACAGGCAAGGATCGTGAGTACCTTAATGGTAAGACCGATATTCATGAGGCTGATCTCGATTTCCAACGCAAGGTGCGGGAGACTTATCTTAGGGCTGCCGAAATAGATGAGCGTTTGGTTCGCATCGATTGCTCGTGTAACGGTGAAATGCTGCCTGCCGAAAGCATCTCTGCAAAGATTGTAAATGAATTGAAAAAACATAATTTTATAAAATAACCAACTATGAAGATTATACGAAATTTATTTAGATGGATTGTAGGAGCAACATTCTTGTTCTCAGGTTTTGTGAAGGTTATCGATCCTCTAGGCTATGGATACAAGATTGCAGACTATCTTGAGGCGATGAACCTTTCTGCTATTGATGGTGCAGCTTTGCCATTGGCAATTGCTCTTTCTGTATTGGAATTAGTGATAGGTTTTTCTTTGTTTTTTAACCAACTTCCAAAACTCGGAGCCTTGGGTGCATTGCTTATGATGGTGTTCTTCACTCCGCTGACATTATGGTTGGCTATTGCTAATCCTGTGTCGGATTGCGGATGTTTTGGCGATGCACTAGTGATAACCAACTGGCAGACTTTCTTCAAAAATCTTGTTCTGTTAGCTATGGCAATATTGCTTTTCTGGCAGCGTAAGAAGCTGAAAACTACATACCATACTGGAATACAATGGGTAATAATGTTTGTTGTTGGTTTCGCTTCTCTCGGACTTGGCTTATATTGCCTTAAGACTCTGCCTATTATCGATTTCCGTCCATATCATATTGGAGCTAATATTGCAGAGGGAATGGTTGTCCCTGAAGATGCTCCAAAACCTGTGGTTGAAAGCTATTTTGTTTACGAAAAAGGTGGTAAGCAGCAGGAGTTCACCATTGACAATCTGCCCGATTCTACATGGAAATTTGTCGATGCAAAGCATAATGTAATCGATCCTGGCTATGTGCCACCTATTCACGATTTTACAATGACTAAACCTTTTGCTGGCGGTTCGTCGGTACAAGTTGATGTGTATGGTATTGAGCTTGTGTACAAAAATGAAGACGGCGAACAGATGTATGCCGATGTTACATCGGTTCCAGATGCGTCGTGGAAATACGACCACTATATGTGCGATGATTGCGAAAGTGATATCGATGTTGCAAAGATTAGGATAATATACAACGATGCAGAAGGGAAACCTGTTGTCCTAGGTGTTGATGAAGCTCCTGAGGAACTCGAATTCGCCGATGCCGAATATGTGGACGAAAGTGGTCCCGACGACATCGCTCCATCGGTATTGGCTGACGAAAGATATTCGTTCTTGATGATATCGTTGCGCCTCGAAGATATGGAAACTGAACATCTTGCCGAATTTGACTCGATAGCTCATTTCGCAGCCGATAATAATATGGGATTCTATTGCATGACATCGTCTAACGAGGCTGAGATTACAAACTTTATTAACGAATACAATCCCAAATACAAATTCTACAATACAGATCCTATAACTTTGAAGACTATAGTTCGTTCAAATCCAGGTCTTTTGCTTATCCGTAAAGGTACAGTGCTTGGAAAGTGGCACGATGGTAATTTGCCTAAGGTCGAAACTCTCAAAAACGATTTGACAGGCAGCTCAATGACATATCAGCACAATCAGCGCGACAGATTGCTGTACATTGTATGGATACTCTCGACATTGCTGGTAATGGCATTGATAAGAATTGTCTATAATTGGTTGCTTAAGAATAGATATATTAACGATAAAAATGATTTGTTATGAGAAAGAAAATTGTTGCAGGAAACTGGAAAATGAACACTACTGTAAGTCAGGGCAAGGCTTTGGCCGAAGAGTTGAACGCCTTCATGAAGACTTATGATATGCCAGCTAACAAGACCGTAATTATTGGAACTCCGTTTACTCATTTGTCCACATGCGTTGCTGCCGTCGATACAAAGAAAATACATGTTTCGGCACAGAACTGCTCGCAATATGAGAAAGGCGCATATACTGGCGAAGTTGCAGCAAACATGATTAAAGATCTCGGCGTTGAGTTTACTATAATCGGACATAGCGAGCGCCGTCAGTATTTTGGCGATACCGATGAGGTTATTGCTACTAAGCTGGATCAGTGCTATGCCAACGGGCTGTCACCAATACTTTGCTGTGGCGAAAAACTTGAAGAACGCGAGGCAGGAAAGCATTTTGAGGTCATTGAGTCGCAGTTGCGCAATGCTCTTAAGAATGTTTCGGCTGACAACTTCAAGAATACTATTGTTGCATACGAACCAGTATGGGCAATAGGTACAGGCAAGACCGCTACTCCAGAGCAAGCCGAAGAAATACATGCTTTTATCCGTGGATTGTTGGCAAAGTTATACAATGCACAGATTGCTGACGATACAACTATTCTTTACGGAGGTAGTGTAAATGCTGGCAATGCAGCTAATTTGTTCGCTCAGCCCGATATCGATGGCGGACTTGTTGGCGGAGCTTCGCTCAAGGCTAACGATTTCATTAGCATAATAAAGGCTATTTAGTAGTAACGATACATGGCATGGGAAAGATATATCTTGCCCATGCCGTTTTTTGATTGTGCAATAAAAGACATAAACGTAAAATAAAGTATATGAACTATTTGGAACTTTCAATCGAGATACCTCGTAGCAATCCGTCCCTTTCCGATATATTGGTGGCGTTCCTCGCAGAACAGAATTTCGACAGTTTTAGTGAGGAGAATGGAAAACTATTGGCTTATGTGGCCGAGGATAAATATGTTAGGGCTGATGTTGACGAAATATTAGGTCAATTTGGCGTGGAGGCATCCGTAAAAGTCATTCCGCAAGAGAACTGGAACAAGCAGTGGGAAGAAAACTTTTCGCCAATAGTCGTTGACGATAATCTTGCTATCAAGGCTCCTTTCCATTCCGAAACGTTCAATACTAAACATACGATTGTAATAGAACCCAAAATGTCGTTCGGAACAGGTCATCATGCAACTACATCGATGATGTGCCGCCTGATTGCCGAACTTGACCTAAATGGTAAAACAGGTCTTGACATGGGATGTGGAACAGGAATTTTGGCGATATATGCGTCAATTCTTGGAGCTGCAAAGATATATGCAATAGATATCGATGAGTGGGCTTACGAGAATACAGAAGAAAATGCGGCTCGAAATGGTGTCGGCAATATTATAGCATCGCAGGGCGATGTGGAGGATATTCCCGAGGTGGATTACGATTTCGTATTTGCAAACATAAATCTCAATATCCTGAAAAAACAAATACCAACATATGCTCGTCTTATGAAAAAGAATGCGGTATTGCTTCTGAGCGGGTTCTTCTTAACCGAAATTGATCAGATAAAGCAAGTTTGTGCCGATTGTGGCCTTACCTTTGCAAAGTGTATTTCAGAAGAGGAATGGACGGCTTGTGTATTTGAAAAATAGACTGATAATATGAAAAAATTATTTGCTATATTGATATTCGGCTTTGTTGCTTTGGGAGCATCGGCTCAGTTTACCATGGAACCCACCAAATTTGGAAAGGAATTTGCGCAACAGCTTACTTTTACAGGCGATATGCGCAAAGATGGTGCTGGCATGCAAAAGGAATTCCTTGCTTTTTGGCAGTCTGATACGCTTACTTCGCCTCAGCGCGACAACTTTATCAGAACTGTGAACCAGTTGTTGTCCAAAGGTTGCAAACCATATCCCGATTTTGTACGTTTTACAAATATCCTTATGACATTTAAGCGTCGTGGGTACGATTATAGTCAGTATGAGAAATATGAAAAGACTTTGCAGGACATGGTCGCTGCTGGCCGAAAAACCAGAGTTAACGACCTCTCTGAGTTCTTGATGAATATAAACTTGCTAGTAACTAAGAATATAATAGCCAACAATCAGCGTACTAACTGGACGGTCAACAAAATGAACTTTTTGTTTTTGCACGAAAATGGAAGTTTTAAAATAAAGTTCGATGATGTTGATCTAGTTGGTCACCAAGATAGGGATAGCTTGAAATTGTATGCTACTTCGGGAGTGCTTGATCCAATAGCTAAGACTTGGGTTGGAAAAGGCGGAACTCTGGGTTGGGAGCGTGTTGGCTATCCAATCGACAGTATGAGCGTAATTGTTGATAATTATACGCTTAATATGACAGAAATCGCATTAAAGGCCGATAGTGTAGTGTTTCACAACAAGTATTACTTCACTCAGGATTTGATGGGAGACTTGCTTGATAAGGCACAGAATGGCGAGAAGCCATACAAGTCGTCGTATCCGCGTTTTACAAGTTATTCTCAAAACTTTGATATAAAAGACATTGTAAAAGATGTTGACTATCGTGGCGGTTTATCAGTAAGAGGTAGGAATTTTATAGGTAGCGGAACCGACAACAATAAGGCCGAAATACGAATAACCAAGAACGATAGTGTTTCGTTTAGCGCATATGCAAATTCTTTTGTTTTTGATCCAGAGAAAATTGTTTCCGACGATTGCGAAATAGTGCTTCGGCTAGGAACAGATTCTATATATCATCCTTCGGTTACAATGCGTTATACTTTGGTGAAACGCAAATTTGAAAAGGAGCAGCAGGAGAAGACTGGTCGTAACCGTAAGGCGGAGAAGCAATACGATTATAAAGAAAATGGATACCTTGAGGTTATTAGGACTAAGGAAGGCCGTTCCAACATAAATTTTGTCGATACCTATCATCAGCTTTCTATGGACTTTACATCATTGAAATGGGTGATAGACAAGCCTGTAATCGACTTAGCTACTATTAATACACAGGGAACTCCTAGCGAAGTGGTTTTCGAGTCGGCTGATTATTATACATACGACAAGTACCGGGCGTTGAAAAAACAGGATGCACGCAATCCTCTCGAAGTAATCGCATCGGTGGTTAGTTATGTGGGAGGATACCCCGAGTTTACACTTACCGACTTGTGCAATTATATGAAAGTGGGTCGCGATCAGGCTTTGCAGCTTGTGTATGCTATGACCTACAAGGGATATATTTCATACGATCAGTCAAAAGAAATTATCAAAGTTCACGATGAAACTTGGCGATTCCTAGCCGCTCATAATGGCGATTCCGATTCCGATGTAATATTGTTTTACAGTAAAGTAAAATCGGCCGAAGGCGTAATGGTTGACAAGGATACCAAACAGGTGGTACAGAGTGCAATAGGAAACGATACTGTAGCAAATGCAAAATTAAGCCTTGCTAATTTCGACTTGAAGATGTTCGGTGTGCCATATGTGCATCTATCCGATTCTCAAAATGTTACGGTGTATCCTAAGGGAAATAAATTGGTTATTCAAAAGAATAGAAACTTTATTTTTGACGGGTTGTTGCAGGCAGGACAATTCTATATGTATGGTTCCGGCTTCCGTTTTGACTATGGTATGTTCAAGATTGATGTGCCAAATTGCGATTCAATGAAAATTGTGGCAATGACTACTCCCGAAATGGGTTTTCTCGATCAAAACGGACAGACCAAGGTTGCTATTGTTAGAAATAAACTCGAAAACCTGTCTGGGGATTTCTATATTGATTATCCTAACAACAAGTCGGGATTTGCCGACTACAAGGAGTATCCTAAATTGGTGTCGAAAAAGGATTCATATGTTTATTATGATAGCCCTCAAGTTTACAATGGAATATACGAGAGGGATAAATTCTATTTTAAGATAGATCCGTTTACCCTTGATAGTATCGAAGGATATAACAAGGATAACATACATTTCAGTGGCGTGCTTGTAAGTGGAGGAATAATTCCTGATCTGAACGAGACACTTGTAGTACGACAGAGCGACTGGTCGCTAGGATTCGAATATAAGACTCCAGCTTCTGGAATGCCTATATATAACGGCAAGGCAACCTTTAAGAATGTTATCGATTTGAGCAATAAGGGATTGCGCGCAGATGGAACAATCAATTATCTTAGTACTACATTCAGTGATGCCTACGTTACATTGTTCCCCGACGAGATGGAGGGGCACTCTAAAAACATGGTTATGGAACAGCGTAAATCACCTGTAGAGTTCCCCAAAGTTGTAGGTGTGGAAAATTCTCTGCGTTGGAAAGTAAGTAAGGATAAGTTCCATGTGGAAAAAGATACATCCAATTTCGTTATGTATGATGGTAAGGCTAAATTAGACGGTAATTTGGTAATAACCTCCAAGGGATTGCATGGCGAGGGAACGACCTTTATTGATAAGGCTATGCTTGAGTCGAAAGATTTTGTTTATAACAAGGATGTCTTTGATGCCGATACTGCCGATTTTAGTATTTTCGGAGCTAACGTTTCTGACAGAGTGTTTGACGGTTCTGGTCAGAAGGCACATATCGACTTCTTGGCAAAGCAGGGTGATTTTACGTCAAACGGCGATATGTCGGAGCAAAATTTTCCATATAACAAGTATAAGTGTAAGGCCGACAAGACGATTTGGTATATGGACAAAGAAGAACTTGCATTCACTACAAGAAAAGAGATTCTCGACAATATAAAGAATATAGATCCTGAGCAGGATTGGGATAAGTGGGAGTCTGCATTCTTGAGTAGTTCTAGGTTTGAGTCGTATATGACGGGACAGGATAATTTGGCGTTTTTTGTACCAGAAGCTGTTTATAGTTATACCAGAAACAAGCATGTGATTACAGGAAAGAACATTGGTGTGATTAGAGTTGCTGATGCGGCTATATTCCCGTCCGAAGATGTAATCATTAGGGATAATGCTGCTATGGACACCTTGCGAAAAGCAAAGATTACAGCCAATGTAACAAACGAGTACTATAAATTCTATGATGCAACGGTAAGTATTAAAGGAAAACGCGACTACACGGCAGATGCTTCCTACGATTATATCAACGAAACCAAGCAGCCGCAGAAGATTTATTTCTCAGACATTGGCGTTGTAGAAGGCGAAACACGTGCTCATGGCGAAATATTGGAGCCTGACAACTACAATATTACAAGACACTTTGCATATCAGGGTAGTGTCAATGTATATGCTGGAATCGATTCTCTCGAATATGTTGGTGCCGCACGTATAAATTACGAGTGCGATACAGCTCCACAATGGTTTAAATTTAAGGCTTTTGTCAATCCAGAAGCTGCGTTTATTCCGATAAACAAAGATTTCAAGAGCATAAACAACATGGTTTTGCGAACCTCGATTATGTATGGTAATAATACTGTGTATCCAGCATTTATAGCTAAGCGTAGAGGAACCGCCGATGAGGCGCTATTCGATGTAAATGGATATCTTTACTATAATGCAGATTCAAGCCGATATGAGATTTCTTCATTAGAAAAGCTCAACGAGCATAACCTGCCAGGCAACTATATGTCGATCGATGAAAGTACATGTAATATCAAAGGAGAAGGACAGTTTATATTTAGTAAGAACCTTACATATACGTTTAACGTAAATTCATTTGGAACCTTCGATTACAATGTGGAAACCGATACGGTAACTTTCAATACTACAATGTTTATAAACATGCCGTTACCATCTGCTGCATATGATTATATGGCTAAGACAATACCGGCCACAAGTTCCGAATTTGTTGACGAAAACGACGAGTCGTATCACATTGCTTTGAAGCAGTTCCTTGATACTGCCGAGTATAACAAATATATGACCAATGTAAGTTTCGGTAACTACGATAAGTTGCCAAAGATGCTTATCGAAAACAAGGTGGTATTGACCGACCTTAAGTTCATATACGACCGCAAGTCGCAGACTCGCGGGATGGTATGCGGAGGACCTATAGGTTTTGTTAGTTTCGGAAAACACAGAGTATCTCGATATGTAAGCGGTTTTGTGAGAATAGTAAAGACCAAGGGCGCTGAGGCTTTCGAAATGCTTGTCGAACCAGATGATAAGACATGGTTCTATTTTATGTATAAGAACGGTGTATTGAAGACCATCTCAAGCGAGGAGAAGTATAATTCGATTATTGCAGAATCCAAGGAGAAACCGCTCGATAATTATTCTGTAGTGCTAGAAGGTACTGCCGACAAGAACAAGTTTAAGAAGGATATGGACAAAAAATTCCAGAATACCGAAAGTGAATACTAGGTCGTTTGTATATATATTGCTGATAGTTGTGCTCGCATCGTTAGGCGGCTGCTTTACTTTGCCGCAGAATAATGCTACATCTAATGCTGTCCAGTCTAAGTCAAATGCTTCCGATTTTTCGGCAATGTACAATCCTAGCAGTTCTGTTGTGAATCCTCAGATCGCGACAGCAGTTCTGTCCGAAAATGAAGCCGATGTTTTCTTTAGGATTAGGACACAGGAAATAAAAAACGCTCTAGCAAATCCTTTAAATAAAGAATTTGGTCTGTATGTGAAATATTATCTTCGCCGTGCCGATGATTTCCATATTGTCGATACCGCTTCTATGCGATTTAGCTTTAATGTGTTAGACGGAGAATACGTGTATGGCCATTTCAAAATTGGAATTAGAGAAAATATTCGCTATAAGTTGGTTGTTGATTTTGTAAACATGCAATACAATGTCCGCAAGCGGCTTTTATGTGATATAAAGAACACACAAGGTTTCCATGATGGCAACTTTATGGTAAAAACTCTTTCTGGAGAGATTCTTTTTTCAAATGTAGTGAGGTCTGGTCAGCCTATCCGCGTGTTTGGTCCACGTAATAAGGAAACTGTTGATGTGGAGTATTATGCACAGAAACCATATGTTCCTCTATCTCCGTATTGGAGTTCTTCTTTAAAATCCGCGACTATTCCTGATTCCGTTTTCAGGTATAGATTTGGCGATACTATAAGTTTTGAGGCTCCTGGCTTATATGCATTGGGTTCTACGCAAAAGAATGATAAATTTGGCATAGTGGTTACTAAAAATCTTATGTATCCTAATGTAACTACTGTTGCCGATATGCTTGAACCAATGAAACTTATATGTACAGGACGCGAATATGAATTGATTGATTCTTCTTCAAATACCAAAAAGTCCGTCGATGCTTTTTGGCTTGGACTATCGAAGAACGAAAAGAATGCCAAGGAGCAGATACGTGTTTTTTATAGCCGCGTTGCATTGTCAAACATGCTGTTTGCCAGTAGCGATGAGGGGTGGCGTACCGATCGGGGGATGATATATATTATGTTGGGGCCTCCAACAGTCGTTAATATTACGCCTACTAGTGAGGAGTGGTCGTATGGTAGCGGCCAGCAAAGCATGGTGTTTACTTTTGAAAATTATTCGGGACTTCGTAACGACTTTTCGTTGCTTAGGTCTAATACATATCAGTCTATCTGGCAGCAGGTACTGGCAACCTGGCGGTCGGGTAAAATATTTACAGTATCAAAATTGAACAATGAGTGATTTTATTTTTGGAATAAGGCCTGTGCTCGAGGCAATAAATGCTGGGCAGCAGATTGACAAGGTTCTTGTAAGGCAGAACATGACGGGTGACCTTTCGGTGGAACTTATGGCTACGTTGCGACGCAACAAACTGAATATACAGTATGTGCCAGCCGAAAAACTTGACAAGATTACAAACCGAAATCATCAAGGGGTGGTGGCATACATTTCTCCAGTTTCGTATCAGAACCTTGAAAATGTTGTGATGTCTGCTTTTGAAGAAGGGCGTAATCCTATTGTTGTAATCCTTGATGGAATTACCGATGTACGCAACTTTGGTGCTATCGCCCGTACATGCGAATGTGCTGGAGTGACAGCCATCGTGATTCCTGAAACTAATTCGGCAAGAATTACCGAGGATGCAATAAAGACTTCGGCGGGTGCACTATACAATATTCCTGTATGTCGCGAAAAAAATCTGGTTGATTCAGTTCTCTTCCTTCAACAAAGTGGTTTCACGGTGTATGCTGCTACCGAAAAGACAGAAAATGTGGTTTATAACGAGGATTTTTCACAGCCTACGGCATTGATTATGGGCGCCGAGGATGTCGGTGTTTCGAAGACTATGCAGAAACGCGCCGATAGGCTTGTTAAGATACCTATGTACGGCAAGACAGAGTCTCTCAATGTTTCAGTGTCAACAGCTGTATTGGTGTACGAGGTGGTGCGTCAGCAAAGTGCAAATAAAAATGATGTTAAATAGTATTAAAAAATAAGATATATGCAAAAGGTTATTAAATCGGCTTTGATTTCCGTGTTCGACAAGCACGATTTGGATTTGGTTGTCAAGAATTTGAGCAACTATGGTGTAAAAATTTATTCTACTGGGGGAACCTATGATTTTATTTCTTCTCTCGACGTTGAGGTTACAAAGGTTGAGGATGTTACAGGTTATCCATCTATTCTTGACGGCAGGGTAAAGACTTTGCATCCTAAGATTTTTGGCGGTATTCTTGCTGTTCGTGAAGAAGAAAGCCATATGGAACAGGTTGCTCAGTATGAAATTCCAGAAATTGATCTTGTTATTGTTGACTTGTATCCGTTTGAGCAGACGGTGAAGTCTAATGCTTCGGAAAGCGATATCATTGAGAAAATTGATATAGGTGGAATTTCGTTGATAAGGGCAGCCGCCAAGAACTATAAGGATGTTTTGATTGTTTCGCATAAGGGACAATATCAGGAGCTTTGCAATATTATTGAAGAAAACGGATGTTCTACCGATCTCGAAACTCGTCGTAGATTCGCTCGCGAAGCGTTTGGTATAAGTTCTAATTACGATTCCGCAATTTTTAATTGGTTCGACGATAATTCAATGTCACAACTAAAACTTTCGCAGCGTGAATATATGCCTTTGCGCTATGGCGAGAATCCTCATCAGGAAGCAAAATTCTTCGGTAATTTCGACGATATGTTCCATAAACTTCACGGTAAGGAGGTTAGTTACAACAATATTCTCGATATTGATGCTGGTATAAACCTCATACGCGAATTCGAAGATACGACAGTTGCAATACTCAAGCACAACAATGCATGCGGTATTGCCACACGCAGTACTTTGCTTAAGGCATGGAAAGATGCTCTTGCCTGCGACCCAGTGTCGGCATATGGAGGTATAATTGTCACAAACCGTCCTATTGATCGTGAGGTAGCCCAGGAAATCAATAAGATTTTCTTTGAGGTTATAATAGCTCCCGATTTTACAAAAGAGGCCCTCGAGGTGCTAGAGCAGAAGAAAAACCGCATAATCCTTGTTCAAAAGCATAATAATGTATCGAAACATGTGTTGCGCAGTGCAATAAATGGCGTTTTGGTGCAAGATAGAGATACTCGTATCGAAGGTATGGATGATTTGAAGTATGTTACCAACGAGAAACCAACCGGTGCACAAATTCAGGATTTATTCTTTGCCAATAAGATTGTGAAGAGCACCAAGTCGAATGCCATTGTTTTGGTCAAGAATGCTCAGCTTCTCGCAAGCGGAACAGGCCAGACTTCGCGTGTTGATGCTTTGAAACAGGCTATCGAAAAGGCAAAGAGTTTCGGATTTGAACTCGAAGGCGCTGTCATGGCTTCTGATGCTTTCTTCCCGTTTGCCGATTCTATCGAAATAGCATACAAGGAAGGAATTTCGGCTGTTATTCAGCCAGGTGGCTCTATCCGCGACGAGGATACAATAAACTACTGCAATGAGAACAAGATTCCTATGGTTTTCACAGGAATAAGACATTTCAGGCACTAAAAACAGACTATTAAACTTACCATTATGTCGGTACATAAGGAAATAAAGAAGGTTACGACTCACATTCTTCAGGAAATGAAGAATCGTGGCGAAAAGATTTCGATGCTCACAGCATACGACTATAGTATGGCAAAAATTATCGACAAGGCAGGTATTGACGTAATACTTGTCGGTGATTCTGCTTCGAATGTGATGGCTGGCTACGAAACGACCTTGCCGATAACTCTCGACGAGATGATTTACCATGCCAAAAGCGTTGTCCGCGCTGTCGATAGGGCATTGGTGGTTGTGGATTTGCCGTTTGGAACCTATCAGAGCAACTCCAAAGAGGCTTTGTCGTCGGCAATACGCATAATGAAGGAAACTGGTGCAGGTGCCGTGAAACTAGAAGGCGGAATGGAATCAGAAGAGTCCATCAAGCGAATTTTGTCGGCAGGTATTCCTATTATGGGACATCTGGGTCTGACCCCACAGAGTATAAACAAGTTTGGAACCTATGCTGTTCGTGCCAAGGATGATGAGGAGGCTTCTCGCTTGGTTGAAGATGCATATCTGCTTCAGGAATTGGGTTGCTTTGCAATTGTGTTGGAAAAGATTCCAGCTAGCCTTACATCGCGCATTGTTTCTGAAATCAAGATTCCGATCATTGGTATTGGTGCTGGTGCTGCCGACGGACAGGTGCTTGTAATGCATGATATGCTTGGTATTACTCAGGAGTTCTCTCCACGCTTCCTGCGTCGCTATGCCGACCTGGACAAGGTTATTACCGATGCGGTATCAAATTACATCAGCGATGTAAAGTCGGAGAATTTTCCGAACGAACAGGAACAGTACTGACAAACTTTGTTGTATCATGGCTGAAAATCAGAATACAACTATTGATATTCTTTACGAAGACAATCATATAATTGCTGTTAACAAGCAGGCCGGTCAGATTGTGCAAGGTGACAATACTGGCGACAAGCCATTGTCTGAGATATTGAAATCATATATAAAGGAACGAGATCACAAACCTGGGAATGTTTTTCTCGGTGTTCCGCATCGTATCGACCGTCCAGTGAGCGGAGTGGTGCTTTTCGCAAAGACGAGCAAGGCATTGACTCGTTTGAGCGAACTTTTCCGCACAAAGGATGCTCATAAGACATATCTTGCAGTTGTAGGCAACAAGCCACCAAAGGATAGCGATACTCTTGTCGATTACATATATAGAAATGTAAAACAGAACAAGTCGTATGTAGTTGACGAGAAGCATCCTGAAGCCAAACGCTCCAGTTTGTCATATAAAGTAGTAGGTCATTCGGAGCGTTATTATTTGCTTGAGGTTGACTTGCATACCGGGCGGCATCATCAGATTCGTTGCCAACTCGCAAACATGGGGTGTCCTATTCGTGGCGATTTGAAGTACGGCTATCCGCGTTCCAACAAAAATGGCGGAATCAACCTCCATGCTGCGCGCATTACATTTACGCACCCAGTGAAAAAGGAAGAAATTGTCATTGTGGCTCCGTTCCCCGATGAAAAGATATGGAGGATATTTTGAGTAGTAGAATATGGAAAGTCTTCTTCAGGCAGAAAACATAAGCAAGCGCTACGGTGACAAACTGTTGTTTGAAAACATCAGCCTTAGCATAGGTGATGGACAGAAAATAGCATTAGTCGCCAAGAACGGGACTGGAAAAACTTCATTGCTTAATATTCTTGCTGGTGTCGATTCTTCAGATAGCGGAAAATTGAGCCGTCGTCGCGATGTTAGAATAGGATACCTGCCTCAGGAAATAGATATGAATCCTGACCGTACTGTGCTTGATGCAGTGTTTGTGCTTGAAAATGAGATTACTCAAACTATACGTCAGTACAACGATTGTCTGTATTCCGAATCGCACGAAGTGTTACCATCTTTACTCGATAAGATGGATGCCCTCAATGCATGGGACTACGAATCGCGTATCAGGCAGATACTTGGTAAACTCGACATTCACGACCTTGACAAAAAAATCGGAACTCTTAGCGGCGGGCAAAAAAAGCGTGTCGCACTTGCGGGACTACTTATATGTGAACCGCAGCTTCTGATACTAGATGAGCCGACAAATCAATTGGACCTCAATGTGATAGAATGGCTTGAAGATTTTCTTTCAACAGCCAATATTACTATATTCATGGTAACGCATGACCGCTATTTTCTGGATCGTATTTGCGATACGATAATTGAACTAGATGGCGGTAAAACATATTCGTATTCAGGTAATTATACATATTATGTTGAGAAACGTGCCGAACGTATAGAGAATTTACAGGCAAATATTGAGCGTGCGCAGAATCTTATGCGGACAGAACAGGAGTGGATTCGTCGTATGCCCAAAGCGCGTTCTCACAAGGCAAAATATAGAATCGATGAGTTTGAAAACCTAAAAGCAAAGGCTTCGCAGCGAATCGACAATAGAAAATTGGAACTTGATGTCGCCAACCAAAGGCTTGGGAAGAAGATAATTGATATATACAATGTGTCTAAATCATTTGGAGACCAAAGGATTATCAATGAATTTTCCTACAAGGTTTCGAGAGGTGAAAAAATAGGTATAGTAGGGCGAAATGGAGTAGGAAAGACGACTTTTTTGAACCTTATTACAGGAAATCTTGCTCCTGACAGCGGACATATAGAGATTGGTCAGACTGTAAAATTTGCATATTATACGCAAGATGGCATCTCATTTAACGACGATGACAAGCCTATAGACATTGTGCGCAAGATTTCCGATGATGTGAAGTTACGTGATGGCAAGAGTTTTTCGGCATCAGGTTTGCTAAATTATTTTATGTTTACCGGTGACATGCAGCACACGCTTGTGCGCAAGCTTAGTGGAGGCGAGAAGCGTAGGTTATACTTATGTACTGTGCTAATTCAGCAACCCAATGTTCTGATAATGGATGAGCCAACAAACGATTTGGACATTACAACCTTGCAGGTCTTGGAAGAATACTTGACCATGATAGATGCTACTGTCATAATTGTGTCGCACGACCGTTTTTTCATGGACAAGATAGTTGACCATATTTTCGTTTTTGAAGGAGATGGGAGAATCGCTGATTTTCCTGGCAACTATACGCAGTTCCGTGATTCACGGGAATATGTGCGATATATGGAGTCCGTTATGCCAAAGGAAATAAAGCCTGTTGCAACGGAACCTCGTAAGCCAGTACAGCCGCCAGCACCTAAGAAAAAACTTTCGTATAATGAGCAACGTGAATACGAAATGCTTGAAAAGGAGCTAGAAGATTTGAATGCAAAGAGGGTTACAATGGAGGAAGAGATGAACTCAGGAAATCTCTCTCCATTTGAGATTGTTGCAAAATCATCGGAATATTCGCAACTTATCGAAAGTATCGATGCAAAGGAAATGCGTTGGCTCGAACTTGCCGAAAAGTTGGAATAGGGGGTGCTATTTTTCTTTCAGTTTGCTGTGATATTCAGCATCAAGCATATTCTTGAATTGTGACATTGTTCCTTTGGGGATGTATATGTTCTTTAATTCGTAGCATTGTCTAAAAGCAGAGCTTGAAATTTTTTGAATAGATTTAGGTAAGGTTATTGATTCTAGTCCTGAATCATAAAATGCTAAGTTGTTTATTTCTGTTACAGAGTTTGGTATTGTGACTTTTTTTAAGTTATAGCATCCCATAAAAACATTATTATTAATTATTTTTAGTGTGTTAGGAAGTGTAATGGATTTCATCTTTGTACAATATGCGAAAGCTCCATATTCCATTATTTCCAAAGAATCAGACATAATAATAGATTCTAATTCAAGGAAATTAAAGAATGCATTTTCTTCAATTTTTGTTACACTATTAGGTATTTTAACGGTTTTTAGATTGCCAGCATATTGGAAAGCATATCGTCCTATTGTCTTTATACCTTCTGGAATAGAATATTCTGTAGCGTAGTTTGGCGGGAAATATGCAAATAAGAGATCGGAATGCACTGGTTCGGAAATGCCAGATTCATAAAATGATTGGGGTCCGACCTTTTCTACGGAATTAGGCAGTTCTATATACGATAGCATTTTACATTCGTAGAAAGCCTTGTCTCCGATTTCTATTATTGAGTTTGATAGTGTGGCATATCGAAGTTCTTCGCAAGCCATGAATGCGTATGCTGGTACAATTCTAACATTGTCTCCAAAGTTTACCGAAATGAGCGACATACATTGTGCAAATGCAGGATAATCCTTGTTTATCGGATTGCAATCGGTAGCGTTGAAATTTACAACTGCCAGTTTTTTGTTTCTTACGAATGCACTGGCTCCAATTTCCTTTACAGATTCGGGTATTGTTACTAAAGTGAGTTCGCTGTTGTAAAATGCTGAATCTTCGATACTTGTAACAGTGCTTGGAATGTCAATTTTTTGCAGTGGTGTGTTGGCGAAGGCTGTTCTTCCAATGCTAGTTATTCCATTTGGAATTGTTGAGTTGCAGCAACCTATTATGATTTTATTTTCGGCTTTTAGAACAATAGCATTGCAGTCGTTTCGGCTGTCATATTTGACATTTCCTTCGGCAACTGTAATGTTTGTGAGTTTGGTGCAGTTGGCAAATGAGGAGGCATAAATATTATTTACAGAGGCGGGTATTGTGATAGATGACATTTCCTTGCAGGTTCCAAATGCGTATTCAAGTATGGCTTCTGTACCTTCATTGATTTTGTATTCTGCAGTGTTTGCCGGGTAATACACAAGGTTTTTGCCTGAGTATATAGGTTTTGCAATTGCTGTGCCTGCAAATGCGTTTTCTCCGCAATGTTCTATTGTTCCGCTTAATTTTATCGACTTCAATGCTGAACAGTTCTTGAATGCTTCTGCTTTTATTGTTTTTACTGTCTGTGGTATTGTGACAGATGTCAATGAGCTGATGTTTGAAAATGCGCCTTTGTTGATTGTCGTTACTGCATAGACGGTATCCTTATAGAGTACGGTAGCTGGGATTTCGATTTTTTTTACATTTTCGGTATCTCCCTTTATGCCGTTGAGTATTACTGTATATGGACTTTTTTTCGAAGTTATTGTATATTTTAAGTATTGTCCGGTTTTGCATTTCATTGAGAAATTTGGGTCATTGGGCTTGTGTACCTGTGCTATTGACATTGTGTACAGAGTCATAAATGCGAGTAATATTGCTATTCTTTTCATAATTTTATGAATTTTATAGTGCAAAGTTAATTTTATTTTTGTTATTCGAATAAGGATAATTGAGAATCTGTCAGTTTGTATGACATTCGGTGGTATTTTGTCGGACCATATTTTTCAATAGCAGTGCGATGTGCTTTTGTCGGGTATCCTTTATTTTGTTCCCAGTGGTATTCTGGAAATTCTTTGGCTATTTTGTACATGAATTCGTCCCTATATGTTTTTGCTAGAATCGAAGCTGCTGCTATTGACATGTAGGTGGCATCGCCTTTTACAATGCATTTGTGTGGAATTTTTTTGTATGGAATGAATTTGTTGCCGTCTATTAGCAATAGTTCGGGAATTATTTTTAGACCGGAAACAGCCTTGTGCATTGATAATATTGATGCTTTAAGAATATTTATGCTGTCGATTTCATTGTTGTCCATTGAGGCGACGCAAAACGAGATGGCGTCGCGTTCTATTTCAAGCCTTAGTTCGTCTCGTTTTTTCTCTGTAAGTTGCTTCGAGTCGTTGAGTTTCTCGTTTTTGTAGTCGGGGGGGAGTATGACCGCTGCGGCATAAACAGGACCAGCAAGGCATCCTCGGCCAGCTTCGTCGCAGCCGGCTTCAATTGTATTTTCTTTGAAATATTGTTTCAGCATGCTATAGATTATTTTATGGCGGTTTCGATGCATTTCCAAAGTTGATCTGCTGTATGTTGCCACGAGAATTTTGTTCTTTGTTCTTTAGCTTTGTTTATAATGGATTTTCGTAATTCTTTGTTCGAGCATATGCTATACATCTTTTCTGCCACGTCAAAATTGTTGGAACCGTCACATATAAGTGCTGCATCACCTACGACTTCAGGAAGCGAACTGGTATTGCTGCATATTATCGCAGTTTCGGCATACATGGCTTCAAGTAATGGAATGCCAAAGCCCTCAAAATGGGGTATGTATGTGAGACATTCTGAGGCAGCGACAAGTTTGCTAAGTTCGGCAGTTTCTAATCTTCCTGTAAATATTACACTGTCCTTATGTGTCATTTCGTTATAAACCTTTTCTATTTCTTCGGTCTTGTGTAGCGAACCTCCAACAATAATCAACTTCATGTCGCTGTCGTACTTGTCCTTGAATATTTCAAATGCTCGCATAAGCCCGTCAACATTCTTGCGTGGGCTGAGAGCTCCTACAAATATGAAATATCGTTTTCCATTGCTGTAATGTTTGCGAACGACTTCCTTTTCCGTTTCGCTAATGGGCTTGTAGCAGCTATTAGCGCCGTTGTAGCACACTGTTACCTTTTCTTCTGAAATGCCGTATGTATTGCATATGTCCTTTTTCGAAAATTCCGAAACCGTTCCTAAATGATGCGCTTTGTGGGCAAATTTGACGAAATATTTGTTGTAGTACCAGCTTGTGAGCCAAGGAAGTTGTTTGGGGTTATGTACGAAATTTATATCGTGGATTACGTCAATTTGAGGAATGTCGGTTCTAAGAGATATGTATCCATCGGTTGACAGGAAAATGTCTGCACCTATCTTTTTTAGAAGTCTAGGTATTTTGTATTCAAACCAGTATATCCACAGAAAAGGGTGACGGGTGGGAGGGTTTAGTACTATTGGGGTAATGTTTTCTGCAAATACGAATTCGTTGTCGTACTGTCTGTCAAAAATGAAAAAGAACTTATGTTCGGGGTGCTGTATAACAATGCGCTTGAGAGTTTCGTATGTAAACCATCCGATACCTTCGAGTTTGCCTTTCAGTAGAAGTCGTGTGTTTACAGCAATTTTCATTTTATAGTAGTCCAATTTCCTTTATTTTCTCCAGATCTTTTGGAGTGTCGATACTTATGGTTTCGTGTTCGGTGAAAGCAACCTTTATTTTGTATCCGTTTTCAATCCATCTTAGCTGTTCCAGACTTTCCGCTAGTTCGAGAGGAGTCTGGTTGAGTTTTGTGAGTTCAAGGAGTATGTCCTTGCGGTAGCCGTATAGACCTATATGTTTGTAATACAAGTGCTTGGTAATCCATGTGGATTCTTTGTGTCCGCGCAGATACGGTATTGGAGAACGACTGAAATATATTGCTTCATTGTCTGTAGAAATCACTACCTTGGGTTTGTTTGGATTGAAAATGTCGTCCTTGTTGTTTATTGGTTTAACCAAAGTTGCAATTTGTGTGCGCTTTTTGTTGAAGCATTTCTTTATTTCTGTCAGTTGTTCTGTTTTTATGAAAGGTTCGTCACCTTGAATGTTTATTACAACGTCAAATTCTTTGCCTTCGGCTTCTTCTACTTTTAAGATGGCTTCGGCGCAGCGGTCGGTTCCGCTTTTGTGTTTCTTGGATGTCATTACGTATTTGCCGTTGAAACTTTCTATTTCCTTTGCAATACGATTGTCATCTGTGGCGACATATACACAATCGAAAACTTTCGATGCTTGTATATATACGTTGTGTATCATTGATTTGCCATTAATGTTAACCAATGGCTTTCCCGGAAACCTTGTTGAGGCGTATCTTGCTGGGATTATAGCTGCAATATTCATTTATTTGTAATGTAATTGTTTTGTTTGCAAATTTAATTTATATGTTGTAATGCTGTCAACATTTTTTGCTGACTTACCAATAATTAGTTGTGCATAAGTCAAAAAAAAACGGCTTCATTTCGAAGCCGTTTTTTTGATTGCCTTTAAAATTATTCAATTATGATTTTTTGAGTAGCAACTTTATCGTCAGCAATAACTCTCAAGAAGTATGTTCCAGCAGAAAGATTGATGTCGAAATCATGATAGTTGCTATTGATTGTGTTTTCTTCTATGATGCGTCCGCTCATATCGAAAATCTGGTATGACTGAACATTCAGTTCTCCAAAGTTAACTGAGAATTTTCCGCTGTTTGGGTTGGGGAAAATTTCGATGTTAGACAAGGTTTCGTCGTTAACTGAAGCTGGGCCAAATTTTACTTCGATAGTGTGGTTTTCTTTGATGTTTGTGAATGTGTAGGTTACTGTTTCGCCTGCAGCTGTATTCTTTACGATAACGCTTTCGTCAACGACAAATTCAGTAACTTTCTGTCCATCGTTTGGAGTCATCTTGATGGTAAGGTTAGAATCTTTCATTACGCGAGTTGGACCTTCTGGTGTTATTGTACCACCCGAACCGCTAATCGAAGATGTGACAGTAAATGGGTATCTCAATGCTTCGTAGTGCATTTCCCAACCTCTTGCATGATTTTCACCATCGGAAGTGAAATGTAAGTATAGAGGTGTTCCGAGATGCCAAATTGTGTCAACAGGTTCGTTGCCCTCGTAGAATGTATAAAGCAATGTTCCAGAAGCATCTTCTCCAGCATAAATTTTCAGTTCGTCGCCAGATTCGAGTTCGAAGTAGTTGAAGTAGCATATGACAGTATCAGTTGCATAGTTTCTGACCTTGATGAGCCAGTCGCAATCGGTGTTATTATTGTATAGGTGAGCGTAGCTACCATCGTTAATTGTCCAATATTCTTCTTCATATACGTTTGTTTCCTGCATGCAGAACGGTGCAGATGGAACTGCTAGATTGAAAACAGCACCCTGGTCGTAAATGAAATTATAGCTACCGTCATCACCTGGACCTGAATGTGTGTTAAGGTTGTCGATAGTGAAAAAGCCGTTTCCGCTACCGCCCCATCCCCAGTTCATGGAGAAGGTTCTAGCACCTTGACTGTCAACTCTGTAGCCATCGCATACCCATGCGTGACCTGCACCTGATGATGGACGTCCGCTATATATAAGTGGTCTATGCATGTCAAGGTCTTCCATCAGCATTCTTGTCCAAATAGTATCGTTGTCATAGTAGTGCTCGAATTGTTCTTCGTCTGGATTTCCGTTGTCTCTAGTCTTGTAGTTTACACCGTTTCTATAGCCGAAGTTATATCTTAAAGCATCTACAGTGTATTCGGTCTGAGTTCCCGAACCATCCCATCCGTAATCCATGTTGATTGAAACACCGCAGTGAAGCATAAGAGTAGCAACAGCATTCTTCTGTTCGTCTGTCCAGTTGAAGTACTGGTTTGGCATGTTGTCCCAGTCGTAGTTTACTTCGGCAAGGTTGATGGTATCCCATTGTCCCCAGAAGTAAGATATTTTTCCTGTACCGTGCTCTGGATAATTCCAATATTTCATAACCTGAGCCATTGCAGTGGCAACACATCCTGTATATGTGTGACCGTGGTTGCCTTGGGAATGTTCTGGGCATAGCATATTGTACGGATAGCCCTGATCCCATTTGGTTGTTAGCAATGGACCTACGCTTCTTGTACGAGAGCGGGTAACTGATGGATTCCATGCTTCAATGTTTTCATTGGACACTTCAATATTCTTAGCCTCGATAATGTCGAGTTGCTGCATGTATTGTTTAACCCATTCTTGAGTGGCTGGAGCAACTTCGTCGAAAATGAAGCTGTTTTCATCTGAGAAACCAAGAATTGGAGTTCCTCTTCTGTCGGCGCATACTATAACAAAACCACCATTTTCAAAGTTGAAAACATGGTAGCAGTCTTTGCCTGTTTCCGATTTTAGTAATTCGTATGAATTGACCTGAATATTTGCTCTTGTCGGATATTGGGCCTTTACGTAATTCAATCCGTAGGACAAAGCTTCCCTGTTTGATACCGATTTGGAAGCTTCCTGCGCAAATGAGAAATGTGCAGCTAACAATATGGCTATCACTAAACTAAATCTTTTCATAAAGAAACAATTTGTGTTTTAAATAATTTATGCAAAATTATTACTTTTTTTTAACCTGCAATTTTTGACATCAATTTTTTTGCATTTTTTTTGCCAATTTTATTAACAATCATGGTTTGGGTAGGTTTACATCGTGCGTAATGCTTTGAAAAACATTAATCTATCTGTTCGATTTGCGTCTTCTTTCCATTTCGTTTTTATAGCTGTACATTTCGTCTCTGAACCTTGCTGCCTCAAGAAAATCTAGCCTTGCCGATGCAGCTTCCATCTGTCGTTCGGCGTTTCTTATTGCTTTGAGAAGAGCGTTGTCGTCCATGTACATTACTACAGGGTCGGCGGCTATTGGCGTGCTGTATTCGTCGGGTATTTCGTAATTGGTGCTTGTAGCTGACAGCGCGTTTGTGTTGTTCGATTTTATTATCTGTTTGGGGGTAATGTTGTGTTCGGCGTTGTATTTCAACTGCTTTTCGCGGCGGTAGTTAGTCTGGTCTATTGTCCGCTGCATCGAACCTGTGATTTTGTCGGCGTACATTATCACCTTGCCGTTGATGTTACGGGCGGCGCGGCCTGCCGTCTGTGTGAGTGAGCGTTCCGAACGCAGGAAGCCTTCCTTGTCAGCATCGATTATAGCTACTAGTGATACTTCGGGAAGGTCAAGACCTTCGCGGAGTAGATTTACGCCAATAAGCACGTCGAACAACCCGTTGCGTAAATCCGAAAGTATTCTGACTCGTTCCAATGTTTCAACATCCGAGTGTATGTATTCGCAACGTATGCCGTACTTGTGGAAATATTTTGTCAGTTCTTCGGCCATGCGCTTTGTAAGTGTAGTCACTAGAATTCTTTCGTCGCGTTCGGCTCTTACTCTTATTTCCTCCATCAGGTCGTCAATCTGGTTTTCTGTAGGTCTGATTTCGATGACGGGGTCGAGAAGTCCTGTCGGACGAATAATCTGTTCTACAATTATGCCGTCGCTTTTGTTTAATTCGTAGTCTGCCGGAGTTGCGCTTACATATATAACTCTGTCAACCATGGACTCGAATTCGGGCAAGGTGAGCGGCCTGTTGTCCATTGCTGCGGGAAGTCTGAAACCGTAGTTGACTAAGTTTTCCTTGCGCGACCTGTCTCCGCCAATCATAGCACCAATCTGCGGTATAGTGACGTGGCTTTCGTCTATGACTGTAATGAAGTCTTTTGGAAAATAGTCGATAAGGCAGAATGGCCTTCCTCCAGGTTTTCTTCCGTCAAAATATCGCGAGTAGTTTTCTATACCGCTACAGTAACCTAGTTCCTTTATCATTTCAATGTCGTAGGTTACTCTTTCTTCCAGTCTTTTAGCTTCTAAATTTTTGCCTTCTTTGCGGAAGTATTCGGTTTGGATGACAAGATCATCCTGTATTTGCTTTATTGCAGATATTGTTTTCTCCTTAGTTGTAACGAAAATGTTAGCAGGATATATTGATGCTGTTTCCAGTTCCTCTATTTTGTCTCCCGAATATGGTTCAAATGAGTATATGTCTTCTACTTCGTCGTCCCAAAATATGATTCTTAGTCCAATGTCGTGGTGGGCGAGGAAAATGTCAACCGTATCGCCTTTGACACGGAAAGTTCCGCGGCGGAATTCTACCTCGTTGCGGCTGTATAGTGCATCTACTAGTTTGCGCAGCAGGTTGTCGCGCCCGATGTTATCACCACGTGATACCTTTAATATGTTGGCATGAAAGTCCTCTGGATTGCCAATGCCGTATATGCATGACACCGAACATACTACAATCACGTCTTTTCTGCCAGACAGCAGTGCGCTGGTTGCGCTTAGTCTGAGTTTTTCGATTTCATCGTTGATTGCTAGGTCTTTTTCTATGTATGTATCTGTTGTAGGCAGGTAGGCTTCGGGTTGATAGTAATCGTAGTAGGACACGAAGTATTCTACTGCATTGCGCGGAAAAAATGACTTGAATTCGGAGTATAACTGTGCGGCGAGAGTCTTATTGTGGCTTAGTACAAGCACGGGGCAGCCTACGTTTTTTATGACATTTGCGATGGTAAATGTTTTGCCGCTACCAGTGACACCAAGCAGAGTCTGGTGTTTTTGTCCGTTAAGCAATCCGTTTGTCAGTTGCCTTATTGCCTCTGGTTGGTCACCTGTTGGACGGTATTCGGATATTAGGTCGAAATCCATGTCGTAAAATTTGGAGCGCAAAGATAATAAAAGTTTCTGGGGTTATATGAGCTACGCCCGTTTCTATGTTCGATACTTTGTTGTTTGAATGTTTAGCTACGCTGAGCTAAAGGTTGGTTTACTCCGAATTAAACTAGAAACTTTTAAATTTTTGAATCATTGAACATTTAAATAATTTTTGTTCCTTTGCAGAAAATTTATTTTATGAAGATTTCGAATATATTATTAATAATAGGTATATTATTTCTATTGCCACAATTGTCGAATGCGCAGGACCAGGAGGAAGGCTGGTTTCGTTGTGGTACAGACTCCGTATATGAGGAACTAGTAAGGCAAAATCCGCAGGTGGCTCTAAATAGGGCACGTCTTAACGATTTTGTACGTGAATATATACGTCAAAATCCACGGAGTAACGATGATGAGGTATATGTGATTCCTGTGGTATTTCATGTATTGCACGAGTATGGACCGGAAAATGTTTCCAATGAAGCGATACAGGCTGCAATAGACCAGATAAACAAGGATTATAGGAAAATGCGTTCCGATACTGCAAGTATTAAGGCCGAGTTCAAGCCGATAGCTGCAGATACTAAGATTGAATTCCGTCTTGCTCGTAAGGATCCCAACGGAAATTGTACAATGGGTATAACTCGTACATATTCTAAAAAAACCAATAGTGGCGATGAATCTGCAAAGGAGGACGCAGTAAGTTGGGACAATTCAAAGTATTTGAACGTATGGACTGTGAAGGCTATGAGTGAGAGCGGTGTGGCGGGCTATTCTTACTATCCTGGTACTGCAGACGATAATATGGATGGTATAATATTGCTATACAGTTATATAAGTCGGGCTTTAACACATGAGGCTGGTCATTATCTTGGTTTGCCGCATCCATGGGGCAGTACAAATAGTCCCGGAGATGCTGAAAATTGTGACATTGACGATGGAATAGAGGATACCCCTAATACAATAGGGCATACAAGTTGTTCTTTGAATGCTGTAACATGTGGAAGCCTTGACAATGTGCAAAATTTTATGGACTATAGTTATTGTTACCGTATGTTTACAAACGGACAGGCCGAGGTGATGAGGGCAACACTTAATTCTGATGCATCTCATCGCAATAACCTATGGACAAATTCGAATCGTGTTGCGACAGGAACAGATGATGATTATGTTGATGAGGAATGTTCGCCTATTGCCGACTTTAAACAGAGCAAGCAAATGATATGTGCGGGAGCAACGGTTACTTACAACGATTATACATATAACACTACGTCAGTCGATTATAGATTGTGGAATTTTGAAGGAGGTACTCCAGAGACATCAACAGAGGAGATTCCTACAATAACGTACAATGAAGGTGGTTCTTTTTATACAGAACTTTATGTTGAAAATAGTGCTGGCGGAAATACAGCAAGACATGAAAATAGCATTCGCGTTTACGGAAAGGACGCTGGATATTCATTGCCATATGTGGAAAAGTTTGAAACATCATCGTTCCCTATGATAACAGGAAATCCGAGCAATGATTTTTATGTGGAAAACTATAATCTTGATCCTCCGATGGACGATGGTTGGTGGGCTCCACGAAATGAGAGTTGGATGCAGGTTGATTATGGATATACTGGTAAGGGCGTGAGAATTCGCAATTCGCGTGTAGGTGCCAAATCGAATAAGTTGTATCTTCCCAATATTAAACTTGACAACGATACAACGCCTATAACTGTCTCTTTTAAGGCGGCAGTGGCTAGAAAATCCGATAATAATCTTGCTGATGCATTCAGATTGTACTATTCAACATCGTGTGGGGATACTCTTATTTTGCTTCACACATTTACAACTAGGATGATTACCGCTACATATGATCCTGTTCAGAATTATACTCCGCTTGATGAAGAATGGAAGACTCATTCTTTTGTTGTTCCAGCGTCCAAGTTGAGAGGAGAGAATTTTAGGCTTGTGGTGGAGAGCGTGAATTATAGAGGTAATACAATATACCTAGATGATTTCTCATTCTCGTATGGCACAGCAGATATTGCAGAAGAGACCGCTATGGGATTTTCTGTATATCCTAATCCGTTTATCGATGAACTGTATCTTGACGCTGCCGATATGGAAGGAGAGTATGGTGTCGATGTTTTCGATTTTATGGGCAGAGTGGTGTATTCTGGAAGGTATGCCGAAAAATTGGTTAACCTAGCATCCGCATTTGAGGGAGAATCTGACGGTGTTTATTTCGTGAAGGTTTACAATAATACAACTTGTAGGACCGTCAAGGTGGTAAAGGAAAGATAAATAGTTGAACTAAAAAGATATGTAAGATGAAAAAGTATTTTGTTTTGTTATTATTTGCAGTAGCAGCTATGTTATTCGCTTCATGTGCAAAGGAATGTACTTGTTCAAGATGGACCGACGGAAAAAATACCGATACCAATCCGGTTGTTTATGATCAGGATGAAATAAATAGGCTAAGTGCAAAGAATTGTGCTGATCTTGAAGACTATTATAGTAGTCTTGGAGCTGGCTACGACGAGTCAACAGGTACTGGTTTCAGGTGCGAATAGTTATATTATCAACTGTTTTAACAAAAAATTAAGACGCTGTGTCTGATTTTTATGTTAAATTTGTGCGTTGATAATATTAAGTTTAATTTAAAAGTTCTAGAAAATGAAAAAGTTATTGGTAATTTTGGCAGCAGCTGGAATGTTGTTCGCTATGTCTTCATGCACAAAGACTTGCACTTGCAATTATTATGCAGATGGAAAAATTGATACCACAATGACTCCTGATGAGTTTGAAGTTGGTATGGGTAAGGAATATAAGAATTGTGCTGATGTTCAAGCTAACTTTGATGTTTTGAATTTAAGTTATGATGAAAAAACCAAAGCTGGTGTTAAGTGCGAATAATCATAGTTGCTGAAAGAAAAAGATGGTTTCAGATTTTCTGGAACCATTTTTTTCCTTGTTTACCCAACGTTTTCATATAATGTAAAAAAAGTATTTGCCGTTTGTGATTTTTTTTGTTTTTTTGCAGAACAGAAATTTAGAATGTATAATTAAAAATTAGTAGAAATGAAAAAAGTATTAGTTATTTTGGCAGCTGCTGGTATGTTATTCGCTATGTCTTCATGCAGCAAAGAGTGCAAGTGCAAACACTATGTTAATGGAGATTTGAAGAATGAAACTACAATCACTAAGGAAGATATGGAAAAGTTGGGCTATGAAAAGTGCAAGGACATGAATTCTAAAATTGAACTTGCTGGTAATAAGTCAGAAGTTAAGTGCCACTAAACCCATATTGGAAATAGAAACAAAAAAGGCTTCGTAATTCGAAGCCTTTTTTGTTTTATGCTTGTTGTAATTTTATTTCAGTTTTGCAAGAGCTTCCTTCATGCGTTTTACTGCTTCGGTAAGTCTGTCCTCGCTGGTAGCGTAGGAGAGTCGCAAGCATTCTGGCGAACCGAAAGATATGCCGCCTACAGTTGCAACATGACCTTTTTCGAGCAGGTACATTGCAAGGTCGTCCGAAGTGTTTATTTTCACACCGTCAGCTTCTTTGCCTAAGAATGCAGAAACTTCTGCAAAGATGTAGAATGCTCCCTGTGGAGTGTTGAGCTTCAATCCGGGGATTTCCCTTAAAAGCCCGAGGACGAGGTCGCGACGAGTCTTGAAAACCTTTGTCATCTTCTTGCATTCGCTGTTGCCTGCGTTAAGAGCTGCTTCGGCAGCTTTCTGTGCAATCGAGCAAGCTCCCGAGGTGAATTGTCCCTGCAATTTGGTCACTGCCTTTGCAATCCATAGCGGTGCAGCAATGAAACCTATTCTCCAACCTGTCATTGCATAGCCTTTCGAAACACCATTTATAATTACGCAACGGCGGCGGATGTCGTCGAACTGAGCGATGCTTTCATGTTCGCCTACAAAGTTGATGTGTTCGTATATTTCATCAGAGATGACAATGATTTCCGGATATTTTGCCAATACATCTGCAATTGCTTTCAGTTCGGCTTTGCTGTAGAGGCTTCCTGTCGGGTTCGATGGCGAGCAGATGAGGATAGCCCTTGTCTTTGGTGTTATTGCTTTTTCGAGTTGCTCTGCTGTCATCTTGAAATCGGAGTCGATGCTGCATTTTACAACTACAGGAACACCTTCGCAGAAGCGAACCATTTCGATGTAGCTTACCCAGTATGGCGCTGGAATTATGACTTCTTCGCCTGGGTCAACAATCGAGAGCATTGTGTTCATGATGGAGTGCTTTGCTCCTGTCGAAACAACTATCTGCGCCGGTTCGTAGTCGAGGTTGTTCTCGCGTTTTAACTTTGCGCATACAGCTTTGCGCAGTGATTCGTATCCTGGTACTGGCGGATAGTGCGAGAAATTCTGGTCGATAGCTTCCTTTGCTGCTTCCTTAATGTAATCGGGAGTGTTGAAGTCGGGTTCTCCGATGCTGAGGTTTACAACGTCAATGCCCTGAGCCTGAAGTTCGCGGCTCTTTGCTGTCATTGCCAAAGTGGCTGATACAGCCATCTTTTCCAATCTATTTGATACTCTTTCCATTGTGTTAGAATTAAAAAAAATTGTCTGCGAAGATAAGCATTTAAATTAAAATGCTTAATATTGCATAACATAAAAATAAAAGTTTTTTTAATGATTTCACAGATTCTTATCGTAACGATTCCCACCCTTGTGGTTGCGGCTACGGCAATAATAGTATTGAGGTTGATGCTAAAGAAGGATATAGAAACCAAGAAGATACAGGTCGTCCTTCAGAACCAGAAAATGATAACCCCGTTGCGCCTTCAGGCATACGAAAGGATAATTCTTTTTCTTGAACGTATTTCGCCCAATAGTGTGATAATTCGTTTGCAGACTCCAAACATGACGGTGCAGGAGCTGCACAAGCAGATGCTTATTACAATCAGGGCTGAATTCGAGCACAATCTTTCGCAGCAGCTATATGTGTCGTCTGAAGCATGGGAGGCTACACGAAATGCCAAGGAGAGGACCATTCAGTTGTTGAATATGAGCCTTCACGGGCTAAATTCCATGGATAATGCAATGGTGTTCAGTCAGGCTGTATTCGAAAAACTTATTGAAATAGAAAAGTCTCCTACGCAGGAGGCCATTGAATTGCTGAAAAAGGAAGTCCGCTGCTTATTCTAAGCCAATTTATTCGTCGGTTTGACTATTGTTGCCCTTGAACAGTCTTGTGGCAAAGTCCCTTACGTCTGCAACTGCTATAATCTTTGATGTCTCGGTCTTTATTTCCGATTTTTGCGAAGCGGGAATGAATATTGTCGAGAACCCGAGCCTTGATGCTTCTGCAACTCTCTTTTCTATGAACGATACAGGTTTAATCTGCCCAGATAGACCAACTTCTCCTATGAAGCAGTGGTTGTCGGGGATTGACTTGTCGATGTAGGATGAAATAACAGCAGCAATTACCGAAACGTCAACAGCTGTGTCGTTTATTTTGAGACCTCCGGCAATATTCAGGAATATGTCTTTTGCGTTTAATTTCAAACCAAGTCTTTTTTCAATGACTGCCAGTAGCATCATGAAGCGTCTGTTGTCGAATCCAGTTGATGACCTTTGTGGTGTTCCATATACCGAGTTGCCTACAAGTGCCTGGATTTCGATCATCAGCGAGCGAGAGCCTTCGCTTACAGCACCGAATGCAATGCCACTAAGGTTTCCGTTGTCGCCCGAAAGCAATATTTTGCCTGGGTCGGTAACCTCTTTTAGCCCAAAATTCATCATTTCGAATACGCCAATTTCGTAGGTGGAGCCGAAACGGTTTTTCTTTGGGCGCAGCAAACGGTAGAAGTGGTTATTGTCGCCTTCGAATTGTACCACGACGTCAACAATGTGTTCGAGCGACATCGGGCCGGCAATGTCACCGTCTTTGTTTATGTGCCCTATTATTATAATAGGTACACCCGATGATTTTGCGTATTCTTGTAGTTTTTGCGCGCAAAGTCTTATTTGCGATACGGTTCCTGGTGACGATGTGAGATCTGATGAAGCTGTGGTTTGTATTGAGTCGATGACTGCGATTTCGGGTTCTGTAGCTTTGAGGGTGGCAATAATTTTGTCGATGTCTATTTCGGTGTAGATAAGACAGTCGTTGTTGTTTATGCCTATTCTTTCGGCACGAAGCCTAATTTGAGTGTCGCTTTCCTCGCCCGAAATGTACAAAACTTTTTTGTTAATGTTTAATGCCGATTGTAGTATTAGAGTTGATTTTCCAATTCCTGGTTCTCCGCCCAGCAGTACAAGCGAACCTGGTACGAGTCCACCGCCAAGAACGCGATTGAATTCGCTGTATGGCATGTCGATGCGATGAAGTTCTTTTTGCTTTATGTCCGATATTGGAACAGGTGAACCTGCAATGGCCTCGGTGTATGCCTTTGTTGCTTTTTCGTCCTTATCTTCTATTTCTTCGGTAAACGAGTTCCAGCTGTTGCAACTTGGACATTTCCCAACCCATTTAGGAGAGATGTAACCGCAGTTTTGGCATACAAATATTGTTTTAGTTTTGGCCATTTGGTTTGCTTTTAAAAACATAACGACTGTTTTTGGCAGTCGTTATGAAAAAATAAGTTTTATGAAAAAAATTAATGCTTTCTTCTCAGTTCGAGCCTTAAGTACTCTCCACCTTCTCTCTGGTCGTCCTCAAAAGTCGTTCTGGTGGTTACAATTACGTCATTTTTCAGCTTGTCGATGCGATAAATACCGTTCAGGTCGTCATATCCTGGTAACATGTCGCTGTCGCGGAAAATAAGACGTTTCTTGAATGGAGTCTGAATAACTTCGTATGTGCAGCTGTCAACTTTCATTCCCGATTCTGTGTTGAGGATTCTGACTGCAGTAGAATTTCCATCGAAAGAGATTTGCATAGTTCCTTCGGGCTTGGTGTCGAATGTCATTACATCCCAAGTGCCTTTAAGTTCGTCTGCAAGTTTCTTGCAACTTGGCATTGCGAAAAGTATTGTGCAAGCTAAAAGTATTATTACTAGGCTCTTAATGTTCATGATAAACTTTGCTTTTAAAAACGACTGCAAATTTAATATAATTTTTTTGTGTTTTACAATCTTTTTAGAATTTTAGTTGTCGAAAAGTTTTCAACGAGAGGTATAGTTTTTACGATGCCTCCGTATGATTGTACAAAATCAGCGCCAACGATAGTTTCGATAGTGTAATCGCCACCTTTTACGAGTACGTCTGGGTGTATTGTTTTTATGAGTCTTTCGGGAGTGTCTTCTTCGAAAATCACTACAGCATCGACAAAACTAAGTGCGGCAAGCAATGTCGCGCGTTCCAACTGACCATTTACTGGTCTGGTTTCTCCTTTCAGTCGTCTTACCGATGAGTCAGAGTTTAGTCCGATTATCATCTTGTCGCCTAGATCTTTCGCTTCTGAAAGGTAGCTTGCGTGTCCGTAATGAAGTACATCAAAGCATCCGTTTGTGAAAACTATGCCTTTGCCTTCCGATTTCCAAATAGAAACAAGATTTCTTATCTCGGAAAAGTCAATAATCTTTGATTTTATTGCTGCTAGTGTGGACATTAAACTATTTTGTTTGTCCTTGTGTCCGGGAAAACGAATGATGGTTTGAAGCTTTTTGCTTCTTCAAAGTCCATTGAAGCGTAGGAGATTATTATTACGATGTCACCGACTTGAGCTTTGCGGGCTGCTGGACCATTAAGGCAGATAACTCCCGAACCGCGTTTGCCTTTTATGACGTATGTTTCAAGGCGTTCGCCGTTGTTTACATTCACAACCTGAACCTTTTCGTTCTCGATTATGTTTGCTGCGTCCATCAAGTCTTCGTCGATGGTAATGCTACCTACATACTGCAGGTTGGCTTCCGTGACAGTAACTTTGTGTATTTTCGATTTTACTACTTCTATGTTCATTTCAGATGTCGTAAAAAAACGCTGCAAATTTAAGCAAAACTTATTTAACAATACAATTAATATTGTCGATTAATCTTATTTTGCCACACCAAACTGCAATACAGAGCCTTGTGGTTATGTTTTTGTCAAACTTGCTTAGTGGTTCAAGAGTCTCCGAGTTGCAGAATGCGGCATATTCCATTTTCATGAAGTTTACGCTGTCAATCTTTGATTTAAGTTTGTCAATTAGTGTATTAATAGTTTGGCTTTCTGGAATTTCTGAGCATGTCTCGGAAATTATTTTGTATATCTGAGGTGCAACTTCTAATTGTTCTGCCGACAGCAGTTTGTTGCGTGAACTTTTTGCAAGTCCGCTTTCCTCACGAACGATGGGGCAGGGAACAATTGTCAGCGGCAGTTTTTTCTGCTTTACCATCAGTTTTATTATTGCAACCTGCTGAAAATCTTTTTCTCCAAAATATGCATAGTCGGGTTTTACAAGGTCGAAAAGTCTATATACTATGTCAACCACGCCTTGGAAATGACCTGGTCGGAATTCTCCTTCGTACATGCGATCGAGCCCATGGAAGTCCATTTGGCAGCCATCGTATCCGTTGTAAATGTCGTCGGCTGTGGGCAGATAAAGTATGTCGCACTTTACACTTTCGAGCAAAGCGATGTCGGCATCGGTGGTTATGGGGTAGTTCTTGTAGTCGTTCGGGTCGTTGAATTGACGTGGGTTTACAAATACTGAAACCACTGTGCAGTCGTTTTCGGCTACGCTACGACGTATGAGTGATGCGTGTCCTTCGTGCAGTGCGCCCATAGTAGGCACAAAGCCTAATCTCTTGCCATTGAATGAGTTTTCGTTCCTCAAGGCGGTAAGTTCATCAACAGTTCTAACTATCTTCATGACAGTGAAATTTATTGCCGCGAAATTATAATTAACATTTTATATGACAAGGGAAAAAATGGAAGATTTATGCAGTTTGATTGTTATCGTTGTCAATGATTCTGCATTTGCCATTGTGCGTTATTTCAGATATATCTTCTGTCCGATCTGCAGTATGCTTGTTTCGCTGAGATGGTTAATCTGGCAGAGCTTTGCAACTGTAGTGTGGTACATTCTTGCTACATGGCTCAGAGTGTCGCCTTTTTTTATTACATAGTATGTAGCGTTGGGGTCGTCGGGGACATACGAATATGCCTGTGGGTTAGGATCGACGACTTTGAAGTGAGTGCTGCTCTTGTCGAGGTTTTTGTAAGCTAGTTCCATAGTGGCGTTGTCGATAGGTACGTTTCTGTTAACCGGACGTGCCGAGTCTGTCAATGAGTGCGAGAAAAGCCATTCGTAAGTATCGGGCAGGTAGAACATTCTTGCCAAGCGGCTGTGGTTTACTCCGCTTAACCTGTCGAAAATTAGTCGAGAGGTGTCGCCGCAGGCTATCATTTTGTCTACCACTGCCTGCGATTGGCTTACGCCTACAGCCTTGTCGGCTGTGCCGTGCATAATCCATAGTGGAACTTCGTTGAGACCGCAGTAGTTTTTCAGTGTTCCGCCACCGCAGAGTGCCATTGCTGCTGCAACTTTGTCAGGATATGTGCCGGCAAAGTCGATTGTGCCATAGCCGCCCAGGCTCATTCCAAGAACATATAGCCGATTAGTGTCGGTGTGGTATTTCTCTGTGGTCCAGTTTATTACTTTCATTATTTTTTCCGGTTTCCATGCATCGCCTGGATTCTGCGGAGCAACTATAACTGCGTTTATTTTTCGTCCCATCAGTAGTGCATCAAGCGGTCCGTAGCGGCGAACCATTGAAAGATTGCGTCCACACAGACTTCTTCCGTGAAGAAAAAGCACGGTGGGGGTGGTGCCTGAAACCGAATCGTAGCATTCGGGGACATATACCCAGAAATTGTAGCTTCCTTGTACCGAATCGCGATTGGCAATGAGTTTTTGCGAATTGGCGTAAAATGGAATTATTAGAAGTATTGCAATTATTATCTTTTTCATCGTATTGAAAGTTTATAAATGTTAGTACCTCTCGAACCTATTACCACTTGGTTGTCAATTATTATTGGCGATGATTCGAAATTGATTCCTATTAATTTTGTTACTAAAAATTCTCCAGTTTTTCCGTCGATTATGTAGGCGTGTCCTACGCAGTCGAATGTTAGGACAAACATTTCACCATTATCGTTGGTTATTGCTACTGGCGACGACCATGCATAGTGGATAAGTTTCTTCGAATAAACTATTTCTCCTGTCGATTTGCTTATAGCGCAGAATTGTCCTGCCGATGGCGGATCGTTGGTGCATATGTTTGTGAATAACAAGTCGCTGCAGTTGCCTGTACCAAGAAGCATGGTAGAATACATTCCTCCGTCGAAATGCTTGTTGCCGAGCGTCATTTTCTTACATTCTATTTTCTGTTCCCAGATTCGTTCTCCGGTGAGAGCATTCAGTTTTACGAGATATGATATTCCCATGTACCCTTGTCTGTCCATTTCACAGCCCGAATAAAGGTAGGGAATGCCGTCTTCGAGTTCGAGAACAGGTGTTGCATCGGTATCGTCATGGTTGTCGTAGTGCCATACTGGTTCCAGATTGTTGAGGTTGATGCATAGAATGTTGCCGTGATTGTCGGTAGTGTATCCGTAGTTTTTGTAAACAGCCATCGACGATTCCATGCCGCCTGCACTATCATCTTTTTTAGAATAGCGCAAAGTTGAGTGCAAGGTAATTGTTCCTTTTTCACGCGAGTATTTGTAAACTGTACCATTTTCGCCTATGCGGAAAAGGAAGCCGCCGACAACCAGCGGTGAGGCATCGTAGGCGCTCCAGTTTCGCCATGCATTGGGGTCTTCGGGGAAGAAATGCGTAACTTCGTGCTTGAACAAATCTACAACCATTGCACCAATCGGTCGTTTGCGCGGAATGCCCTGTCCGATGTAGTAGTTTCCGTTGAGGTCCGGGTCGATCATGCCAGTGCCTTTTATTGGGTTGCGTACATCAATCGGTTTGCGCGAAGCCTTTCCTGTTTCGTAGTTTATGAAGTATAGTTTTCCGCACAGCGAACTTACAATTATTTCCTTGCTGCCGAAATTTTCTGTCAGCGAGTCGTTCTCCTGTTTGAATTTCTGCATCATGCTGTCGTTCCATTCAACGTAAAGCGGTTGGCCTGTCCAGCCTGTGCCGCCGCCCCATTGTCCGAAGCTGGTTTTTACGGTGTCGTAGCTTGTCTCGAATGCCCATTCGATGTCGATTCCAGTTGGAACGCTATCGATGTGTCCGCAGAAAGGTGTGTTGCGCAACGGTCCGCCCCTGAAAGTGAAGATTCCTGGTGCTTCTGCATACAAGTCTTTTGTGTCGGAAAGTATTCCTGATGTAAGACTGTCGAAGATTGTTATGTCGTATTTGAGTTTTTCAACCGACGGGAAAACTGTGTCGGGGAGAAACTCCGGTTCGTCAGATATGACAATGCTGTCGGCAGGTACTATTGTGTCGGTTGACGAGTAGTTGCTCTGCGTATTTGCACTACATGATGTAATGATATATGCAACAGCAGATATTATTGCCAATGATATTGTATGACTAGTAAGTTTCATTTAAAACTCAAACTCGTTAAAAATCGGTCGCAAAAATATATAAATTTGTTGATATGGCAAGACTAATCCTGAAGAGTGATTCTGTGTCACTGTAATACGTTTTTTATTCAAAAAAATAAGATAAAAACTTGTTGTGAGTAAAAAGTTTTTTTATTAACTTTGTTGGGTAACTTTTTGTTAGTTATTGTTAGGTATGGGATATATTAGTTTTGACAAGAACCAACTGGTAAATCTTGAGTATTCGCTCAAGCGTGAACTCATCCGCACAAGCCGAAGCGGTGCATATGCAAGTTCTACTATAATTAATTGTAACACAAGGAAATATCATGGTTTGTTTATCTGTCCGATGGAAGACATTGATGGCGATAACCATATACTTATATCATCGCTAGACTTGTCTGTTGTGCAGCACGACGAGGTGTTCCACCTTGGCGTTCACAAGTATCCCGACGGTGTTTATTTCCCCAAGGGACACAAGTATTTGCGCGATTTCCAGATTGAAACCATTCCGTATTTCATATATCGTGTTGGCGGTGTGCTGCTGAAGATGGAACGAATCCTTAGCGACGACGACCGCATTATGCTGAAATACACTTTGCTTGAGGCTCATTCCGATACCAAGTTGCGGTTCCAGCCATTCCTTGCTTTCCGAAATGTGCATAAGTTGAGCAAGGCCAATTTCTTCGTCAACACTAAGTATATTCCTGTAGAAAACGGCATTAAGTTGAGAATGTACGATTCGTACAAGTATCTCTATATGCAGTTGTCGAAGAAGTGCGAGTATGTACATGTGCCCGACTGGTACTACAACAACGAGTACATTGAGGAACAGGAGCGTGGCTACGACTACCGCGAGGATTTGTATGTGCCAGGATATTTTGAAGTGCCGATAAAGAAGGGCGAATCGGTGATTTTTACGGCTGCATTGAGCGAAATGTCGCCTGCAAGCATATCGCGCAAGTTCAATACCGAACTTGCAAAGCGTTCGCCACGCAACAACTACGAGGAATGTCTGCGCAGTGCTGCCCAGCAGTTTATCTGCAAGCGCAACGGCAAGACCGAAATCGTGGCCGGTTATCCGTGGTTCGGTCGCTGGGGACGCGACACATTCATCTCGCTGCCGGGACTGACTCTTCACGCTGGTAATGCAAAGGCTTGCCGCGAGGTGCTTGACACAATGTCGGCCGAAATGAAAAACGGACTTTTCCCAAATATCGGTGCTGGCGACGATGCCGCTTTGAATTCGGTTGACGCTCCGCTATGGTATTTCTGGGCTTTGCACGAGTATGCAAATGTACTTCCAGACCGCAAGCAGGTTTGGGAACTCTATGGCAAAAAGATGAAATCGGTGCTCGATGCCTATCGCAACGGCACAAGTTTCAATATAAAGATGCACGACAACGGCCTTATTTGGCAGGGTACACAAGGCAAGGCTCTCACATGGATGGATGCCGTAGTAAACGGAAAGCCTGTGACTCCGCGTATGGGCTTTGCTGTCGAGATAAATGCGTTGTGGTACAATGCAATAATGTTCTCGCTCGAGTTGGCTGCCGCTTGCGGTGATACCGAATTCGTTGAAAAGTGGAAGGATATTCCCGAAAGGACCAAGGCTTCGTTCCTTGCTATGTTCTGGGACGCAAACCGTGGCTATCTTGCCGATGTGGTTACTTACGACTACAGTGATTTTTCTGTTCGTCCGAATCAAATATTCGCATGCTCGTTGCCATACACAATGGTTACAGTTGACATGGCGGCATCGATTCTCGAAAAGGTTCAGTCCAGATTGTTGACGCCTAAGGGATTGCGTACTTTATCTCCCGATTCTTCTGATTATAAGGGCGTTTATTTCGGAAATCAGGAGCAGCGCGATTCGGCTTACCACCAGGGAACTGTGTGGCCGTGGCTGTTAGGCCATTTCTGCGAAGGACTGCTCAAGGTTTACGACAAGCAGGCTTTGCCGTTGGTGAAGAAGATTGCATGGGGCTTCGAAGAGGATATGACCATTGCAGGTATCGGCAGCATTTCCGAAATTTACGACGGAGACCCGCCATACAATCCGCGTGGTGCAATAGCGCAGGCATGGAGTGTTGCCGAGGTGCTGAGAATATTGTCGTTGATAAAGAAGTATGACAAATAAAAAATATTGAAAATGGTGAATGTGACTAATAATATTAGAAAATATATCTTCCCGTTTGCTGTAACATGTATATTGTTATTGTTAATGTGTGGGTGTAAAAAGAATGAAACATTCACCGTAACATTTGATGCAAATGGCGGAACGGGAACAATGGAGCCGCAAATATTTATAGAAGACGTGCCTCAGGCATTGAGACTCAATGAATTCACTTGTGATAACTGCACATTTAGCTACTGGAGTCCATTAAAACAACATGTTTTTAGTACTCCTGAAAGTCCTAAAAATGAATATAGAAACGGAGAGACAATAACTGTATCTGCTAATATGATCTTGTATGCGCATTGGACAAGTAATGGTACAAATCCAGCACCAACACCGCAAAGACACGAATATGTTGACCTTGGTTTGCCAAGTGGAACAAAATGGGCAACTTGCAATGTTGGAGCAGAAACTATTGAAGGATATGGAAATTATTATGCTTGGGGAGAAACCGAACCAAAGGAAATATACGATTGGAACAATTATCGTTGGTGCAATGGACTTGAGAATTCTCTAATAAAGTATTGTAACAGTTCTGATTTTAGTAATAATGGTTTTGTCGATACTTTAACTGTTTTGGAATTAGATGATGATGTTGCAACTGTTAATTGGGGTACTAACTGGCGTATGCCAACGCAATATGAAATGATAGAGCTTTTTTCTGAATGTTCACATGAATGGATAACTCTTAATGGAATAAACGGACGAAAGTTTACTGGTCCCAATGGAAATAGCATATTTTTGCCAGCTGCAGGTTTGCGCAAAGATAATGATATGTCTTATGTCGGTTCGGAAGTATATTATTGGACGTCAACACTTCCACCATATTATACAAATCAGAACTCTGCGTGGGCACTATATTTCAAAAATAACACATGTGATTTAACAGGTCCGTATCGTTATTATGGAATAGTTGTGCGTCCAGTATTAATTGAAAATAATTAGAATTAAGAATATAATTGATTAAGTAAAAAATATACGCCAATGAAAGTTTTGATGTTCGGCTGGGAGTTTCCCCCACATATTACCGGTGGACTTGGAACAGCCTGCTATGGTTTGACCAAGGGTCTTTCGCATTTCGGCACGGAAATAATATTCGTAGTGCCGAAGGCATACGGCGACGAGGATCAGAACTATGT
>DBYO01000038.1 GCA_002310235.1 Bacteroidales bacterium UBA1184
ATCTGCTCGAACTCGCGCATACGGAAAATGAACTGGCGAGCAACAATCTCGTTACGGAAAGCCTTACCTATCTGTGCGATGCCGAACGGAATCTTCATACGGCCGGTCTTCTGTACGTTGAGGTAGTTGACGAAAATCCCCTGTGCCGTTTCTGGACGCAGATAGATGGTGTTTGCACCTTCGGCAACAGAGCCTAACCTGGTGTCGAACATAAGATTGAACTGACGGACTTCTGTCCAGTTCTTGGTTCCCGAAATCGGGCAAACGATACCTTCGTCGATGATTATCTGGCGAATGCCATCAAGGTCGTTGTCTTCCAAAGCCTTTACGAAGCGAGCCTTTACAGCGTCCATCTTTGCCTGATAGTCGAGTACGCGCTGGTTGGTGCTGCGAAATTGTTCCTCGTTGAAGGCATCGCCGAAACGCTTGCGGGCTTTCTCAACTTCCTTGTTAATCTTATCGTTGAACTTTTCGATATGGTCTTCGATGAGGACATCAGCGCGGTAGCGCTTTTTGGAGTCCTTGTTGTCGATTAGCGGGTCGTTGAATGCATCTACGTGTCCCGAAGCTTTCCAAATAGTAGGGTGCATGAATATTGCAGAGTCGAGACCAACGACTTCCTCGTTGAGTTGAACCATAGCCTTCCACCAGTATTCCTTGATGTTGTTCTTGAGTTCAACGCCATTCTGTCCGTAGTCGTAAACTGCACTCAATCCGTCGTACAGTTCGGATGATTGAAATATGAATCCGTATTCTTTGCAGTGCGATACGATTTTTTTGAATAAATCTTCCTGTGTCATTTTGTTATGTTGTTTTAAAAAGTTTCTGATTTCTAGGTTGGGACGAAGCATGCTTCGTCCGTATTTTTTATCCTTTATCTTCTATAACCTCCGCCTCCGCTTCTCGTATTTTGAGGATTTGCTTGTTGCTGCGCCTTCTGCTTGTTCTGTGGCAAGTTGGGATTGTCATCAACAATTATTTCAACCTGACGATTGCCAAGGAACTTAGACTGGAATGTTATATTTCCGCGTTGATCGTAGCGAGTGAATTTACCTTCTTTCATGCCGTCGCGGTAGTTTGTTTCGGTTTGCAGTCCTCCAAAATCGTAAAAATCCTGCCATTTGCCATCTGGCTTGTCGTTCTTATAGTACTCGACCTTTATAATGCCGCCATTGGCATTGCGATATGTAAATTTTCCATTGCGCTTGCCCATGTTGTATGTGCCGCTAATCATTTCAACGCCACGAATATTGTAATTTTTATATGATCCATTAAGGACAGATGTTTTGCCTTCTCCGTTTTTCGAATCGGTTATTTTATATGTCTCCTCGAATTGAGGTCTGCCATTTTCGAACCAGAAGTCGTTTCTTCCGCAAAGTAGTCCATTGCTATATTCCACAACAGATTTTTTATTGCCGTTGTCGTGCCAAGCTTCCCATTTTCCTTCCATAATGCCGTTCTTGTAGTTGCCACGGAGAACCATCACGCCGTCTTCGTTCCACTCGGTCCAAAGACCAGTCTCCTCGTCGTTTTCATACTGACCTTCGCGAAATCTCTGTCCGTTCTCGAAGAAGATGAGCCAAGCGCCGCTACGTAACCCAGCAGTATAGTCAACCACCTTCCACACCTGACCGTTCGAGTACCAGTATGTCCAGCGACCATCCATCTTGCCTTTCGAGTATTTTCCTTCGTTGCCCTTCTGACCGTCCTTGCGCCAGTAGGTCCAAAGGCCTTCCTGCAGGTCGTCCTTGAAGTTGCCGTCGATGTCGGGCTGACCGTTTTCGAGCCAGAAATGAGCTTCACCGTTCAGTTTTCCGTCAATGTAGGTCATTTCCGATTCCTTCTGTCCGTTCTCAAAGTATTTGGTCTGTAAACCGTCACGTACATCCATCTTGTAGTTGTTGATGCTACGCACCTTGCCAGAGCGATACCAGTAAGTCCATGTCTTGTCGCGCTTGCCGTCGGTCATTACGCCCTCCATTTCCTTTGCACCAGTGCGTGTCCAGAAGGTGTTGAGACCATTCTCGTAGTTAATTTCGGTCTTGAGCTGACCGTTGTCGTACCATTCTTTCCATTCTCCAATGCGTTCACCCGAAGCAAAAGTTCCTTCCGATTTTTTCTTACCGTTTTCGTGGTAGTAGGTCCATTTTCCGTCCTCGACGCCGTTCTTAATGTTACCTTCCGAGTTTTTTGCACCGTTGTCGTAGTAGTTTATCATCGAACCATTGCCACCAGTCACGGTTTGTTTACCGTCGCGAGTAAAGAACTTGTTGATGCTTACTATTTTTCCATCGTGATAAACGATTTCCGACTGTTGATTGCCGTTATCGTAGAAAAGTTGCCAGATGCTATCGCGTACATTTGTGTTGTAGAATCCTTTAAGTTTAGGATTGCCATTTTCGTAGTATTCTTCGCAGGCACCATGGCGGCTATTGGCACGGTAGTTGTATAGCTCGCGCTTGTTTCCGTTGTTGTAATATGTAATATTCTCACCATGAAGCATGTCTTTGTAGAAATCGGTTTGGGCGGCAAGTTTGCCTTCTGGCGAATAAAACTTCCATGTGCCAAAACGCAATCCGAGGTACATTGTTCCCTCCTCTTTAGTGTTGCCGTTTTTGTAAAGAATCTTCTCTTGAGTGTATTCTTGAGCCGTTGCCGACATTGTTGCGACAATTGCTATGATTGTGAAAATAAAACGAATTTTCATGACTTTATGGTAATAATTTTACAAGATAACAAAATTACCCCTATATAATATTAGTAAGGTATATGATGAGAATTTTTTATCAACACATTGAATAGGAGTGCATAAAAGTGGTAAGTTTTTGTTATTGTATTGATTTGCAAAAAAAGACGCAAAAAAATTTTGTAGTATTCAAAAAAAATTTTTTATCTTTGTTGATAACTTTTTAAACCTATTGTTGGCTATGGTTGTTAGATTTTTTAAAAGGTTTATGACCCTTGTGTTTGTTAGTGTTTTTGCCCTTAATTTATTTTCGGCAGAAGTTGAGTTTGGTGGAACGTTTTACGAACAGAACGCCTATATCAAGAATCCTACGTTAGGTTCGGGTTTCTGTATAAACGAAGTGCTTATAAACGGAAACAAGGCCAATGTGGAAGTTAATACAGGAGTCGTAGTGGTTGATTTTGCCGCAAACGGACTTAAGTTTTGCGATAAGTTTAACATGTTGGTAAGATACTCGGGTGACAGCAAGCCGGAACTGATAAATCCAAAAGCATTTGTAGCATCATCAACTTTTGATTTGGTGTCGGCTAAGATAGAGCCTGCTGGTAATGCTTTCAATCTTGTGCTCTCAATAAAAAGTGAGGCAGCTCCGCTTCCTTTTTATGTGGAACTATACAAGAGTGACAAGTGGGTTGTGTGCGGTGTCTTCCAAGGTAAAGGTGGAAGTGCGGAAAAAACATACTCTATACCATTTTCAGGTCTCGTAGGAGAGAACAAGATAAGAGTTTATCAGGTTGATAGCGATGGAATGAAGGAGCGCGAAAAAGAGGTGGCAGTGATGTCGCCTAAAACAAGCGCTGTGGTTGTTAAGAAAATTGTTTCGGGCAAGGAAATATTGTTTTCTGGCGTGACAGAATATAAGGTTGTAGATGCTTCTGGTAATACAAAGCTTCATGGAATGTCCGATGTAGTAGATATTTCTTCTTTGACAAAGGGAATGTATTTCCTTGTGTATGAAGATGTGTATAAAAAATTCAAAACAAAATAAAGTAGATAATAGACGTTGTTTTTCGACATCGAAAGATATTGCAATGATATATTTGCTATAAAGACAGCCGCCGATTGCGAGCGGCTTTCTTTACAAGCTTTTTATTTTCAATATACAAACAATCCAATATATCGCAAATATTGTGATTTGTTGTGTGTTGATGCGGCTGCTATAAATTATATTGCCGATGTTCCCTTTATGCCTGTCGAATTTTTTAAGTCTCACAAGTTGTTGTGCGACGGCAGGGATGTGGAGGTTGTGTTTACATCGAGTAGTACAACTGGGGCAGTTCCGTCATCGCATTATGTAGCTGATGCGAGCTTGTATCGTAAAGCGTTTCTAGCAGGATTTAGACAATTCTATGGAGAACCGTCAGATTTTTGCATACTTGGCTTGCTGCCTGCATACCTCGAACGAAGTGGTTCGAGTCTTGTGTATATGGTTGACGAGCTAGTGAAAATGTCAGGAGATTGCCGTAGTGGTTTCTTTCTCCACAATCACGAAGATTTATACAATACTATTTGTCATCTCGAAGCGCAATCACGTAAATATATATTAATAGGAGTAAGCTTCGCTTTGCTCGACTTTGCTGAGAAATACAGCTTGCAGATGAAAAACGGCATTGTGATGGAGACAGGCGGCATGAAGGGACGCCGCAAAGAGATGGTGCGTTCCGAGCTGCATTCCATTCTGAAGGATGCGTTTGGCGTATCGAACATACATTCAGAATATGGAATGACAGAATTGTTGTCGCAAGCATATTCGGATGGCAATGGTATTTACAAATGCAGTTCGACAATGAAAGTATTGGTGCGAGAACCCAACGATCCTTTGTCTGTTCATGCATCGGGTAGTGGAGCGATAAATGTTGTTGATCTTGCCAATATTTACTCATGCAGTTTCTTGCAGACTTCCGATTTGGGTCATGTATCAGACGATGGAACTTTTACTGTTTCAGGTAGGTTCGACAGTGCCGATGTTCGCGGTTGTAATCTTATGGTTTTGTAATATACATACCTTTAATATATATAGCATTTTTCTCCGCTTTTTCTGCATGTATAAAACTACATTAGGCATATTTTGCTAAAGTTGACGTGTGTAACCTCCCGATTATTAAACAATTAGTATAATGAAAGCTTAATAATTCGTATTGCAATGTGCACATTTATAAATAGTTACATGTGTTTTTGTTAATTGTTAATTCAAGTTGATAACTATACAAATTTGATAATGTTCCCCCTTGTAAAAAAGCCTAAAAAAAGACAAAAAAATAGCAGAAAAAGTTTGGTCGGAGAGAAAGATTTGAGTACTTTTATGGGCTGCAAAAATGATGCAGGAGATTGAGTTTTGAGTTTTGGGATTTGATCCCGTAAATAAAAGAAACACAGAGACTTGTCGTTAGTGTTTAGGATAATGTCAATGATGTTTTAGTTTTGAAAATTTTTTTGAAAAATATTTTTTTAAGAAGTTTTCTCAATCTTTTGCCGTCTTGCATCAAATAAATATTGTTTAACAAAAAAAATAAAAGGATACGGTCTAATGACAACAAGAAACTGCGAAGAGGTTTGGGAAAAATGCTTGAAGATTATTCAAGACAATTTAGCAAAGGTTGCATTTAACACATGGTTTGCTCCGATAGTTCCTGTCGATCTAAAAGGCAGTCAACTTACCATACAGGTGCCGAGTACGTACTTTTACGAATATCTTGAAGAACATTACTTGGAACTTATGGCAATGACATTGCACAGGGTAATTGGTCCCGATGCAAATCTCGAATACAGAATTGTCGTAAGCAACGATCAGAATGCCGGCAGAACAGTTACCGTGGCTATGCCTTCGAATCATGTTCCCAAGAGAATCCCCAACGTATCTACTTTGCCAAGAAAGGGAGCCGACGAACCTCTCAACCCATTCGCAATACCTGGTCTTAAAAAGATACAGATAGACCCACATCTTAATCCCGAATATACTTTCGAAAACTATGTCGAAGGCGAATGCAACCGTCTCGCTCGCGCAGCTGGCTTCGCAGTGGCTGGCAATCCTGCAGGAACGTCATTCAATCCGTTATTTATTTACGGCGGTTCGGGTCTTGGAAAGACTCACCTGGCTAATGCAATAGGCCTTGAGGTAAAGAAGAATTTCCCCGACAAGGTCGTGCTGTATGTCGATGCCAACAAGTTCCTTACTCAGTACATGCAGGCTACTCGCGATAACAACCGCAACGACTTCATCAACTTTTACCAGATGATAGACGTGCTTATCCTTGACGATGTGCAGTATTTCGCTGACAAGCAGGGAACACAGGAGGTTTTCTTCCAGATATTCAACTATCTCCACCAGCATCAGAAACAGCTTATTCTTACTTCCGACAAGGCTCCAGTAGATCTGAACGGAATGGAGGAAAGATTGTTGTCGAGATTTAAATGGGGTTTGGCTGCCGACCTTCAGGAGCCCGATTTCGAAACCAGAATAAGGATACTTAAGAGAAAAACCTATAAGGATGGTATAGAAATTAAGGAAGAAATCCTCGAATACATTGCTTCGCACGTAACCAACAACGTTCGTGAACTCGAAGGAACTCTCATTTCATTGCTCGCACAGGCTACTCTTAACAAAAAGGAAATCACACTCGAACTTGCAAAGGGCATGATAGATAAGCTTGTTAAGAACACCCAGCGCGAAATTTCGATCGACTACATACAGAAGGTTGTATGCAACTACTTCTCTATGTCGGTGGATGTGCTTAGCAGCAAAACCCGCAAGCGTGAAATCGTACAGGCTCGCCAAATAGCAATGTACTTCGCTAAGAACATGACAAAGTGCTCGCTTGCAATGATTGGTAACGCTATCGGTAACAAAGACCATGCAACAGTACTTCATGCATGTAAAACTGTAAACAACCTTATCGAGACCGACAAAGCATTCAAACAGGATCTCGACGAGATTGAAAAGAGATTGAAAATGTAAATTGCATTTAGAAAATTAACGGGGGCTTGCCCCCTTTTTTTATGGTCTGGATAATTCTTTGTGCAATATCATACATTGGCATTTTCGTAATCTTCAAACTTATAGATACACTAAATGCTCCGCTGCTTAACGCTGTGGTAGTTAATTATCTAACTGCTGCAGTGCTCGGATTTGTTGTTTTCGGCACATTTCCAGTAGGGCAAATCGTGTCGGCAGGATGGTTCCCGATGGGATTGTTGCTGGGATTTTTATTTATTGTAACATTTTTGCTTATCGGAATATCATCGCGAGAGACCGGAATTGTGATAACAACTGTTGCAAGCAAGATGTCGTTGGTAATTCCTATGGCATTTTCAATAATAGCTTATGGAGAAAACATTTCGGTTGCCAAGATGACTGCAATACTATTGGCGGTAGTGTCGGTTTTCTTGTGTACTTACAAACCATCAGAAAGAAAGTCTAAAGCAAGCATATGGAAATTTATGTTGCCGGCAATCATCTTTTTGCTCATGGGAGCCAACGACTCGCTGGTTATTTTTTCGCGCGAAGAGTTTGGAATTTTCGATGATGCCGCATTGTTTACCGCTACACTCTTTGGAATTTCATTGTTATGCGGTCTTATATATTCAGTAGCGAAAAGGGGAGCAATGAAGAATTTTCTTGTTTTCAAGACATGGTGGCTTGGAATTCTTCTTGGTTCGTTCAATTTTGGTTCGATATATTTTGTAATTAGGTCGATGAATACAGGTCTAATTTCCACATCGTCGCTGTATGGTATATGCAACACATCTACAATATTACTTTCGATAGTAATTGGGGTTGTGTTTTTCAAGGAAAAGCTCAACAAACTTAATATTACAGGAGGAGTGCTTGCCTTGCTTACCATAGTGTTAATGGCCTTGTCCGACTTATAGATGCGAAGTCTCGGCTATAATATTTTTGCTATTGTTGATTGTCGTGAATAATAATTTCATTAGTTTTGCGACACAAAATTGTATTTATATGAAGAAGTTCAAAACATTAGTATTATTATTTGCTGTAATAATAGGAAGTCTGGGAGTGTCAAATGCCCAGTTCAGTAATGGAGAGCAAGGTGGTAGTTTTACCTTGAATTTTATAGGTGCTATGCCGCTTGGTGAATTTTCAGGAACAGATGTTGGTACTGGAATATTAGGTTCTACTCCTACAACACCATTCCTATTCGATAAAGGAAACGCATCAATGGGCGCCGGTTTGGGCTTTAAGGTCGATTATCGCTTTAATTTTGGTATGAGTGTGTATATCAGTGCAGATGTTTTGTGGAATCAGTTGAATAAGGATATGCGTTCGAAGTATGACGACATAAGCAAAACAAAGCCTAACTATATAAACTTTCCGATAATGCTAGGCCTTGGATATCAATGTTATTTTGGTAAAGTGTTTGGTCTGTATGCCAATGCTGGTGCTGGTCTTGGTTTGTTGTATATAACTCCAGAAGGATGGTCTGATCAGATTACAAACTTTAGGGTCTCTACAGCATTCTCATGGCAAGGAGGTGGAGGTATATTGCTTGGTGAGCATATAAGCATAGGTGCTCATTATCATTTCCTTGGAAATCACACAATTGAGGCAAAAGATCCGACTATCTCGGTTCCATTGAGTATGCTTCCATCTCGCAAACAGAAGATGAGCATTCTTTCTTTGAAACTCGGTATAATATTTTAGTGATAAGGATTAAAGATATTTGGGCTGCATAATGCAGCCCTTTTTTTTGAGTAAAAACAAACTCCAAATTGCCAAAATGTTAGTAACTTGCGAGCCAAAATAAATATAGCTTGGGTGCTGTAAAAAAAATATTGCTATTTCTGTTCTTCTGCTTGATTGCAGTGCAATCGTTTTCGCAGTTCTACAACGGACATCAGATGAGGTTCGGTAAGAACCGTGTACAGTTCGACGAATTTGAATGGTACTACTATCGCTATCCGCAGTTCGATACGTATTTTTATGCAGGTGGCAGTGATATGGCTGAGATGGCAAGCGCAATAGCTACCGAAATGATTCCGCAACTCGAAACTTTCTTTGACCACAAGCTCCAAAAGAGAATGATACTGGTCATGTTTCAAAACCTTTCCGATTTCAGACAGAGCAACATAGGGCTTAATACAGATGCCGATGAGTATAACATTGGTGGTACGCTCAAGGTTATCGACAACATTGCCTTTGTGTATATGGAAATCGATCGTAAGAAGTTTCGCGAGCAAGTGGTGGCGGCAATTTCCAATATCATTCTCAACGAGATTATCTATGGTTCTAACATAAAGAACAAAATAGCCAACAATACGCTTATTGGAATGCCTGAATGGTACACTAGTGGGTTGGTGGCGTACGTGTCGCGCGACTGGGATTCGGATGCCGACAATCTTAACAAGATATATTCGCTATCGAAGAAATATAACAAAATAAACCAACTTACAGGAACCGATGCCGAGACTATTGGCTTTGCAATATGGAACTATGTGGCAAAAATATACGGTCCACAGGTAATATCCAATATTGTATATCTGACACGTATTACCAAAAGTGTGGATAATGCGTTTATGTATGTGCTAGGGGTTAATCTTAGAACCCTTCAGGATAATCTTACAGAGTACTATAAAACTCAATACGATGATTTTAACGCTACTGCTGAGGAGCCGCAAGGCGACGATGTCTTGAAGAGGAATAGAAAGAACGTTACCTACGCACAGGCGCAATACAATTCAAATACCGACATGATGGCTTGGACTGAAAACAAGTTCGGCAAGTATTGGATTAAAACATACGATTTTGGAAGTGGCAAACAAAAGACTATATTCCGTCGCGAACATAAACTTGATCAGATTATCGATAATACTTATCCTATTGTACGATGGCATCCATCTGGTAAAATGCTCGGATTCATGATTGAGAAGAAAGGAGAGATTTACTATACAACTTATCAGTTAGAGAGTAAGAAAATCAAGGAGATACAGATGCCATCTATGGAAAAGATAAACTCGTTCGACTATTCCAACGATGGGCAGAACTTAGTAATTGCAGGATTTAATAACGGTCAATCGGACATTTTTGTATTTAATATCGCAGGCAATACTATTGAGAACATTACCAATGATGAGGCTGATGATTATGATCCTTTGTATGTGAATAAATCGAAACAAATTGTATTTGCTTCCAATAGAGACGAGGACAAGCTAGGTTCAAAGAAAGATAATTCCATTGCTACTCAGGATTTCACAGATGTTTTTGTTTACGATGTCGCATCTAAAACAATAAGCAGGGTTACCGAGACTCCAGATGCTTCGGAGACTATGCCTTTCAAATTGGGTGAGGATTATTTCTTCCTTTCCGACAAGAATGGAATAAAAAACCTATATACTACAAAACTTGATTCCGCTATAAGTTTTATCGATACAACCACGCATTATTCATACACATACTCTACTGCGCAAATTTCTAATTACAAGTACAACATACAAAACGCAGGATACGATAAGTTTTCAAATAATATTGGGTTGAGTTATCGTGATGAAAAGAAATCTCGCATACTAAAAAAAGGCAGGTCTGATGTCTATACAGCCGATGTGGCAGCAACTGTCAATCGGAAGCTATTTGAGGCAGCGGAAAAGAAAAAAAACGATGAATTGAATTACGAGCTTCCTGTTGAAAATGCAGTTTCAGATGCTAATGAGGTTAATATAAGCGATTACTCATTCGATCCAGAAGTTGTAGAAAGCATAAGTCGAAAAAAGGATGAACCTAAGGAAGTTAAGTCGGTGCGGACATCTAAGTATCATACGACGTTTTACACCAACTACCTTATGACTCAGGTTGATTTTAGCTATCTTTTCAACTCGTACCAGAAATATACAGGAAGTGCTTTCTATTTCAATCCTGGACTTAATCTGGTTTTCAAGGTGGGGACTTCCGATTTGTTTGAGGACTATCGCATAAGTGCAGGATTCCGATTTGATGTGGGGTTGGACGGTAACGAATATTTGTTAACCATTGAAAATCTGAAACATCGCTGGAATAGGCAGCTTGTGCTTCATCGACAGGCAGTTTCCGATTTAGACAATAACTATACAAAAACATATACCCATGAGGCATTCTACATTTTGCGTTATCCGTTTTCGCAGGTCGATGCCATGCAGTTTACTTTGAATGTACGCCAAAATCAAGATGTTTTCCTTGCTACCGATGATAATAATCTAGCTAAGAAGAATAGCTACGATTATTGGGGTAGTGTAAAGGCGGAGTATATTTTTGACAACAGCAAGGAATTGGCAGTCAATAATATACTGACGGGCATAAGATTCAAGGTTTTTGCTGAAGCCTTCATGCAATTTGATAAGAAAAAGACGGATATGGAAGTTGTTGGTGCCGATTTCCGTTACTATCAGCCAATACACCGTTCGTTGATTTTTGCATTTAGGGCGGCGGCCAGTGCTTCGTTCGGACATGCAAAATTGATATATTATCTTGGCGGTATCGACAATTGGATAAATTTAGGCGCACGGCAGCAAATGTTCAATACCAATATCAAGATAGATCCAGAAATAAACTACGTTTATCAAGCGGTTGCGACAAATTTGCGTGGTTTTAGCCAAAATATCCGCAATGGAACCAACTTCGCGGTGACAAATTTTGAATTGCGTTTCCCAGTTGTGTCGTATTTCAGCCGCAAACCAATAAACAACGAGTTCATAAAGAATTTCCAGATTGTTGGCTTCTTCGATGCCGGCATGGCGTGGAGCGGCTTGAATCCGTATGGTGGTAACAATGCCTACGAAAACGATTACCACGAGCAATATCCAGTCACTGTGATAATCAACAACAGGAACAATCCGCTAGTGGCTGGTTATGGAGTAGGGGTAAGGAGCAAGTTGTTCGGCTATTTTGTTCGTGCCGACTGGGCGTGGGGTATCAGCAACGGAGAGTTGCAGAAGATGATGTTCTATCTGTCGCTAAGCCTCGATTTCTAGGATGTTTCTATGGCTGACGCCGTTCTGCCTGCGGCGTTTAACTTCGTTGAGGGCTTCGCCGTTCTTGGGCTAAAGCCCGTTTCTAAGTTTCTTGTTTTAGGTTCAAATGTTTTGTTTATAGCAACCAGAAACCTTGAAACTCAGAAACTTGAAACCTAGAAACCTTCCTTTATCCACCCTTCTATTTCTGCAATCTGCTTTGTAAGTTCCTCAATTTTATCCTCTATGACATCTGGTGCCCACTTGGTGGTGCAGAAGCCGTTGCCACGCGAGATGTACATTTCATCTTCCAGGTCTGTGCTTATTTCCTCATAGTTCTCAAGCAGTTGCTTTTTCTTTGCCAGCAAATCTTTCAGGTCGTTGAGGTCGGCTTCGATGGGAAGTGTTTCGTTGTATAGGTGGTAATGCTTTTTCATTGTGAATATTGTTTTTACTCGTCATTCCGCAAAGCAGAACGAACCGACTAAGGCACGTGTCGTGTGAGTTCGCTTGTGCGGCACCTTTAGCTCGGCGTAGCCAATCTCCTTTGTGTACTAATTGGAGATTACTCACTCCGTTTCGTGAAGAAGATTCCGCATAGTCGAACATTACAACGCTCTCCGTTCCGTATCGCGTTATTGTTCTAACTTGCGGAATGACCGTTTCGTAAATTCTTTTTTAGAAGTACTTTATCTCTTTTTTCTTGCCATCGAACTTGCTGATGTCGGTAAGCAAGGCATTTGCAAGACGCGATGCACCAAGACGGAAGAAGTCGTTGTTGAGCCATTCTTCGCCGAGAACATCCTTCACGATGGTGTAGTAAAGAAGAGCATCTTCGGTAGTAGATATGCCGCCAGCAGGTTTCAAACCAACCATTTCGCCTGTCTGCTTGTAGTAGTCGCGTATTGCACAGCACATTACATAGACGGCTTCGGGAGTTGCCGACACTGCGGTCTTTCCTGTCGAGGTCTTGATGAAGTCGGCACCCGATTCCATTGCAAGAATGCTGGCGATGTAGATGTTGTCAGGAGTCTTGAGTTCGCCTGTTTCGAGGATAACCTTCAAAAAGGCATCGCCGATTGCGTGGCGGATTGTGAGAATTTCGTCCGAAACGGTCTGGTAGTCTTCTTCGAGGAACTTACCAACCGAAATAACGATATCGATTTCGTCGGCGCCCTTTTCCACCGCCATTTCACACTCTACGGTTTTTACCGAAAGGAAGGATTGCGAAGCCGGGAAGCAAGCTCCAACTGCAGCAATATCAACATCTTCGAGTTCGAGGCAGTCGAGGACTGTAGGAACCATTGCGGGATAAACACAAATTGCTGCTACATTCTTGTATTTGGGGAAGTGCTTTTTGAAGTCGTTGACTTTTTCGGTCATTTCTGCGATCTTGCTTTCGGTATCGCTTACATTTAGGCTGGTAAGGTCAACGCAGTTTAGAAGTTGCATCAGGACTTCCTTGTTGTTGTTTTCCTGCATCTTCTTTTTGTACTGCTTTACCTTTTTTTCGATTTCCTTTTCCGATGGTGCACCGGGGTAATTTCTGTCTTTCATATTATTTAAGTTTTTGGTTATCAATGTGTCTGGTTTTGTCTCTGCTGGTTTTCTTCTCGAAGTTAGCTTTCATTGCAGCCTCGAGGTCTATTCCTGTCTGGTTGGCTATGCAGGTAAGTACCCACAGTACATCGGCAATCTCGTCGTCGAGGTTTAAGTTGTCGGTAGGCTTTGCCGATTGCTCGCCGTATTTGCGTGCAATTACACGTGCCATTTCGCCGACTTCCTCCGTCAGCACAATCATATTTGTCTTCACATCGAAGTAGCGTACTCCGTAGGTGCGAATCCAGTCGTCAACGGTATGTTGGAGTTCTGTTAGGGTCATTTCTTTTGCATTAGAAATATTCAACACTGCAAAAATAAGATAATTTTGGAATCAAAGAGATATTGGATTATTCTCCTGTGCTAAAATTTATTTCTAGGCTCTTGCCTGCATTGTGCCCATCCTTGGTGGTGAAAGCTGCTCCATAAACCATAAATCCGTAGCGATGTGACGGCTCCAGGAAGAAATCAATCTTCAGTGTCTTGTCATCCGACCAGTTGTAGCCTTTGAAAGTTGGAAAATCTGCCCCTGATGAACTGAAATGCAACGCAATTACATTATTCATCGGCTTGGAAAACTTGATGACAACTGTATAATTGCCAGAAGGTACATTCGTTGCTCCATCCTTGATGTTTACCTTGTATGTAGCATTCTGTTTAGCCAGTTTTTGCTGTTGCTTTTTGTATTGCTTTAGATCGAAGTCGTTCACGGCTTTCGCCAAGCTGGGCATAAAGTCGGACATAGTTGCATAACTATCGCGTTGCTGCTCGTATTGTTTCAGAGCATCGCATAAGGTCTGGGTAAGGATAAAACCGTTATTATCCTCATTCTTAATAAGTTCCGATTCGCTGACCTGTGGATAGTGCGTCTTCATATAGCGGATGACGGAGGCACGGACAAAAGTTTCGTGCATCATTATCAGTGCCGTGGTGTAGGCTGTCTTCTTCAGTTGATCTTTCTTTTCCTGGAATACCTTTTCTGCGAATTTGTCCATCAGCGACCAGTACTGCACATTCAGGCGGTTGCAGAAATGGTGGCAGAACTCGTGGATGACTATGGGCAATACCAAATTTGCATCGAAAACAAAATTTCCTTTGTCATCTACCTGACAGCTTCCGATGATTGGACTCAGCACTATGCTGCTGTCCTTCGCCTGGTAGCTGCATCCGTAGTTTTGCGGACCAATCAGCAGACTTAGTACAATGCCAAACTGGCTGTTGCTTTGAGAGCCAAAGTATTTGTTGAACCAGTCGTAGTCCACCTTTTGGTTTATGTCGTTGAAAGTCTTTTCAACTTGTGCGTACACAGTTTTCTGTTGCAAGAACCAGTCGTGGAAGTGGGTTTCGTGGTAAAAATTGTTCAACGGCTCCAAAAACTCCTTCTTCTGCTGGTCTGACCAACGCTTGAAAGAATCGTCGCTACCTTCCAGAAAGTTGTTGTCATACGCAATATTGCCATTGTTGTCGACTGTAAGATGCAAGCCGTAAGAAACAACCGCATCGTATGATATTCCCAGCTCCCGATATTGGTTGGCTAACTTTACCGCCTGATGTTCCTTGAATTGGGCGAAAACAGAATCAACATTTTGTGCAAATTGCGGAACCATGCACATATTGTATTCGCGTGAGCCTGAAAGTCGCCATACCATGGCGGTCAGGTCAACGCATTCGTCAAAATGCACCGACACCGGATTTTGTGCGAACGATGTGAGTGTGCAGAAAGCAGCACAAATAAGGACAATTAAACGTGTTTTCATAAATCATCAAATTATCAAATCTTCGAATTATCAAACCTTTAGCTCAACGTGTTAAATCTTTAAATTTTTGAATCATTGAATCATTCTCCCTCTCCTAAACTCGTTGCACACAATCGCCGCCGCCATCGAGATGTTGAGCGACTCGACGTGCTTGTCGCAGAACGGCGGAATGAAAAGCTTGCGTGTGATTTCGGCTTCCACCTCGCGCGAGATTCCGTTGCCTTCGTTTCCCATTACGATAAGTCCGTTCTGCGGAAGCGAACAACCGTAGATGTTGTCGCCTTCGAGGAAAGTACCGAAGCAGTCCAAGCCCGTCTGCTTGCGGTAGTCGGCAATGAACCGAGGCAAGTCGGTGTAGAATATGTTCACACGCAAGAAGGCGCCCATCGTAGCCTGAATTACCTTTGGATTGTAAAGGTCGGTGCTACCGTTGGAGCAAACAATGTTGCGTATTCCGAACCAGTCGCAGATGCGTATTATGGTGCCGAAGTTGCCAGGGTCCTGCACTGTGTCGATTGCCATAGAGAGCGAGTTGGACAAGTCGCTGATATTTAGTTTCCTATGCGGAATGCCTACTGCAGCCAATATTGTTGAGGCTGTGCGGAAGTTCGACAGTTTTTCCATTGTGCGCTCGTCGGTTTCAAACTTCAGACTGCTGTCGACAGGAACCTTGTCGAGGCTTTCGGGCAGGCCGACTAGCATTTTTATTTCCATTCCGGCATTCACAACTTCACCTATAATCTTAAAACCTTCCACGACGAACATTCCGTGCTGGTCGCGGAACTTCTTGAGCGACAGTGAACTTAATATGCTGGCTTTTGCCTTGGATAACTGCTGGTTCATTTTACCGAAATATATTTTGAGATTTTATCGTATTCGCTTTGCGAGAGTGCCTTTTGCTTCACAAGTTCGTCGGTTGACTTGATTGTCTTGGCAAAGTCGCGGTAGTTGAGTATTGCGTTGGCTATTTTCTTGTCTATGTAGGGGTGCGAAACCAAGGTCGTGAAGTCGGCGGTGTTGATGTTTATTGTGCGTACAGGTTCGTTGCCGACTTCGAGATAAGGTAGAATGCCGTTGTATAGTTCGTCGGTCATGCCATACACTTCGCGTACCTGTTCTACGGTAACAAATCCGCCGAGTTTGTTGCGGTAGTCGATAATGCGCTTCGAGTATGCGGCACCAATTCCCTTGAGTTTCTGCAAGTCGGATTCGGAGGCGGTGTTAAGGTTGACAATAATGTCGTATGAAGCCGTTTCCAGAGTTCCAATTTTAATATATGGCATAAGACTTTCGGCAAAGTCGGCGTCAACGCCATGAATTTTGGATATGTCCGACGGCTGTTTGAATCGTCCGCCCTTGTTGCGGTATTTCACGATGTTGTCGGCTTGCCACGGCTTGAAGCCAAGTCGTTCAAGTTCGTCCTTTGTGGCGGTGTTCGGGTCAAATTCAAAAAGTTCGGCAGGTTGTGCATTGTCGTTGTCGCGGTATTCGTGTCGGTAATCACTGCGACTATACTTATTGTTATACTGCTGACGTTCAATCACAATGTAGTCCTTTATCACCTCGTATTCCTCCGGTTTCAAGGTGCGGACACGAGTAATGTCTTCGGGCTTGTAGAACTTGTATCCTTTGTCGCGATAGTTCATTATTCCGTTTACCGACTTTGGCGAAAGTCCGAGTCGCAGCAAGTCCTCACGCGAGGCAGTATTCGGATCAAAGGCAAAGAGTTCGCTGTCGTCGAAATGAGTCTGCTGATAGACGAGGAAACTGTCGATTTCGGTTTCGAAGTCGCTGAAGTCAACCTTCTGGTTCGATTTGCGTACCGATATGAAAATATCAGTACCGATAATTGCTATCAGCAGGACAAACAAAACAATAAGTCCGTTCTGTTCGCGCTTCGAGAAGTTGAAGTATTCCTTGAAAAATTTCTTCATTATGGTTGGAAATGTAGAAAGATGCTGTCGTGTTTTGCATATGTAGGGGCAGGCTTGAGACCTACCCCTACATACAAAACATACATTTTTCCAAAAAACATTATCTTTCGAGTACCACCTTTACGGTTTCGATACCATTGCTGGTTGAAACGCGTACGAAATACATTCCGTTTGGCAAGTTACTCATATCGATTGCCGAATTGTTGCCAGCAACCTTGCTGCTAACAACAGCAGTACCAATGCTGTTGAAGATTTCAATGCTGTCAATTTCTTCGTTCGATGTAACATTAAGCATTCCTGTCGTCGGGTTCGGGTATATTGACATTTCGGTTGCAAATTCTGCTGGTGCCGAAACCATTCCAACGCAGAAGTTTACAGTTTTGGTCGAGAAGGAAACAGTGCCGTCAATTGAAAGAAGAGTTTCGTTGGTATTTAGGTTAGTGAATGAAGCACTGCCGGAGCCTCCTGAATATCCCATAAATGATACTCCTGCAAGTCCGTTTCCTCCGCTGTCGTACAGATTGAAAGTGTAGCAGCCTTCACCGAGGCAGAAGTCGGTAACCACTGGATTTCCAGTATAATTGCCGGCCGCACCGCTATATAATACATTGTTTTCGTCATCTTTTATATCCCAAGTTGTTTCGTTGGGATCAGGATTCATAAGATCGTTGTAATCAGCTGTAAGGCTTAATCGGAATCTTTCACCGTCGTGTACTATTCTGTAATTTGCACTCTTGGGTGTTTGTGTCTGGTTTTCTCCACCGTTCACCTGTGTTACTACAAATGTAATTCTGCCTAATCCTTCGGGAATTGCAACAGGATTGAAAGCTATGCTTGCTGTTTCTCCAGCAGATATGTTTACGTCGAATGTCTGTTCATTGCTTATGCTGTCGCAAGTATATGATGCAACGAGGGATGTTACAGCAAAAGCGCTATTGTTTTTGACAATTATTGTTGGCTGTACCTCAGTGTAGTTGCAATATTCTCCATTAGGTTCCGAAACGCTTACAATTGTAACATTGCCAGCTGAAACCAATACACTGCGCGACTTTGTGTTGTTGCTTGGATCCTCGTCGGTTTGTCCATTTGGATTTTCAACAACGAAATTGAACAGATAAGCACCTGTTTCAAGGCTTATTTCATCAAATGTTATTGTTGCTGTCTCGTATTGCGCAAGACTTCCTGTCCAGCTGGTGTTTACTGGAGTTCCATCATTGATAGTATAGTTTGCGGTCAAAGAAGTCAAGTTTGCGGTTCCAATGTTCATGATAGTTATTTGTGGTTGGAAGGTTGCGTTCAGAGCTGACATTGCCGATTCTGGTGCGTCAATTGACATTAACGCCACATTGTTTTCTTCAGTGCCTGACACTACCAAAATCTTTTGAATGTAAGGAACGCGGAACTGACGGGTAATTACAAGGTCAAGTTCTCCAGGTTCTGTAAGTTCATCAAACGAAAGTACTGCGCTTGTGCCGTTGCCGGTGTATTGAGCATCAAGCAGTACACCGTCCTTGCTGAGAGCGATATACGAAAGGTTTTCGGCTGTAACATTAAGAGTTGTGGTTCCTACTGGCACAATCGAATAATATTCGGGATTCATTTGTGTAGGAACACCAACGTAAGGCATCAGCGATGGGTCGCCCATGAGAGTGTATATTTCCCAGTAGTACTGTATGTTTTCGGATGTTGACGAATTTACAGAGAAGTTGCCTATGAAAACTATCTCACCTGCCGAAACGTAAGGAGCTTCACCACGTTCGTGGAACAGGTGGTCGTATGCGCCGAGACCGGTTTCTTCGTAGGTCGGGTTTACATTGATAGTCTGCATGGTTCCTACCGACCAGTAGAAGTCTTCGTCCCAGATTGTACTGTTGGTTCCACCTATATGGCAAACAGCACCTTTGCCCGATTTCCTCAACAATGCTTCGCCAAAGCATTCGTCCACATCGAACTTGTTTGACAAGCAGCAGTTGCCTATGCTGAAGAAGTATTCGCTTTCGTTTTGCAGATTATTGACATCGCTGACGTTGAATTCAGGATCTTGCCATCCGTCGTAGTTGCAGTGCGCCGAATAGTTTACAAAGCCCACGCCCTCGCTGATCTGAGCCTTTATTGCATCGCCGCTTGTGTGGCTTTCGGGCGAGAGGTAAACCGTAGTATTAACACCATGATCATCGTTGAAATAGTATTGTGTAGCATAGTTTATCTGTCCGTTACCATTGATATCATCGAACCCATTTGGATCTGTTTCATCGTATCCAGCAACAAGAACTGCATCACCAAGGTACGAAGGATCTGGGAATGTATATTGTTCGAACATCATAGTCTTTTCGATTTGTGGGGTAAGCTGCGAAACGTTCTGTGCCGAGAAACGGCCGAAGAACATATCGGGAATGTAGTCGTTATTTCCGTCGAAGCAAACTTTGTAGACATCCGAATAATGGTCGTTTGAGGTGCCCAAAATGCTGGCAGTATGATCCAATCTTGAATATTGTACCGAAATCTGTGCGGTGTCGCCCACGTATAGCACATACGATGGGGCAGGATTTTCTGCGGTAGCGGCATCGTACAAGCCTTGCAGATATGTGTGTACTGCCGATTCTGTGCGACCGATCTCATCGGTGTATGCTGTTACAACGTTGAATCCCTTCTTTTTCTTCCATGCGATGAAAGGTTGCAGTGCCTCCTCGAACATGCGGTCGGCAACGATGACGTACTTTATCGGATAGTGCATTTCGGCATCGCGAGTTCTCTTGTAGTTCCATATTTTGCTGTACAATGCGTCGAATGCGGGCGAATACTTGCTGTCCTTTATGGCTGTGCTACGCGTATTGGCGTTACGGAACGAAAGTTCTACCGAAATGTTATCGCGAATGGTAAGTGCATTGTCGGCAATGTCGTAAGCGAACGGGTTAATGAATATTTTTACAAGACGGATTCCTCGCATAATGCCTGCTTCCTCTATTGTAACTGCTTCTGGCGAGTACAATCCGCCTTCTGTGTAAATTTTGTTCTTCTCGAAAGGAATATCTTCCTTCCTCTGGTTCTTGTACAGCGAACGCTGGCATGGAACTATCTGGTTGTCGAAGCCAAGCGAAGCAAGACTGATCGCCTTTTCAGAGTTTACTGTTACATTGGTAACTATTTCGGCACCCATAGGAACTTCAATTATTTTTACCATTACTGGCAACTGCGGATAACCAATCTGGTTGTTGGTAATGTAGCCGTCAGCGACAATCTTAGAGTATATTTCTCCATTTTCGATTGTGTGTGTCAGCGAAATTTCCGACAACTTGCTTGTAAAACTTAATGTCGAACTGGTGTTTTCGACAATTTCGGTGGCGTTCTTTCCGCCATTGATTGCGACTGGAACTAGGGCCTGTGCATAGCATATTGCACCTATTGCAAGTCCAATCATTGCTAATAAAAGTTTTCTCATCGTAATTAAAGTTTAATTGATTGCAAATATAAAAAAATATTTATGGATTTCGGATTACGATTTAGGAATATTCTCCCAATTTGTTTTATTGCGAAAGTCAACCGAGTTCTAATTATTGTTAATTGCCTATTATCAATTGTCAATTATCCATTATCAATTAACTTTGCGCCATGCTACGGTTGAAAAACATAAAATACATTTCGTTGTCGAAAATTTGGAATATTTTTCGATTGCGAAAGGTTTACAGCAAAGCAAAACACGGAAAATTTGCTATAGAAGTACCTCCACCCAGTTTTGCAAACTATGAACCAACCAACATTTGTAACCTTGCATGCGAAATGTGTCCATCGGGCAAAGGACTGTTGAAACGCCCTCGCGGAATTGCTGACATGGGAATTTACCGAAAATTTATTACAGAAAACCGCCGTACGCTTACTAATATAATGTTGCATTTTCAAGGCGAACCGCTTATGTTTCAACAACTAGGCGAGATGATTTCTTATGCACGACAGAACCGCATACACACAATGTTTTCGACAAACGGACAATTGTTAGCACAAAACATTGATCTTATACGCCATGCGCGCCCCGACCACATTATTGTTTCGCTTGACGGACTTACCGACGAAACCTACACCAAATACCGCGTAGGCGGAAAAGTGCAAAATGTATTCGACGGACTTGAAAAGCTGTCGCAACTGCCAGCAAAAGAAAGACCTTATATCGAGTTGCAATTCCTTGTCTTTTCGCACAACGAACACGAAATTCCCAAACTTAAGGATCTGAAAAAGAAGTACAGCATCGACAAGATTACACTCAAGTCGGCACAGATATACGAAATTTCGCAAGTCGAATTTCTGCCCGAGAACCAAAAGTTCTCACGCTATGCTGTGGTCGAAAACGGAAATTTCAAACTGAAAAAGGAATTAAAGAACCAATGCAAGCGATTGATTTTCGGAACTGTAGTATGTTTCGACGGACGTGTTGTGCCATGTTGTTTCGACAAGGATGCCGACCACGAACTTGGCAATATTGCCAGCCAAAGCCTGCACGAAATTCGAAATTCGAAAAAATATATCGATTTTGTAACCAAAGTTTTCTCAAATCGCAATGAAATCAGCATCTGCAACAACTGCACCGAATAGCCTTAACCGCGTTTTCCTTGGCATTGGCGGAAACCTTGGCGACCGCCTCGGCAACTTGCGCCGAGCCGTCGAACTTATCGGCGAGCGCATTGGCAAAATCGAAAAGGTTTCGTCGGTTTATCTGTCGGAACCATGGGGGTTCAAGCATGCAAAATACTTCACAAACATTGTTGCGGAAGTTTACACAGCATTTTCTGCTGATGAAGTTCTTACGAAAGCTTTTGAAATTGAAACAGAACTAAAGCGCACACGTTCAGGCAATGGTTACGAAGGTCGTACAATGGACATCGACATTCTTTTCTTCAATAGTGAAATCATTAATACCGAAAGACTTATAGTTCCGCATCCGCATATCTGCCAGCGTTTGTTCGTACTTTTGCCAATGCAGGAAATTGAACCCGATTTTGTTCATCCGCAAAACGACATGACTATGAAAGAACTGGCAAAAATTTGCAACGATGCTGGCAAAATCAGACGCCTTGGTGCGAAATTTTCAAACATTTCTTTTTGTTAATATGTATAACAAAAAAAATACCTACCTTTGCCATTTGGTATGAACGACTATTTTGCACACGAAACAGCAGTCATAGACGAAGGCTGCACAATAGGAAAAGGAACCAAAATCTGGCATTTTTCCCACATAATGTCTAATTGTACAATTGGTGAGAGCTGCAACATCGGACAGAACGTTGTAGTATCGCCAGATGTAACTTTAGGACGGAACGTAAAGGTTCAGAACAACGTATCGATATACACTGGCGTAATCTGCGAGGACGATGTCTTCCTCGGGCCGTCGATGGTGTTTACAAATGTAATTAATCCGCGTAGTGCCGTCAGCCGTAAGGACTGCTATCGTCGCACCCTGGTAATGCAGGGAGCAAGCATTGGGGCTAATGCAACTATAGTCTGCGGACACGACATCGGACGTTACGCGCTTATCGGTGCTGGTGCCGTTGTTACGAAAAATATTCCCGATTATGCCCTCGTAATCGGCAACCCCGCACGACAGGCTGGTTGGGTAAGCGAGTACGGATGCAAACTCAAGTTCGACAACGAAGGATTTGCAACTTGCTCCGAAAGCGGACAGAAATATAAATTGGAAAACGGTAAGGTAACTAGAATAGCATGAAGAATTTTGCAATAATAGGAGTTGGTGGCTATATAGCACCTCGTCATTTAAAAGCAATAAAGGAAACAGGTAATAATCTGCTAGTCGCTCTCGATAAGAGCGATAGCGTTGGAATTATGGACTCATATTTTCCGAAAGCAGACTTTTTCACAGAACCGGAACGCTTTGAACGCCACGTCTACAAGACTCAGCACTCGTCAGGCGAAAAGATAGACTTCTTCAGCATCTGCACGCCAAACTACCTGCACGATGCACATATAAGGATGGCTTTGCTAAACGGAGCCGATGCTATCTGCGAAAAGCCACTTGTGCTCAATCCGTGGAACATCGACGCTCTTGCCGAACTCGAAAAGGAAACAGGACACAAGATATACAACATCCTGCAGCTTCGCCTGCACCCAGCGATTGTGAACCTGAAAAAGAAAATCGAAGCTGGCGACCCCAACAAGATTTACGATGTTGACCTCACCTACATAACCTCGCGCGGAAAGTGGTTCCACTATTCGTGGAAAGGCGATGTGGCGAAGTCGGGCGGACTTGCAACCAACATAGGCATACATTTCTTCGATATGTTGCAATACATCTTTGGAGCTAAAAAAGAACTTGTAGTCCATCATCGTGACGACCACGTTGTGTCGGGATACCTCGAATTGCAAAAAGCACGCGTTCGCTGGTTCTTGAGCGTTGACAGCGAATATCTGCCCGAAGAAATAAAGGCAAAGGGGCAGACAACATACCGCTCTATACAGATCGCTGGCAACGAATTAGAATTCACAGGAGGTTTTACCGATTTACATACCGAAAGCTACAAGAATATACTAGCAGGCAACGGATTTGGCATTCAGAATGCAAAGCCAAGCATCGAAATGGTTCACTACATTAGAAATGCTGAAATTGTCAGCACAATGAAAGATTGCGAACATCCATTTTTATCGAAACTAACGAAATAAATAATTTGCGTATGAATAATATTTACGAAGCATTAATCAACAAGCAGGCAAAACTTTCGGTTATTGGTCTTGGTTATGTAGGACTGCCGATTGCACTTGAATTTTCAAAGCATATAAATGTCGTTGGCTTTGATGTTAAGCCCGAAAGAGTTGCTATGATGAACAACCATATCGACCCGAGCAACGAACTTGACAAGGAAGCTTTCGACGGATGCAACATAACATTTACATCCAATGCTGAAGACCTCAAACAGTGTAACTTCTTCATAGTTGCTGTTCCAACGCCAATCGACGAGCACAAACTTCCAGATCTTACTCCTGTTATCAAGGCATCGGAATCGGTTGGAAAGGCTTTGAAAAAAGGTGACTATGTAGTTTATGAATCAACTGTATATCCTGGTTGCACCGAGGAAGATTGTGTTCCGATTCTCGAAAAGATGTCGGGACTGAAGTTTATGGAGGATTTCAAGGTTGGATTCTCTCCCGAAAGAATAAATCCTGGCGACAAAGCTCACTCGCTCACACAGATAAAGAAGATAACCTCTGGTTGTGATCCCGAAGCTGCAGAAAACATTGCTAAGGTTTACGAAATAATAATCAAGGCAGGTGTGCACCGTGCAAGCGCAATAAAGGTAGCTGAGGCTGCAAAGATTATTGAAAATACACAGCGCGACATAAATATTGCTTTGATGAACGAATTGTCAATCATATTCGACATCATGGGAATCAATACCTACGAGGTTTTGGAAGCTGCTGGAACAAAGTGGAACTTCCTGAAATTCTCTCCAGGACTTGTTGGCGGACACTGTATCGGTGTTGACCCATATTACCTGCTTCACAAGGCTAAACAGCTTGGCTACCATGCAAGTATGATTAATTCTGGTCGTGCTCTCAACGACAGCATGGGAACACGCATTGCCGACAAGGTTGTAAAGATGATCATTAATGCAGGCAAGGAAATTACAAAGTCGAGAGTTCTCATTATGGGTATGACATTTAAGGAGAATGTCACCGATATTCGTAATTCTCGTATAATCGACATTATCAACGAGTTGAAGTATTTCCGTGTAAACTGCGATGTTGTTGATGCTTTTGCCGACCACGACGAAGTTATGAAGGAATATGGTGTTGACATGTCGAAGGAGCCGACTGGCAAGTACGATGCAATTATCGTAGCTGTAAACCATCGTCCTTACATGGAGCTTACTGAAGACTATTTCAAGAGTATTTCTGCCGAAAATGGAATTCTTGTTGATGTTAAGGGTGTTCTCAGAGGCAAGATAAAAGATTTGAAATATTGGAGCTTATAAAATAAAGATAACCGAGAATAAAAATAAAGGCTGCGTAAAGCAGCCTTTATTTTTATATATAACTAGCATTATCTTACCAGATGCAGAGCTTTCTGCTCATGGTATTCGTTACCGTCGTATCCCACAGCGTCGATTATTACGTAGTAAACACCCGGTGTAGCCTTAGTAGAACCGTTGAGACGACCGTCCCATCCAGCCTCCATAGTCTCCCAGTCAGTCCATTCGTAAACGAGGCGTCCGTAGCGGTTTATGATTTTGCCGTTGAACGACTTGAGTGTCTGTGC
>DBYO01000022.1:0-3924 GCA_002310235.1 Bacteroidales bacterium UBA1184
CCCGACGGCAAGCAGGTTTTCGTCCGCGACCTTGCAACAGTGCGCGATACCATCAAGGACCTGTCGCTCGACGAAAGAATAAGCATCCTCGAAGACGGTCAGGAAGTTCTCGGAAAGGAAGGCGTTCGTTTGCAGATAAGTAAGCAGACAGGAGCAAACACCGTGGAAATATGTAAAAAGGTGAACGAGGAAATGGAAAAGATTATGAAAATCCTTCCTCCCGACATCAAATGTACTGTAATCCGCGATGGTTCAATCGAAATCAAGAATGCAATCTTCGGTCTTGCCGACTCAATATTCTACGCTTTGCTGTTCGTGGTACTGGTTGTGCTAGTATTCCTCGGCAACTGGCGTTCTACATTGATTATCAGCTTGACAATTCCTATTTCGCTTATCGTTTCATTCATCTACCTGCTCATGGCCGACAGCTCGCTCAACATAGTCTCGCTTGCGTCGCTTACCATTGCAATCGGTATGGTGGTGGACGATGCTATCGTTGTACTTGAAAACATTACCAAGCACATCGAACGAGGCTCCAGCCCGCGCGAGGCAGCAATTTACGCGACCAACGAGGTATGGGTTTCGGTTATCGCAACCACCCTTGTTATCGTTGCCGTGTTCGTCCCGCTGACAATGCTTACCGGTATGGCTGGTATCATGTTCAAGGAACTCGGATGGATTGTTACAATAGTAGTCTGCACCTCAACGGCAACAGCTATCACGCTTATCCCGATGCTTTGTTCAAAGATGTTGAAGGCCAACAAGTTCTTCGTCAACAAGGAGGAAGAAAAGGAATATCTTGCAAAGCAGAAGAAGAAAATTTTCTCTCACAAGAATACTATCGGCAAGCTGTTCGACAAGATTGACCTCTGGTATTCTAAACTGCTCCGCGTATGCCTCGACCACAAGCTTGTCACCATGCTCATTGCTCTTGCAATATTCGTAGTTTCGCTGATTCCGTTTACCAACGGCACAATCGGAACCGACTTCATGCAGCAGCAGGATAACGGCAATATGTCAATCAAGATTGAACTCCAGCGTGGTACCAGAATCGAGGAAACCCTGAAGACTGCCCGTAGAATAGAGTGCCGCATTCACGAACTTATCCCCGAAACAAAGGTTATCTCTACCTCGGCAGGTTCGAACGACGAATCAAGTATTTCGGCATTGTTCTCGGGAACAACCAACAACAAGATCAACATGACGGTTCGTACCTCGAAGAAGTACGAGCGTAAGCGCACAATTTTCGAAATGGCCGAAATTATCCGTGAAGAACTGAAGAGTTACCCCGAAATCATCAACTACTCGGTTTCGACAAGCAGCGGCGGCGGTGGCGGTATGGGCAACAACAATGTTTCGGTTGAAATCTACGGATACGACTTCGACGAAACAAATATCCTTGCCAACGAGTTGAAACATAAGTTCAAGGAACTGCCGTCGGCACGCGACGTGACCATCAGCCGTGAGGAAGACCGTGCCGAACTTCAGATAGTTTTCGACAAGGAAAAGCTTGCACGCCACGGACTTAGCACCTCACAAGCTGCAATGTATGTACGCTACCGTGTAAACGGAATGACTGCCGGATTCCTAAAGGAAGACGGCGAGGAATACGACATTGTAGTAAGGCTAAAGGAGGAATTCCGCAATAGTCTCACCGACATCGAAGAACTTACAATCATGAGCCCGAGAGGCGAAAAGATAAAGTTGAGCGAACTTGCCGAAATAAGCGAATACTGGTGTCCTCCAAACATCGAGCGCAAGAACCGCCAGCGTTACCTTACCGTCAGCGTAACACCTTACAACGCTTCGTTGGGCGACCTCGCAAAGGATGTTCAGGGAGTTATCGACCAGACAAATATTCCATTAGGCATCTCCACACGACTTGGCGGTTCGTACGAAACCCAGCAGGATACCTTCAAGGATATGGTTACCCTGGCACTGCTCATCATGATGTTGGTTTACATTGTTATGGCATCGCAGTTCGAATCATTCTCCAAGCCGTTCATCATAATGATGTCAATCCCGTTCGCAATTACCGGTACTATCCTCGCATTGCTTATTACGGGCACAACTCTCGATATGATGGGCGCACTGGGCTTGATACTTCTTATTGGTATCGTTGTCAAGAACGGTATCGTGCTTGTCGATTACATCAACCTTATGCGCGACCGTGGCTACGAACTTAAGGAAGCAATTGCACTTTCGGGACAGTCGCGTCTGCGTCCAGTGCTTATGACGGCATTCACCACAATCCTCGGTATGGTGCCAATGGCAATGAGTACCAGCGAAGGCTCCGAATTGTGGCACGGCATGGGTGTTGTAGTAATCGGCGGTCTTACCGTATCGACCTTCGTAACCTTGATTGTCGTTCCGGTGCTTTACGCAATCTTCTCGCGCAAGGGCGAACGCGACGACCAGGCTAAGCTCCGCAAGACATTCGTATTCATGGACATCAACAATGCCGACTACGAATACCTTGACAAGGAAGAAGAAAACATGGAGGTTGTAATTAATCAGAATGAAGAACCTAAAAACGATTAGCAATGAAATCAGTATTCATAGTATATAACCAAGCAAACACCGAGCGTGTTGAATATATTCTTGATGCGCTGAACATCAGAGGTTTCACATATTGGGAGAATGTGCAGGGACGAGGCACAAAGATAGGCGAGCCCCGCCGTGGCACTCACACCTGGCCGGAAATGAATTCAGCCATTATGACCGTTGTTCCCGACGAGAAAGTTCCTGAACTTCTCGAAACAGTAAAGAAACTCGACAACCGTAACAGGGAAGTCGGTGTAAAAGCATTTGTGTGGAACATAGAACAAATGATTTGATTTAGGCAAAGGAAAACAGAATTCATAACGAAAAAAGCGGAGGCAATTGCTTCCGCTTTTTTCTATTTAGTTTTTACCGGAACTACTATTCCAAACCTGCAATCTGCTCCTTCAGAATCTTGATCTTAGTTTCGGCATCGCTCTGTTTCTTGCGTTCCTTGTCGATTACAGTCGCAGGTGCGTGGCTTACAAAATTCTCGTTCGAGAGTTTCTTCATTACCGATTCAAGGAAACTTTCGGTGTATGCAAGTTCTTCGCGCAACTTCTTCAGTTCTTCGTCCTTATTGATAAGGTTGCCTACAGGAATGAAATATTCGTTCTTGTTAACAATGAAACCTGCTGCCATCGGAAGTTTTTCGGCAATAGTGTCAATCTTTTCCATATTGCAGAGCTTCATGATAACGCAGTCGAGTGCATCGTAGTACTTTTCGTGCTTGATGACCGACATTGTAAGCTTTTCCTTCTGCGGAATGTTCTTTTCCTTTCTTACGGTACGGATGTTTGCTACGACTTCCTTGGTAAGTTCAAAACCAGCAAGCATATTGGCATCGACAGGCATTGCCTTTGGCAAATTTGCAACAACAATGCTCTCACCTTCCTTGCGTTCGGCTATCGACTGCCAGATTTCTTCGGTAATGAAAGGCATAAACGGATGCAACAGAAGAACCAGTTTCTCGAAGAAACCTATTGTTGCATCGTAGGTCTTGCGGTCGATTGGCTGTCCATAAGCCGGCTTGATAAGTTCAAGGTACCATGCCGAAAATTCATCCCAGAACAACTTGTAAACTCTCATCAAAGCTTCCGAAATGCGGTACTTCGAGAAATCTTCGTCAAGGTCGGCAATGGTTTCGCTCAGCTTCGAGTTGAACCAATCGACAGCAACCTTTGCTTCGGCAGGCTGTTCAATGTCGGCGACATTCCAGCCCTTTACAAGACGTAAAGCATTCCAAATCTTGTTGTTGAAGTTACGACCTTGTTCGCACAAAGCCTCATCGAAAAGAATATCGTTTCCTGCAGGTGCCGACAACATCATACCCATACGAACGCCATCGGTGCCGTATTTGTCCATAAGTTCAATCGGGTCGGG
>DBYO01000022.1:3935-59784 GCA_002310235.1 Bacteroidales bacterium UBA1184
CGGCCAATCTTGTCGCGAACGATACCTGTGAAATATACATTCTTGAACGGCATCTGACCTTTGTACTGGTAGCCAGCCATAATCATTCTTGCCACCCAGAAGAAAATAATATCGGGAGCCGTTACAAGGTCCGAAGTCGGATAATAGTACTGGATTTCCTCGTTGTCGGGATTGTTGATGCCGTCGAAAAGCGAAATAGGCCACAGCCACGATGAGAACCAAGTGTCCAAACAATCGCTATCCTGACGCAAATCGTTCATTGTAAGGTTGTTGTCACCAGTCTTTTCCTTTGCTCTCTGAAGTGCGAGTTCGGGAGTTTCGGCAACAACATAACCGCCCTTTGGCAGGAAGTATGCCGGAATCTGATGTCCCCACCACAACTGACGGCTGATGCACCAGTCCTTAAGGTTTTCCATCCAGTGACGGTAGGTGTTCTTGTACTTTGCAGGATAGAACTTTATGTCGTCGTTCATAACAGCGTCGAGGGCTGGCTTTGCAAGGTCCTGCATCTTGAGGAACCACTGCATCGAAAGCTTTGGCTCGATGGCGACATTTGTGCGCTCCGAGTAGCCAACCTTATTGGTGTAGTTTTCAACCTTTTCGAGAAGTCCGGCATTCTGCAGGTCGATTTCAATCTGCTTGCGCACTGCAAAACGGTCCATTCCGACATACAAACCAGCGGCTTCGCTCAAAGTACCATCGTCGTTGAAAATATCGATGCTTTCGAGGTTGTACTTTTCGCCAAGCATATAGTCATTGACATCGTGTGCCGGCGTAACCTTCAAGCAACCAGTACCGAACTCTATATCAACATATTCGTCTTCGATTACAGGAATTACACGATTTACAAGCGGAACAATCACCTTCTTGCCCTTCAAGTGGGTATTTTTCGGGTCGTTGGGGTTGATACACATTGCAGTATCGCCCATGATTGTTTCGGGACGAGTGGTTGCCACGATTGCATAACCGTCTTCGCCTTCTATCTTATAGCGCAGGTAGTACAATTTACCATTCTGTTCCTTGTAAACGACTTCTTCATCCGACAAAGCCGTTTTTGCCTGCGGATCCCAGTTGACCATACGTACACCGCGGTAAATAAGGCCCTTGTCGTAAAGGTCGCAGAAAACCTTGATTACACTCTTAGAGCGCTTTTCGTCCATTGTGAAGGCAGTACGGTCCCAGTCGCACGAAGCGCCGAGCTTGCGAAGCTGCTGAAGGATGATACCACCGTGTTCGTGAGTCCAGTCCCAAGCGTGCTTGAGGAATTCGTCGCGGCTGAGGTCAGTTTTCTTTATACCCTGCTGGGCAAGCTTGTTGACGACCTTTGCCTCGGTAGCAATCGAAGCGTGGTCGGTACCGGGCACCCAGATTGCATTCTTTCCCGACATACGTGCACGACGCACAAGAATATCCTGTATCGTATTGTTGAGCATGTGACCCATGTGAAGAATTCCCGTAACGTTTGGCGGAGGAATTACAACAACGTAGGGTTCGCGTCCGTCAGGTTCCGAATGGAAGAACTTATGTTCAGTCCAGTAGTCGTACCATTTCTTTTCAATCTCTTGCGGTTCGTATTTGGCTGATAATTCCATATTGAAATATTTACAATTTTAAAAAGTTCGCAAAGTTACGATTTTTAAAGGTTATTTGGAATAAATTTTTGAAACGAAAAAAAATACCCTGTGGTGTCGTGGCAAACCACGACCCAACAGGGCAATAAATTTATCAACTTTTTAGAATTTCGGGCATTCCCATTTCAAATTCTCAACGCAAGGGTCGCATCCCAAATTGAGGGCAATTCCAATACATTGTGCGCTTTTCCCTTTTTTGATGTGCGAATATGCAAGGTCGATAGTTTCCGAAACCTTGTTACCGTTGGCATCGACACCATCAACCACAACCTCGTAGTAATCCATGAAATTGGTGTAACGGTACGAAACCGACGTAATCTTCACATATTGCTTTGCATCGTAACCGTCGGCACAACAACCGCAATACAAAAGAACATACTTCTGCTTCTTGAGAAGCTTCACTGCTTCTTGTGCATCCTGCTCAGAAATGTACTCCAACTGGTCGGCAAATGCAGCAAAAGACAAGCATAAACAAGCGCCAATTAATAATATTAACTTTCTCATAAACAACTTATTGTATAATTATAAAACTAAAATTCGGGACATTCCCATTCTACTTGCTCCTCGCAAGGCAAACAATAAAATTCAAGTGCCAACCCTACACAATCAGCGTATTCGTTTGCCTGAAAATAGGTATATGCAAGGTCGATATGTTCTGAAACCTTATTACCATTGGAATCAACACCTTTTAAAAGCACCTCGTAATATTCCTGATGGCCGGTGTAACGATATGAAACCGATTTTAATTTCACGTAAGTCTTATAATCGTTGCCATCGGAACAACACGAACAATACAAAAGCACGTATTTCTGCTTTTGTAAAAACTTCGCAGCCTGTTTCGCCTGACTTTTAGTCATATACAGCAAATTATCGGCCATAGCCGACATAAAAAGGCATGTGCATAAGACAAACAGCAGAACTAATTTTCTCATATCTAAAATTTAATGCAAAGGTAGTCAAAATATTGATGAGCCGAAATAAAAATCTAAAATCGTAAATCCTAAATCGTAAATCAATTTGAATTATCTTTGCACGATTTTTCATTTTAACGATGACACAAAGGAAACGAAATATGACAACAGCCGGAATATTTACGATATTACTATTGCTAGTATCCAACATATTTATGACATTCGCGTGGTACGGCAACCTTAAACTGCAGCAGATGGACATTTCCACCTCGTGGCCGCTGATACTGATAATATTATGTTCGTGGGGACTAGCCTTTTTCGAATACTGCGCAATGATTCCCGCCAACCGCCTAGGTTCACAAATCAATGGTGGACCTTTCTCGCTTATGCAGCTAAAAATCATTCAGGAAGCCATTTCGCTAACGGTTTTCACAGCTATTGTCGCATTGGTTTTCAAGGGNNTTTATAATATTAGCGGTATTCTTCGCATTTCTTAATACAGGGGAAAACAAACCAGCAAATGATAACACGGGAGTCACCGCCACGACCGAAAATCCACAATTGCCCGACAGCGAAGCCAAACTTTGAACGAGCAAAAAGCCATTCACAGCCCGAAAAACATCGGTACTGATTATTAGCAACATACAAAAAAGTTATGAACAAGTTGGAAAAACAATCCGACAAAAATGCTTCTATTCCATCAATAAGTATTACTTTTGACCTTTCAATATATAACGAAACAAAATGGGTAAGATAATAACATTAGCCAATCAGAAAGGCGGCGTAGGGAAAACAACAACAGCCATAAACCTTGCCGCAAGTCTCGCAGCTCTCGAATACAAGGTTCTGCTCGTCGATGCCGACCCGCAGGCGAATGCCACATCGGGACTAGGTTTCGATGTAAAAAACATTCGCACAGGGCTTTACGATTGTCTTGTAAATGGAGAGAACCCCGAAAAGGTAATCCTCACTTCAGAAGAACTCCCAGGTCTTTCGGTTCTGCCGACAAACATCGACCTTGTCGGTGCCGAAATCGAAATGCTTGAAATACCAAATAGGGAATACATCCTGCGCAACGTGCTCGAAAAAGTAAAGGACAACTACGACATAATCCTCATCGACTGCTCGCCATCGCTAGGAATCATCGTTATCAACGCACTCACAGCTTCCGACTCGGTGCTTATTCCTGTTCAGTGCGAATACTTCGCTCTCGAAGGTCTCGGCAAGCTCTTGAATACTATTCGACTGGTACAGGGTAACCTGAACCCCGACCTCGATATCGAAGGCTTTGTAATGACAATGTACGACAAGCGCGTTAGAATTTCAGACCAGGTTCTCGACGAAGTTAAACACCACTTCAAGGAAATGGTATTCAACACAATAATTCACAGGAACGTAAAACTCAGCGAAGCTCCAAGCTACGGACAGTCGATTGTAGAATACGACGTAAGCTCAACAGGCGCAATCAACTACATGAATCTCGCAAAGGAACTTCTGCAACGTAACAATATGACTAAGTAATATGGCAGACAAGAAAGACAACAAGAAAACCAAGAAAAGCGCTCTCGGACGTGGACTTGGCTCACTAATCGACACCGAAGCATCAGCAATACGAAACAAGGCTACACAGCAGAACGAAATCGCAATAGATGCAATCGAAGTCAACCCGTTTCAGCCCCGCAAGGACTTTGACGAAACTGCTTTGCAGGAATTGGCCGACTCGATAAAGGAACTCGGTGTAATACAAGCCATTTCGGTAAAGGATATGGGCAACGGAAAATACCAGCTCATTTCGGGCGAACGCCGTCTGCGTGCATCCAAGATGGCAGGACTGAAAAAGATTCCAGCATACATTAGAACCAACGTCACCGACCAGTCGATGTTGGAAATGGCTCTCGTTGAGAACATCCAGCGTGAAGACCTCAACGCAATAGAAGTAGCACTTACATACCAACAGCTTATCGACGAGTGCAAGATGACTCAGGAACAACTCAGCACACGCGTTGGAAAGTCACGTTCGGCAATAGCAAACTTCCTGCGTCTGCTCAACCTTCCGCCAAAAATCCAGACAGGCATCCGCGACGAGAAAATATCGATGGGTCATGCACGTGCTCTGCTAGGTGCAAAGGACGAGGAAACAATGCTCATGATTTACGACCAAATTTTGAAATACGACTTCACCGTACGCAAAGTCGAGGAAGTAATCAAGGAATACAACGGCGGCAAGGGCGAAAAGAAGGAAAAGAAAAAAGTGCTCGCCACCAACGAAGACTATGCATTGTTGCAGAAAAGCCTATCAAATTGTTTCGCTACCGACGTGGAACTCAAGCGAAACACAAAAGGCAAGGGCAAAATTGTGATTCCGTTCAAAAACGACAACGAACTCGAAAGAATAATCTCAATACTTGACAAACTAAACTCATAGGACTGGAATTTGAATCTTGCGAAGAAAATATTGACTGCCATAGTAATGATTCTTCTTGTTTTTGTTGCAAATGCCCAAATCGACACCATCAGCAAGGAAAAAATTAAGGAGAAGGAAAAATTCCATTCTCCAAAGACAGCCACTCTTCTGGCAATAATTCCTGGTGCTGGACAGGCTTACAACCGCAAATACTGGAAAATGCCAATCGTATATGCTACAATGGGTACTTGCATATATTTCTCAATTAGCAACCAACAGCAGTTCAAAAGATTCAAAAACGCATATATGGCGCGCGACAATGGCGAACATGACGAATTTTACGGAATACTTTCGAAAGAAGCACTAATGAACAACATGGATCGTAACCGTAAAATACGAGATTACACGCTTGCAGGAGCAGTGTTGCTATACGCGCTTCAAATTGTCGATGCAAACGTTGACGCTCACCTTTTCTACTTCGATGTCGGCGACAACCTATCGGCAAACTTTTACCCACAAACTTTTAATTCAATCTACACCAGAACCCCAATACTCGGCGTAGGTTGTACCTTAAACTTTTAGACCATGAAAAAAATAATTCTGCTAATATTAATATTGCCACTCACAATAACACTACTCGCACAAAATGCGGACACAAGTAGCAACAACAGAAAAAAAACTTTCGACATGGTTGACAGCCTCGAGGTATTCTTAAAACAATGGTACTACTATACTGGTAGAGACACCGTATGTTACCTCGAAGACAACGACAGACATTATTTCGACACCGACTTGCCCGATTCAGTTTTTAAAGAACGTGTTGAAAAGATTGCCACTCCTATAAATGTAGTTTACAACGCTAATGTCCAGAAATACATTGACAAATATGTAAAACGCGGACACAGACTGGCACCGAAACTTCTGGGGCTTTCGCACCAATATTTTCCTATGTTTGAAGAAAAACTCGATGCATACGGTATTCCTTTGGAACTAAAATACTTGGCGGTAATCGAATCGGCTCTAAACCCAAAAGCAAAATCTCCTGCCGGAGCTGTAGGTCTGTGGCAGTTTATGTACAAGACTGGTCTTAACATGGGGCTTGAAATTACCTCGTACATTGACGAGAGAATGGACCCAGAAAAGTCAACCGACGCCGCCTGCCGTTACCTTAAATTATTATACACCACCTACAATGACTGGACATTGGCACTTGCAGCATACAACGCAGGTCCAGGCAGAATAAATGGTGCAATAAAACGTTCCGGCAAATCGACATACTGGGAAATATATCCCTACCTGCCAGAAGAAACACGCAACTATGTTCCTGGTTTCATCGCTATGATGTATATGTTTGAATACCACAAGTTGCACAATTTCAAACCTGAAAAGATTGATTTCTATGAAGATGTGGACACAGTAATGATAAAGCAGCAACTTCATTTCGCGCAACTTGACTCGGTTCTTGGAATCCCCGTCGAAGAAACTCGCGAGCTAAATCCGCAGTACAAACTCGACATAGTACCTGCAGTTGCACAATACTATCCACTGAAGATGCAGCGCAAATACATCAGCAAGTTCATGGAACTCGAAGACTCGATTTACCATTTCCAGGATACGGTAATGTTCAACAAGCAAAAAATAACACAGGCAATAGCCGACAGCAAATATGGTGTTCCATCGGGACAACCATCGGGAACAAATGCAACCATCTACACAGTAAAATCTGGCGACGTGCTTGGCAGCATCGCAAAGCGCTATGGCGTAACCGTAGCGAACATCAAGAGCTGGAACGGACTCTACAGCGACCGCCTACAAATTGGTCAGAAGCTGAAGATATACACCAAAGGTGCACCCAAAACCTCGTCGACAAGCACAACGGCAAGTTCGAGTAGCAGCACACCGCAGAAACTCGACCCCGCATACGAATATTACACTGTGCAACAAGGAGATACACCTGCAAAAATCGCAGCCAAATACAATGGTGTGTCGGCAAGCGACATTATAAGTCTTAATGGTGTAGACCCATCAAAATTAAGAGTTGGACAAAAACTAAAGATAAGGAAAAAGTAAAATGAAAAACATTGCAGTATTGGCAGGAGGCTACACGTCTGAACGTCAGATAAGCCTCAATTCAGGAAGCCAGATTCTTGAAAATATAGACAAGAATCTCTACAACGCCTACCTCGTAGATGTAAGAAAAGACGGTTTCTTCTGCATTTTCAACGGAAAGGAATACAGCGTTGACCTAAATAAGTTTGCCGCCGAAATCGAAGGCAAACCGACAAAATTCGACTATGCCTACCTTGCTCTCCACGGCTCACCCGGCGAAGACGGAAAGGTACAGGCTTTGCTCGATATGCTGGGTATCCCCTACTCTGCCTGCGATGTTTTCTCATCGATGATAACATTCAATAAGATTGCAGCGAAGAAAATGCTTGCCGACGAAGGCATTGCAATGGCTAAGATGGCTATCATAAGAGGTGAAAATCCCTTCGACGTTGACGAAATCATCGAGAAGGTTGGTTTGCCTTGTTTTGTAAAGCCCGCAACTGCAGGCTCAAGCTTCGGAGTAACAAAAGTTTACGAGAAGGACAAGTTCATTGATGCAATAAACTTGGCTCGTACCGAAGACACGACAATCATTGTTGAGGAGTTCATCAAAGGTGTAGAAGTTTCGTGCGGTGTTCTCAAGACAGCCGACTACGAGCAGGTTTTCCCAGTAACAGAAATTTCAACCAAGAACGACTATTTCGACACCGAAGCAAAATACACTCCCGGTGTTACCAACGAAATAACACCAGCCCGCATCAGCGACGACGAAACACGCAAAGTGCAGGAAGCAGTTTCGCGCATATACGACATTATAGGTTGCAGTGGAATCGTGCGCATCGACTTCATTATCAAGGAAGGAACACCTTATTTCATCGAAGTGAACTCAATTCCCGGCATGAGTGCCGAAAGCATTGTGCCTAAGCAGATTCGCACTATGGGCAAAAACATGACAGAAATACTTAACAAGGTAATAGCAGCAAAACTGAAATAATTATGGTAAAGGAAATTTTCGACCATGTATCGGTAAGGGAATACGCCGACAAGGAAATTCCCGAGAATGTTCTCAACAAGGTTCTCGAAGCCGCATCAAGGGCATCGAACACAGGCAACATGCAGATATACAGCATAGTTGTGAACACCGACAAGGAAATGATTGCAAAACTCGCGCCAACACATTTCTGCCAGCCGGCAATAACCAATGCAAAGGCTGTGCTTACATTCTGTGCCGATGTCAACCGCTTCAAGATTTGGTGTGAAAACAGGAACGCAAAGGCTGGATTCGACAATTTCCTCTCGTTTATGACGGCAGCCACCGACGCAATAATTGCAGCACAGAACGCCTGCCTCGAAGCCGAAAGCAACGGACTTGGCATCTGCTACTTAGGCACAGTAATATATAATGCCGACAAGATTATTGAAATACTCAAGCTTCCGAAAGGCGTGGTTCCAGTGGCAACAGTAACAATGGGTTATCCAAAACAGCAGTTACCGCTTACCGAACGTCTTCCACTCGAGGCCATTGTACACCGCGAGACATACCATGATTTCAGTGCTGCCGACATCGACAAGATTTACGCAGAAACCGAAAATCTCGAATCGAACAAAAAATTTGTTGCCGAGAACAATAAACAAACCCTTGCTCAAGTTTTTACCGATGTAAGATACACCAAGGCAGGCAACGAACAAGCATCGGCATGCCTGCTTAATGTTTTGAAAAAACAAGGATTTTTGCCAAATGAATAAAAAACTGCTACTCACCATATTATTTGCAATATGCACATTGATTCTTGTCGCACAGACCGACAATACAAATCCTCGTCCTACCAAGGAAAAGTCGAAGTACGACAAGATGTTCGGTGAGGTTCAGTATGGCGACAAAATATATAAGCAGGGTAGCAACTGGCTTACTTTTGGCATGGGCGTAAGCTACAAGATAAATTACGAACCCACTTACGAAAAAGGACTCAACAGAACAGCCGCCCTAGCCTATCATTTCCGCTACAAAGCTATGTACTTCAATGTCGGATGGCATTTCTCTGGCGAATATTTCTTTTTCGAAAGATTCCAAAAGAATAGCAACCTAAAATCGCGAGCCATGCATCAACTTAACGACTTTCATGTAGGTGCCGGACTGCGATTCGAGGACAGATGGTACAACTTTGCGTTTTTCATAGGTCCGGCATGGGCAATAGCATGCATCCCAAACCCCGACATTCCAAGTGGAGCAATAGTTAAGCACACCGTTGGCGGCCACGTAGAAGTACAGACTACATTCAAATTCTTATACGACCTTGGAATTGGTGTTTCACTTTTCGGCAGCTTCAACAAATACTATCAGGTAATTGGCGTGCAAGGACATTTCTATTTCTCGAGTGCCTACAGAATGAAATACTAAGGAAAGAAAGTGCCAAATGCCAAATATGCATAATAGAATAAAAAATGTACAGTCGCGGCGCGCCACGACACAACAATAAACTAGAAACTAGAAACCAGAAACAAAAAAATAACGTTATGACTTACATTAAGGATTATATCAAGGAAAATAGAGAAAGGTTCTTCGAAGAACTTTTCGGTTTGATTCGCATTCCGTCAATAAGCTCGGAAGCATCGCACAAGTCGGATATGATAAAGTGCGCAGAACACTGGAAATACTTGCTCAAACAGGCTGGTGCCGACAAGGCTGAAGTAATGCCGACCAAAGGCAACCCGATTGTTTACGGTGAAAAAATAATCGATCCTTCGAAGCCAACTGTAATAGTTTACGGTCACTACGATGTTATGCCGGTTGACCCGATAGAACTCTGGAAAACAGAGCCTTTCGAACCAGTAATCAAGGAAGGTAAAATCTGGGCTCGCGGTGCCGACGACGACAAGGGACAGAGTTTCATGCACGCAAAAGCATTCGAACTTATGGTTAAGACCAAGACTTTGCCTTGCAACGTTAAGTTCATGCTCGAAGGCGAAGAAGAAATCGGTTCACCAAGCCTTACCGAATGGTGCGCAGAACAGAAAGACCTGCTCAAGGGCGATGTAATTCTCGTATCCGATACAGGAATGATAGCATCTGATATTCCGAGCGTTACCACAGGACTTCGCGGACTTGCATACTGGGAAGTTGAAGTTACCGGTCCAGACCACGACCTTCATAGTGGAATTTTCGGCGGTGCAGTAGCAAATCCTATCAACGTACTTTGTAAGATGATTGCCGAACTTCACGATGAAAACGGCAAGATTACAATACCAGGATTCTACGATGATGTTCTGGAAGTTTCGGCAGAGGAAAGAGAATTGCTTGCTGGCAAGCCGTTCAACGAGGAAGATTACAAGAAGGCAATAAACGTAAAAGCACTCAAGGGCGAAAAAGGCTTCACAACTTGCGAACGCACTGGTATCCGTCCGTGTCTGGATGTATGCGGAATTTGGGGCGGTTACACAGGCGAAGGCTCGAAGACCGTGCTTCCATCGAAGGCATTTGCAAAGATTTCGACACGCCTTGTGCCAAATCAGGACCACAAGAAGATCGCACAGCTTTTCAAGGAATACTTCGAAAAGGTTGCTCCCGAATATGTTAAGGTTGAAGTTCGTCCGCTTCACGGAGGACAGGGCTACGTTTGCCCGATAGACCTTCCTGCATACAAGGCTGCAGAAAAGGCATACATCGAAGTATTCGGCAAACGCCCGATTCCAGTTCGCAGTGGTGGAAGTATTCCTATCATCTCGCGTTTCGAAGAAGTGCTTGGCATAAAGTCTATTCTTATGGGCTTTGGTCTTGAATCGGACGCAATACACTCGCCGAACGAGAATTATCCTATCGAGAACTTCCTCAAGGGAATCGAGACAATTCCTTTGTTCTACAAGTATTTTGCAGAAACAAAGTAGAACCAAATATCATAATGACAAAAAGGCGGATTGGTTTCCGCCTTTTTTATTGGTTTATTCACCAGCCTCTTTCCTAAACACACAAATTGTATCCGATACTTCGCAGTACGCAGCAAAGATACCATATCCATTTTCCACATTACTATACACATAATAGGCTTCTGACGTATTTAATGAAGCTTGCGACTGCCCAATTGCATCGCAATAAAACTTATAGTAGTCATAATTCATAGTTCTGAAGCACGGAACCAAACAGGCAGAATCAACCACAAAAAACATATCATCAAAAAGGTCGCAATCTGTGCACAGAGTATCGTGATAAACATAATCCGGATTGTTGACACTATAATCGCCCAGACCATTTACATCATATTCATATCGGGAACCATCAATATATTTGTCGTTAAACATAATATTGTTATATTCAACTATTGTAAACATCAACTGATTTCCAACCGCTGGCAATCCATACTTTCCTATTATATTAATATCTTTGCGATGTTCAACACCATCAAGGTACATAAGAATTTCAACTTTATACGAATAATAGTTGCTCACTCCTCCTGGGTCATCAAAGACAAGGCTCAAATTATGCCTATAAAAAACTGTATCTTCCCCTTCTGGACAAATGGTATCTTCCGTAACGTGCAAATCGGCAGGGACTTTCGCTGGCATGGTAGTCTTTGCCACTATGCTTCCATCGTAACCGGGCACATCTATGGTTATCATATATTCAACATTTGGCTTAGGGCATATACCAGTCAACTCGTAAACTCCGTCCGAAACAAAAGCCATAGCACCCAGCAAAATATCACCTTCGTAGAGCATAATATTGGCATCATTGATTTCAGGTTCGTCGTTGTCGGACACATACGAAGAACTCCAAAAAAGGCGCACAGTAGCCTTGTCGTCGGAAAGAAAGGCGTACACGACTGGCTTAACTATGCCATCGTCAATATTGTAGTCAACCGCCTTTTCACACGATGAAAACACAAGTATCAAACCGAGCAAATATATTACTAATCTCTTCATCTCCTAAAACTTAAATTCATAATTAACAAATGGTATCAGCGGCAAGATACACACATATACAAGTTCGCCCTTGCCTGTAATTTCGTTTGTGCTAGGATACATGTAATACGGATTCTTCCTGTTGTATAGATTATAAACGCCTACGCTCCATACGTTTGTGCCATGCTTTTTCTTCTTTGTGAAACTTGCGCTCACATCGAGCCTATGGTAGTCGGGCATGCGGAAGCTGTTGCGAGGAGGATATTCCTTTATATTTCTACTTATAACATTGCCTTCGGGCGACATAAGCGGATAATAGGTGGCAGGCATGGTATAGGCAGCACCTGTATAGTAAACCCATGTGGCAGAAATGTTCACCCAGTCGCACACGTTCCATATCGCGACAACTGACAGGTTGTGCGGACGGTCGTACCTATATGGGAATGCTTGTCCTCGGTTGAGATTATCGAACTGCCGTATGCTACGCGAATAGGCATATGAAATCCAGCCCGAAACCACGCCAGACTTCTTCTTGAATAGAAATTCCACACCATACGCATGACCATTGCCAACTTCAACAAGGCTTTCCCAATCGGTCTGCCTTGTCAAACCATTTACACCATCCTTATATTCCAATAGATTCGACATTGTCTTGTAGTAACCTTCGAGGCTTATGCCGAACTGCCGTGCAAACTGCCAATCAACACCAGCAGCCACCTGCCGTGCCGACATAGGCTTTATCGTTGCAGTAGAAGGCATCCAAGCATCAAGCGAAAGATACATAGTATTCTGCGATAGCAGATGAACATTCTGCGTCATTTCGGTATATGAGGCAAGGAACGAAAGTCCTTCGGCAGCATTTACCTTCATCTGCAAGCGCGGCTGAACCTTGGGATATATCTTTTTGCCGACAAGGTATCCAGAAAAGTTTACTCCGACATTCGCCTCGAACCTGCCATATTTCATTTCATCCTCAACATACACATAGCCGTCGCCAGATATTGTCCTTGGCATACTGCGATTCTCATAGTATCTTATCCCAGAAACATAATTCTCGGTGGCTGTATTTCCAGGATTGAAAAAAATGCTTTGGCAATTAAACCCGAACCTCACATCGTTGTGGGTGTCAATTTTCCAGTCCCAGTCCATGCGCAACATGACATCATTCAAACTATTGGTAAAATTGGACTTATACCCTTCTATTATCGAATCTGTTCGTGTTTCATATAGGTTTCTATAAAATGAACTGTTACGTTTAGCAACTACTATAGCTGGATTGTAGTACAATACTTCGCTACTATACATTTTGCCCCTATAACGGGCATAAGACAGGGACAAATCGGAAAACAACTTTTTGCCATAAGCATGACTCCACGAGGTATTTGCTGCAATATTGCCCCACTTGTGAACATTTTTAATTCCCAAACCGCCCGACTCAATCTGCTCTCCGAGATAACGGTCGTCGCCCATATAAAACGACAGAGCAACCTTGTCGTCGTTCTTGCAAGTATGGCTAAGTTTGAGGTTAATATCGTAGAAATAATATGACAACCTTAACTTTTCGTCCCTTTGGATTTTTTTCATTATTGCCATAACAATCGGAAAGCCTGTCAAATCAAGCATAGTTCTCCGTAGCGACACCATGAACGAAGTACGTCCTTTCCAAATAGGGCCTTCTACAAGAACGTTCGCCGACACTAACCCTACCGACACATTGCCGTGATATCCGTTACGGTTACCATCCCTTGTGCGCACATCTACCACCGACGAAAGTCGTCCGCTATACCTTGCAGGAAAACCTCCGCTATACACTTTCAGTCGCGACAGGGCGTTGCCGTTGAAAATGGAAAGAAATCCATATACATGGTTGATGCCATACAACTGTACGCCATCGAGTAAGATAAGATTCTGGCTATCGTCGCCTCCGCGAACAAATATGTTACTATTGCCATCGCCTCCAGAGCCGATTCCTGGCAAAAGCTGCATGGTACGAATCAGATCATGCTCACCTGCTAAACTTGGCAAATTTTTCACCTCCGCCGGTGTCAACGACAATGCACCCATATCTTTAGCAATAGGAATTGATTTGTCGCTTACCACAACCTCGCCTAGCATTATTGATGGATCTAAAGCAAAGTTAACATTGCCAGTACACCCTTTCCCCACAGTCCTGTATATGGTAGAATATCCGATATACGAAACCTCCAATACCGCAGAGTCGCCGCTTACACTCAAACTGTAGAATCCATGTTCGTTGGCGTATGTACCGGCCTTCGATAGCGTATCGACTATTACAGCATCCATAAGCCGCTCGCCAGTCTTGACATCGGTAACATAGCCACTAATGCTTATCTTCTGAGAAAAAAGTGAGTATGATAACGAAAACAGCAATATTACTACCAAACTTCTTTTCATTTATCTAGCATCTTCTAAATTCAGTTATTAAACGCAAATAAACAATAAATATTATCAAGGCGCTTCAAAAGAATTGTTAAATATGCCTTACCATGCAACAACAAAAAAAAGGTCATGCATTCAAACATTAACACAAACAGTTTCTTTTGGCAATTGACTAACGACGAAATCTAAATTCGTAAATCAAAATCGTAAATATTATGTACCTTTGCAGTCCAAAATAATAGCGATGATAACAACCGAAAAACTAAAATACAATACTGCCGTAATAGGTAGTGGAAGCTGGGCAACAGCAATAGTCAAGATTCTCACAGCCAACCTCGAACGCACTTCGTGGTGGGTAAGAAAAGAAGAAATTGTTGAAGGAATTCAGAAATACGGACACAATCCCCGATACCTGAGTTCTACATTTATCAATCCAGACAGTGTAGAAATAAGCACCGACCTCGAAGGCATAGCATCAAAGGCCGAATATCTTGTGATTGTCACACCCGCAGCCTTTCTTCACGAATCGCTAAAGCCATTAAAAAACATCGACATTTCTGGCAAAAAGATAATAACCGCAGTTAAGGGTATCATTCCCGAAACAATGCAACTGATTTCCGACTATCTGCACAGCGAGTTCAACATTCCGCTAGCAAACATGTCGATGATAAGCGGTCCGTCGCACGCCGAAGAAATAGCACAAGAGAAATACACCTTTCTCACCGCTGTTTCGGAAAACGACGAACTGGCTAGCACTGTTGCCAAAATGTTTGCCAACAGATATGTGCACACAACCACTTCGAACGATATGCTTGGCACCGAAATTGCCATTGTAATGAAAAACATATACGCACTCGGAGCCGGAATATACAGCGGACTCGGCTACGGCGACAATTTCCTTGCCGCCTATATTGCCAATTGCGTTAAGGAAATGAAATGCTTCGTTGAAAATATGTACCCAGGCAAACGCAATCTGGACGACTCGGTATATTTAGGCGACCTGCTAGTAACAGCATACTCGCGATACAGCCGCAACCGTCTGTTTGGAAATATGATTGGTCATGGACTGTCGGTACGCGTGGCACAACTCGAAATGAACATGGTGGCCGAAGGATACTACGCATGCCGCTGCGTTCATGAGATAAACAAAAAGACAAACTTCAACATTCCAATTGCAGAAACAATCTACGGAATACTTTACGAAGCAAAGAGCGTCAACAGCGAAATGAAAACGCTTGCAGAATCATACGTTTAAACGAATCCAAGATGAAAAAGATAATAATCACCGGTGGCACAGGTTACATTGGCTCACATACAGTAGTTGAATTTATCAACGCAGGCTACAAACCGATAATAATCGACAATCTATCCAACTCGAACATAAATGTTCTTGATGGAATTGAAAAAATTACAGGCAAACGCCCCACATTCTACAAGGCGGATGTAACCGACAACTTTGCCATGGACAAGATTTTCTACGACCATAGCGATGCCGTTGGTGTAGTGCATTTTGCTGCGAGCAAGGCTGTTGGCGAATCGGTTGAGAAACCTCTTATGTATTATCGGAACAACCTCAATGGACTTATCAACGTCTTGGAAATGATGGAGAAGCATGGTGTAAAAGGACTTGTTTTCTCATCAAGCTGCACAGTTTACGGGCAACCTGATAAGCTTCCCGTGACCGAAGAAACGCCATTTGCAAAGGCAGAATCGCCATACGGAAACACCAAGCAGATTTCGGAGGAGATAATACAGGATATGCTCAAGGCAACGCCATCACTCAAGGCTATTGCATTGCGCTACTTCAACCCCATTGGCGCTCACCCATCGGCACAGATTGGCGAACTGCCCAACGGCACGCCAAACAACCTTATGCCATACATAACACAGACCGCCATGGGAATACGTGAATGCCTCAGCGTTTTCGGCAACGACTACAACACTCCCGACGGCACTCCAATCCGCGACTACATAAATGTTGTTGACCTCGCAAAGGCCCACGTTGCCGCTGTAAAATATCTGCTTTCGCCAAAGAACGACAAGCAGTTCGATTTCTTCAACATCGGAACAGGCAAAGGCTCAACAGTACTCGAAGTTGTTAGTTCGTTTGAACGCAGCACTGGCATGAAACTGAACTACAAAATTGTAGGAAGAAGAGCTGGAGACATCGAAAAGGTATGGGCAGACACCACAAAGGCTAACAAAATATTAGGTTGGAAAGCAGAAAAGACGCTAGACGAAACGACTTTGTCGGCATGGGAATGGGAGAAAAAGTTAAGAGTTAAAAGTTGAGAGTTGAAAGTCTTTGAAACCTTAAACCCTCTACAGTCTTTCCTCTCCCCTATATATTTCCTCGTTATTCTCTCTGATTATAATGGTATAGTCGGCGTTGCGCTTGTGGAAGTTTTCAAATGTATATGAGACATCTATCAAACACTCGCAATCAAGAGAGGCATGCACTACTATAGGGTCAACATCAATTTCGATTATATTGTTCTTATCATCGATTGTTGGAGTTACAAGAACTCCTTCGAAATTGCAGTTTGCGGGAAGAAATTCATGCTTGACTGTAACCACTTCGTTGCTGTAAGTAATTGTTGTCTTTAAATTTTTGACACGATCGAGACAATCGGTGTATTCAAGATTTGTAACAGTCAATTTGTTTTCATCCTTTTCGCATGAAGCGAAAAGCAATACGCCAAAAACTGCAATCAAAAAGAGCCTAATATTTCTCATAATTTCCTATTTTTCAACGATTTCAATTTCATCAACAAACAGATGAGTATCGCCACCTGCACCGATATGCCACTCGGGAAGCTTACCGTAATACTTTGCAAATACCTTCACATAACGAGCCTTGCAGTTCGCTGGTTCGCAACGGAAATTGTATATCTGCTGGCGGTAGTCGTTGTCGGCAACATTGTGGTTTACAGTAGCTATCTTCTTGAAGTTAACGCCATCGGTAGAAGTATAGAACTCAACGTATTTCGGCAATAGAATCCACGAACCAACATCCTGGATAAAGCCAGTCTCGATAGACTTGATGTCCGCGACATCAACCATGTCAACCACTGCCTCAAAGTCCTGAGCATAATAGCCCTGCCATTCGCCAGTACGGAAATCGTTGCCGCCACGCAGATGGTCAACTAAAGCATCATTGCCGCCAGCACTGTATGCCGGTGTATATTTGCTGAGCAGCTTTATACGACGGTCGCGGTCTATCTTAATGTATTTGGCTTCCACTGGTTTTGACGATTCGTAGCCATCGCGCTCGGAATGGAAAGTCAAAGTGGTAGTCTCGTTGATGGTTAACGACTCGGAATAAAGTTTTTCCTCGCCATTATTTATCGAATAATAGATTTTTGCGCTGTCGTCGATGCAAGCAAGTTCAATCTTGAGAGAATCGTGGAATGTGCGAACGCCAGTTTTTGCATACGGAGCCGGTACAACCTTGAACTCCTCGATGCGCGACTGGTAAATGTCTTCGGGTTTGCTGCCAAAGGTAATGTTTTCGTCGGAAGTCATATAGAAGTCGATACGTGCCCCGTCGGCAATGTCGGAGTGCAAAATGTAAGACTTTGTGTATGGTTTTCCGTTAATTTCCATCTTGGCTACATAAATGTTTTCGGGGCTGTTGTCGTGAGCCACAATCAGGCACTTCTTGCCGTTTTCGAGGTTAATCTGCACGGTGTCGAAAATCGGACTGCCGATATCGTAAACGCCATTTGCAGGATTTACTGGGTAGAATCCCATCGCACTGAGCACATACCACGCCGACATCTGTCCGCAATCCTCGTTGCCACAGTTGCCCGAAGGAGTCGAGTTGTACATTTCGGACATTATCTGTCTTGCGAGTTTCTGCGTCTTGGCTGGTTTTCCGCAATAATTGTACATATAAGCAATATGATGGCTCGGCTCGTTTCCGTGTGCGTACTGGCCTATCATTCCCGAAATGTCCTTCAAGTCCTTGCCGAAAGTTTCGCTGCCAGTGGAGAAAAGTTCGTCGAGTTTAGCCTCGAAAGCCTCATTGCCGCCCATAAGGTCAATAAAGGTGAGAATGTCGTGCGGAACATAGAACGAATACTGCCACGAATTTGCCTCGGTGAAGTTGAAGTCAATCTCCTTGGGGTCGAACTTTTCCTTCCAAGCTCCATTCTGACGCGGACACATAAAGCCGCAGCTCTTGTCGAAAATGTGCTTGTATGCCTGGCTTCTTATCATGTATTCGCGATATTTTTCCTTATCGCCCTGCGATTTTGCGAACTGCGCTATGCACCAGTCGTCGAAGCCGTATTCGAGGTTTTTCGATACCGACTCGTGCTCCTCGTTCACCGACATAAAGCCGTGACGGGCAAAATCGCGCTTGCCAAGTTCGTCGGCAGTAGCCGAAGCGACCATAGCCTCGAGAGCAAGACTTTCAAGATTTTTGAACTTTATGCCTTTGAAATATGCATCAACAATTGGCGGAACAGAGTGATAACCAATCATACAGCCCGTATAGTTCGACGAAAGCTCCCACATTGGCAGGCGACCGCCCTGCGAGTATTCGGCAATGAAAGTCTTGATGAAATCTACCGAGCGCGCTTGTTGTGTTATGGTAAAAAGCGGATGAGCAGCGCGATAAGTGTCCCACAGCGAGAAAACCGTATATGCAGTAAAGTCGTCGCTCGAATGAACCTGCAGGTCGGTACCGCGATAGCGACGGTCAACATCCTGAGCCAAAGTCGGATGTACAAACGAGTGATACATTGCGGTGTAGAAAACCTTGCGCTGTTCCTCGCTACCGCCCTTCACGATAATCTTGTTAAGTTCGTGGTTCCATGCATCGGAAGCATCCTTGCGCAGAGCATCGAAATCCCAGTTGGGGACTTCCTGCTCCATATTCTTCAGCGCGCCTTCCTCGTCAACCTGCGAAATTGCAACCTTTACAAGCACTTCTTTTACAGCACTATCGGCAATTTCGAAGACATACACGGGCTTGTCGGGACGGCAGAGCGAATCGCTCTCCCAGTCAAAGTCGGCAGGTTCCACAACGCTGACATCGGTCGAAAATTGCATTGCAAAGTACAGGTGCTGGTTGTCGGCCCACGCATACGAGCGGCGGACACCAGTATAGCAGTTGTCGGAATGCTTGCGCAGACCAGCCTCAAGAACCACATCGCGGTGTTCGAGGTCGAGGACAATAAAACGCTTGCCTTCGCGGTTGAACTTGTAGCGGTGCAAACCAACGCGCGGAGAAACGGTGAGTTCCACATCGATGTCATCGTCAGAAAGTTTCACGGCGTAGTAGCCAGGTTCGGCGACTTCGGTATCGTGCGAGAAATGCGACGAATATTCCTTGTTGTCGGTCGAGAACTTTCCGCACATAGGCATCAGCAGTACATCGCCGTAGTCGGAACAGCCAGTTCCGCTGAGGTGGGTATGTGTGAAACCATATATCTCCGAATCTGTAAAGTGATAGCCACTGCAACCGTCCCAGCCATCAAGACGGGTATCGGGACTAAGCTGAACCATTCCGAAAGGCATTACCGCACCTGGAAATGTATGTCCGTGCACATCGGTTCCAACCATCGGGTTGACATACCCGACAAGATTTTCGTCCTGTAATTCGAAGCGTTCAGCCTTCTTGCTGCACGAAACCATAAGGCTTCCCATTAGAAGCACTACGGCAAAAAAGCGCAATTTATTCAACATTATAACAATTTTGTAACCACCGCAAAAATACATAAAAAATGTACTGTAGGAAAAGAATAGGTTGAAATTTTGTGATTGTATATCGTAGGGTATGGTTTCAAACCAAACCCTACGATACAACACAAAATGATTCTGATTTTACGCTGCCAAAACAACACATTCGATTTGTTTTGTCAGTCCAAAATTATAGCGTCTCGCTTAACATTTTCATAGAACGGAGTAACCATTTTTCCCCATTCGTCTCGTGGCATTATGATGGGATTAATTATTATTCCGCTATTTAGCTCGATATTATAGATTGGGCCGAATATTTTCATTTCGTCCTCGGCGGTTACTTTTGCACGGTTTACAAGTATGAGCAGGTCAATGTCGGAATCGCTACGCGCATCGCCACGGGCTTCCGAACCATAAAGACGAACCTCTATGTCGTAAGGCAACTGCTTTAGCGCACTGCTTATTTCGTTTACAATTTCCCTTCGCTGCATAATTGTGCAATTTTCGGCAAATATACTAAAAAAAGGGAAAGGGAGTTTTTTTATTTTTTATAGTGCGTTTTCATACAGACATATCCCCTCATGATTTTGCGTTGCAAAAAACTTGAAAAAGGAGACCTCATCGGAAAATCATAGCTTATTTCGACAAAGAAATCACAACCAAAACCACATAAATATTGACTTATGGCTACAAATAAATCAGACAAATTCTAAAAAAATTGATTTGTAGATAATTATATGGTATTTTCTAATTTATGAGGTGAGTATTATTTCCCCAATTTCTCGAAATACAATTTAAACTCGGTGCCAACGCCAACTTCGGTATCAAAGTCGATTTCGACACCATTGCCAAACAATATATTCTTTACCATACTTAATCCAAGTCCCATTCCAGACGACTTTGTCGTGAAGTTGGGCTGGAAAATCTTTGCTTTTATTTCATCGGCAATGCCACATCCGTTGTCGCGCACCGACACAAAATAGCGGTCGCCATCGTCGGAAATCGAAATCACAACTTCGCCATTTCGATCTTCCGGAATTGCCTGTATGCTGTTCTTTACCAAGTTGGTAAACACGCGCAGAATCTGGTCGCGATCAACCATAACAAGCGCCTCGCCATCGACATTGCAGACCTTGCGCACCGCCACGCCGTTGGTTCCGTTGTGCAAATCGACGATGTTTTCAATCACCTCGCACAAATTGACTTTTTTCTTGTGCGGTGCCTGCATCTTTGCGAACTCGGAGAACTGCGAAGCCGTTGCATCAAGCACATCTATCTGTTCGATAAGCATCTGTGGAAGCTGCTCTAGCATCTTTTCCCAGCCGGGAGCATTCTCCTGATATGCGCGCTCTAGATACTGTATGCGTAACTTCATAGGTGTAAGCGGATTGCGGATTTCGTGGGCAATCTGACGGGCCATTTCGCGCCAAGCCGACTCACGTTCCGAAGCTGCCAGCTTCTGCGCCGACTCCGCCAACTCGTCAACCTTGCGGTTGTACTCGTCAATCAGAAGACCAATCTCATCGTTGCGGTCGTAATTCAGTTTCTTGGCGCTGTTTATCTCCATTCCACGGATAGAATTCTGAAGCCGCGAAAGCGGAATCGTCACCTGCCGTGACACAAGAAGTCCAATTATCAATGCTACCAATATGAGCAACAGGAAGATAGAAGCAAACACCGCTATGTAGTTCGACATTTCCTCCTCTATGCCAGCCTCGGCGGCAAAGTACGGCAGATTTAAGTATGCGACCACCTTGTTGCTGCTGTTCTTCAGTGGCAGATACACCGACAGATACTCAACCTTGTCGATGCGCTCCTTGTGCGAGAACAGCTCGTCCTTGTTCATTATCAGATGCCTATACGAACTCGGATCCATAAACATTCCCTTCAGGCCCTTGTCGAAAAGTTCGTGCCGCGACGACGACATCAGCACACCGTGAACATCGTATATGTTTATGTCAACATAAAGAATGTTAGACAGATACACAAGAATATCGTCAACAAACTGCGGACTTTCGCTCTTAAGATTGTCGAGGTTTATTGAGTGTCCAAGTTCCACCGCAACCGAGTGAACCTTGTCGAGTACAAGTTCGTTCTGACGCTTCTCGTAGGTATCGATGATGAACACCACCGACACCACCATCGTCAGGAAAAGGCTGACTACCAGCACCCCGATAAACGAAGCCCTGATTCGCTGTCCAAGGCTTGCAGTTTCAATCTTCTTGCCGCGACCAATGCTGACAATGGCAAATTGGCACATATAAACCAGGAAAATGCCGAACAGCACGAAGAAGAATATTATGAACACATTGGAGAATCCCGAATCGCGCTTGCTGAGAATCACCGTGTTTTCGCTGTCGGGGCAATATCTGAAATGCTTGTAGCCGTTACTTGTGCTTACCGAATATTCGCTGAAATCGCTTTCGGGAGCAAGCGAGAACAAGTACTTGTACGAACCGCGGCTTGCCACCAGAATGCCCTTGCTGTAACGTGCAAAATCGTACTTCTTGTCACTGTGCTTCAGAGCCATACGCTTGTCGAGAAGCAAGTCGGGATAGCCAAGTCCTTCACTGAAAATCTTGCTGTTCAGCTCGATGTATATCTTAACGATGACCGTCGGCTCGACCATGACGCTGAATATGCCAAGGTAGGACTGGCGACCGTTGTTGTTGTCGAGGTAGTAGAAATTTGTGTTTGGAATTACGATTCCACATTCGAGCAGCAAGGTCCTGAAATACTCGAAACAGCCAGCCGACTCGCCTTGGTCTTCGAACATAAGGCTATCGGTATCAGCGCAAATCGTTACCTGTGCATCGTAACGCTTGAGGTATTTCTTTGATGAAATTATTCCATTGATCACACTGTCGGCAGAATCGAAGTCGTACTGCTTGACGAACTCTGTAACTTCCTTGTTGCCACGCATTTCGTTGTCGAACTCGATGAAGTTGAATTCCACATCGAAGTCGCGCTCTGCCGACATATTGTATGCCAGCACCTTGAAAGCTTCGGCTTCCTTCTGCTGTACTCGGCTTGATATGGAGTACGACACCAGAAGCGAAACCATTATGGCGAGAATTGTCCTGTAGAGGAAAGTCCGTTTGCCCTTGAGCATACAATACAGCAGATACGACCACATCAGCCACAGCAGGCAGGCCTGCACGATGACATTGTTGTCGTTGAACCAGCAAACCGTTGTGTATGCGGCAAGTATCAGCAAGACGAGCGGGAGTATCAGGCGGATTTCAAGAAGCTTGTCGCTGATTTGTATTATTTTTCTGACGATGAAAATAGCGATAAAAATCACTGTTACCACTGCCACAAGCGCCATATAGCCATAGCCATCGGGACTGGAGAGGTTTGCAAAATTGAACGGAATCGATGAGTCGGCAACGATTTCAACAAGAAAATCGACCAGCAGCATCGAAAGTACCGACACTAAAACCGAGAATAATATGCTTGTCAATGTTTTGGAGAACCGTCTGTTTTCCAATGCATTAAGATTTACATTGAAGTGTCGGCAGAAAAATATGCATACCAGACCAACAACGACAACCTTCAGCAGCATATCACCGAACGAAGCCTGCAAGGTAGATGTTGACAGCAATTCGGGCGAGAACATCTTCAGGTTGCTAAGGTCGTCGAAGAAGCCTACGGCAAGTAGCGAGAACCTGACGGCAAGCATCACCAGCACGAATGCGACAACCCAAATCCACGACTTGGAACTGTATTTCCGTGCCAAAGCTTCAAAAATGGAATATAGGAGCAAAAGTCCGATGAGCAGGAAGCAAATCCGCATTGCCTGTGGCAGAGAAAGCCTGTCCTGCATGTAGTTATCGTCGGTAATGCCGAAATAAATGTTATTGTCGCTTGCCGGAAGTCGTACCGAAAGCGAATTGTCGCTGCTGTCGGCAGAAACCACCACCTTTTTCGGCAGGTCGATGTCCTTGCCGTACGAAGTCACCAGCATGTCGTTCTCGTAGGAATACTCCTTTCGAATCTGGTAAAGTCCGACCACGGCGTTGTTGTCTTCGAGCTTCATACCGCAGAGGTATAGTCCGTTGTCGAGTTTCACAAGCCTGTCGCCAAGCGACGACTTGAATTCCACAGGTACGGGAATGTCGTTGGTTGACCAGTGCTGCAAGCGTCCGCGCTCATAGTGGAAAAATCCTATGCCCTTTTCGGAAAAATCGCCTGCCAGTGAATCGAAAAACTCTACATTCACGCTGTCGGACTTGGTGGAAGCAATTTTCAGAGCGACTTCGCTCTTTTCACTTATGTATAGGTATTTTTCCTGCAACAATGTTTCAAGGCTCTGCTTGTCAACTAATTCTTCGACATCGACAACACCATCGCCGTGAGGCATAAACGCAAATACCGCCGCCACGACAGCAAGTATCGTTAGCAGAGTAAAATGCAATATGCGCCAAACTTTGGTTTTCATTTATTCGTGGTGATATGGGTCGTTGTTGAGGATACTTAGTGCGCGATATAGCTGCTCGGCGAAGATTGCACGTACCAGTTGGTGCGAGAATGTCATTCGCGACAGCGAAAGCTTGTAGTTGGCGCGGGCGTACACATCTTCGGAAAATCCGTAGGGACCGCCGATTACGAACACGAGGTTCTTCAGTCCCGACAGCGACTGCTTCTCGATGAAGGCAGCGAACTCCTTCGACGACGGATTTTTCCCGTTTTCGTCGAGCAGAACCACAAAGTCCGACGGCGAAAGTTCGTCGAGAATCTTCTCGCCCTCGAGTTTATTCTGCACGGCAGTAGTCACGCTCTTCGCATTCTTGATGTCCTTTACCACCTTGAACTCGAAGTTCATATAGCGTTTTATGCGCTTGAAATATTCCTCAACCGCCGCGTTTATATAGTCCTTGTCGGTCTTCCCGACCACAAGCAAAGTAATGTTCATAATTACTGAATAAAAAGCGTGTAAAGATAGGGCAAAGTTTTGAAAGAAAGGATATGATGACGGAAAAATTTAAATTTGTAGATTCAGCACGCAAACTCCATTAACAATATCTCATCTATTTTACCGATCCAACTATTATCGTTTGTTTTTACAAATTTTTCATAATAAGATACAATTTCGGACTTATGCTCAGAAGAAATTTTTACCAAATCGACCATCATTCCTTTATTCAAGTCATTAGGTTCAAATTTTTGTAATCCATTTCCATATTCTCGTGCATTTTTTTCAAAAATTATTCGTGCGGTATCAGTAAGCAAATATGCAAAAAGCAAGTCAATAGAAATATCGGAAAATAAATCTTTTTGCGGATAAACACAATGGAAAGTGGTCAGATTAGATATATTGGCTTTATTCCTGATGAAACGCAATCCCTTTCTGTTAAAAACAGAAACCCATATAGGCGATGGCGGTCGTTTTTCCAACGCATACCAAGGATTTCGACTTGCAGTTAAATATTTTTTATCTATCCCCATTGACTTACCCATTTCCAGATATTGCATTACATTCGGATTATTGTCGGGTACGGCATTTAACAAAAAAACTTTTTTGTCTTGCTTTTTCAACGCATCAAAATCTTCTTTTGAAAACTCATATCCTTTTACGTCGGCACACCTGCAAATGCATGGAAGCAAATTGCAACTTGGAATATTATATTCTTTAGCCTTGCTTATATTAAAAGTAAAAAATTCATTTGCTCCAGTAGCTATGCCGCGAACAACCTTGGCGTATTTCGAAAATGGCACTAAACCGTTGAACTTCAAATCATTTGAATTCTGGTAATAATTCTTCCATTTTATCTCATAATCCAAATCATCAATTCTGTACTTTTTGGATTTCTCACAAGTATTTGGATAATTATTTATCAGTTCTCCTATTATATCCAAACCATCAGAAGATGTAACGTTTGTAAATTGAACAGTTTCATTATACTCATCCTTGGCGCACAGAATAATACAAGCTGTGGTTATTGCATCATCAAAGACTTTTTCATCAAAATCAAAGACTATTATATGACGAAGTGTTTTTGTTTTTATCAGATGTGACTTTACCAACTTTCCATAATCAGAATTCATAAACTCTGACGGCACTATATAAGCACATCTGCCATTGTTTTTTAGCTGATGTATCGACTTCAACAGGAAAAGAGTGTATAAGTTTGTAAATCCATTCAACTTGCAGGTTAGTTTTCGTTCAATTTCACTAATCACTGACTTATTGTCATAATCGTGAAATTTAAAATAAGGTGGATTACATATAATGCCATCATATTTGTTGTTCCAGTCGTTGAACATATAATCCTGAAGCATAAGTTTCACAGAACTGCAACCATCAAAATGTTTCTTTGCTTCATTCAAAATCATTTCGTCAATGTCAAATCCTTTGATTGACAAGTTAGATTTCGCAGACAACAATGCACGAGAAAAGACACCCAATCCGAAAGCAGGTTCCAACACAGTTTCCATTTTGTCGTTTCCCAACAGCCAATCTGCCATCAGTTGAGCAATTTCTGGCGGAGTAAAAAACTGTGCATATTGTTTGCGATGCTCCAAGGTCGCATTATGAACATATATGGATTCTATTCTGCTCAATCGCCCCATTAGAATTGACCTTTTATGTTTAGCACTTGTTTCAAATTTTCAACATCTAGATATGCAGTACCACCTTGAAAAGTGACATAAAACAGCAATCGTCCCCTGTCCATTTCCTTGCGAACACTTTTATGCTGGGGTTCGTCAACTCTTGATGCAACTTCTACACCAGTCTTTGATTTTATCTTTATAGTTGTTTTGTTCTGATTTTTTGTATCCGATTCTACTGAAAAAACAATTCCTTCATTATCAGGATTGGATATTATTTTCATTATATTCTCGAATGAGATTCCATAAACCTTGTCAAAGAATACTTGAAAATAGTAATGCGGCACATTGAAAGTTTCTATCCATTTATACACCACTTTTATGTCTTCAACTTTGGGTGTAATGGACAGATAATCACGTTTCTGTATTTCCTTGATTGCTGATTTTAGATTTTTTAGCAGTTCGTTTAGACGAACCAATCTTTCCGAAGAACGCCAACCTGGAACTTTAAAGTCAGAGACATGAATAGTTTCCGCATTTAATCCTTGCAATACATCTACGTAGGACTTTCTTGTCGGATTTTCCAATAAGTCCCTGTATTTGGAAAGTATTTCATCTTTGATTGAAAGAGCTTTTTCTGTAAAAAAATTAGTGCGCTTCAACATGGATTCTTCATAACGGTCAATGAGAAACGCGCTTGATCGCACTTCAATTCCTGCAATAGCTTTTTTTACATAAGCATCTATCTTTTCGTGAGGAATATGACTAATGTCAAATCCTAATGTTTCATCAAAATCTACTTTTTTAAAAATTAACAAATCTGGACGCTTACCAATGGTATCCAATTCGTTTTGAAATTCTTGAAAAAACACATCAAAGCCTTCTTCTCCTGCAACCAAATCGTCAGATTTTCCATATTTTACAGCAATATGATTTTTAGCATTGTTATTTATTGCTCTAACAATCAAATTTTCAGCCCAATCACCCTGTTCCTTATTGGTAATAAAATTGGAACTGGCTTGCGTAGGAGTACGGGCAATGTCCCGAGGAAGAGAAAAATCGACCAATTCTGGTGCAATGTTTTTTGTCAGAGATTGTATTTTTTCAAAATATGTTTTCATCCAGTTGTTATTTTACATTTTGCAAAAATACAATTTTACTCACAACCATGCAATAAATTTGAAACAGACATTTTGTCGGTCTTCCCGACCACAAGCAAAGTAATGTTCATAATTACTGAATAAAAAGCGTGTAAAGATAGGGGAAAGTTTTGAAAGAAAAAGAAAGGATGAAATTGCATATAAAAATTACAAATCTTAAATTATTCACAAATTATGCTTGTTGAAAAGAAATAAAGTATTATTTTTGCACTGTTTTCATATATACTGAAAATAGTGCAAAAATATAGAAATATGGAAGTAAAATTGTTCAGTAATCCTTTGACAACCAAGTCTGTTGATAGTAAGTCCTTACGGTGCAATGGCATACCGCCCGATGTGTGGATGTGTTTCGATGTCGCCCAAACTATATATAAGGGACAACCAATGTTGTTGTTAAAACAGACTGTCAATCAGAATTTTACTCCAAAGCAACTGCGATATTTTTCCGATTGTCTGTGCAGAGAGTTCGGTATGCCAGTGTCATTCGTGTTTGATACGATGCCATACTATTTGCGTGAGCGTCTGTTCGAAAAGAATATTTACTTCATAGTTAGCAACAAGTATGTCTTTTTGCCATCTTTATTCATAAACTCAGCATCACAGGACACAAAGCCCCATACCGAATTGACTACGGCGGCACAGTACCTGTTGCTGTACCATTTGCAGAAGTCGAGCATTAACGGTCTTACGGCGCAGGACATTGCCGCGTGTACACCATTGCAATATACAACAGTAACCCGTGCAATAAAAGTTTTGGCAGAATTAGGACTTTGCAGAATTACAAAGGATGCGTTACGCTTCAAAAGAATTTGGTTCGATGCTTCTGGTGCTTCTCTGTATAAAATGGCAACGCCTTATCTTGTCTGTCCTGTGAAAGCAGTGTATTATTGCGATGCAGTACCGCAGAATCACAATATGCTGTTGGCTAGTGTTAGCGCACTTTCGCGATATACAATGCTCAACGATGACGAAACGACAACATACGCTATTGATTTCCAGACATTCAGTGCATGTAAGTCCGATTTCAGTTTTCTTAATCCGATAGAGGGCAGATACAGGATTGAAGTTTGGAATTACAGTCCTATTCCGAGTGAAAAAGAAACGGTTGACAAATTGTCGCTTGCATTAAGCATGAAAGACTACGACGACCCAAGAATAGAAAAGGAGAAGAAACTGATGATTGATGGCTTATGGTAACAGGATTTGATGTTTTTAGTGAAGCGATGTCGCAATTTGCCGATAATTTTGTAGTTATCGGTGGAACTGCGTGCGATGTCAGTCTGGCAAACACCGGACGCACAAGGCACGCAACCAAGGACATAGATATAATTGTAATAGTAGAGAATCTTACCGCCGAGTTCATAAATGCGTTTTGGCGTTTCATCAAACAGGCTGGATATAGGATCGGCAAGCGAGAAAATTCGGTTGGCAATAGCGTGTATGCTCTTTATCGGTTCAATCGTCCCGAAAGAGAAGGTTATCCGTGGCAGATAGAGTTGCTTGCCCGGCAGTCGGATTTGCTTGACGATTCGACATTGAAAATAGAGCCGTTGAAATTGGAAGATAGCCAATATTGCCTGTCGGCTATTGTTATGGACGACGATTTGTACCATTTTGTGGTGCAGCATAGCGAATCGCGCGAGGGGCTTAGGATGGCCGACGAATATGCTCTTGTCTGCATGAAGATGGTGGCCTACCTGAATATGAAACGAGATAAGGAATTGGGATTGTCTGTTGATGAAAATGATATAAAGAAGCATAGGCGCGATGTGTTTAACTTGCTTGCGACAGGAAAAAATGAACGATTCGGTTTCCGTGTGCAAAAGTATCTACGATACATACCAGGATTTTATCGGAAATATGGCAGAACTGCACGCAGAAAATCCAAAAGTTCTTGCACAATCGTTAGGCGTTAACCCTATGCTGGTTGAAAGATATTTTGAATTATTGGAAACGATTTTTAGTCTTGAAAATGAAAATACAATATGTAAGTGATTTGCACCTTGAGTTCAAAGAGAATGGTCAATATCTGAAGGGCAATCCATTGGATGTCGTTGGTGATATTTTGCTGATTGCAGGCGATTTTGCCTATCTTGATACGCCAGAATTCAGTTTCCATCCGTTTTGGGAATGGGCTTCCGCAAATTATAAGGAAGTTGTGGTTTGCTTGGGCAATCACGAATTTTATCAGTTTTATGATATTTCCAAACTGAAAGATGGATTTTGCGGTGAAATAAAACCAAATGTGCATTACTACTACAATTCGGTTGTCCATATTGGAGATGTTGACATTGTGGTTTCTACGCTATGGGGACATATAAATCCACCAGACGTATATATTACCGAGCATGGAGTAAATGATTTTCATCGTATAAGAAACGGTCAATACAGATTGACGGCAGAGGCGTTTAATGCTGAAAATGAAAAATGCGTGTCATTTATAAAGCAAGCGGTCAAAAACAGCAAGGCAAAAACAATAATTGTCCTTTCCCACCATGTGCCTACAAGTCTTGCTGTCGCTAAAGAATTTAAAGGCAGTCCAATAAATGGTGCATTCACTTGTGATTTGTCCGAATATATTGCAGAATCAGGCATCGATTATTGGATTTACGGACATTCGCATCGAAACATTGATTGTACGCTTGGAAAAACAAAAGTTGTTTGCAATCAACTTGGATATGTGTTCAATGGGGAACATATTAATAATGGATTTGTAAAATCGAAATTTATTGAAATATAATAGTTTAGGCACAATAAAAAATTAACACTCATGAAAAACATACTCACATTTTTACTTTTAACCCTTTCCGTACTGACAGTTACGGCGCAGAATTATGTTACAATCGATCAGATTAGCGACGGTTGGGAAAAGAAAACAATCACCGGCGTTAAGGATGGCAGCATTCTTTCGCTAGTAAGGGCATTCAACAACGTTTGGCACAACCGCCCGACTACCGACCTGCTGAAAAATCCGGTAAGCAACGACGGCGAAGGCGACTACGATATCGTTGTCGACAGCCCCAACGGTTATGTTTCGGCATTTGAACTTGGCGACGACGGCGAATCGTTCTCGGCATGCGTGTGGAAACGAAACAACGGACATAGGCTTTTCGCGTTCGTGTTCCAGAAAATGCACGGCCTTAGCATCAGCCAAATCATACTATTCTACGACTACGATCCCGCAAAAGCAACGCTCACGCCCGAACGCAACGAACTCACAAGTTTCGAACCGGCATTCGGAACCGACTATCACCCGTTGACCTACGAATTGCCGAGAATCGGAAAGGATGTCGTTGTAAAAGAATACTTTATGAATTGGTACTCGTCGATAGAACATATTTACAAGTGGGATGGAATGAACCACCACTTGTCCAATGTGAAGATTGAAAAATTCGACCAGATGCGCAAACTTTACACCGACGACAACGATGAATTTGAAGATTCCGATTTCGCAAAATACACTCTTTACGACTTCGACGAGGACGGCAACCCCGAATTGTGGCTTTCGTCACAAAACGAAGAATATCAGGCGATTTACTCAATAGTCGCAGGCGAAATACGGATGCTTTCGTCAACATATTTCAAGACAAATTTCAGCTTTTACAGCAATAGTGCGATAGGCGCTGCTGGCGGATGCGGAACAGGATGCTTCTATACGCGATGCGTAATGATCAAGGACAGCAAAACATACCGTACCAGCGAAGAATTCCAGATGTACGATTTCGAAAAGGACAAATTGGAAAGTTCGTACACAGTTGACGGCCAAGAAGTATCTAATGACGCTGGAGAAAACATGTTTAAGTCGCTCGGCGAACCTATAGAAATCAAGCCAAAGTTCAGACAGCTATTTTTAAGAGACTGAACTTGTTAATAATTAATGTATAAAATGCAGGGCAAAAACTTCGGACTTCTGATTTAATGGTTAACTTTGCATTTGAAAAATTTTGGTTTATTTTTTGCATACAACTATCGTAACACAAAAAGACTTTAGAGTATGAAAAACATAAGATTAATATTGACAGCGCTTGCAATGCTGATTACATTGTCGGCATTTTCGGCAATTCCACCTAAGGTTTTCGATGCAATGAAGGTTGGAAATTCTACCGAACTTTCGAAGTACTTCAACAATTCGGTCGAAGTGGCAATTCTTGAAACCGAGTCAGTTTACAGCCGTCAGCAAGCCGAACAAGTGGTAAAGAACTTTTTCGAGAAGAATTCGCCGAAAAACTTCACGCTTCTGCATCAGGGCGGAAAGAGTGAAGCTCAGTACGCAATCGGTACGCTCGAAGTGGCAAACGGGAAAAAGTTCCGCGTTTATTTCCTCGTTAAGGAACAGTCGGGCACTCCGCTAATCCACCAGTTAAGAATAGAAGAAGAACAATGATTCCAGAAAAATATCTAACCTCGCTCATCGCAAGGGCGTTTGAAGAGGATTTGGGCGACGGCGATCACTCGACGCTGTCGTGCATTGACAAGTCGGAACAGGGAAAGGCAAAACTACTTGTAAAACAAGATGGTATAATCGCTGGTGTCGAAGTGGCAAAAGCCGTTTGTAACTACCTTTCCAAAGACTTGAAACTCAACATTTTCATTCAGGATGGCACACCGATAAAAAAAGGCGACATCGTGTTTGAACTCAGCGGTCCACAGCACGACATTCTTCGTGCCGAACGCACAATCCTCAACTTCATGCAACGCATGAGCGGAATCGCCACTGTCACAGCCGAATATGTCAAGGAACTGCAAGGTCTGCACACCAAGGTGCTAGATACCCGCAAGACCACGCCAGGACTGCGCCTCATCGAGAAGGAAGCCGTGAAGATTGGTGGCGGCACAAACCACCGCATAGGTCTTTACGACATGATAATGCTCAAGGACAACCACATCGACTACGCTGGTGGAATCGAGAAGGCTGTCGCCAAGGCTCGCAAGTACTTGCAAGATACTGGCCGCAACCTTAAAATCGAAGTCGAAACCCGCAACCTCGACGATGTCCGTGAAGTTTTGCGCATTGGTGGCGTTGACCGCATTATGCTCGACAACTTCGACATTCCAACCACACGCGAAGCCGTAAAAATCATAGACGGAAAAGTCGAAACCGAATCGAGCGGCGGCATAACTATCAGCAACATACGTCAGTATGCCGAATGCGGTGTCGATTTCGTATCGATTGGCGCACTTACACACCAGATAAAAAGCCTCGACCTCAGCCTGAAGGCAGTAAAGTAAGCTCTGCCAAAATGAAAAAGTTCAATTTCCGCGCCCTGCTCTTCGGCTTTCTCGAAAGGATTAACGCTCTGATAAAAATCATAGGCGATAAAATTGTAATTCCAGGATTTGGCGGATTTTCGCTATACTACATTGGCAACTTTTTTGTGAATGGGCTTTCTAAAGGTTCTTTCACCATTAGGGCCAAAAGCGTAACATACAGCCTTTTCTCGGCAATTTTCCCCTTGTTGATTTTCGGGTTCAGCTTGATTCCATTCGTCCCGATTCCCGGATTCCAGGACTCGCTTATCGAACTAATAACCGAAATCATGCCACCTGCAATATACGAGGTTTTCATCGACACAATTTCCGACACGATTCTCAATCCTAGCGGGACCTTGCTGTCGTTCGGTATCATTACCTCGCTGTTTTTTGCCTCGAACGGCATTCTTGCAATCATAGAGGCATTCAACGCATCGTTCCATCACGTAGATAGACGCAATCTCGTCAGTAAGCGACTGATTTCCATAGCGATGGTTCTGATTTTGTGCACATTGATCTTTGCTGCAATGACGGTAATAATAGGCGGTTCTAAATACATCGACCACCTTGCAACCCATCATACTACAATAGCCGACAGCACTTTCTGGTATGTCTGCCTACACATTGCCAAATGGTTGATAATCGTGCTTTTATACTTCATGGCAATATCGTTCCTATACTACCTTGCCCCATCTAAGAAAAGCCGCTACAAGTTCATCTCGCCAGGTGCAATTTTTGCGACCATAGTACAGATACTTTGCTCGTCAGGATTCTCGTTCTATCTCAACAACTTCGCAAACTACAACAAAATTTACGGTTCGCTGGGTACTATCATAATCGTACTTATGTTGCTATACTTCACATCGATATCACTTATCCTTGGATTCGAATTGAATCTGAGTATAATATCTGGCAAAAAAAGTGATGCCGAAGAAAAGCAGATAGAAAAAGAAAGATTTGAATTGTGGAAACGCAACCACGCTTTCTCCAACAAATTCATTAGGGAATAAAAGGCTTGAAGGCGAACAGTCTCACAGGCTAAAAGGCACACTGTCTTGCCGTCTTACTGGCGAACAGTCTTGCAGCCTTATTTAGACATTGACACGTTGAATCCTTGAACATTTGAACCCAGAAACTGTGTCATCCAAGAAACTTAGAAACTTTGAAACGCCGTAGGCATAGAAAACCTAGAAACTTTTTTTTCTAACAAACGCCACCACCAGCACAGCCGACGACACCAGATACGAGCAAGAGTTTACCACACAGGCGCCTTCAATTCCCCACATAGGAATCAAAACAAAAGCAAGCGCCAAAGTTACAACAAGACCCGCCGACGATCTGAGCAACAATATCTTAAGCCGTCCGAGTGCCGAAAAATAATTGAACAACACTTGCGCCACCGAATTAGTGGTGATACCTACAGCAAGCAATAATATCACAGTTTTCGACTCTCCAAAACCATCACCAAAAACAAACTCGAAAACCGACATAGGCACGCAAGCGGCTACAGCAATGCACGCGACTGTAATTGCCAGACTTACAAGAGTAACCTTGCGAGTTTCAATCCATGCCTCGGCAGTATCGCCCAACTTAAGCACTTTAGAATATTGCACAAGTGCCATACTACGACTAAACACCCAAATAGCCTCAGAAATAGTCACACCGACAGAAAAAATTCCCACTGCCGACATATCGGCATAAATGCCTATCAAATAAAAACATAGCCTGGCATTTAAAAACTGCATGAACGCACTCAGCTCCTCCTGCCAACCAAAATTGAAGGCTTTCTTGAAAGTATCGAAACTAAACGAAAAGCGTATCCGCCCAAAGATTTTGTGCGTGAAAACATGGCATAGCAAAAGCACAAGCCCGTACGACAAAATCTGCGCGTAAAAATATGCATGATAACCGGTTTCGGGCAACAGCCAATGGAACAACAGCATGAAAACCAGCAGCAAAGCCGACATCAGCAACGATGCCACATTGTACTGGAAAATTTTCTGTACGCCAAGGAAAAGCGATGAATGAAATGTTATACACCCCGACAGCACTGCAACAACAAAAAACGGCAATACTGGCACCGACGCATCAACAAACGCCACCACCACTGCAGCTATCGATGAAACTATGAAAACCCAAAGAAACGCAAGTGTAGCCAACGGTGAATGTCCGATCTTTTTCAAGAAAAACGACACGCTACTGTTGGTAAGAATGTTGGTAAAAGTTGCAACAAGACTTATGTCGGCAGCAAAAATGGCAATGAAACCCTTGCCCTCGCTACCCCACATTTGCGTGGTAAAAATTACCGCAGCAAAGTTGAGCAACAGTATCAACAACTTAGTTGATGCTGTTACAATAAAATCCTTGTCTATACAAAACGTCTTCATGTCGGAGATGCAAAAATACAAAAACGAACGAAACAAATACTAGTGTTGTATAAAATGATTATTTTTGCAGCGGATTTTATGGACAGCATCCTTAACATATTATCATCGGAACCGTTTTTCTATGTTGCACTGGTTGCAGGCATTGCTTTATTGGTGTATGCGGGCGACTGGGTTGTAGAAAGTAGTACGCGCGTTGCCGAATATTTTAACGTCTCGAAACTCATTATCGGTGTGACAATAGTCTCGATGGGCACCTCACTGCCAGAACTATGCGTGAGTATAAGCGCAGCACTCGACGGCTCGGCAAACATTTCAATAGGAAACGTAGTGGGAAGCAACATTGCAAACATATGCCTGATACTTGGGATCACAGCCATAATCATAACATTGCCCATAGCGCGATCGGTTATACGGCGCGACCTGATGATACTCCTGGCAGCCACTTTGCTGTTTGCCTTTTCGCTGATAGACAGCGAAATAAACATGCTTGAAGGCATATTCATGCTTCTGCTGATGGCATTGTACATGTACATAACATTCAAGTCGGCAAAGAAAGAATCACAACAAGTAGAACCCGAAACAGAGAAAGAGCCGGAAAAGAAACATAACATCTGGATTTCACTGCTTCTGGTAGTCATCAGTTGTGCTGGCCTTATCGCCGGTTCCGAACTACTTGTATATGGGGCAGAAAATATAGCACGGTCGCTAGGCGTAAGCGAGAGAGTAATCGCAGTTACAGTAGTCGCCATTGGCACCAGCCTGCCCGAACTTACTACCTCAATAATCGCAGCCATAAAGAAGGAACTCGACATTTCGGTGGGTAACATCATCGGGTCAAACATTTTCAACATCTGCATGATTATCGGAATCACATCATGCATAACACCACTCGAGGCCGAACCCACAATCCTCAGCTTCGACGTCTGGTTCCTGCTCGCCTCACTACTGCTCCTTGGAATCACAATTTTCCCAATTAAAGGCAAAACTGAAATAGTCCGCATCGAGGGCATCCTACTGCTACTGCTCTACATAGGCTACTATGTGGCAATGGGACTTACTGGACAATTCGCAGCACTGGGATAAAACAAATTTCGTCACACCCAACTTTGTGACAAAAAGCCATTGTGGAGTGACAAAAAACCAAATATTGTGACCAATTCATTTTATCACAAAAACAATCATCCGTCAAGTGACAAAAACATTGTCAACTAACTACCACGGCATATACCACTTATAAAAAAATTTCTTTTAATATAAGTATATTTTGTATCTTTGCGGTCTTAACCATGTTACGGCAAATGAGAAACATACATATAATACTAATAATCAGCGTCATAGTCCTTTCTATGAGTTCATGCAAATCGTTAAGACCCTACGAAATGCTGCGTACCGACAAGGACTACGAGATTTCCCAGCAAGAACCATCGCATGTAGAATATATCATACAGCCCAATGACAAGCTTAACATCAGAGTGCTGAACAACAACGGAGAAGCTTATTTTGGATTCGGCGGCGGCAATAATTCCAACAACAATAATTTCAACAACACTCAGAACCAAACTGGATTTACTGTCGAATACGACGGCAAGGTAAAATTGCCAGTGCTCGGACGTATCGACATCAGCGGAAAAACTATCCGCCAGGCCGAAGACACACTCGAGATGCTATATTCGGAATATTTCCCCGACCCGTTTGTGCTTGTCGAAGCCAACAACCGCAAGGTAACCATGTTCATGAACGGAGGCTCGAGGGTTCAGACAGTTCCAATTACCAACGACCAGTTTACCCTCATCGATGCAATAGCAGCCTGCGGCGGACTTACCGAAATAAGCCGTTCGTACAGAATAAAGCTCATTCGCGGAAACGTATCAAATAAACCAAAGGTTTACCTTTGGAACGTGTCGTCGCTTGAAACCCTAGACGGAACAAACCTGCTCCTCGAAGCCAACGACATAATATACGTCGAAAGCCGCCCACAACATGTTACAAGAGTACTACGAGAAATTTCGCCATACCTTACACTCGTAACTACTTTATTATCTGTTTATGGTGTAATAAAAGTTTTTGTACCAGGGAAATCTGCAGCAGCAACAAACTAGGACATGAAGAAAAAAGATAAGATACCAACCCTAAATCAAGACTTCGAACTCGAAACCTTTCTTACCGTCCTAAGAAAGAATGTCATATTCGTCGTCATATTTTTCGCTATAGCAATAAGTGGAGGTTACTTGTATTACCGCTACACACAACCCACATATAGTTCTTCGTCGGTAATACAGATAAAGAAGGAAAACAAGACAAGGGAAATTCTTGGAATCAGCAACGAAGTAAAGATGGAACCGACAATAGAAATAATGCGTTCCGAAGAATTTCTCAAAACCGTCATCAAGAACCTGCCGCTAGGCATAAGCTTCTTTACCGAAGGAGCATTCCTTACAACCGAAAACTATGGCTCTACCCCAATAAACATCGAATACACCATCACTGGCTCCGGAATCTACGATACCCCTATTTACTACGAACGCAACAGCGACGAAAAATCGTACGACATAAACATTGGCAAGGACGGCGTTACACGCAACGTTCCTTTCGGACAACCGACAGAATTACCAGAAGGCATCACAATAACTATGTCGGAACCGACTGGATCATACAACGAAAAGTCTAGTCTGAAAGACAAATACTACTTTACGATCAATAGCGAAAGGCAAATTCTCAGGGACATATCAAAAGGGCTAAGCGTTAATGTGCTGAACAACGACGCAGGAACAATACAGATAACCTACGACTGCTACAACGCCAACAAATCGGCCGACATCGCCAATGCAATAGCCGAGCAATACATTGAGTTCGACATTATGAAAAGCCGCGAAAGTTCACTATCTACCATCGCATACATAGACGAACAGATGGACAATATGGCCGATGAACTTTCTACCATCGAAACTCAACTTCAGCAATTCCGCATTGCAAACGGAATAACAAACGAGGATGCCCAACTGCACAAAAACAGCCTTGCTGAAGCAAAAATATCAAACATCGAGCAGAGACTTTCAGAATTGGAATTCGAAATCGAAACCTTGGAAGAAATACAGGACGAACTTAAGAACAACCCAGACCTTAATGTTTATGAAATGATGGCAATGATGTCGGGACAGTCGTCAAATGCCTTCATATCGTCGATGCTGCAATCGCTACAAGACCTGATAGTAAAACGCGAAAACATGCTTTTCGAAGTCACCGAATCAAGCCACAAGATTGTAGTAATCGACAAGCAGATTGAAACCAAAAAGGAATCAATAATCGATTTTATCGGCAGCACAAAGACAAGACTCGAAAAGCAAAAGGCAGAATACAAGGACAAGGAAAAGAATATCCGCAACGGCATATTCGAAAAAAACAACTTCGATGAACTCGAATATTCGAAGCTTCAGCGCATATACTCGATAAACGAGGCTTATTACTCACAGTTACTCAAGACAAAAGCAGACATTCTCATATCGCAGTCTGGATTTGTTAGCACCAACCTTGTTCTCGAAAAAGCAAGCGCTCCATCCAACCCGATATCACCGATCTTGTCGAAGACAATGACCATGTCGATACTGCTTGCACTGATTTTGTCGGTATTGTTCCTACTCGCAAGATACTTGTTCTACAACAAGATTCTAAGCACTAGCGATATCAGCAAATACACCGAAATTCCTATAATAGGCGAAGTAGTAACAACTAGACACAGGACAGAGTATTCACAAGCCGTTGTCCATCGGAACGCCCGCTCACACATAACGGAAAATTTCCGAAAGATAAGGACCAATCTTGACTATTACCCGCTCGAATCGAAATGCAGGACAATTATAACAACCTCTACAGTTCCTGGCGAGGGCAAGACTTTCATCGCCATAAATACTGCCGACATATACGCAATGTCGGGCAAAAAGGTGCTGCTTATCGATTTCGACCTCCGCAAACCGCGTCTCGACAAATGCCTTACATTAGACAACGAAGACGGCGTCTCAACCATACTTACAAACCGTAAGACATGGCAGGAATGTCTGCATAAAGATGTCATTGAAAATATGGATGTTATCACAAGCGGTCCCGTGACGCCAATTGCCGCAGAACTGCTTATTGGCAAAAAAATCGACTCCTTCATCGAAGAAATTCAGAACGCATACGACATCGTAATACTTGATACCCCGCCACTCGGCATTATTCACGATGCAATAACCCTATCGAAATACGCAAACAATTTCTTCTATGTAATGCGTTATGGAACAAGTGTAAAAGGTTACATCGGGTACATAAACTCATTGAAGGAAGAACACGACATAAAGAACATTTCAATTATACTTAACGGAATATCCGTATCAAAACACAAAGGATATGGATACGGATATGGCCATAAGTACGGCTATGGTTACGGATATGGCTATGGCTACGGTTATAGTTCCGACGATGACGATTCAGAAACAAAAGGTAAAAGCAAGTTCAAGAAACTATTCGGAAAAGATTAATGGGATTTGGATATGGAATGGATTTTATTGGCTAGCGCATTGGTTGCAGTAGGTTTCTCGGCCCTACTAGGTTCGTTCTTCATAAAAGGTACTTTCAACTTCCTTACCAAAAGAACAAAAGGAAATACAGAACGTTTCAGTTCACAAAGCAAACCAATATACGGAGGAATATTATTCTATTCAATTTTCCTTGTATTCAGCCTGATATATTTCTTCTCTCCGATGTATAGCCCCGATGAAGTCAATACATTCATCTCCCTTATGATAATTGTCAGCATATCGTTCTTCATGGGACTCGCCGACGACCTACTCAACACCCCTCCTCTTTTCAAATTCATTGTACAGTTTCTATGTGCATTTGTCCTCATAAAAACTGGCATAGTCATAGTAATATCGCCAATGGCATGGGTCAACAATATTATTACCGTATTGTGGGTAGTAGGCATAATGAACTCCTTCAACATGCTCGACAACATGGATGCCATCACAAGTTCAATAAGCTTTACAATAATAGTTCCCTGCGTAATCATGCAGATTATTAGTGGTGAAACCAACATCGACACCATGGTAATGGTAACTACCGCCGGGGCAATTATGGGATTTCTTATTTACAACTGGGCACCTGCAAAAATGTACATGGGCGATAATGGCAGTCAGTTTCTCGGAATACTACTGGCATACATTGGAATAAAATATTTCTGGAACGGAATACAGATAACCGATGATATAAACTACGCATACAACGCAAAGCAGTTCATAATGGTGGCATTGGCCTTCATAGTACCGCTATCCGACACGACGACAGTGACTATCAACCGACTGCTCAAAGGCAAGTCGCCATTTGTAGGCGGGCGCGACCACACAACACACTACCTATACTATAGGGGACTGACAGTACGCAAAGTGGGCGCTGTACTCATTGCATTCAACCTTGTCGGTGTTTGCCTTGCACAAGTAATAATGTATTGCCCATGTTTAAACTATAATATTGTTTACGCTCTTGCAATATATCCAGTAACTGTATTTGCTCTGCTATACATTAACACAAAAGTCACGAAACAAAAATGAAAGAATACATCAAGATACCCGCATTAATCGTTGGAGGAATTGCCATAGGAATACTATGCACTCTTGGACTCATGTCGCTTACTGCTGATGATTCAACCAAGCAAAGCAATGAAGCAAAGGAGTTTCCGCCTGCACCTACCTCTTCGCAACCATTTATTCCCGACGAGATTATTTTCTGCGGGGAGCGTGTTCCGCTCGAAAATTTCGATGTTTATGAGGCTCTTGACTATGAGCTCGTTGTGAATATGTACCGACATTCGGCAACTATAACTTACCTAAAGAAAGCAAAACGCTATTTTCCAGAGATAGAAAAAGTTCTAAAAGAAAACGATATTCCCGACGACCTAAAATACCTCTGCGTTGCCGAAAGCGGATTGAGCAATGTAGTAAGTCCTGCCGGGGCAACTGGATTCTGGCAGTTTATGAAAACAGCCGGCAACGAATATGGTCTGCGCATCGACTCCAACGTTGACGAACGTTACAATCACCACAAGTCGGTAGTTGCCGCATGTAAATACTTCAAGGACGCATACAAAAAGTTCAAAAGTTGGACATTGGTTGCAGCTTCGTACAATATGGGCATGGGCGGTGTGAGCAAAAGCATCGAAAGTCAAAAGGTTGACAATTACTGGGATTTGCTTCTGAATTCCGAAACTGCAAGATATGTCTATCGTATCATCGCACTCAAGCTGGTAATGGAAAATCCTAGCACTTACGGTTTTATCCTTGATGAAAAGGATTTATACGACGAAATAGAAACCTACACCATAAAGGTTGACTCGACAATAAGCGACCTTACACAGTTTGCCATCGACAATGGCACCAACCTTAAGATGCTCAAGCATTTTAATCCGTGGCTTCGAACCAATACGCTACCAAACCAGTCACGTAAGGAATTTGAGATTGAACTGCCGAAGAAAGGCATAAGACCCTGCAAAACGACTAAGTGATGAAGACTGAAGATGAGAAGATTGAAGTCAGGGGCGCAAGGATTCACAACCTAAAGAACCTTGATGTTGACATTCCGCAGCATAAGCTCACCGTTGTCACGGGATTGAGCGGATGCGGAAAGTCGTCGCTTGCCTTCGATACCATATATGCCGAAGGACAACGCCGTTACATGGAAACATTTTCGGCATACGCACGGCAGTTTATCGGCAGCATGGAACGCCCAGATGTTGACCAGATTACAGGGCTTAGCCCCGTAATCGCTATCGAGCAGAAGACTACCGTAAAGAATCCGCGTTCCACGGTTGGCACAATTACAGAAATCTACGACTACCTTCGTCTGCTTTTCGCACGCGCCTCAACGGCCTATTCGTATGTCACGGGCGAGAAAATGGTGAAATACAGCGACAACCAGATAGTTGACATCATAACCGAAAAGTTTAACGGAAAGTCGATTTATGTTCTCGCACCGCTTGTAAATGGTCGTAAAGGTCACTACAAGGAACTGTTCGAAAATATCCGTCGCCGTGGCTATATGACAGCTCGCATCGATGGTGAAATCACTGAAGTGGAATATAACCTCAAGCTCGACCGCTATAAGAACCATTTTATTGAAGTTGTTATTGATAAGCTCACGATAAAAAGCGACGACGACAGCCAGCGTCTGCGCAAGGCTATCGAACTTGCAATGCAACTTGGCAAGGGCATAACAATGGTTCTTGAAAAAGGCACCGACAAGCCATCGTTCTACAGCCGTTTCCTGATGTGTCCCACGAGCGGAATTTCGTACAAGGAACCTGCACCTCATTCGTTTTCGTTCAACTCGCCGCAGGGAGCCTGCCCTAAGTGCAACGGATTGGGAACTATCATCGATGTTGACATAGAAAAACTTATTCCAAACCGCGACCTTTCGATAAACGAAGGCGCAATAACCACTATCGGCAAACGCAAGGAATCCGTTCTATTCTGGACTCTCGATGCTCTTGCCGAGAAACTTGATTTTTCTATGAAAACGCCAATCAGGGATTTGCCAGAAGACATTCTCGACACTATCCTTTACGGCTACAACGGAAACCTCAACCTCAGACATACCCCACTTGGCGAAGATTCCAACTATATCGTCACCTTCGACGGCGTAATAAACCGCATGAAGCACAGCAGCAGCGACGACGATTCAGACAAGGAGAACGCCAAGTTTACAAAATATGTAACCTGTCCGAAGTGCGGCGGAGCAAGGCTCAACCGCGAAGCATTGTGCTTCAGGTTTGCAGGCAAGAACATCGCCGAGCTTGCAAATATGGACTTGCCCGAACTTTACAATTTCTTCGACAACCACAATGCCGAACTCTCGGAAAAGGAGCAAAAAATTGCCTACGAAATTGTAAAGGAAGTCAAGACAAGACTGAAATTTTTGCTTGACGTAGGACTTGACTACTTGTCGCTCAACCGTCCTGCCGAAAGTCTTTCGGGCGGTGAATTGCAGCGCATCAGGTTAGCGACCCAGATAGGATCTCGCCTTGTGAATGTACTTTACATCCTCGACGAGCCAAGCATAGGTCTGCACCAGCGCGACAACCAGAAACTCATTCATTCGCTCAAGGAACTGCGAGACCGTGGCAACTCGGTAATAGTCGTCGAGCACGACCGCGACATGATTGAGAATGCCGACTACATAGTGGATATTGGTCCTGGTGCTGGTCGCAAGGGCGGACACCTTGTTTTTGCAGGAACACCCGAAGAAATGCAAAACGCCGACACCATAACGGCAAAGTACATTAGCGGTTCGTTGAAAATCAAAGTGCCGAAGGAACGCCGCCAGTTCGACAAGGACAAATGCGTAAAACTTATCGGAGCTACTGGCAACAACCTGAAAAACATAGATGTAAGTTTCCCGACAGGCATAATGGTCTGCGTGACAGGCGTTTCGGGAAGCGGAAAGTCGAGCCTTATAAACGGTACTCTCGTACCTATATTGAATAGGCATTTCTACCGCGCCGAAACTAGTCCACTGCCTTACACAAAAATCGAAGGCATCGAGAACATAAACAAGATTATTGCTGTTGACCAGTCGCCAATCGGACGAACACCGCGTTCAAACCCAATGACATACACGGGACTATTCACCGAAATCCGCGACCTTTTTGCATCGTTGCCCGAAGCAAAGATAAGGGGCTACAAGTCGGGACGCTTCTCGTTCAACATTGCTGGTGGACGTTGCGAAACCTGCAAGGGTGCAGGCGTGCGTACTATCGAGATGAATTTCCTGCCCGATGTCTATGTTCCATGCGAAACTTGTGGTGGCAAACGCTACAACCGCGAAACCCTTGAAGTGAAGTTCAAGGGCAAGTCGATTGCCGATGTCCTCAATATGACAATAAATATGGCTGTCGAGTTTTTCGAGAACATTCCGCAGATTTACAAGAAACTAGTCATTTTGCAGCAGGTAGGACTTGGCTACATAAAACTCGGACAGTCATCGACAACGCTTTCGGGTGGCGAGGCACAGCGCGTAAAACTTGCTACCGAACTTATGCGTCGTGAAACTGGCAAAACATTGTACATACTCGACGAACCGACAACCGGTCTGCATTTCGAAGACATCCAAGTGCTGATGAAAGTGCTTAATTCGTTGGTTGACAAGGGCAACAGCATGATTATCATTGAGCATAACATGGATGTTATAAAGTGTGCCGACTGGATTATTGACATGGGACCCGAAGGTGGAGAAAAAGGCGGAACCGTACTCTGCTGCGGAACTCCCGAAGAAATTGCCAAGCACAAGGAAAGTTACACAGGGCAATTCCTGAAAAAAGAACTAAAGCGTTAACAATGAGCATGTTTCTGAAAGACATATCAATAGTGAACTTTAAGAGCTTTGAGGAAAAGGAACTGCAGTTCTGCAGCAACATCAACTGCATAATTGGCGACAATGGCGTCGGCAAGACCAATATCCTCGATGCCATCTACCACCTTTCGATGTGCAAGAGTTACTTCACGCAGCAGGACAGGCAGTGCATACGCAACGGCGAAGATTTCTATGTTGTTCAGGGTGAATACGATATAGATGGCAAGAGTGAAAAGATTTACTGCGGACTGCATAGGGATGAGCGTCATAAGTCGTTCCGTCGCAACGGAGCCGAATACCAGCGTCTTACCGACCATATTGGATTGATACCCATAGTTTTCTCCTCACCCACCGACACAATTTTGATTTTTGACAGCGATGCAAGACGCAAGTTTGTCGATTCGATAATTTCACAGTTCGATAACATCTACCTAAAAAGCCTTGCAATGTACAAGCGTGCGCTCGAACATCGCAACATATTGCTTCACAAGCTTCACGATGGTTTTTCGGTGAACGATGCCGAATTCGAAATCTGGGATATGCAGCTTGCCGACTATGGAACCAAGATTTACGAAAAGCGCAAGCAGTTCATCAATGAGATAATACCGATATTCCAGAAATACTACGCACAGATTTCGGGCGGACGCGAAGAAGTAAAGCTTGTCTATGACTCGGAACTCAATGAAATTACTTTCGACCAGCTACTTGCATCGCACCGCGACCGCGACAGGACTGCAAGCCACACCACTGGCGGTTCGCATCGTGACGACTTCACATTTCTGCTTGGCGACAGCAGCATAAGGCAGTGCGGTTCGCAGGGACAGCAAAAAACTTACCTTATCAGTCTCAAGTTCGCGCAGTTCGACTACATACAGCGCAAAGTAGGACAAAAGCCCATTCTGCTTCTCGACGATATTTTCGACAAGCTCGACCCCAAGCGCGTGAAGGTTATCTCGCAGATGGTTTCGAGCGACGAGTTTGGTCAGATTTTCATTACCGACACCAGCTACGACCGTATGCCCAATATGCTTGCCGATTTGGACATAGAACATACATTGTATAGGATTGAACCATAATTTTTATCGACATGAAAACAATATACCTTATAATAATATTACCGATGATGCTGTTTGCCAGCTTGTGTTCGGCACAAAGCGACAAGAACGCAAAGCTAATCGAAGGCACCTGGCAACTTGACTCGTTGTACATTGGCAACCAAGGACTTCCCGAGCCATTAATGAGAAAAATTTACGAAAAGATGAACGAGTCGAAACAATACACTACATATTATTTTGGTGAAGACGGCAAATATATAAATATCACAAAGACCAAAACCATCGAAGGAGAATGGGAACTTTCGCAGTCAGGAGATACGCTAAGGCTTATCCTTCCAGACAAGACCATAGTAAACAAGATTTTGCATATCAATACCGACAGCCTTGCCATAGAACCGCAAGACGATACCAAGGAAGTAGAGAATGGAAAAATATTTATGGTAAGACAAACTGAACCCTGAACCTTTCGAAGGGAAATCCTCAAATTGTTGAATCATTAAATTTTTAAATCTTTAAATTCATAAATTTTCCCCAATCGTAATTCGTAAATCTAAAATCGTAAATCAATTTTATGAATCCAGTTATAGCAGTCGATTTTGACGGAACAATAGTAACCCACCGCTATCCAGAGATAGGAACTGTGATAGATGGAGCGTTCGAAACATTGAAAGACCTTAAGCGCCATGGTTTTACACTAATTCTGTGGACTGTCCGCGATGGGGAACTGCTCGACGAAGCCGTAGAGTTCTGCAAGCAGCACGGACTTACATTCTACGCGGTAAACAATGAGCATCCCGACGAGGTTTTCAACCCCAAGTACATGAGCCGTAAGATTGTAGCCGACATTTATATCGACGACCGCAATGTAGGAGGTTTCATAGGTTGGGACAAAATCCGCGAACTGCTAATACCGCAGACACTCAACAAGGACGAAAATATCGAAGAAGATGAATACGATGACTTTCCTCCAGAAGAAGAGCCAAAACGCAAATGGTGGCAGAGAAAATAATAATTTTTACTGCTGAACATCAAACCTTAGTCCGTTCCACTTTACAATTATTTCTTTCTTGCCTTCGGGACGGTTGTTAATGACTGCTGTGATATCTTTGCCTACGCGCGGAAGACTGTAGGTTACAACCGGATATTCGTTCCACCAATTGTTGTATTGCTCTTCGCTTATAGGCTCGCGCTCATCAGTTAGATAATTGTTAAGGAAATATTCGCCCTTGTCAACACTTACACCAAGACCTTCCATTCCAGTCTTAATATCTATGCCCATACCTTCTATATAAGCATAGGTCATCTTGTGCGTGGCATTGTTGTATATGCCGAAAGTAACACCGCTATACTCCGTTTCTATGGCTCTGTTGCCCTGAAACATCTGCACCGACTCAGCAAAAACCTTGTGATTACCGTCGGAACTGTTCCAATAGCACATCTCCACGAGTATTCTATTGCCTTCGGTGCTGTATTCGTCGGGCGGATATACCTTTTCGAAACTTGCAAAACCATTTTTAGAGTCAAGCGTAACCTTTTCTGTCTTGTCCAACGGTTCGTTCTTTAGGTATCTGTGCCACAAGTCCGACAAGTACCCATTCAGTTCGTCCTCTGATTCTTCACCAAAATAGGCATTGATAAAATCATTTATTATAGGCTTCTGCCCCTGATATTTAACGGTTACTGCGTATGCGTATTCTTCATTTTCCTCTGGATAAGGATTTGTCTGTGAATAAGCGCAAAAAGCTGCCAAACTAAACACTGCAAAACAAAGTATATGTCTCATGGTCTTCATATTATTTATTGTAAAATTCATATTATCATGTTAACTTTCTAAAATGTCCCTTATAATAGGAACAAGATACTCGAACTTTACAAAACGATGTGTTACATTGTCGAACTCGTGGATTGTAAAGCCTCTGAACTGTTCCTTCAGCGAATCGTAGCTACCGAGAAGTTCATCGTCCTTGGCGAGCGCAAAAGTCAGTTTCTCCCTGTCGAAATGCACATCATTAAAAGGTCCTGTAATGAAACCCTGATATGCATCAAATGCTTCCTGCGAAAGATAATGCTTTGTTTCGGTGGCATAGTTGATCAGCTCAACACCCACAAACTGCCTAAGCGATTCGTTTGGACGCGAAGCGGGGTTTATTGCTAGTGCCTTCAGTCCGCACAATGCCGACATATACATGGTCATCATACCACCTAGGCTTGTTCCCACAATCATTCTAATATCGTGCGTATCAATTTCGTGACGCAGTTGTGCAATCAATGCATCGGGAGACTGCGTATAGTAGTCGAGCGTTGGCGAAACAATTTCGTAATCGGGGAAATACTCGATTAGTTTCTTAGCTTTCAGTGCATTTCCGGCCGAATTGAAGCCATGTATATAAAGTATCGACTGCATATTATAAAACTGGTTCTTCGTATTCTTCTGTTTCTATCGGAGCCTCTCTATTGTCGGTACGGATAATCCTTTCCTCTGGATGTTCCTGCCGCCAGTCGTCGCCATATTCGTGACCGCAGTGCTTGCAGAACTTGGCATCGTTGTCGTATTCGTACTCGTGACATTGCGGACAAATCCTGAAGGTTTCGCGATGTTTCTTGTAGTTCTTTGCCATCGAAGCCGAGACAATACCCGTCGGCACTGCAATTATAGTGTAACCCATCAGCATCACGAATGCCGAAAGGAAGCGCCCCAGCCCTGTCGCAGGTGTGATGTCGCCGTAGCCGACAGTAGTCATTGTCACGATAGCCCAATATATGCTAGTGAATATGTTGCTGAATGCCGTATTTTTTCCACCTTCAATCATATACATAACAGTTCCCATCGAGATTACAAGAATAAGAACGAATAGGAAAAATACGATAATCTTCTTGCTGCTGTCCTTTAATGCCAACATCAGGAAACGGCCTTCGTCGAGGAAGTTGAAAAGCTTAAAGACACGGAAAACGCGAATCAGCCTGAAGGCCCTTATTGCAAGCATATAGCGTGCTCCTCCGAAAATGAAACTGATATACACTGGCAGAGTTGACACCAAATCAATAATTCCGTAGAAACTGAAAATGTATTTCAAAGGTTTTGGGGAACAATAAACACGGGCAAGGTATTCAAAAGTAAAGAAGGCTGTAAAAACATATTCAAGAACTATAAATAAGATTTTCCATCCCCTTGGTATTCCCGCGCTTTCAATCATCAACACCACAATGCTGGCGACAATCATAATCATCAACACGATGTCGAACATTTTGCCAGCCTTTGTTTCGGAGCCAAAGATTATCTCGTATAGTTTATCCTTCAACTGCTGGTTGTGCCAGAACTTCACTAGGAAGTTTTCCTTCCAGCGTGTCCAGAAACGTTTTTTAGGTTGCTTTTCCTCCATCGGACTACTTAAGCGGAATTTTCTTTACTCGGCGTTCGTGTCTGCCGCCTTCGAACTGTGTTTTAAGAAAAGTTTCGGCAATTTCGACTGCCAGTTCCTTCGAAATGAAGCGTGCCGGCATTCCGCAAATATTGGCATCGTTGTGCTGACGTGCCAGAGCGGCAATTTCGACATCCCAGCACAATGCACAGCGTACACCCTGATGCTTGTTGGCAGTCATGCTGATACCATTGCCTGTACCACAAATTGCAAAGCCAATGCATTCGCCAGCCTCCACTGCAGCTGCAAGCGGATGTGCAAAATCAGGATAGTCGCAACTTTCGGCAGAATAGGTACCAAAATCTATTACTTCGTAACCCTTCTGCTTCATATATTCCATAAGGAAAGTCTTCAATTCAAATCCTGCATGGTCGCAGGCAAAACCTATACACTTCATCATTCAAATTTTAGGTTGCAAAGATAGTCAAAAAAAACGGTCGGAAAAAATCCGACCGCTAATATTTTTTGAAGAACAACGGTTATTTGGCTGCTGGCGTTGTGAAAGTTTTTACTTCTCCAAACGCCGTTTGATCTACTCCAGCCTTTGTGTATTGTACAACTGCCTTATAATAGTATCTTGTCGAAGGTGTAAGATTGTTGGCGAGAATTTCGTACGAATTAACCGCACTACCAGCACCACCCGACCACTCCTGGCTAATAGTTGCAAAGTCCGATGTTGTGCTCCAATAGAACCCCTTATTATTAATATTATTTCCATTGGCATTAAATTCTGCTCTAAAACGAGCCGAAGTCGAAGTAACATCTGTAGCATCCAAAGTTATAACTTCTGGATCTTCGTATTCGGTAGTTGCAAAAGCAACACTTTCGCCATAAAGCAATATAGTGGAATCCTGCGCCTGAATTAATGCTCTGCAATAATATGTAGTACCTGGAGCTAGGCTTACCACGGCAGAGAAAGGAGTGTTCGTATTTGTACAATAAACTATCGAGGAGTTTGAATAATCGCCAAAACGGCTGTACTCGAAACCTACTTTTTCAAGACCAAAACTTTCCTCGTTCACATAACTACCACTGAATGTAACATTCTCGGGAGATACCACAGTCGGTTGGTCGGTATGAACGGTTATCTTCAGATCATAAGTAGTGAACTCCATAATATCGCCAACATCCAAATCATCGTCACCCTTGGCGTATGCCTGGTAATAATATTTAGTATTAGGCAAAAGTCCAGTAATTCTTGCCTCAAAATTACCCTTGCGACCAGGACCGCATTCTGCTGTCATGTGATCGCGCAAGTTTTTCGATGTTCCATAAAAAAATCCGCGTTCTGCCACTTCCGAACCTGCATCAGAAACCAACTGCCCTTTAAGAACAACTGTTGTAGCACCAAGATTCGAACACTGCAAAGTACTAACAGAAACAACTTTCATGAAACTGTCACATCCTGAAAGAATCAACATCGCCATCACAGCGACCATTGAACAAATGAATAAAGTCTTTTTCATAAAATCAATTAATAAAATTCGACATCACAAAGATAACACTATTTATTAAACATGCAGACAATTTTTTAAGAAAACAAGATGCCGCAGAAACAATGGGCTAAAAGACACAAAGAAGAGAAGGCTAAAAGGCTGACAGACTAACAGAATGCAGTTGCCCCCCACATGCCTTCGCGCCAGTTAGCCTTTCTGCCTTCAAGCACTCAAAAACTTGAACGTGAAACATGAAACCAGAAACGTGAAACATAGAAACAAAAAAAACATTATCTTTGCACTCCAATAAAACGAAACAAGAAAATGTCTGAAAACACACAGGACAAGGAACTTATAAAGGAAGTCACGCAATCGGAATACAAGTACGGATTCGTTTCCGACATCGAAGCCGACGAAATTCCCGTTGGGCTTAGCGAAGAAACGGTACGACTGATTTCCAAGAAGAAGGGCGAACCCGAATGGCTTCTCGAATTCCGTCTCAACGCTTTTGAGAAGTGGAAAAACATGGAACAGCCAAACTGGGGACACCTCGACATTCCACCAATCGACTACCAGAGCATAATATACTACTCAGCACCAAAGCAGAAGAAAAAACTCAACTCGCTTGACGAAATCGACCCCGAAATCAAGAATACTTTCGACAGGCTCGGCATTCCGCTAGATGAACAGAAACGACTTTCGGGCGTTGCTTTCGATGCGGTAATGGACAGCGTTTCGGTAAAGACAACTTTCCAGGAACGTCTTGCCGAAGACGGAATCATCTTCTGCTCGTTCAGCGAGGCTGTGAAAAACCACCCCGACCTAGTACGCAAGTACATGGGCAAAGTTGTCCCTTCGGGCGACAACTATTTTGCTGCCCTCAACTCAGCGGTATTCAGTGACGGTTCGTTCTGCTACATTCCAAAGGGTGTGCGCTGCCCTATCGAACTTTCGACCTACTTCCGCATAAACGCAAGCAACACAGGTCAGTTTGAACGCACGCTGATAGTAGCCGACGAAGGCGCGTATGTAAGCTATATGGAAGGCTGCACCGCACCGCAACGCGACGAAAACCAGTTGCACGCCGCAATAGTGGAAATAATTGCCGAAAACGATGCCGAAGTCAAGTACTCGACAGTACAGAACTGGTATCCGGGCAACAAGGAAGGCAAAGGCGGTATATACAACTTCGTAACCAAGCGCGGACTTTGCAACGGAAAGAACTCAAAAATCAGCTGGGCACAGGTGGAAACCGGTTCGGCAATCACTTGGAAATACCCGAGCACAGTGCTCAAGGGCGACAACTCGGTATCGGAATTCTACTCGGTAGCCGTAACAAACAACTTCCAGCAGGCCGACACAGGCTCGAAGATGATTCACATCGGCAAGAATACCAGCAGCACAATAGTATCTAAAGGTATCTCGGCAGGACGCAGCCAAAACTCGTACCGCGGTATGGTGATGATCGGCAAGAACGCCGACAACGCACGTAACTTCTCGCAGTGCGACTCGCTGCTGATGGGTGACAAGTGCGGAGCTCATACCTTCCCCACCCTCGATGTGAACAACGAAACGGCAGTGGTAGAACACGAAGCTACGACATCGAAAATCAGCGAAGACCAGATTTTCTACTGCAACCAGCGCGGCATCTCAACCGAAACCGCTATCGGACTGATTGTTAACGGCTACGCCAAGGAGGTCATCAGCCGTCTGCCGATGGAGTTCGCGGTAGAAGCACAAAAACTGCTGCAAATAAGTCTAGAAGGCAGTGTAGGGTAAAGTTGAGAGTTGAAAGTTGAAAGTTGAGAGTTGAAAGTTAAAAGCTGAAAGTTGAAAAGTAAAACAGACATACTACCTCTTCTAAAAGTCAAGTACTTCGATGTGAAGGCTACGACCAACTACCTACTGGCAAACAGGCAGCTGATTGGTAGTTTTGTCGCCATTTCGCTCGAAAACGAGCCTTTCTCGTGGCGAGCAAGCTGGGTTCTGTGCAAATACGCAGAACGAAAAGCCTCCGACATACAGCCATACGCACAAATGCTCATCGACAACTTGCCCAACATCGCAAAGCCAGGACACCGTCGCGAAACGCTGAAGATACTCTCGCACCTGCAACTCGACGAAAGACAAAGCTGCGATGTAATGGACTTCTGCTTCGACAGCATAAAAGACAACAAACTACAGGCATCGGTCCGCTCAGCCGCCTACGACATGCTCATGAAAATCGGAGAGCAATACCCCGAAATCAGGTCGGAAGCCATAGCAATCTTCAACGACACCAAGGACTACTATCCTCACGGAATCCGCAAATCAATAGAGGTAAGGACGATGCATGCATCGTCACAAAAAGTAAAGATGTTGTGTGCAACATCTCATAGTAAAACCGAAAAAATCATATCACTATGCTAACTATAAAGAACCTACACGCCGAAATCAACGGCAAAGAAATACTCAAAGGCATAAACCTCGAAATAAAGGCCGGCGAAGTCCACGCCATAATGGGACCTAACGGCTCTGGAAAATCGACTTTGTCAGCTGTCCTCACAGGAAACGAAAACTACAAGGTTACCGAAGGCGAAGTTATCTTCAAAGGACGCAACCTACTCGAAATGAGCGTAGAACAACGCGCAAAAGAAGGCATTTTCCTTAGCTTCCAGTATCCGGTCGAAATTCCAGGTGTAAGCATGATAAACTTCATGAAGACTGCCATCAACGAGCAGCGCAAATACCGCGGTTTGCCCGAATTGACCGCATCGGAATTCCTGAAATACACCCGCGAAATGAAGGAGTTCGTCGAACTGAAGGACGACCTTGCAAACCGTCAGGTGAATGTGGGATTTTCGGGAGGTGAAAAGAAGCGCAACGAGATCTTCCAGATGGCAATGCTCCGTCCCTGCCTGTCGATTCTCGACGAAACCGACTCTGGCCTCGATATCGATGCACTTAGAATAGTTGCTAACGGAGTAAACAAGCTCAAGACTCCCGAAACTTCGTGCATAGTCATCACCCACTACCAGAGGCTTCTCGACTTCATCGTACCCGATGTAGTTCACATACTATACAACGGACGCATTGTGAAGACCGCAGGCAAGGAACTTGCTCTCGAACTCGAAGAAAAAGGTTACGGATGGATTAAGGAACAACTTGGTGAATAATCACAAAATGAACATGGACATCAATAAAAAATACATAGACATCTTTGAAAGTTGCGCCGAACAGTTCCGCAAGTCCGACAGCGATTTCGTGTTCGCGAAGCGCAACGAAGCTTTTGAAGCGTTCAAAAGCAACGGACTTCCGACTGCCAAGACCGAAAACTACCGCAACCTCAATGTCAACGACATTTTCAGCACCGAGTTCGGAAGCATAATGCAGGCAAAAACCAACATCGACCTCAACGAATATTTCAAGTGCGAAGTCGAAAATATGGATGCTGATGTAATACTGCTGTCGAACGGCAAGTATTACGACAACAACAAGGCTGTGGACGGCAAAATTATCATCTGCAGCATGAAGGAGGCTCAGCAGAAGCACCGCGAAATTTTCGAGAAATACTACAACCGAAGCGCATCCACTTTCGGCGACGGATTCGTGAACCTCAGCACAATGCTTGCCGACGATGGACTTTTCGTCTATGTTCCAAAGAACACCCACGCCGAAAAGACCTTGCAGATAATAAATCTCACTCACGGCTTCGGCAACAAGAACATCATCAAGCGCAATCTGATTGTATTGGACGAAAATTCGTCGCTGTCGGTTGTTGTCTGCGACCACACGCTCAACAGCAGCAGCAACTTTGTGATTGACACTACCGAATCGTTTGTTGGCAACGGCTCGAAGCTTACGCACTACACCCTGCAGAACGAACCAGACAAGTCGAGCCTCGTCAGCAGCCACCTTGCCGAAATTGGCGAAAATGCAAATGTAGAGTCGTTTGTTCTCACACTTCACGGCGGAATCGTACGCAACAACCTGCGCGTTCGTCTCAACGGCGAGCATTCCGATGCAAATTTGCTAGGACTTTACCTCATCGACCGCCAGCAATATGTTGACAACTACACGCTTATCGAGCACCTTGTTCCAAATTGCAACAGCAACGAACTATACAAGGGCATACTCGACGAGCAGGCACGCGGTTCGTTTATGGGAAAAATCATCGTCCACGAAGGCGCACAAAAGACGGCTGCATACCAGACCAACCGCAACCTATGCCTTACTGGCGACGCCCGCATGACCACCAAGCCGCAGTTGGAAATCTATGCCGACGATGTTCAGTGTAGCCACGGCGCAACCGTTGGTCAGCTCGATGAAGAAGCATTGTTCTACCTTCGCCAGCGCGGAATTAGCACCAAGGAAGCAAAACTGATGCTTATGTTCGCCTTTGCCAACGACATTCTGATAAATATGCACATCGAACCGCTGAAGGAACGCATTTCGGGCATGATAAACTCCCGTCTGCGTGGCGAACTTACCGAATGCAGCAACTGCCTGCTCAACTGCGAAGGCGGCAACTGCAAAGCGTAGAATAGTTAGCAGATTTCATAATTTGAAATTATATAAAAAAAAGGCTCGCAAATGCGAGCCTTTATAATTTGGAGTTGATTATCTATTAGATAACGCCCTGAGCCATCATAGCCTTTGCAACTCTCATGAAACCAGCGATATTAGCACCCTTTACGTAGTTGATCTTACCGCCTTTTTCCTTACCATATTCAACACACATGTCGAAGATGTCGTTCATGATCTTGTGCAACTTAGCGTCAACTTCTTCAGCAGTCCAGTTGATGTGACCTGCGTTCTGGCAGATTTCGAGACCTGAAGTAGCAACACCACCAGCGTTTACAGCCTTACCTGGTGCAAATGGAATACCCTTTGCCTGGAATGCTGCGATAGCACCTGGCTGGCAACCCATGTTAGAGATTTCAGCAACGTACTTAACGCCGTTCTTCATCAACATCTTAGCATCGTCTTCGCTCAATTCGTTCTGGAAAGCTGATGGACATGCGATATCGCACTTTACTGACCAAGCCTTAGCCTTTGCAGTGAACTTAGCTTCCTTCGGGAACTTAACTGCCATATCTTCTACCTTGTTGCGGTTCGAAGCACGCATATCGAGCATATAGTCGATCATTTCCTTAGTGATACCATTCTTAATTTCGCAAACGCCATCAGGACCTGAAATAGCAACAACCTTTGCGCCGAGTTCAACAGCCTTAGTTGCAGCACCCCAAGCTACGTTACC
>DBYO01000019.1:0-94520 GCA_002310235.1 Bacteroidales bacterium UBA1184
AGAACCTTGAAGTAGCAAATTTCACCAATATGTTCTTCTGTCGAAGTCTTGAAGATGTAAAGAACAGGCTTTGCGCTAGCATCGCACTTGATTTCGCGGCCTTCGGTATCTTTTACTGGAGCCATCTTATCTGGTGATGGAGCAACGTCGGCGATGAATTCCATAAGTCTCTTTACGCCAAGGTCGGTGCGTGCGTTAACGCAGAAAATCGGGAAAATACCTCTTGCTGGAAGACCCTTAACAATACCCTTCATCATTTCCTCTTCGGTAAGAGTATCGTTGGTGAAGAAGATGTCCATGAGTTCTTCGTCAGCCTCAGCAGCGATTTCGATGATCTGACTCTTGTATTCCTGAGCCTTTTCTTCGTATTCTGCAGGGATATCCTTAACCTCAACATTGTTGCCATTCATTGTGTACATCTTGTGAGTGATGACATCGATGAAAGAAGTGCAGCCAACGCCCGGGTTAACTGGGAACTGAGCCACTACAGCATTCTGTCCGAAAGCCTCGCGGATAGTTTCGATAGTGTGATCGAAATTAGTCTTTTCGTGGTCGAGCTGGTTGAGAGCGATAATCATTGGCTTACCTGCCTGTTCGAGGTAACGACCGTGGATTTCGGTACCAACTTCAACGCCGTTCTGAGCGTTTACAACCATTACTGCTATATCTGTAGCGAACAAAGAAGAAACTACGCCACCGATAAAATCGTCCATACCTGGGCAATCGAGGATGTTGAACTTAGTGTTTCCGAGTTCAGCATACATTACGGTTGAATAAAGCGAGTTGCCGTTTTCCTGCTCGATAAGTCTGTAGTCGGAAACGGTGTTCTTGCTGGCGATGTCGCCCTTACGGGTGATTACACCACCAACCTGCAACATACTTTCAGCCAAAGTCGTTTTTCCTGCACCAGAATTACCGACTAGCGATAAGTTTCTAATCTGTTGGGTTTGATAATTTTTCATACAATTTCTTTACTTTTTATTAATGAATATATTTTCTATTTTTTTTGGAGCGCAAAGTTAATCATAAATTATTGATAATACAAGGGAATAATTTAAAAAATCAAAGGCTAAAAGACTAGCAAGCAAAAAGCCCCGTAGTCTTATTGTTTCACCGGCCCTTAGCCCATCTTAGCAAGACAAAAAAAGGCTGAGAAACTCAGCCTTTTTTGTATGAGTTTTGTTTTACTAACTTAGAACTTATACGTAAATCCAAAACCTAGTAATTCCTTGAACTGCAATCTCTTTCCTAATCCTTCGTAAACGCCGTCGCCATCGCGGTCAACAGGAACGTCGATATCGTCGTCGTATGCGAGAGTTATGCTAAGGTTAGCCGAGAACCAGTTGCTCAACTTGATGGTAAGCAAGTTTTCCCAGTTCATATCGACATTCTGAGCCTTAACAATGTAGTTGGAGAATAAGTCGAGTTTCGAATTATAAGTGAACACCTTCCAGAAGTCAATCTTGAACTGAGCCTTGACGTATCCACCGAATTCAGGACGGAACTTCTTGCCTGGGGTCAACATCACACCATTATCATCGAATGTCGCGCCTTGAACACCATAAGCACCTGCCGCAGAGAGAGCCGAATCGAGAACGAACGTCATCCTGCCCGACAACGGAGCGATGAAGAGAGAGAACGTAACATTCGGATGTTTTTCGAATGTTGGCTTGAAGTCCATACCGAGAGCTATGTTCAAATAAGCAGGCGACATCCACGAAGAAATTCTTGTTGAGTCGGTTATCGACTTGTAACCATCGGCGAACTGAGTCTTGAAGCCGACCAATGCCGAGTAGTACCAGTACTTGAATGCGTAGCGTCCGTACTTCGATGCGAAATCTATTTTATCGTCGGTCTTGTAGAACAAAATCTGAGTTTTCTTTGTTCCCTGACGCATCATACCATAGCCCAAATCCAAAGTGTTATCCCATGTGGTCTTGTCCTTAGAATAGTTTGCGAATGCGTTGAAGAACATATTTCCAGAAATCGACGGTTCACCACCACCAGCCCAGTTGCGGAACGACACCTGCGAGAAATTCAACGAAGCGGCACCGCCAAGCTTCCAGTTCTCATTTTTTTTCTTTGCTGACGAATCGGCTGCCTCCTGGGCAAACACCAATGTACCGCTCAACAATACTGATAAAAATACTAGTAAAAACTTCTTCATAATCAATTATTTATTTGTTATTTTCTTTTATATGAACATCCATTTGCGGGAACGGGAACGAAATACCTTCCTCGTTAAACTTAGCATATACAGTGTTGTAAAAGTCGAAATACACGCCCCAATAGTCGGGAGAGTTAACCCATGCCCTTACAACAATGTCAACCGAAGAATCGGACAATGACGTAATAGACACGAAAATCTCAGGATCTTTCAAAACCCTGCTGTCGGCATTAAGTATGCGCATTATCGACTCCTTGGCCACATTGAAATCGGTTCCATACGACACGCCAACGGTCCAATCTACCCTACGTATAGGCTGCTTCGAGTAATTTGTAAGCGTATTTGTTGCGAGCGAACCATTGGGTACAATTATAGTCTTGTTGTCAACAGTAGTTATTATGGTATTGAAAATCTGTATTTCCTTAACAACACCAGCCACGCCATTAGCCTCAATATAGTCATCGACCTTATATGGCTTGAATATCAATATCATGACCCCGCTTGCAAAGTTCGACAAGGTACCCTGCAATGCCATACCAACGGCAATACCTGCAGCACCCAACACTGCAATGAACGATGTCATCTGAATGCCGACCATACCCATCACGCTTATGATAATCATTATCTTCAGCGCAATATTGGCAAGGCTGCAAACAAAGGATATAAGTCCAGGATCAGAGTTCTTGCGAACCATCATCTTGCGCAAGGCCTTAACAATCAGCTTCGATACCCAGAATCCTATGAAGAGGAAGGCCAAGGCTCCTAAAAGCGATACGCAGAACGACAAACCACTGGTTGTCAGCCAGTCTTTTGCGGAATCGAACCACGAAATACTTTGACTTACAATCTCTTGTGGGCTTTTGGGGTCTATAGAAATCAACTTCTCGCCAACTTCCTTTACTGTGTCGGAAATTGTGGTGTCACCTTGTGTCAGAAATATGTCAGTTTGTATCATTGATAAACAATCGAAAAACGCGATGCAAAGGTAAAACTAATTTACGATTTTACGATTTACGATTTACGATTTTTTTGCTAGGCGATTAATTTATGCCAACTAACATTTTTTATTTAGGTCTTTTGTATTACAAATATTCTTATCTTTGTGGAAAATTAAATAACAAAAACACAATTAAAAAACAATAAAATTTATTATGGTAAGCTATAAGGAATTAGGTCTTGTCAACACCGTTGAGATGTTCAAGAAAGCAGTTGCCGGCGGATATGCAATCCCCGCATTCAACTTCAACAACATGGAACAGATGCAGGCTATCATTCAGGCTTGTGCAGAAACAAAGTCGCCAGTTATCCTTCAGGTTTCGAGCGGAGCACGTAAGTACGCCAACCAGACTATCTTGAGATACATGGCTGAAGGCGCTGTACAATATGCAAAGGAACTCGGCTGGGAACACCCGCAGATTTGCCTCCACCTCGACCACGGCGATACATTCGAATTGTGCAAGAGCTGTGTCGATATGGGATTCTCATCTGTTATGATTGATGCTTCGTCGTTGCCTTTCGAGGAAAACATCAAGCTCACAAAGCAGGTTGTTGAATACGCACACAAGTACGATGTTACTGTAGAAGCCGAACTTGGTGTTCTTGCTGGTGTTGAAGATGATGTAGCAGCAGAGGAATCTCACTACACCAAGCCAGAAGAAGTAATTGAATTTGCAACACGCAGCGGATGCGACTCGTTGGCAATCTCGATAGGCACATCGCACGGAGCATACAAGTTCAAACCGGAACAGTGCAAGGTTGATCCAAAGACAGGTCGCTTGGTACCTCCACCACTGGCATTCGACGTACTTCACGAAATTGAAAAGAAACTTCCTGGATTCCCGATTGTATTGCACGGATCATCGTCGGTTCCACAAGAAGAAGTTGACACCATCAACAAGTATGGCGGTGCTCTTAAGGCAGCAGTTGGTATTCCAGAGGAACAACTCCGCGAAGCAGCAAAGTCGGCAGTTTGCAAGATCAACATCGACTCCGACAGCCGTCTGGCAATGACAGCAGCAATCCGCAAGGTATTTGCAGAAAAGCCTGCCGAATTCGACCCAAGAAAGTACTTAGGTCCGGCTCGCGACAGCATGAAGAAACTCTACATGCACAAGATTATCAATGTTCTTGGCAGTGCTGGCAAAGCTGAATAATTAATGTACTGACCAATATCACAAGGTTGCCTAATCAGGCAGCCTTTTTTTATGTGCATACCGACAAAAAATAAGGCGAACCTTTGGGCAGGTTCGCCTTAAAAATGATAGTAGAGTATATTAAATTTAGTAAACAATTGTTACCGTTCCCTTGTACGGCTCATCATCATTGAAGAGGTCGATTATATAGATGTATGTTCCAGCTGGGACATAGTGCCCTCTGTAGCTACCATCCCATGGTTCTCCGTCGCCGGTTGTCTTGAACATCAGCTGACCCCAACGGTTGAACACATATATCTGTGCTTCTGGGAACATGTTGAGATTTGCGATTATCCATTCATCGTTTATACCATCGCCATTAGGAGTAAATACATTCGGGATACGCAAGCAGTCAACGTCAACATCAACAAGTGTAACCTTAATAGTTTGCGATCTACATTCGTTAGCATCGATAACGCCAACCGTGTACTGACCTTCTGGGATATTCATCATGAGCGACGAATCGGACATGTAGTTGTCCCAGTAGTACTGATAAGGTGAAACACCACCGATTACCGATACGTTGATCAAACCAGTACGGCTGTTCTTACAGAATGGATCTTCGCTTACAGCATCAATCTTTATTTCTTCAGGTTGTTTAACAATTGCCGACTTCTTAGCTTCACAGCCATTGGCATCGGTAACACGTACATCGTAGTAGCCAGAAGCGATATTAGTAAACATACTTGAAGTAGAAAGTTCGAGAACTCTTTCAACCGAATAACGATAAGGCTCGGTACCACCGTTTGCAGACACCTCTATCCTACCGTTTCTATCGCCGAAGCACTTAACATCGGTTGTAGCCACCTCCATAGAAATTGCATCGGGAGCATCAATAGTTACATTTCTTGATGTAGAGCAGCCTGCATAATCGGTTATGGTAAGAGAGTATGTTCCTGCGGCCACATTTGTAAGCGACTGACTTGACGAAGCGTTGTTCCATGCATAGCTATATGGTGACACGCCTCCAGTAACCATTACATTAACACGACCATCGGCAGTATTGTAACATCTAGGCGATACAGGAGTCAAATCAACAAACATTGCAGCTGGAGCCGAAAGAGAAACGCTAGACTGACCCGAGCATCCCCATCCATCGGTAACAGTTACATGATACGAACCTTCGAACATATTGTGCAATTCATATACACCCTCTCCTGTATTCCAAGAATACATCAATGGAGCAGCGCCGTTTTCACAAGTTGCAGCGACAACACCGTCGTTGGCGCCGTTACAACTTATCTGCTGAACAACCGAAGCACTAACCGACAAAGTTCCAAGCATTCGAATAGAAGCAGTTGCGGTTGACATACAGGTGTGACCATCGGTTACAGTCAATGTGTAGTTGCCTACCTGGAGGTTGTTCAGAGTAGTTCCTGTTGTAGCATTCGACCACATATAGTTGTATGGAGTAGTACCACCTGTTACAACAGCATCGATAGATCCTTGCGAAACACCGCAATACAAATCGTGAGTTATGAGTCCAACATTAAGTGGTCGTGGCTCTGTAATACTGCATGACAACACAACAGAACATCCACCATTATCGCTAACAGTCACGGTATATGAACCAGCAACCAAGTTATTGGCCGTTGCAAACGACTGACCATCGCTCCATCTATATGTGTAACCAGGATTACCACCCGTAGCTGTTACTGTAGCCGAAGTAGTACCACCATTACAATTAATAGTGCCGATATTAGTTATCGAAGGTTCGAATAGAGGTGCTTGGGAAACATTAACCGAATTGCTGTTTGTACAACCATTAGCACCTGTTACTGTAACCATATATTGACCTGGAGATGTTATTACAATATTGCGGTTATTTGTTCCATTCGACCACATATATGTTGCACCTGTACCACCATTAGCAGTGAGTGATATTGAATTTGTAATACATGTCAACTCGGTAGAACCAGTATTGTTGATTATCTGAGCTGCTGGTGTATTGAAATCGGTACGTATTTCAACAGAAGCTACAGCTTGGCAATGGTTGCTACCAGTAGTAGTTACAGTATATAGACCCTGATCTGTCTGGGTAAATGTACGAGAAGCTGTCGTTACGTTATCGTTCCAAACATACGAAATTCCCGTGCCCTGAGCTGTAAGAGTCGTATCAGGAGTTATACAATTCAATGTAACAACACTTACCGCTGTATTTAGAGGATCGACAATCGATATTGTAGGTGCAGTGTAATTTGTTGTTATTTGCTGAACTGCAAAACTTGATGTACATCCGTTGAAGCCAGTAGATGTTACATAGTAAAGACCTGCATTTGTAAATACATTGGTGCTACCAGTAGGATTTGTACCTCCCGACCATGCATATGATATACCGTTTCCTGTAGCCTCAACAACAATTTGATCAATACCGCAGTTCAACTCGTAGAAGCCTGTTGTACTATAAGCCTGAAGTGTTGGAGGAAGTGTATCTGCGATTATTGTCAGTGATTGGGTAGCAGTACAACCGTTACTACCAGTTACGGTTACTATATAAGTACCAGGACGTGTAACATACTGCTCTGGACCACCGCCCCACAATGCATTATTCCATGCATAGCGGTAACCACCAGTAGCAACAATATGGACGCTAGTAACATTACAATCAATTTGATCTACACCAGTAAGATTGTTTATTGCTGCAGCAGGTGGTTCAACGTTTATACCAATTTCCACAGTAGCAGTAGCGCCGCAGTGGTTACTACCTGTTACCGAAACAGTGTAGATTCCAGGAGTAGAGACAACTATCGAAGATGTTGTTTCTCCGGTCTCCAACCATTCATAGGATACTCCACCCAATCCATTAAGAGTTAGTGTTGGATGGTCGCAATCGATTGTGTAAATGTTGTTTGCACTTACAATAGATGGAGTTGGCGCATTGTGATTTTCGGTTATAACAATACTTGCTGTCTGAGGACATCCATTATCTCCATAAGCAGTTACAGTATATGTATTAGGAGTAGTAAATGTATTATCGGCAGTTGTAATACCATTCGACCATACGTATGATGTGGCAGTGCCAGTTGCAGTAACATTTACCAAAGTATTTGCACAGTTCAATTCACTATAACCGCTCAAGTTGCTTATCGTAACGCGAGGAGGCACAACGCTTTCGGTTATAGAGTATGGTTTCGTATAGGTACAACCATTCGAACCTGTAGCTGTTACATAGTAAGTACCAATTTCATTGAAAGTATTATCCGCGGTATTTGGTGTAGCACCACCCGACCACTGATAGCTTACGCCGGTACCAGTAGCTATTACTTCAATTACGGTGTCGGTACATGTAAGTACTGTAGTTCCGGTAATATTTTGGAAATCGATACTCGGAGGTGCTGTACTTTCGTCAATTGTTATCTGGGCAGTTCCCGTACATCCATTGGATGCCGTAGCAGTTACAACATACAAACCTGTTGTAACCAATGTATTGTCGGCAGTAGTCTGGGTTGTACCCTGCGACCAATGATAACTATCAACGCTTACTGTTGATGCTGAACCAACAGCCGTAACAAAAATTCGAGCCACGCTACAAGTAAGGACATTTGTTCCAGTAATGTTTGTTATACTTACTGTGGGGTTCTCAATATTCTGGTATATATCTATTGATGCATCGCTTATACATCCGTTTGGAGCCTGAGCTGTCACGGAGTAATGACCAGGTCTAGTGAATGCATTACCAGTACCTGTGGTATTTTCACCACCAGCCGACCATACATATATATCAGCATCGCTATCGTCTTCCACTGAAACGGATATTGAACGTATATCACAAGTAAGTTCATCAGTACCAGTATTATTCAAGAGTGACACGTTTGGTGTTGAAATATTCTGATTGATAACAACTCGTGCAGTATCCTTACAACCATTATCAGCAGTAGCAATCAATTCGTAAACACCTGGAGTTGTTACATCCAAAGACGACCACGACAGAGTACCTGTTCCCGAAGCTGTGAGTGTTATTAGGTCATTACTACAAGTAAGCACTGTATCGGGAGCAGAAATGCTGACATCTGGCAGAACTACATTCTGGTATATGTCTATTGATTCAGTAGCAGTACATCCATTAGGACCTGTTGCCACAACTGAATATGCACCTGGTTGGGTAACACGGTTGGTTGTCCAACTGAAAGTTGTACCAAGAGTTGTCGATTGTGCTGCCAAATTAATTGAACGCACATCACAAGTAAGAGTATTTGTCACAGCTTGTATCGAAACATTAGGAGCATCGTAGTCAGGATATATTGTATATGAAGTTTCGGCCTCACATCCGTTTGTTGCGGTACCCGTTACTCGATAAGTGTCGGGAACTGTAACACCAATACTTGCACTTGTAGATGTGTTAGCATCGCTCCAAACATAAGATCTAGCTCCGCTTGCAGTAAGTGTTACGTTTAGTACCCTACACGACAATGTATCGCCAGTTGCTATAATTCCCAATGTAGGAGGAGTTTTATCTTCTTCGATTATTATGCTAGCTCTAGCAGTACATCCATTGGATGCTGTTGCTATTACCTCATAAGTATCGGCATGAGTAACAGTCTGTGTTTCCCACGATAGAGTACCATTACTATATGCAGTAAGTTCGATAGAAGGATTTGTACAAGTAATAGTCCTTGTTGGAGGATTGTTGATACCGACTGTTGGAGGCGTTACATTTCTGGTTATTTCTATCGAAGCCTCATTTGGACAACCGTTTGCACCTGTAACGTGTACGGTGTATGTATTAGGAGTAGTAACAGTAAGAGTTGACCATTCAAGGGTTGCTCCAAGTGTAGATGTTGTTGCATTAAGTATAATTGTCTCATTGTTACTACATGTAAGCACCCTACTAGCAGGCTCTGTTATTGCAACCTGAGGTATAGCGACATCATCAGTGATTGTAATACTTGTTGTTGTCGAACAAGTATTTGCGTCGGTTACAGTAACTGTGTATGTACCTGTAGTATTAACCGTATTGGCTGCCACATTAACCTGATTTGACCATGCATAACTTGTACCACCGGTAGCTACAAGTGATATTGATGTCTCTGTACAAGTCAATACGGTAGTACCAGTATTGTTTGTTATACCTGGAGTTGGCAATGGGTTAACCACCAATGTAATAGGATCAGAAGTAACAGTGTAATCTCCACCATTACACGAACTAGAGGTAAGCCTTACCGTATATTGATAAGAACCAGCTTCTGTAGGTGTTACTGTTACACGGTTGCCGGTACCGGCAAGCAAACCGGAATGTTCATTAGGAGCTGCTGTCCACACAAGGTCATAAGTAGTACCTGCGTTCGATACTAAAGCCTGCAATACGGTACTGTTTCCAAGACATATTGGCGATGCCGGTGATATGCTTACACCTGGTGTATCACCTATTCTAACCATTACTTCATGGTAAGCAGTACAGCCGTTTTCATCGGTTGCCTCTACATAATAAGGTCTTTGGCTAGTCAAAACCTCTGTTTCAATAGTTTCGGTTACAGAACCGTCCGACCACGAATATGTGAATTGACCCAATCCATTATCGGCGTGAGCGGTAAGAGTTGTGCTTGTATTGTCGCAGATAGAAAGCTGACCCGAAATAGTTACAGTAGGTTGAGTCGGGTTGTCGTTGATTATCACAGTATAATCAGTATAGCATGCATCAAGGTTCGACTCGCTAGCCACTCTTACTGTATATGAATCTGGTTCAAGTCCGTCGAACACAACATCTGCACCTGTTGATGTTTGTGTTGTTCCATTAAGTGTAACCACATAAGTACCGCCAGCCGAAGCACCAGTGAAACCGCTCACTGTTATTGTACCGTTGTAAGGTGTTACACACTTTGTATTAGGCGACACGTTAACATTGGCCTGTGGTATGTCGGAAACGGTAATAGCAGTACTTACTGATGCAGTACAAGAGTTTTCATCCGAAACTGTCAACGAATAAGTAATATCAGCGGTACCAGAGGTAACAGTTGGATTTACCGTAATATACGAACCTGAAGTTGTTGCCGGCATTCCCGAAGTGATATTAGCAGCTGTTGTCGCGCACGCCCATGAATAAGTATTATAGGTTGCTGGATTCGATGTCAATGTGACGCTAGAACCATTACAAATCTGTGTTTCGGAAGTAGTGATTGCCGGGGTAGGATTACTATAAACATTTATCGTAACCGGTGCTACCATATCACTACAAGCACCAGCTGCGCCATCGGTTGTTACCGAGAAGTGATATTCACCTGGATTTGCAGGCACACCACCGATAGTTATAGTATTTGTACCAGGAGTAGTTGTTAAGTCTGCTGGCAATACACCAGTAACGAGAGCACCTGTAGCACCACCACTATATCTAAATTCGAGGTTGGTCATAGGATTGCCGAAGCAGAAACTCTGGTTGTCGTTACCTACGACAACAAGTTCCGGCTTTCTATTTATTGTAATAGTACCAGTCCTAGTCTCAGACTTACAAGGATCTACAGAGCCAGTGGTTGTCACCGTATAATTGAATGTTCCGGTAACTGAAGGCACACCCGAAATTGTCACTCTTTGTTCAGCGCCATTTACTACAGGAGTAATACCTGCCGGCAATCCGGTTACAGTTGCGCCTGTTGCACCACCGCCGAAGATATATACAATATCAACGAAATCATCATCAGGCAAACAAAGCGATTGAGATTCGGTGGTTGCATCAGATACAAGGTCGAGTGTCGCATTTGTAGATACGGTTATTGTACCACCCAACTCTATGTTTGAACACGGACTTGCTGCACCGACTGTTGTTACAGTATATTCGTACTCGCCAGCCTCACAGGTCGGATTACCCGAGATTGTCACCGTATGAGTAGTTTGATTTACGTTAGCAGTAATACCATCGGGCAAACCGCTTACGGTCGCGCCAGTTGCAGAACCTCCATAGATATATTGAATATTGCTAGCCCAAGTAACATCGCGGCAAAGTGACACATTAGCACTACTTGTCGGAGCAAGGCTCAACTCTGGCAACTCGTTTACATTAACAGTTGCTGTCAATGTTAAAGACTCACATGGAGCGTTTACTCCTGTTGTTACAACTGTGATTGTACCCGGTTCGGTTGGAGTACCGCTAATTGTAAGAGTATGTGCTGTAGCATTATGTATTGGGGTCAAGCCAGCAGGACATGTAGCCTGTGCACCCATAGCACCGCCTCCGTATGTATAAACTAGCGGAGTTATTGCCGAACCCGCACAAACCGTCTGGGTATTGCTACCAGAAGTAAGTTCGAGTGTAGGCGATTCGTTTACAATAATTGTTCTTGTAATTGATAAGCTTTCACAAGGATCGACTGTACCAGTTGTAGTAACAGTATATGTATATGTATTAGGCACTCTTGGAGTTCCTGATATTACGATAGTACTTCCAACAATATTAAACTCCATTCCATCAGGATACCCAGTAACAGCTGCACCATTTGCTCCGCCACCAAACGTGAATACGATATTCTCGGTTGGTGCGACACCAGCGCACAAGGTTTCGCTTCCAGAGGTATATTCCAATGTTGGCAACGGGTTTACTGTAATATTCATTGTAGTTGGTATAGCGCATTGAGCAGGATCGGGAGTAAACGTATAAGTATGTGTTCCTACCGCATTGGTTAGTTCTGGCGACCATGTTCCTGTAAATCCATTAAGTGAGGTTGTAGGCAAAACACTAATGGGTGTACCTTCACAATAAGGACCAACCTGAGTAAACGTCGGGCTAATATCACCAGTTTTAACCAATATAGCTCCACGCAGCTCAACCTCATTACAATTGCCATTTCCGCTAACTGTTGTAATTGTATAATTATAAGGGCCTGCAGCTCCCATATTTGCCGCACCCGATATTGTAACTGTATTTCCATTCACATTATAAGTCACGCCAGCAGGAAGACCAGTAACAGTAACGCTAGTTGCAGAACCGCCAATGGTATATACAATGTTCTCTATAGCTATGCCCTCGCAGACTTCCTGATGCAAATCATCGCCAGAAGTATGAACAAGAGTCGGTTCGATAACATTGAATGACAAAGGTATATTAGTATCACATCCGTACTTGTCGCGAAGAGTTATTCTGCAGCCATCAGGCATTGTAGAACCCGACGCTGGTGTTACAACAACATCGTTTCCGCTCGCAGAAACCATAGAACCACAATCTACGATTACACGTTCGAGACCGACATTGTACGACCAGTCGTTGAGAAGCAGAGATGGATTGATAGCCAACTCCCAATTGAAAACATAACCGTTATCCGCTTCCCAACTATCGCATACAGATATAGTCCATGTTCCATTGAGCGGACAACCAGCCAATTCGCCAAAACCTTGGAATGGTTGATACATATGTTCTCCATTATCCACATTCGACGGCAACACATGATATTGAGTGTTTGTTTCCATAACTCCATTGTTATACACTGTCGTACTGGAACTCATATTTGCAACCTCATACACATAACCCACAGTAGTATATTCGGAACTGCTAGTCCATGCATAATCGTAACCATTACCAGCCAAATTATATACTTCATTTATATCACATTCGTCAAACGATATGTTATCCTCTACCGCCGTAACATCATATATATCGGGTTCGCCAAAATATATGCGAGGATAGTGAGTCGTTCCACCAAGTACATATAAAACCTGACCAACGCCTCCATACACATCATTTATGAAATTCTGGGCGGCCTCCTGTGATCTAAACCAATATGCACCAGTATAATCAGAAGTAGTGTCCCTTGTCATATATACATATCTCACATTATTTCCTTGCCTATAAGATATAACATAGTAGGAGCCGCTTTGAACAACAGAATACGTATGACCTGTAAAATAATGATCAAGATATGAAGTTATAAAATAGTTTGCATCTGCATATGTTTCGAATGCAACTAAATAATAATCCCCATTATAAGCAGTATTTATAGAACCAACATTAGACATGCCGTATAACGATTCACCTTCATAGTACCCAGCCGAAGTTCCTGCCAGCCATGTTGTATCTCTGTATGTACCAGGCCATACGTAGGTATATGGATCGATTGCCTGTTGGCTATACATTGAACTTGAGGCCTCATTTGAATACAAGTCTGGCTGCACTATAGCAGAACGACCCGAAGGACAGGTAAGTTTTATCTGGAAATCACCTATATGCGAATGTTCCATATTTAATCTAAGATACCTGATATCGTCGGCACTTGTTATAACAGCAGCATCGTCGAAATCGTAGAAAGTAATTTCGGATGTATAGCACAATTCGGTGCAGTTTGGACCATCGGGAATAAATGTTTCTTCGGAACGACCCAAAGTCGATACTACATCAAAGGTAGTGTCTTTTACTTCAATCATAGAGCCGGTTCCACCTATAGTTATGGTTTCGGTTTCGCCGACACAAATATCGCCCAAATCGATAGAGGTAATTTCGGGCTGCGGACCTTCGGACACACGAATACGCGCGTGGGCAACAGTCCTACACTGACCTTCCGACACTATAAGCGAAACATCATAACCCTGTACGGCAGTTGGAGTAAACCATACCGATCGTCCGGGAAGTTGTGTAGGTTCTACACCACCATGAGGATTTACACTCCACGTATAATCTGGATTTGTGTATCCTGTCTGTGTTGCCGACATATTTACACCATTGTCGGATGCACATACATTATAGTAATACATACCATCATTGGTCACTTCGTCGTATAGCTCCAATGTAACAGTTGCATCGGGGCAATTGGTCTCACAAGTAGGAGCATCAATATATGTTATCTTACTGCAGTTTATAGTCGATGACGAAAATGCAGCAGTGATTACTCTACCTTCTTCTCCATCGCCTATAAGATTTTCGAGAGAATACGACTGAGGACTAGAGAATGGAGGATAAAATGTTTGTGTAACATTTCCGTCTGTTATGGTCAATGTTCCATCAAGCGGAGCATTTGTGAAACTAATATTACCGCTTACCGAAAATCTATTATTTCCATTACACTGTCCGACAATAGTCGAAATATTATTAATTACGCAGTCGTTTACAATAGAACAATCGGACAATCCGGCATTTGCTGCATTAATATTAGTCTGTGTAAGGGTAATGACACCAGATAGATTTGCATAGTTTCCAATGGCAACCACATAAATCTGACCCTCTTCTGCATTAGCTATCTGCAAATATTCTACATCTGCACTTGATGTTCCATAATCGACTAAATTTCCACATGGTCTTGCCAATGTCGTAACTCTACAAAAATATGGGTTAGTAGTATATTGACCAGAATCAGGCTGCTCTGTCGTATTAGTATAGTGAAGAGTATTATCATCATAATAATAGTACCTTATATCAGAATCATCAGTCAAATCATTCACAGGATCGCAAGTCGTATTTGGGAATGGACCCCAACAAGCGAAATCCACATCACCTGCAGTTGAAGATATTGTCATCTCAATAGGTCCGGAACGTGATATACGAAGATACCACCATGTTGCATTTTGAGAATAATAATTGCAAAAACCTTGAGGTGTTGTCGCATCATCCTGACGCTGAACGGCCAATCTATATGCATCGGCATCGTTAGATGCACAGAATGCCATTGCATTGTCGCAACTAGAACTACCAGTAATTGTTGGAGGTTGTGTACTATACTGGGCATACAATGTTACATCTGAGCAACCAAGATTTACGAGGCTACCTGGTTGATACGATGTACCTGTGCCATTAGCTCTAGTATTCCACCCAGCAAAATACATTCCTGCACAAGTCGGGCGCGTACCAGTCACAAATGTAGTTGTAGCCATAGTACTAGCAGGTGCTGCACTTGCACCTGAACAATTGGCAGTAGTATTGTATGTAAGAGTATGAGGTGTACCTGTAATATTTACGACATAAGATCCTCGTGCAGAACAATAGTCGCCATAAGTAGAAACCGTTGCTGTAATGGTGACTGCTCCAGCAGAATGGGCTGTTACTACACCATTGTCATCGACAGTAGCCACATCTGGATTAGAAGACGTATAACGCACTGTTCCTCCTGCCACTGGAGAAATGCTATACGACTGCGAAGTTGTACCGCTACAATTCGATATATTTACTACAGGCTGCTCAAATGTTAAAGTTCGACTTGTACAGTTATCTATACATAACTTTGTATTGGGATAGTATTTGGAACGTGAACCTTCTGGAGGAGACGCAGGATCAATATTTGAATCGTAGTCAAAATCATATAATGTTACATAATTCGATGCATCCTGTGTACAATAAAAAGTATAAGATGTGCCATGATAAGCATTTGAATTATCATCAATTGCAATAACTAGATTGCTAAAACCATCGTATGTGAATGGGGTTTGCAGAGTAAATGTATTCCATCCTTGAGTCGTACAATTAAGCGGTCCAGAATATACAAGAGTTAGTTGAGAAAGTGGAATCCAACTAGTTGCTGTTGCAAATGATGAAGCACTTGTCAATCCCATATATATCTTGACATTCGTCTTTGCTGTCATCGCCGTTGTATAACAATACTGGAAAGCAATTGACGTAATATCTCCTCCAGACGAATAATCTGACATTGGGAATATATACTGATAATATCCATATTCATAATAATTATTCACTGGTCCATATGAATAAGCACAATAAGTTCCTGTTCCTATTCTAGGACAGCCATCACTAACATTCACAGTAAAAGTCAATTCCCTCGGACAATATGTAGAACTGGTTGGAGTGTATGTTATAGTTATTGTTGCTGTACCTTCGGACACGCCTCTAACCACGCCATTGGTAACTGCTGCGATTCCAGGAGCTGACGAAGTATATGAAAGAGAACCGCCTTGCGTTATATTGTTCGTAAGGAATGTGCTAAGATCCAAAGTTTCGCCAATTAACAATGAAGAAGAAGTCTCTGACAATGAGAATGTACCTGATGGCACTGTACAATTATTGTATGTTAATTTAATATTATCGATTGCAGCAGGCAGACCATCGCCGTCAATATTATCATTTTTCCAGACAAAGAACAATCTCATAGTCTGACCAGAATATGTAGCAGCAGACAAAGTTGTAGTATATGTACGCCACGGAACATTAGCAGCTGTGGATGTCATGTAATCGCTACCATCATAATCATTGAAATATGTAGTATTATATGTACGCAAATCATTTATCATTGCAACCGCACCAGTAGGAGCTGTTATAGATGTTCCAGCAGACACGGTACTGGTAGTTGGACCTATATACACACGAAAGTAATCGTAGGATGATTCCCCATAACACTTCCAATCAAACGAAAATGTATAGTCAACCGAAGAGGTTGGAAATGTGATATCCCTGTATGCCCACACAACAGAAGATGAGTTATTTGTATATGCATATGCTTGAGCTGTCGTTTGCACACCACCACTTCCTGTGGTAACATACAACGAATATGTACTACCGCTAGGCTGAGCATTAGCATTTTTGCTTATACACCATTTGTTGGTAACAGTTCCATTCACAACTGTCCAAGCATTTCTATCTGCAGTAGTTTCAAAATTATAAGTTACTGTTGTCTGACCGAAAACATTGCCACAACATAACAGCATGACCAAACAGCATACTGCCATTACCTGCTTTTGTATTGACATAACTTTACTTATTAATATAGGGTATATTTTTCTCATAGCCGGATGCTTTATTTGGTGTTAACATTAGTTCTATCCTTCACAACTTCAACAGGGCGATTGGCAGTATTTGCTTTTTTCCGCATCACTTCGCCATTTGCAGGGGCATCGCCTCCCCTATCTCCTGCGGCTGCAGAATTAGAATCAGACATTTTGCTTTTCTCTATCTCTGGAATTTCTCCAAATTCTGCAACATATTCATCAAGAGCATCATTTACCATATCAACAATCATATATGGATCTACACTCTGCAATGCCTCGTACATAAACAAAGTTCCATTTGTATATATAGTTACTCTATTTACATCTGGATGCTCTGTAACTTTTTTTGTCACATACTCGCGCATTTCTGACGAGTTTGGAAATTCTTGCATATCAAAATAAGTGATACGAGTTCCATTGTCGTAAAATTTAGAAGCACCGCTATCGGCAACCTTAACCTGCGAAAAAGCAGACAGACTTACGAAAACTAGTGCCACACTAACTACTAAGTTTAATAAATATCTATTCATACTCTACTATATTTATTTTCAACTATAATAATATACAACCATCTACTTCTACCTCATTCAAAGCGATAGGATAAACCTAGCTTAAAATGACGTTTCAAATTTACATATAAAAAAATGAAATGCAAAAAAATTATTATTTTTTTTTAATTTTTTTTAAAGACTACGAAAGACAACGCACTACCTTAACCATATATATCGAAACTCAAACCAAAATTTACAATAAAAAAAGCAGCCGATTTACGACTGCTTTTTTGAATTAAAATTTATACAAACGACATGCGATTTATTTCACAACAAAACGCTTTACTTCAACTTTGTCTCCATAAACAAACCTTGCGAAATAAACGCCAGGAGTCAACTGATAATCGAAACCTAGAACTTCGCCATCATCAACATACAGCTCCTTAATGTCAACAACCGCACCCTTGGCATCGACTAGTGTAAAGCTTACATCGCCACTAATATTGGAGAACTCAACACTGAACTGTCCGTCGTTTGGATTTGGATACAACGACATTTGCATAACAGTCTCCTCTTCGATGGCAACACTAATATGCCTGAATGTAACTTCGAGAACATGGTTTTCGGTAACATTATTAAATGTATATACGTTGTTGCTAAACATTACATTCATACCATCCACGCGTACACTATCAACCATATATCCTACATCGGGAACAAAGCGGAACATCTTCGACTCGCCAGGTTGTACCTCTACAACTCCCGACGGAGTGATACGTCCATGTTCGCCGACAACTGTAGTTATGAAGTATGCCAGAGTTCTGAACGATACATATATGTAATGGTCGCCAGTTACATTCTCGAAGGTGTATGAGTTGCCGTTTATTGCAACGGTAGCACCATCTACCACTACCCTCTCGACCATATATCCGTCGTCGGGTAAGAATACAAATTCGATGCTGGAGCCGTGGGTAACATACTGAACTCCTTCGGGCGAGATGCTACCGTATTCACTAGCCATGGCCGTGATGGTCCACTGTGGCAGAGGTTCGAAATTAACGACAACCTCAATGTCATCAAGCACATTCTCGACAACATATTCGTTGCTATGAGTTGCAATGGTATCGCCATCGACAACGACCTCCGAAACCCAGTAGCCTTCATCTGGCAGGAACTGCAATTCGACATTGGCACCTTCGTCAACTACGGTTTCGCCAGCAGGACTTACTGCACCATTTTCGCCAGCAGTTGCGGTTACGATGTGCTTGTAAACTTCGAACGAAGCCACAATAGTATGGTTTGCTGCAACATTCACGAATGTGTAGGATTCGTCAACGTCAACAGACTCGCCATCAACAAGCAACGAAGAAATGTAGTAGTGCTCGTCGGGAACAATTTCGAATGTCTGGTCATCGCCTTCTACAACCCTTACATTACCGCTCGGCGATATGCTTCCGTGTTCGCCTGCCGATGCCGAAATTGTGTATCTGGTTATATTCATAGGTGTGAACACTGCCACAATATTATGGCTGGCTGTAACATTCTCGAATGTATAGGTATTGCCATCCACTTCTACAACATGGTTGTCGATGAATACGTTGGAAAGTTCGTACTCATAGTTCGGTGTCAGTTCGTAAGTCTGGCTTTGTCCGTAAGCAACAGTTGTTGTTCCGCTTGGCGAGATTGTTCCGCCGACTGCGTATGCAAATATATTATAGGTATAGATTTCAAAACCTACATATACCTCGTGGTCGGCAGTAACATCGTCGAGAACATATACACCATTGACAAGTCCCGACATAGCATCGTTACCATCAACAGTAAACGAAGCCACGTAGTAGCCCTCATCGGGAACAACCTCAAACGAAATCGAGCCGCCGTTTACTACCTGAGTTTCTCCTTCAGGAGTTATCGTACCATGTTCACCACTAGTTGCAGTGACTGTATAGTAAACATTCTCTACGAAGATCACATTTACGTTATGGTTTGCAGCAATATTCTCGAAAGTATATTCACCGTTGACAATATCGGCACTAACATCAACGCCGTCAACAAGGAAATCGCCAATCATGAATCCCTCGTCGGGCAATACATACAGAGTAAGGCTTGTACCCTCTTCTGCCGATATGTTTCCGTTCGGGTTAACAATACCGTTTTCGGAAGAGGTAACGCTGATAGTATAATATATTATAGGTGTGAAGTTCACATAAACATTATGATCGGCGGTTATGCTATCCAACGAGTAAATCAAGTTTCCAGACTCCAATGCAACAGCATCGCCATCGACAGTGAGAGAAGCAAACCTATAACCCTCATCGGGCACAATGAAGAACCTCTTGGAGTCGCCAGCATCGACAACAAATTCACCTTCCGGCTCAAGATGTCCGCCCACACCCGAAGAAGCAACCACATGGTAGCGTTCGGTAAATGTAGCCACAATGCTGTGTTCATCGTAAACTTCGGCAAGTGTATATGCGCCATCCACAACATCGTCGGTGACATCCTCGCCATCGATGGTAAGAGATACAAACTCGTTGTACTCGTCGGCACTCATTACAAACTCGGCACTGCCGCCAGGAGCCACTTCGAGAAGTCCGCTAGGAGTTATTGTTCCCCTACCTACAGCCGATGCCTCGAGAACATAGTTGGAGACTGAAATATCGAAATTGTCAACATATAGACGATACATGTACCTTGCCGACTGGCATCTGATAGCAATGCGTACGTCCTGACCAGCAAAGTCAGTCAAATCGACTGGTCCGAAAGTCTGGACTGATTCATTGCTGACTGTCATAGAATCGAGTCTGATGGAATCGTTTCCAGCCAGTACATATACCGAGAATGTTTCGGGATAAGAGAAGTTGCCGACATGGTAGTCAAACTTGAGTTTGGCATTGTGTACGATAGAAATTTCCGGTGACACAACATAATCGTCGGCTTCTCTAAGTCGCGAGTAAGTGTAAACCATTTCGCCACTGGTGAGTGCCCAAGTCTTATTGTCGTTGTTTGCATCAACAATCGACCAGCACTCCGGCATTGCAGATGCCGAGAAATCTTCGCTGAACGGCAATTGCTTAACATCGCAGCTTGTTGCAAATGTTAATGCTGTCCATCGTGTTGTACCGCAATCCGAACGAACATATACATAATAATTGGTATTGTACTGCAAGCCGTTAATTACGGTAACTGCACCAACATTGCCGCTGAATACATCAGCAGTATCGGTTTCGGGAGTAATTTGTACCGCCGAAACCATCAAATCGTAGGATGTTTCGTTGTTGACCTGTGCTATTGTAATAGTAACCGAATCGGCAGCAACAACCAAGTTGATGTCGTTGGCAGTCGGGTTCTGGCAGTAGTTTTCGTCTATAGTAACGGTCACTGTCCATGTCTTGGTTGTCACGCCATCCTCAGCGGTCACCACATATTCGACAGGTTCAGAGAAATCGCGCGATGCACCAGAGGGCTCATCGACAGTAGCATTCTCCGAAATTGTAAATGTAGGAGCGAATTCCATTCCGTTTTCCAGTTCGGCAACAACATATACCGATATGGTTGCATTTTCAGGATCGATAACAGGCGCTGTAGTCTGTTCCTCGATTGCGAATGTAAGGATTTCGGCTTCGTTTGACTTAGCTCTCAACAAGAAATTGTCGATCTTGCATTCGCGGTAGCCGTTAAGTGCGAAATCGAAACTTCCTACTCCATTGGTCTGAGGAACATCCACTTTTATTTGTACCATTCCGTTGGATGATGCATTCTGGATAGCCACAGATCTAAGTGTATCGATTTCGATTTCGGTTTCATCCTTAATGAACAATACGAACAACGAGTCTGGACGCGAAACATTGAGCGTCGACTGCAATACATCGAAGCTCATCAAATACCTTTGGTCGCCCGACAAATTGAAGCGCGGTGATATCAGGTGTGCATTGTTCATGGTACTTGCCGAAGCAATATGAGCCATGCCATTGCTTACAGCCCAAACATTGTTACCATCGCTTGCTGCAAACCAACAATCAGGAGTTACGCCATCATAGGAATCGAAATTCTCAGAATATGGAGCATCCAAGATTGCGCATCCGGTAGTAACCTCTATCGAGGCTTCATACAAATCGCTCTCCATTCCTGCTGCACAAACAGACTGTATCTGTGCGCTTATCTGATAGATAGTATTTGGAAGCAATCCGTTTATTGTGATTGAAGGTTCATCGACAGTTGCCTCAACCTCATCGCCGCCATCAATCGAATAACGGATGGTCCAGGTTCCTGTAATTGCATTATCATCGGACCATGCGAGCACCGCATTGTCGTCGCCCGACGACTGCAGTACGAGGCTATTAGGTGCCAAGCAATCGACAGTCTTGTCAACGACAAGATTATCAACGTAAACGCCACCGGCATTATTGGATTTACCAACGAGTATCACATAGTTGAGTCCTGTTCTGTTTCTTGCTATAAAATTATAGGTGTACCAACCGGGAGCGGCTTCTTCGGAAACCGTAGCACTCGAATGCTGGTAGTTCTTGGAAACATAGCCGAGCATCTGTGGATTTCCGTTCACGATATCGGGTGATGAGTTAACCCAAACCTCAACGCCTTCGTCATACGAAGATACGGAAACAGATGAGCGATATACATCGAGGCTTATGCTGTAACCGTTGAGATTTTCGGCAAAGATCATTCCTGTAGTAACCAAATTGTGAACCGAACCAGCCTTTGTATCGGCAAGCATAGCCTTTGTGGTTGAGTTTCCTCCGACAGCAGCAGATGCGCTCGTCCAAGCGCCGTTGGCATAGCTTACACCCATACCCGAACCAGCAGCGGTTCTTTCCTGGGTCCAGCACAATGGCGGGAATGTTCCAGAACCGAAATCTTCGGTATATGGGAAGGACCTAACCACCAAGCACATGGTTGTGAATGTATATTCGACATAACCAGAATAATCACCATCGCAAACCGAACGTACCCTTACATTGTAAGAAGTGGAGTACTGCAAGTCGGTCAGGTTGACAGAATTTTCATTGACAACCATTGTCGTGTATTCTGCATCCGACTCCATCTTGTAGCCAAACTCCCATTGTGTCATGTTGAAACCGTTCCAAGAAACGGTTGCTTCGTTGTCGAAAATTTCGACAGCAACCAAATCTTCAGGTGCCTGGCAGGCGGCAATTGTTGAAGCGGAAATCAAAGTCCACTCGCTGTTGCCGTTTGAACCAGCACAATTTGCACGAACATAAATATCGTAGAGAGTCGATTCGGTAAGTCCTGTGATTTCGTAGTGCGGTGCACTTACATTTACTGTCGAACCTTCGGTTTCAAGATCGAAGCCCGAAAGTCCATATTTTACAGTCCAAGTGTCGCCTATATTGTCCGACGACCATGTCACACCGAGTTCGTTCTGCAAGCGGGAGACTTCAAGGTCTTCCACCATATAGCAGTGTGGCAATTCCTGAATCTGGATTTCGTATGAAACGTCATCGTTATTACTATCAATAATTACATAGTACGAACCAGGACGACAATCGACAGTGAACGATGCATTGCTATCATTAATCTTCGAATCAATCATATACGAGTGCAGACTACCGCAGGTATTCATTACGAATACGCTGAAGTTTCCACCATACGACTGAGCACTAACAACGAGCATCTTTCTTGCATCGACATCGATTCTATATACGACATCGTTACCCGAAAGAACCATCTGGTTGAGTGGTGAGTCGGAGAAATATGTATTAAGCATATTGAGCATACCCTCGGTAGATGACGTATGTACGTATGGCAAGTCGTTCTCTGCATCTACCACATACGGATTCGAGCAGTCGACACCAAGCGGAGTATCGTAGTACGAAACATTTATCGTCCAATACTTTGTTGTGGTTCCGTCCTCGGCGGTAACAACGAATTCAACCGGATTCGAGAAATCGTAGGCACGACCTACTACCTGGTTGATGCTTGCATAAGTCGAGATTTCGATTGTAGGAACAAGAGAAGTAATGTCGTACATGCGGCTTATTGTAGCGTTGACGGTTGCATTGTCGGAATCTATCGACACTTCTACCAGACCTTCCGTCCAGAACGACAGTATTTCGGCTTCGGCAAGAGCAGCATCCTTCGAAACATGAACCGTCCAAGCCTGAGTATTGCCAGCCTCGGCAGTAACAGTATATACGAACGAATTGTTGAGGTTGACGGATGCACCACTTGCAGGACTTATTGTTGCACCATCGGAAACGGTGATTACCGGACGTACGGCACGCAAATTTACAGAATGTGCCACGTTGCAGGTAACGGTATGGCTTACGTTATCGATCTGCACATTTTCGGCACCGTCGAAGTCGAACGAAAGGATATCGGTTTCCTCGGATAGCCATACTATTGTAATATCATCTACAGCACCAGGAGGATTGTCGCCATCAGAATAATCGTTATGCCAGAAATATACCAGATTATAAAGTCCGGGCTCTACCCTAACACTATTAGAAGCATGCTGCCATTCGTCGACTCCATAGAAACTTGTGCCACCTTCAATCGAGATGCATCCATCAGGAAGAGAATTATTATCACTTGCATTATATTCAATACCAATATCCCCCCACAGAGTGATATTGGAAGGTGCGAGGAAGGCACGCATAAAATCGTATCGGGTTTCGCCATTTGCCCTCCAATCAAACGATACACTAATCAAGCCTGCCCTATCTATATATATCGGACAATAAGCATAAGCAAAAGAGGGACAAGCATAATTATTATACTCATTAGTGTAAGAACCATCCTCTGCGACATACAACGATTGGCTTCCATTTGTCGAGGTTGACGAACCTATAATCCATCCATTGGAACCATCGCTCTTAACATCCCATCCATAAATAATGTTCGAATCGAAATCCTCGTGATATGGAATTGTATAATATTCATCTGGAGTTTCGAAGTAGTAATCGTACCATTCGCTATTGTCGAAGCTGCTACATACCGACGATATGTACATATGGTAGCCCTGATTTGGCATAAGACCTTCGGCATAGAAATCTGTATTGTCTACTATTTCGTACGAGCTAGCATTAAGTTCTGCATCCGACATTTCGGTTTGTGACAAATAAACGTAGAACTGGTTGTAAGAATAAGGTTGCGACCAAGTAACATAGACATTTTCACGGTTAATCTGAGCGCTAACAATACTAACAGTCTCACATGGAGGCAATGTTGTAAAGCTTACACTACTAGACCACGGACTTTGTTCCGACTCGGAGCAATAAGTGCGGACATATACATAATAGGTAGTGCTTGCCGAAAGGTTCTGTGCCGTATATGACGGAGACGAAACCAAAACAGGAGTTTCGGTTGCCGAAGCCGCATTGTTTGAACGGGAAACAAGCACTTCCCACTGCGAACCGTCAAGGTAAGTCCACGAAACGCTAGCATCTTCACGACGGACCTCGTCAACAGAAATATTGCCAGCGAATATGCAGTCGGAAACATGAGTAACGCTTATGTTATCGACGGCTGCCGACTTTACTACATCGGGAAGGTCTTCATTGTTACCCCAGAAATATACAAGATAGTAGTCGCCTGCCTCAGCTATTGTGACATCCTTGGAGCTTCTCAACCAAGCATTCGCTGCTCCTCTGTTGAAGAATGAGCACTGTACCGGATATGGAGTACCGAGTTCAATCCATCCTTCTGGAGTATTCACGGTGTTGGCAATAGAAGTTACCCCATTGAGTCTTCCTGCAGTAAGATTTGGATTTAGGCTTGTTGGAATCAAGAAGGTACGCATATTGGCAGCAACGCCAAAGCCTTCTCCAGTCCAGTCGTACGACACGTTAATAAGGCAGGGATGGTCGATGTATAAGCGGCAATATGCATACGAAACAGAATAATAAATACTGTATTGGTATGTAACACCATCATCTGGCGATATATACATCGACATTGTACTTTCACTCGGGACAGCCGAAGCTACTGCCGAACCAAGACTCCAACCATTGACCTGGTTACTTACTATCCAGTTTTGCATATAACCATCCTCGAAATCCTCATAATATGGCAATGGCATTGCATCCTGTTCTGGAGTTGTAAATACCAAGTCAACCCATTCGCTAACATCGCCATCGCCACAATCGGCTGCAATGTATTCGTGGTAGGTTGTTCCTGGAGTCAAATCATTGAGATTCCAATATTTGTCACTTGTAGTCTGATGCGAAGCAGCTGCAAGTTCTTCCTGAGTCATTGCAGTCTCGGAGAATATGGTAAAATAATTTGTTCTACCATAAGGATGCTGCCATTTTATTTTAGCCGAAGTTTGCGTAACTACAGCATTTACATCATATACAGGCTCACAAGGAGGCAAGGTAGTAAACGTTGCACTCGAAGACCATGCACTCTGGCTAGATTCGGAGCAATAAGTACGGACAAATACATTGTAATGGGTATTCATCTCAAGATTTGTTACAGTAGCTGTAGTAGCATCGACAAGTATTGGTGTTTCGGTAGCCTCTTCGGGAGTGCTTGCTGTAGTTACCAGCACCTGCCACTGTGAAAAAATGTCAAGGCTCTGCCACGATACTGTAGCCGAAGTCTTTCCAACAGTGCCTATACTTAGGTTTTTTACAGGCACACAGGTCGAAACCACCTCTACGCTTAGGTTATCGACTGCCGCCGCTTGATTATACGGATGGAAAGTAGCTCTTGTTTTACAGAAAAACACGAAATAATATTCACCTGCCTCAAACAATGAAACATCTTTCGTACTTGACTGCCACGAAGTAGCATCATTCATAACACCATTTTGCGACACATCAATCCAACCGTTCGGTGCTGTAGAATTATAATTAGACATTCCGTTTGAGAAACCATCAGAACCGCCACCATTAAGTTCAGGATTCAATGATGCAGGAATCATAAATGCACGAAGAGCATTACGCCTACTTTGTCCCGGGGCTGATCCGATCCAATCAAACGATACATTTACAACACAAGGTTGGTCGACCAACAGACGACAATATGCATACGAATACGACGTACTGTTTGTCGCTGTACATTGTTCGCCACTTTTGATATCATAAGAAATATACAAGGATTTATCTCCTTCATTGGCTATAGCCGTACCAAAATACCAACCGTTTTCTCCATTGTTCAGATGCCAGTTTTCAAGGACATCAGTTTCAAAGTCCTGATAATAAGGCAATGTCATTACTTCATCGGTAGTAGTTGTGAACTGTGCGTGAGCCCAGTAGCTCAATTCGTCGTCCTGACAAATACTTCTGATGTAAAAATGATAGGTCTGACCTTCGGCAAGACCAGTATAATTGTGGCTTAGTTTTCTAGTTACTGTTTCATACTCAGAAGATGTCAATGCATTTAATTCCGACTCTGACATTTCCGTATCGGACAGATACATATGGAAGGTTGACAAATCGTAGTCGTGCCTCCATGTAAGGTTTGCTGCATTTGAATTAACTACAGCAGTAATATGGGCAGGAGGGACACATGGAGGATAGGTTGTAAAAGTACTACCACTAACATTCCAACCACCATACTCAGTTTCCGAACAGATTGCCCGTACAAACACTCTATATTCTGTATATGGTTGCAACCCATTTATTGTCGCAGAACAATTATAAACGACCTCATAAACATCTGTTGCACCCGATTGATCCATAGGCTTTATATGAACCTCCCATTGAGAAGCATCTTCATCTACATTTGTCCACGACACTGATACAGAAGTAGAATCGTAGCTGTTAATAGTAACATCTTGTACATACCTACACGTCGGATATGTACTAAACTGACGTTTGCTACTCCATGCACTTTGCGATGATTCTGAACAATATGACCTAACCCATGCATAATAAATTGTATTAGGTGTCAAACCATAAATAGTTGGATTGGTATTGTCAACAAGCTGCGGAAGTCTTCCATCATAGGGATAATCAGGATTCTCGTATGATTGTTTTGTAAACTGCACCTGCCACTGAGTAGCGTCATCATCTCGATTTGTCCATGACAAGGTTACCCAAGTATCATCGTAACTATCAACTCTAAAGTTTGCAACAGACATACATGCCGGATTGGTCGTAAAATTAGAAGATGTTGACCATGTGCTCTGCGCAGTTTCGGAACAATATGCACGAACATACACATAATAATAAGTGTCTGGCGTAAGGCCCGTTATAGTCGGACTAGCATTGTCAACCAGCACTGGAGATTCGGTTGCCTCATCGGGATTGCTTGCCGTAGTTACCAACACCTGCCATTGCGAAGCATCGTCATCTGTATTTGTCCACGACAAGGTTACCGAAGTCTTATCGTAGCTACCAACACTTACGTTCTCCACAGGCAGACAAGCCGGCAATGTTGTAAAGTCGTCCTGATACCAAACGCTCTTGCTCGACTCGGAACAAACACCACGCACATATACATAATATTGCGTTCCAGGAACAATTCCTGAAATATTATACGTAGTATTGTCAACCGATACAGGCGTTTCGATAGCATCGGCAGGATTGCTTGAGGTAGAGACAAGCACCTCCCACTGCGAAATGCCATCGTAGTCATTCCACGATGCCGTAGCAGTAGTCTTGCCAACGTCGGAAACGCTTACATCACCATCGTACATACAGGCAGATGCAGCTACACTAAGATTGTCGATTGCCACAGGCGGCTGTGTTCCTACAGAGCCGTCGTTTGTCCAATAGAACGCCAAATAATAATTTCCAGCATCCAACACAACATTTTTCGATGTACGGCTCCACGACGACGAATTAGTCATCTGACCATCATCAATAGCAATCCAGTCGTTTGGTGCACCATTATACCCTATTCCATTATCTTCGCCACTAGCAAACAATGGATCAAGCGATGCTGGAACAATAAAAGCACGTGCATAATCATAACTATCCTCACCATCGCTCTTCCAATCGTACGAAGCATTCAAAATGCTGCGTTCCTCGATTCCGAAAGCGAATAGGGCGTATGATTTACTATTCGATTCTATATTATAGCTATTTGAAGCTCCATCACTATCAGAAATATACAAGGAACGAGTTCCGCCATTATTGGTTGCCCTACCAGTATACCAGCCATTATCGTCATTATAGACTGCCCAATGTGACGACATACCAGACTCAAAATCTTCGCTATAAGGCAAAGTTACAGGCTCTGGGGAAGTTAAAAATTCTGTTCTACTTGAATAATCGGAATAACCAAATTCACCACAATCACAACGCACTTCCACATTATACCATGCATTAGGAGTGAGCCCTGTAATTGTTGGCGTAGTATTATCTACCAATGTTATCAGATTATCGGCATCATTATATATTTTCACCTCCCACTGCGAAGCATCGGCATCAGTATTTGTCCACGATAATGTGACAGCATTTGATGTTACCCCAGAAATAGTTAAATCGCTTATACTACTGCACGATTCCAAGGTTAGGAATTCACGGGCAGAACTCCATGGGCTCTGATCCGATTCGGAACAATAAGCACGGGCATAAGCATAATAGTATGTGTAATAATTAAGTCCGGAGAATGTATGAGATGTTGTATTTACGAGTGTAATATTTCCATCATCGGGCGATGCATTTGGTGTAGTCGTCAACGATACCTGCCATTGAGTTTCGCCACCAATAGGAGTCCAAGCCACGCTTGCAGAAGTCTTGCCCACATTAGTGGTTATTAAATCTGTAACAGGCAAACACGAAGTTGAAAATTCCACACTTATATTATCCACAGCAGCAGGAGGATTGTAAACTAGAGAATAATAATCATTTCTCCAATAGAATACAAGGTAATACTGTCCTGTTTCGGTCAGTACCAAGTTGTCGGAAACATGCACCCAATCCTCCGAGTCATTGAGTTTATCCCCGCCGACAGCAATCCATCCTGCCGGAGTATCGTTGTAAGCATTTGACATTCCGTTCGGCTGTCCTGAATTTAAGTTAGGATTCAAGCTTACCGGCACCAGGAATGCTCGAAGCATATGATAATCAAAATATCCATCGCACTTCCAATCGAACGAAACATTGAATACACCAGTCTCTTCTACTAGCAATTTGCAATAAGCATACGAATACGAATACGTATTTCCATCGTATTCATTGGACACGCCGTTGTCGTTGGAAATATACATCGAATAGTCGCCATCTTTTGCGGTTGCAGTGCCCACATACCAGCCGTTTGTGGCATTTGCCATTATCCAGTCATTAGCAGTTTCATTCTCAAAACCTTCAGAGTAAGGCAAATTAAAGAACCTATCCTCAGTAACAAAACCGACAGCATCGCCCCATTCTCCAAACCTATACTCGGAACAATAGCTACGTATGTATGCATAATATTGAGTACCAGGCAACAATCCGCCTATAGTCATAGTTTCCGAAGTCATAACCACTGGAGTCTCGGTTGCATCTGCCAGATCGGACGATGTAGAAACAAGAAGCTGGTAATTGATATCGTTTTCGGAAGTGCGTGTAATTTCGACCGACGTAGCGCCAAGCACATTGGCACTTAACGTTGCTGCACCATCACAAGGACTTGCAATCTCTATGTCATCGACTGCTGCAGGAGGATTAGTACCGCCACTGCCATCATTTTTCCAATAAAATACAAGAGTATATTCACCGGCTCCGGAAACAGTTATAGTCTTGGTTGAAATCCGCCAATCACTATCTGCATTAGTCCACAGAAATACCCCAGAAGTAATGCTACTTTGCGACACGTCTGCCACATTAATATAATTGGTAGGCAATGCATTCAAACTGCCACCTATATCGTTTGCCGGCGGGCATCCTGTACCAGAAGGCACAAGCGCAGCATACATAGCATCCCAGCAACCACCTTCACCTCTGGCTTTCCATTTAAATGACACTACGTAATCGCCAGCGCTGGCAAAATAAAACGAACGGTATGCATATACATATGATTGCGATGAAGCAGAATAAGCGTATGAAGAACCATCGTTAGAGACATACAATGAAGTTGATCCACTTGCGTATGTGCCGTTTCCCACAATCCAGCGGTTAGTATAATCACCGTTTGCAAAAGTCCATTTTTCGATTTCTGCTGCACTTTCAAAATCACAGAAATAAGGTGCAGTTGTTCGTTCTACAAATGAGTAATATCTGTTTGCTCCCGGATGAACTCCATATGTAGATGATGTATATGTAGTAGAATAAGTTGCAGTATGATCGCCAGGATTAACATACCAGAACTTGCTGGCATCAGCATTTCCTATACCTATCTGGTAAGCACTTGGGGCAGTCATGTTGTCGCCATCATATACTATCCTTACCTCGTTTGTGCCTTTGTACAACTGAATTTGGAACTTAATATAGTCCGTTCCGGAAGGAGACGACGATGTATGCAAGAGGCCTTCGATTACCCTGACAATCATGCTGCCACTTGTATATAAACCAGTCTTTACATAACCAGCCGCACCCGTACTGCAATCCCTTCCCACTGCAGCAATTGCAGGAGTATTTACAGAATAACTGCTTAAACTAAATGGAGTACTATATGTCGTAGCAATCTGAGCATCCCCCAGCATCATTCTTCCGTTTGAATTTACAGAAAAATGAGTGTACTCACTGCCATCATACACAAAAGTAAACCCTATGTCGGTCACAGCAGATACCGCATCATCTTGACCTGAGGCTATAATTTCGTTAAAGGTAACGCCATCAGCATATAAAATGCCGTCCGTCCCTGTTTCAAACCTATAATTCTCAAGTCCCTGTCCAAAAGCAGTAGCACTCGACAGCACAACTGCCAGCAATAGCAAAATACCGAAGTGTATTTTTCTTCTCATATCTATAAATTTATTTATTTTTCTACCTACAAATCAAGGACTTACAAGTCCTTTAATTAAACAAAATACCTTTTCAAATTCAAAATAAAAACGTGCAAAGTTACAAAACACACCTTATATTAACAAGAAAAAGTTAATAAATATACCTACTAAAATAAAGAAAATTTGAGAAGAGACAGAAAACACTGAAAATAAGAGAATTAAAAATTCAGCAAAAAGCATTATGGACATCATAGTCACGCAACGCATTACGAGGTCACAGATTAGACACAGCAACGCAAGAAAATCACGCACAGACGCAAAATTTTACATTCATGCACACGACGAACCAATTCTCAACTTTTCCTTCTCCACAGCATGCAAAATTTCACCCCAAAAAGCCCCAAAAATTTCGCCCCTCACGAAAAATTTCGCCCCTCATTTAAAAATTTCACCCCTAGAATCGCAATTTAACACCCTACAAACAAGCCGTTACCACATTTATTTTAGCAACACTTTTAAAGGCCGTTTCTTTGTGTCGCAAAATTTTCAAAAACAATTCGAACAATTAAAAATTATTATTGAAATGGTAAAGGAATTATTTGTTGACTACTACAAAAACGCAATCGTAAACAACTGGAATCTTCCAGCTCTTCAGGATTATGACAACAAGGAATCTGTAATCACTTTCGGAACCCTAGGAAACAACATTCTCAAATTACACAAATTATTTAAGGATTGTGGCATAAAGGATGGCGACAAGATCATCGTCGTAGGTAAGAACTCGGTAAACTGGGGCTGCGTATACCTGGCAGCAACTACCTACGGAGCCGTTATCGTTCCACTTCTTCAGGACTTCACTCCTAAAGATATATATGCGCTCACAAACCATTCGGACGCTCGCATAGCATTCGTATCGGAATACATCCTCAACAAGATGGATGTCAGCAACTTTACACAACTTGAAGAAATCTTTAAATTAGACAATTTTGACTCGTACTATGTACGCAACGGCGAAAGCCACACTTACGACAGGAACATGCCAGAAGTTTCGGCAAAGGACTTCACACTGCCAGCTCAGCCAAACGACAAGCTTGGTGTAATCCTTTACACATCAGGAACTTCGGGCAGTCCTAAGGGTGTTATGCTGACACTCAACGCCTTGGCAGCCAATATAAAGTTCGCACGCGAGAACATGTTCCTCGTAAGCGGCGACAAGCTGGTTTCGTTCCTGCCATTGGCACACTGCTACGGCTGTGCTTTCGACTTCCTCTACCCGCTCACCGAAGGCTGCCACATCATCTTCCTCGGCAAGTTGCCTTCACCGCAGGTAATCCTCAAGGCTTTCGGCGAATACAAGCCACGTCTTATCCTTTCGGTTCCGCTGATCCTCGAAAAGATATACAAAGGCAAGATTAAGCCGACCCTCGAAAAGCCAGCCGTCAAGTTCATGACCAAGATTCCTGGACTTCGCAATCTCATTTACAGCAAGATACGCAAGACCCTCGAAGAAGCTTTCGGTGGCAACTTCATCGAACTCATCCTCGGTGGCGCAAAGGTAAACCGCGAAGTAGAAACCTTCCTCAAGAAGATAGGATTCCGCTTCACAGTAGGTTACGGTATGACCGAATGCGGACCGTTGGTAGCATATAGCGGATGGAAGACCAACAAGTTGTACGCAGCAGGCAAATTGGTTGACTGCCTCGAAGCAAAGGTAGAATCGAGCGCTCCTGGCAAGATTGGCGAAATCCTTCTCCGCGGTGAAAACATAATGTGCGGATACTACAAGAATCCGGAAGAAACAGCAAGAGCTCTCGACGACGAAGGCTGGCTCCACACTGGCGACCTCGGAATCATCGACAACGAAGGTTTCATTTCGCTCAAGGGTCGTAGTAAGACCATGATTCTCACCAGCTCGGGACAAAATGTTTACCCCGAAGAAATAGAATCGAGACTTTGCAACTTCCCGTTGGTTTCGGAATGTGTAGTTGTAAGCCGTGCCGCTAAGATAGTTTCTATCATCTACCCGAACCCAGACCTTACAAAGGGAATGTCGTCGGAACAGATCGAAACCGAACTTGCAGAATACCAGAAGCAAATAAATTCCGAAATGCCAGCCTATATGCAAATCAACAGGATACAGGTTCGCGATCAGGAATTCGAAAAAACGCCCAAAAAGAGTATTAAACGATACTTATACGAATAAACACAACAAAAACTCCTAATGAAGAAAAGCGCATACCTCCCCGGTTGCGCTTTTTTTGTTTCTGGTTTAAGGTTCTTGAATTTGATGATTTAGCTTCGCTGAGCTAAAGGTTGATAATTTGAAGATTCAAAAATTTAAAAATTCAATGATTGTAGCGACGCAATGCTTTGCGTCGTGGTTCAAAGTTTCAAAAGTTTTGGTTTCTAGGGACTGGATAATTTTTGCAAAAAATTAATTATCTTCGCAACCGATAAAAATAAGGAATATGACACGAAAAATCATCTCATTAATAATCATTTGCGCTCTTTCGGCATCCATAGCCACCGCACAAATCGACTACTCCGACTGGGTTGGCGGATACCCCGACGGTTGCACAAGCATAACGGTTGGCAAGAAAGCCAGCGCCGACGGTTCGGTATTCACATCGCACACCGACGACAGCCACCGCTCAAAGTCGGAATTCAACATCGAGCCGGCACGCGACTATCCCAAGGGCGCAACAAAAAAGATATACAAGCGCGTATCGAAGAACATCTACGCAATGCCCACATACGAATTCGAGGAAGTCGGTGAAATTCCGCAGGTTGCGCACACATACCGCTATATAAACACCGCCTACCCCTGCATGAACGAAAAACAGCTCGGCATTGGCGAATCGACTTTCGGCGGACGCAAGTCGCTGGTTTCCGATAACGGAATCATCGACTGCACACAGCTCTGCCAGCTTATGCTCGAACGTTGCGCCTCAGCTCGTGAAGCAATAACGCTTGCCGGGGAACTCATTAAGGAATACGGCTGGATAGATGTCGGAGAATGCCTCACCATTGCCGACAAGAACGAAGTGTGGCACCTTGAAATCATAGGTCCGGGCAAGGGCAAGAAAGGTGGAATCTGGGTTGCACAGCGTGTTCCCGACGACCATGTTGCCGTTAATGCCAACGCTAGCACAATCAAGCATATAGACCTGAAAAACAGCGACATGTTCATGGCAAGCGAGAACATCTTCAAGATGGCTCTCGACTCGGGATGGTGCAAGTCGGAAGCAGACTTTGAGTTCTGCCACGCCTACGCCCCCGAAAGCCGCAACAGCATAGCCGCACGTCGTCGCGAATGGCGTGTATTCGACCTTGTGGCTCCATCGCTCAAGCTCGATGCGAACGATCAGGACTATCCATTTTCGGTAAAACCCGACAAGCCAGTGACTTTGGAACAAATGTCGATGATTTTCCGCGACTACTACGAAGGCACACCATACGACATTACACACGCCCTCACCGTTACCGACAAAGACGGCAAAGAGATTATTTCGCCGATGGCAAACCCGCAGATGCCTTACGACCAGATGAAAATAGAGAACGTACGCGGAAGCTGGTACGACGTGGATTCGAAAACCGGCAAGATTGAAATGCTCGGCGAACGTACGATTGCACGCTGGTACACAATGTACGCCACAATCTTGCAGTGCCGCTCGTGGTTGCCCGACGAAATCGGCGGTGTAGCATGGATAGCACTCGACAATGTTGCAACTTCGATTTATGTGCCATTCTACCCACAAATCACGCAACTGCCAAAATGCTACGAAACGCCTGGCCGTCCAAACGGGTACACCCAGGAATCGGCCTGGTGGGCTTTCAACAGACTTGGCACACTCACACACCAGCGTTGGGGCGATATGCGCAAGGATGTGGTTGATGCAGTGTGGATTCCGTGGCAGAAAGAGCTCTTCGACAACCAGAAAAACATTGAAGCCGAAGCAAAAGCATTGATAGACAAGAAGAACGGCCGCAAGGAAGCTATTGCAAAACTTACCGAATATTCAAACACATGGGGACAAAAGGTCGTTGACAAGGCTTGGAAACTCGGCGATTTCCTATGGACAAAATATGATGAGAAATTCTAAACTAATAATGATTTACTTTTTACGTCATTCCGCAAGTCAGAACAGACACGCGATACGGAACGGAGAGCGTTGTGATGTTCGACTGTGCGGAATCTCCCCAAATACTAATTTCAAGGAGATTCCTTATAAGCGAGTTCACACGACACGTTCCTTTGTCGGTTCACTCTGCTTTACGGAATGACATCTTATTTTATTCTAAACAATGTCATTGATTTACAAATACATATTAGCACTTATAACTACCACGCTACCGACTGCAGCAGTTTTCGGTCAAAGCGATTTCACAGCTTCGCTGAAAAAGAATCTCGGCAACTATAGTCCGCTGTATATCGAAGCCGAAATTTCGTCTCCAGTCGGCAACGAGCACCTTTATCCCAAGGTCATTATTTCGGAAGAGCCTTACTCCCTGACACAGAATGCAATATCCTACTATGATGCAATATCGTCATTGCCAACCGAAACCAAAATTTCGATGCTAAAGGCACATTCCGAAATCGCTTATGCTGCCGAAAAAACGGGCATCTCCTACCCCGACGAACTTCTGTGGCTTCCGTTTGCGATTTCGGCATTCAACAAGGACTACGAACAGAATGGAAACTGCGGATTTTGGGGCTTACAATACCTATATGCAATAAAATACGGCGTAGAAATCAGCGAATGCACCGACGGACGCCACGACATCATGCAATCGACCAAAGCAGCAATCCGCCAACTGGAATATTTCCACGAAAAGTTTGAAAAATGGGACATTGCCTTAGCCGCCTACCTTTTCGGGCCATCTAACTTAAAGCTGATGCAGGTTCAAGGTAAGCAAACCTCCGAAATTTACACCTCGCTAGACCCGTATGGCAAGAACATTTTCGACATCTGGTGTGCAGTGATTTCGTGGGCAGAAAACTATAGGAACAGCAAAATCGACGTCAAGGCGATAGAACAGCAATACGACACCATACGCATCAACGACCGCATTCATATCGAACAGATTTCCAAGGTAATGGGCATAAGTGTGAACGAACTTAAATCGCTCAATTCGACCTTCCATTGCGAAGTAATCGATGGACGGCACTCTGCAGTGACATTCAAGTTACCTACAGGCAGAAAAGACGATTTTACAAGGCTTCACGACAGCATTGTCAAGTACAACGACACCATTTATTTCCCGCCGCCAAAGCCGCCAGTAGAACCGAAAAACTACGTCGTCGAAGGCAATGGCGACAAAATCATTTACAAGATTCAGCAAGGCGACTATTTGGGCAAGATTGCTCAGAAATTCGGTGTGAAAGTCAGCGACATACAGGCATGGAACGGCCTGAGCAACACCAACATAACCGCCGGCAAGACACTTGTGATATGGACTAGCAAAAAGCCAGCCTCGAGCAGCCAGACTAGCCAGACATCCCAACCAAAGACAACAACATCCACGACAAAGCCTACAACGCAAACAAGCTCAAGCAGTTCCAGCTCTGCTGCGACATTTAATACAAAGGATTACACTTTGGTTGAAACCTACACGGTAAAATCGGGCGACAATCCGTACAACATAGCCAAGCGCTACAGCTGGGCCACCGCCGACGATATTCTGAAATGGAACAACATCTCCGACCCATCGAAGTTGCAGATTGGGCAAAAACTGAAGATATACAAGAAGAAATAAGTGGATTTTCGATTTAATACATGTCATTCTCGACATAAGAATTAATCACACACAATTTCTAAAATTCTACAATTCAACAACTTGCCACTTTTTATAAAAATAATTAAAAAATTATTTGCCAGTTAAAAATAAAGCAGTATCTTTGCACCGCTTTTCCTCAGTAGCTCAGTTGGTTAGAGNNNNCAGGGGGTCGTAGGTTCAAGTCCTACCTGGGGAGCCGAAAAGCGGACTGAAAAGCCCGCTTTTTTTGTTGATATAACTTCAAGAAAACCAAAGGATAATGAACATACACCCGATATACTCGAACGAAATTCCCGATTTCATAAAAGAAATTGCCAATACCCCGGCAATGCTCCGTCTCGACGACATCGGCATGAACTGCGGATGCGAATACACTGGTTTCCCGATGTTTGCTGGACTTGAGAAATACTCCCGATACTATCATAGCATTGGTGTTGCCCTTATTGTATGGCACTTTACCCACGACATTCGCCAAAGCACTGCAGGCTTGCTCCACGACATTTCGTCGCCAGCGTTCGCACACGTCATCGACTTCATGCACGGCGACTACATAACTCAGGAATCGACCGAAGACGGTACACAGTCAATTATCGAAAAATCAGCCGAAATACAGCAACTGCTGAAGAAATACGGCATGAATACCGCCGAAGTCGCCGACTACCACCTCTACCCCATTGCCGACAACGACACACCACGACTTTCAGCCGACCGACTGGAATACACTATCGGCAACATCGTAAACTACAAGCTTGCAAGTTACGAAAAGGCCAAGGAACTGTACAACAATCTCATAGTCGGCACAAACGAGGAAAACCAGCCCGAAATAATGTTTACCGACAAGGACAAAGCCTTGGAATTTGCAAAGCTGTCGCTTCAATGCTCGCGCATATACGTTGCCGACGAAGACCGCTACTCCATGCAACGTTTGGCAGAGATCTTAAAGGAATGCATAACCCGCGGAATAATTGCCGAAAGCGACCTATATCTTGGAGAAACACCAGTAATCGAAAAACTTATGCGCAACGAATTTTCGGCAAGAGAATGGCAAAAATTCAGAAGCTATTCGACCATAATACACACAGCCGACAATCCCGATTCAAGAGTCATCTACGCCAAGAAACGCCACATCAATCCGTATATCAGCGGACTAGGCAGAGTTGGTGACGTTTTTTCGGAATACGGAGATGCACTCAAAGAATATTTGGCCGAAAGCCAGGATTATGCAATTTGCGGGAAAGACTAGAAGCTTCAAGTTTGAAAGTTTCTGGTTTCTAGTTTCTAGTTTCTGGTTTCGGTTAATACACGACGCAAAGCATTGCGTCGCTACAATCATCAAATTATCAACCTTTAGCTCAGCGAAGCTAAATCGTCAAATCTTTGAACGTTGAACATGAAACCTGAAACCTGAAACGGCGAAGCCATAGAAACCTAGAAACAGCGAAGCGAGAAACGCCGAAGGCATAGAAACTTGAAACTTAGAAACGGCGAAGCCATTGAAACTTGCGTCAGCCTATATATTTCGTCCTGCCCTTCTGAGCAATCGTCTTACCTTGCGGAATCGTTTATTCAGCCAATCCTCTATCATACGTTTTTCCACATCAGGATCAAGCATACCCTCGTTTTTACGCCTTTTTGCGATAGAGAAACGGATATATGCACCTATGTGACGACTCTTCTTTTCATGATAGATTGCATCGAACGGAATAAGCAATCCTGTATCCTCAATGTTATTCATCAAGCGATTTACAGCAGTACCAAACATTAGCATCTGGGAAGTAATGGAAAAATAGGCCGTTATATTAGGCGGCACATTAACGCCCCTCATTCGGGCAGCCATTTTAAGCAACTTGTAATCCTCGGTCAAATCATCCTTGTTCACGACGAGATTCATCAATTCGGGATCGGATTTCGGCATCACCGACAAATCATCCCACGGACGGACAAGTTCCTCCTTGTCGCCGAAATGCTTCCAGAGAAAATGGTAAACCAAATCCCTAACGATATGGTCGTATGAAGGATACATGGTTATCTTGCCGAAGAAATACAGCAGGTTCGGATTCTTCATTATGATAGCCACCATGCCATCCCATAGATTATCCATCGCATATATGGACTTTGCACCACTCTTGGAACTCTGATATTCGGGAACCACAAAATTGCGTCCAACTTCCAAAACGTAAGGGAGGTACTCATCGATGAATTTCTGCGAGAAACGGAACTGGTGAGAACTTGCCATAATTGGCTGACCATTCTCATCGAACTTGGCATCAGAGCCATAGAAAAAGCGATAACCGCCCACAATAGCCTCGTTGTCGGGATCCCAGACGACCAACTGTTTATATGGATTTTCCATCTTGTCGTATTCGTCAAGGTCGATGGCATTGCCTGTAGAGCCTCCGGCATCACGGAAAGTCACTTCACGAAGCCTTCCAATCTCGGTGACAACATTGGGGGAATCCTGCCACGTAACTATATAAAGTTCGTTATGCCCCCTATTCGTATCTTCCAATTTCTTGGATTTTGTAAGTTCGGCCTTAATAAGTTCTACTGGTACGGGATCGATTATTGCTTTCATTGTGATAGGAATTGTCAATCAATATATGATGGCCAGGGATTAGAAACTATACCTGCCATCTCGAGCATAGTCTTGTGGGCAAGGTCGCACATACGTACAGACTCTTCCTTTCTGTTTTTGCTGAGGTCCGGGATTATCGGATCGCCCACATGAATGGTAAGCAGAGGCTCGCCTTTGCCAAACAATTTGCGCCATCCCGTTCGAGGACGGAACGATATAATCATCGGAACCACTGGCAATGAATATCTATATGCCATATTGAACGCACCTGTTTTGAATGGTCTGAGCGGGGCATAGAAGTTCCAGCTGCAACTTTCGGGAAATATGTGTATCCATTGCTTCCGTTCATGCAGTTCATTCAATGCCTGTTCAAATTTCCTAAGTCCATTGTAGTTATCAGGAATGGCAATGCCGCCTACAGCTTTCATAACAAACCCGTCCTTACCGTTAAACGGCTGCGAATACATTGGAATCCAAGCCTTACGGTAGCGCATTGCCTGCAGTACGCAAATCATATCCCATCTGTGAACGTGGTTACATATAGTCATCACACCATTGGCAAAGAGTTTGCGATTTTTACGTATTTTATCACGACCTTCAATCCTAAGGCCAAAGCGGATACGGTTTAGCGGGAAAGCCACAAACCATGCAACAAAATACATAAACGTATTCAACATTTTGAATTTAAACGACTTATCGAGATATGTATAAGTTTCATCAAACTTTATGTCCCTTTTCTTTCCTCGAATGGCAGCCATTCTTGTGAACGGATTATCACCAGAAAAATCAGCTACTGGCTCTGGAACATATACATCTTCCCTAACCTTGAAATCGCGATAAGCCGGACCAAACGAAGAATAATCCTTTACCATACTAAGAGTCTAAATCATAATGCAAAAGTACAAAAAAAATGCCTTATAAAATACAATATTGTTCATCAAAAAACATAATTAGGGGATGAGTTGCTCCCATCCCCTAATTATGCATAATATTGCGTATCTTGTTGAAAATCCCTACTCTATCGGGAATGTAAAATATGTATTTGGATATGGTTCGTTCTTGAGTACAAAATGCCACCATTCGGTGCTTATGCCTCTGAAGCCGTGACGCAGCATGGCATCGCGCAGAATCATACGATTCTTGTGCTGTTCGGAAGTTACACCAGGATAGTCGGGATGGCTTTCTTCGCCTAGCCAATCGAACGGTGAACCCATATCAACCTCTTTTTCGGTATTCATGTCGAAAAGAGTAAGGTCGATTGTAGAACCGCAGGTATGTCTGCTTTTCTTTGCAATGTAACCTTCCTCGAACAGACGAGGCTTATCAATATCCGGATAGAAATAGCGTTTCATAAGAGTGTCGGAAGCTTCTTGCGACCAGCGAACGAAATGATCGACAGCACATTGCGGACGATATGCATCGAAAATCTTCAGGCGGTAGCCCATAGCCTTTACATCGTCGCTAACTGCCTTTAGACTGTCGGCTGCTTCCTTGGTAAGGTAAGCGATAGGCGCATTGTAACCATCGACGCGCACACCCATGAAGTTAAATGTACTGAAATAACGTATTTCCAGAATTGCATCGGGAACAACGTCGGTAACGACTACAAAACCATTTTTCGAAGCTTCGGACACAGTGGTATCTGACGATGCTTCTTCTGATACAACTTCTTCTTTTACTGCATTTTCGTTTTCCGATGCAGCAACATTTTCCTTGTTCTGGCATGATACTGCCATTACACTAAATATCAAGGAAATAATAACACTAAACAAACATTTTGTATTCATCTTTCTAACAAATAAATTTACGCGACAAAATTATTCATTTCCTAGCAATATACCAAGAACTCGGCGAGTTTACCTGCACAACCTTTCAATTACAGCACCATGCTGCGGAAACTCGCGCAACAAGTCTTCTTTTTTTGCCAGTTCGAAATTATCGAATTTGAACGCAGGTGCCACCGCACAACCGACAAGCGAAAAGCCTTTCTTGCCAGGCAATTCCGCTGCAAACCAGTATTCCGGCTCGATGACGACTTGCATTTCATCGTCGGCAAACAAATGACGCACCGACAACTCCCCTGCGGGTGAAATAACATAAATATCAAGTGGTTGACCAGCATGGTAGTACCAAATCTCAACAACTCCGTGCAACCTATGGAAAGCCGAGAAATCGTCATCGCAAAGCATATAATATATGGTGGAGATTTTCTTTTCCCCACTTTCATCATTGCCATAAACCTGACGGTAGTATCCGCCTTCGGGATGTGGCATAAGGTTAAGTTTTTCAATGTAATGCTTATAATCCATTGCGCTATATAAATTTATTTGCAAAAATACATAAATTATTTATTTTCAAGGACGTACAATCCTACAAAAAAGTACATATTTACATTTTTCGGTGATTAGCACAATTATTCACCGAAATTTTTTCGGCGAATATAGCATTTATTTACCGAAAAGCATTAATTTTGCAAAAAAAATAAAACCATGTATTTGCACGAACATACCGACTGGTGGAAATTTCGTTACGACACTGCATCCGTTATCAACAAATTAGCGGAGGTGAGATTATTGCAGGGCAAAATACTTGGAAACTTATCATCCATAGGCTTTTCACAACAGAACGAGGCACAATTGACAAACCTCTCGATCGAAATTGTAAAATCCTCAGAAATTGAAGGAGAATCGATTAATCTTGAGCAGGTTAGATCATCAATAGCACAACGACTTGGCTTACAAATATCAGGAACAACAAACTCGTCAAGATATATTGACGGGGTTGTGGAAATGATAATGGATGCAACACAAAAATACAACTCTCCGCTTTCTGACGAAAGGTTATTTGGCTGGCACAACGTCTTGTTTCCGACAGGAATGAGCGGACTATACCCTATAGATGTAGCAAAGTACCGCACCCACGAAATGCAAGTAGTTTCTGGTGCAATGGGACACGAAAAAGTTCACTATCAAGCGCCTTCCCCAGACAGGGTAAAAATAGAAATGAACCGCTTGATAAACTGGGTTAATACAGACAATGTGACAGATGCTGTTATTAATGCAGCAATTATACATTTATGGTTCATTACCATCCATCCATTCGATGACGGAAACGGTAGAATAGCAAGAGCCCTAACCGAAATGATGCTATCTAGAGCTGATGGTACACCTATGCGATTTTACAGCATGTCGAACCAAATACAAGCCGACAAGAAGAATTACTATAATATACTTGAGCGAACACAAAGAGGCAACGGCGACATAACCGAATGGATATTATGGTTTTTGGAATGCATGAAAAAATCTCTGTTAGCCACAGAAGACACATTATCATCGGTACTATCAAAAGCGCATTTCTGGGAGAAGCATTCTGAAACCGATTTAAATGCTAGGCAAAAAAAACTTATCAATATGCTATTCGGAGATTTCTTTGGAAAACTAACAACAGGCAAATGGGCTAAAACTGCAAAATGCTCAACTGATACAGCACTGAACGACATCAACGATCTTGTCAACAAAGGCATACTTGTAAAAAACAAAGAAGGTGGACGAAGCACAAATTACTCATTAGCAGACAAATAAGAAATAGACTTCGTCATTCAACATCTGCCCCACTAATCATCTGATACTGACACATTTTCAACTCGCCATTCTCGTCTCGGAGATGCATACCATTGCCCTGGCAATAACGCCAAACCTTGCACGACTTGCAGTCGCCCGTACGCATCCATTTGCGGTTGCGGAACTTCTCGAAGCGTTTTTCCCACACCTCCCAGAACGAATCGGCATAGATATTGCCCTGATTGTAGTCGCTACGTATGCTAAGGCAGCCCGAAATGGCGCCATCGGCACGAATTGAAGCAACATTCACGCCCGAACTGCAGTTGAAATACTTGCGCCTAACCTCGCCCTCGTAGCGACCGAGAAATCCGTCGCAGGCATAACTGGCATCTATGCGACCTTCCAATCTAGTCAACTTTATGAAATCCATCATCTGCACAAACTCCTCGTTGCTTAGGCGCAATTCGGGGTCACTGGCGGCACGTCCCGAGGGGAACACGCTGAATAACCGCCACTTTCGCACACCGTTTTCGATCAGAAAATCGCGAAATTCGGGCAAATATTTTATTGTGCGCTTGTTCACGCAGGTGATGACGTCCCACACTAACCCATTCTGCTTTTTCAAAGCCTCGATAGCACGCATTGCATTTGCAAAACTAGCTTCGTTTCCACGCATCCAGTTGTGGTCGTCTGAAAAGCCGTCGAGACTTATTGCTATGGAACGCAAACCATTACGCACGAGTTCAGCAAGTTTTTCATCGGTGAGCAGCATGCCGTTTGTAACCATTCCCCAGATGAATCCACGCTCGGTAATTGCCCGTCCGCATTCGGCAATGTCGGCACGCACAAGTGGTTCGCCACCTGTTGTAATCACCATAATATCATAAGGGGAAACGTGAGCTTTTATATCGTCGAGAACTTTCACAAAATCGGCAAGTGGCATATCATCCTGCTGCGAAACCACACGGCAATCGCTTCCGCAGTGACGGCAGTTGAGGTTGCAGCGCAGAGTGCATTCCCAGAAAAGCTGGTGGAGACGGTGCTCGTCGGCACGAAGCGAAAGCACTGCACGGTTGAGTTCGAGCGAAAGTCGTTTATATAGAGAGAATTCAGACACTTTTAACGGTTATTCTGAACATTTTGTATTTCTTCATCGATTTTTTCAATCTCATGCTGCAGAGAATCACGATTTTCGCGCAATTTCTTGTTCCGATTGTTATATTTATTAATCATCTCGGGCGGACCGTAAACTTTTGCACCCGACCTAGTGTTAACAGTTTCATCTATAGCATCCAAGCGTTCCTTAAGAGAATCTTTTTCCGACTGCAGCATTTTTAGGAGTTCATTCTGCAACGAATCGGCTTCGTGACGCAATTCGCGCGTATGAGCACTGTACTCCTGAAGAACTTCCGGCGAGCCATACACGCACGACATTTCACGATCCTTGATTACCGCGCGCAATTTCTCGAGACGAGCCTGCAATTCTGCACGGCGAGCACTTATCGAATCCTTGGGTATGGCTGCATTTTCGTTTTCGCCAAGTTCATCATTGTCGGCTGGCGGCACAGCTTCGGCACTTTCGGATGTGCGTTTTGTTGACGTGCATGCCGCAACTACTGCGGTAGCCAGCGCGAGTATTCCAATCCAAGTCTTCTTTACTATCTTCATGGTTGTACAATTACGAAATGCAAAGATAATGTAATTTACGATTGACGAATTACGATTTACGATTTTTTTGTGACGCAACGTATTGTAATCGGCGCAAATCATTGCGCCGCTACAATCATTGAATCTTTAAATCTTCAAATTATCAACCTTTAGCTCAGCGAAGCTAAATCATCAAATCGTTAAACGTTGAACGTTAAACGTGAAACCACACAAAAAAATATGTTGTAAAATATCTTTAAAAATTTGTCTCATCAAATGTTTTATTTAATACCTTTGCAGAAATTTAAAAACAATAAAATTATGGCTAAAATAAAAGTAGCAATTAACGGTTTTGGTCGCATCGGTCGTAATGTATTCAAGATTGCATTCGGACGCGACAATATAGAAATTATCGGTATCAACGACCTTACTGATACCAAGACATTGGCACACTTGCTGAAGTACGATTCGACTCAGGGCAAGTTCGACAAGGAAGTTTCCTACAACGACAGCGCCATCATCGTAAACGGCAAGGAAATTAAGATCAGTGCTGAAAGAAATCCAGCTAACATTCCATGGCCGGAAACTCCAGACGTAGTTATCGAATCGACTGGTCTCTTCACCAGCAAGGAAAGTCCTAAGGGCGGTTACCGCGACCACCTGAAGAACGGTGCAAAGAAGGTTATCCTTACCGTTCCTGCAAAGGACGACATCGATGCAATGGTTGTTCTTGGTGTTAACGAAGAAGTTCTCACAAAGGACGTACAGTGCGTTTCTAACGCTTCCTGCACAACCAACTGCCTCGCTCCTATTGCAAAGGTTCTCAACGACAACTTCGGCATTGAATACGGTCTTATGACAACAATCCACTCGTACACCAACGACCAGATTGTTCTCGACGGTCCACACAAAGACCTCAGAAGAGCTCGTTCGTGCGCTGTTTCGCAGATTCCTACCACTACTGGTGCTGCAAAGGCTGTAGGTAAGGTTCTCCCAGCTCTCAATGGCAAACTCGACGGTATGGCAGTTCGCGTACCAACCCCAACTGGTTCATCGGTTGACCTCGTTTGCTTGTTGAAGAAGGACGTTACTATCGAAGAAGTTAACGCTGCAATAAAGAAGGCTGCAGAAGGTCCAATGAAGGGTATCATCGAATACTCGGAAGAACCTCTCGTATCAATCGACATTGTTCACAACTCACATTCGTCAATTTTCGACGCTCAGTCAACTATGCTCAAGGGCCGCTTGTTGAAGACCTTGACTTGGTACGACAACGAATGGGGTTACTCGAACCGCGTTGCAGAACTCATCGAAAAATTGAAATTCTAAAGATATTTTTCTTTTTCATATGAAAGAGGAAAGGTAAAACCTTTCCTCTTTTTTTGCACATATGTTTCGAAAGAAAACATTATAGGCTCACAATTCATTGTGAGCCTATAATGTATTATCAAATATTACCGTGTAGCTAATTTTTCACGACTTGTTTGTTTATCACGAAATCGGCTGTGCTAACCCTGATGTTGTAAGTTGCAGGAGGCAGACTGCCGAGATGCAGAACCATTTCGTAGTTGTTCTGCGGCGAGTCGGCTTTGCGGAACATTACCAGCCTACCAAGCATATCGTAAACCTCGATGCTAGCAACACGGTTGCCGAAGTTGTCCAATACAACTGTTATATCATCGTTGAAAGGATTAGGATAAGCCATAACATCGGGTTCGCCATCCGACATTTCAACGCAGTTGGCCAATACTATATCCGACACAGTGCGAGTGCCGTCGTAGTCAACTTGCACGAGGCGATAGTAGTTGTCGCCACCGTGGATGCCATAGTCGGTGTAAGCGTAATCGATAGATTCTATGCTGTTTCCTGCGCCAGCCACACGTGCTATCTCCACAAAATTGATTGCATCGTCGGAACGCTCGAGCGAGAAGTAGTCGTTGTTGCGCTCGGTGGCAGTTGTCCACTCGACGAGTGCCGAACGTCCATCGCAGGTTGCTGTGAAGGATGTGAGCTCGATTGGCAGTACAACATCCTCGCTCTTCGAACCCAAGGTTAGTATTCCTGAGAAATCGACATCACCAGCACGCGAAATTGCTAGAGGAAGGTTAACTCCTGTAACCGTAATATTTCCCTCGCTCACGTTTGCCGAACCGCCGAGGTTCTTCCAGCAGTTGTAGTGGGCAGCAGCGCAGATGTTTTCATTCGGTCCATCGGCTGGTGCAGTGCTGAAATGACTTGCAGCATCGGCAGCATCAACGATAAGAGTTATGCCGCTCAACGCTTCGGTTGTAGTTACATTCCAATACTCGTAGTTGCTTACATGGTCGAAACGACTTGTGCCATCGCTGCTGCACATGTCGTTGATGTTCCACCAGCGAGGCAACTGTTCGAGAGTGAAGCCATGAGTTCCGTCGGCATTGGTAGCAGTACTATGGTTAAACTTAACGGTTGCCACCTTGCCACTGCCGACAGTTGCCGTAATTGTTCCGAGCACATTGTCGTTGCCGGTCGGGAATACAAACGAACTGCCATTACCAGTCTTTGTTACCGTACCGTTTACGTGGCTGGCAATTTTTGCACCAGTACTACTAGCCGATGCGCCGAAAGCCATATCGCCGTTGACAATACCGCTGATGAAATTTGCCGTACCGTTGACTGTTAATGATTTGCTATCTGCAATGTTTACACCTATACCATCCAATGTTATATCATTGCACTCTTGGTTTGAAGACAATGACGGAACTCCAACAATATTACAAGCGTCATTACGGATAATAAATACATTGCTACTTTCAGATGGAGCACTACCAGCAAGTTGATACCTAGTTTCACTCTCGTTGTAAACAGCCCAGTTGGTTGCAATTTCCCAATTTGTTATATCGCCGTCTGTTCCACCTTTCCAAATAAGTCCGTCAGGAGGATTATCGAACGGACATGGGGTCTGATTTATTATTGCATTGCTAGAAAGAGAAGCTAATGTATATTCGTCATTTACACCGGTATGCGAAGTACCAGTAAGTACTCCATTGCTAGTAGTGTAACCCGAAATCAAACCTTCATAACCGAGGCTTAATGCAAGGTTGCTACCATAGATAGTTCCGTTGAATGTAAGACCAGAAGCGTAGAAGTCGAGGCCACTGCAGCTATAGGTTGGACTGGCTGAACCTTGCAAAGAAACATCAACGCCTGTGCCACCAGTAACGCTATACACCCGATCGCCTTGCTCGTTGGTCATCGTTTGCGTGTAGTAGCATTTAGAGAGGGGATTGACGGTACCATTACTACGGAAAATAGTGCCGGATGTTGATGAAACACTGACCGATGCAGGAATAAAGAGGCAGTTGCTAATGTTGGCGGTACAACCGCTGTTGCATAGTCCTAAGATTCCGCTCCAGTCGGTACCACTACTCATAGTGCCGTTGAATACGCAACCCGAGATGTTTAGGGTGCCACCGCTTCCAACCATTCCTACAATTCCACCGTGTGTATTGCCAGTAGAAGTTATTGATGTGCTGTTGATGCAATTGGTTACGGTGCTTGTACCCTTAGAGTATGCCACCACACAACCAGCAAACCTATTGCTTGATGAAACTGTACCAGTTACCTTGACATTTTGGATAGTAGCCCCATCTATACGGCGGAACGGTGCAGTATATTGTTCCGTAGCGTTTGCCTTATTGAATGTTATAGTGTTGCAGCCGCCGTCGAAAGTACCTTTAAAGAAGATAGATTCATCATAAACACCTGCAGCGTCAGCACCACCCACCATAGTAGATACTGTAATGTCTGCTGTCTGCGTAACGTCTTCTCCATTATAATCATAGCCGTAGCTGACGGCTTCGGCGAAGTTGTTCCAGTCGGTTTCGCTGGCGATGGTATGCGGAGCCTCCTTGAAGATAGCCGTATAAGTGACATCACTAGTTATGTTATTAACAGTGCGCGGATTGTCGGTATTGCCATCTGCCCATTGGTAGAAGTAGTAACCTGTATTTGCAGTAGCCTCGAGATTAGCGGTGCTATTGCCACAACCGTATGTACCACCGCCAGTTACACTACCGCCTTCGCTCGGACTAGCCTCTACAGTAACGGTATAGTTATTTAGATTGAAGTTAGCAACCAAATTTCTATCGCCAGTTACAGTAAATGAATAGGCTGAATCTGTCGATACCTGCGTATCATTCTCAGTCCAGTTTACAAAATCGTAGCAGTCGTTGGCTGTCGCTACGACCGTACAAGTAGCACCTTCGGGATAAATCCGAGTTAGACTGCTACTGCCTGGATTAATCAGAATTTGATTCTTTACTGTCAACAATTCGTCTGCATGATTCGTCGGATTTGTGGGGTCATAATTTGTTCCACCACGAACAAATAGAGAACAATTACCTCCTCCGGCAGGTGTGAACGCCCTACAAGTCAAATAGTTGCCCGATGGAGTATCATCACCAGTATTATCGTCAACTACAAGAACGAGGTTGCTTGTGCCATTGTAATTAAACGGAGTAGAGAAAGTAATGGTCGTCCATTCTTCGAAATTGAATGTCACTGTTCCAGAGAACACCTTGTCGCCACTTGATACGGAAATCCAATCGTTTGTATTATCAAAAGCACTTTTGTTGGTATGTGCCATATATATGTCAATATTGCGAGTAAATGCAATGCCACCATTATTAGTAGTGCCTTGCTCACTATAAAATGCTATGCTGCTGATAGCACCTCCTCCAATTTCAGCAGGAGTATAGATTTGTTCCGACAATCCATAATGATAATAACTATCAAGAGGAAGGTGTGTATTTACTGTGGTACCACTTGCTGGTCCTGCCATAAACGCCACAGTACCGCCTTCGGTGGGGTCGGCCGATGCGGTGATGTCGTATGGGATAAGCGGCGTAGTTGTAAAAGTTGCCGAAGTATTCCAGTCGCCTTCGCAGGTTGCCTGTACTTGAACATCGTATGCGGTCTCTGGCGAGAGGTTACTAATTGTGTATGGACTGCTGGCACTAGTACCACTGTTGCTTGGCATCCACGAGCCAGGAGCCTTGCCTATCTTTACATTGTCAAAGTGTATGTTATTGTCGTAACTAGTGGTTTCAGAATGAGCAAAGAATGCTATATAAGCAGTCTGACCTGCGTATGAACTCAGGCTGATGCTAACATTATCACCTGTAGTCGATATGCCATCGAGGGAATACGATGAACCATTGTTGTTCCACTCACGCAAAATAGTCCAACTTTCCATATTGTCGGTCGAAATCAAAACAGCAAACCTATGAGTAGTACAATTTTGAGCAGGAGTAGCATTGCTACCGCTATATGCAGTATATGCCACATCAAAATTGAATAGGCAATCATCTTGGATAGAAATACTCGGTGTTATTAGCCAATAATTCTTGGTGCTATAGAAATTCATATAAATATGCGAGTCAAACACATTATTGGAAGTGCCGCTAGACCATGAGGATGTGCCTGACAAGGATGCTGTACCATCGTTATTCAATGCACCTGTTCTAAACAACCATCCAGAAGGAGCAGAACTGAACCCCTCTTGTAAACCTACAAAAGCCGTACGGTATCTCAAATTATAGCTGTCGCCGCCCAACCAAGTAACCTCTGCACTACGGCTGCTCGGTTCTACTGTCAGGTCGCTTGGCGAGGTGCAGGCTGGCGAGAAAGCAACTACATCGCTGGTGTTATCGCATTGGTCTTTCACACGAACATAATAGGTGTTGCCCATAGTAAGACCAGTAAGAGTATAAGGCATAGTGGCACTGGATGTCACAGGTGTCCAAGTATAATCGCCTGTAGGCAAATTACCCGTTACAGAAAAGACTATTTTGTCGATAGCGACACCATAGCCGTAATTATCAGTCATCTTAAAACCAAGTTGGAAGTTTGCGCCAAAAGTACTTAGACTTATGTCTCCCGTTGATGTCCATGAAGAGTGTGCCTCAGAGGTTGAGAACAGCTCTGTCCAACTTCCACCATTGATGCGATAATAGATACCAAAACCATCTACATCGCCACTCCAACTTCGGTTAATATAACAGCAACTAAGTGTTGCAGAGGTGGCACCATTCAAATCTATTGCAGGAGTCACAAGATATGTCACATTGTCATTTGATGTATGGTTAATCTTAGCATTTTTATCACCATCACATGCACCAGTTGACGAAGAGTAATCTCCTGTACCAACACTCCAAGTAGCAGAACCCTCACTTGTCCAACCATCGGGCAAAGAACCTCCTTCAAAACTTTCGTTAATTAACTCAACATCGGTCTGGTTTGAATATGTGGGTGTTCCTAATTCCACCGTATATTCCTCATCAGTACCGCTATCCCAAGTAAGCACTGCGCCAGATGAGAATGGCGTAGCGGTAAGGCTAGTTGGCTCTGTACATTGTGTAGTTGCATTAACAGGACCTATCCACACGCTCTGGTCGCTGGCACTGCAGTATGCACGCACCCACAAGTAGCGTGTCTGGTCTGACGCAAGACTGCTAACGGTATATGTCCTTTCGGAAACCGTGCCAACAATGTGGCTGCCAGGATTGCCATCGTCGCTTGTGTGCACAGCAACCTGCCATTCGCTGGCACTGTTATCGTCCCAGGTAATGGTAATGGAATTGTTGTTGGCTGAGACCCCAAGATTCTCAGGTCTTAAGCAATTTACAACATATATTTTGGTATTGTTACCAGTCATAGCAAGTGTATAACTGCTACCGCTGCCCGTGAGGGTGCCGTAGTCTGCTTCGTAATAGTAACCCGATGGAGCACCGCCAAGTGTTAGAGCTACATTGTCGCCATCGCCGGCAATGATGTCACCATCATACACTATTCCAGCACTGTAGGCATTGATACCACTCACATCATATTCGGTAGGACTACCATTCATAGCAACGGTAACGGGGCTTTCGCCAGTGATGGTATAGCCGTGTTTGGGTGTGCCTGTAGGAGTAGCACCATTCATTATGTTATATCCTGTATTACCGCCAAAATCCCCAGCATCCTTGTTATAATAGAAATTATCGAAAGTAAGGGTTGCCGTCCTATTTGATGCCTTGCAACCTATTGGCGAAAAATTATCGGAGGTTGAATAGTTTCCACCGAAGTAACTGTTTTGTATGGTGACCGTTGAGTAATCGGAAAAACCAATCATACCGCCCTTGAAAGCTTCTGAAGTAAGCGTACCGTCGTAAACGCAACCTTCAATCGTAGTTGTTGCAGTCTGGTTGTGACCTATTATACCTCCAATGTAATTGTTGGTCTCAGTGCCGACTCCTGGATTGCTGTTTGTCACATTGGTGTGTACAAGACAGTTTTGTATCGTATTGGTGCTACCATCTGCACAAAAACCTACCAAACCTGCAGTGTGGTGTTGGTTGCCTGTCACCGAGCCTGTCACCACAAGGTCTTTGATGGTAGCGTTCCTGATGTTGCGGAATGGAGCCACGCCTTTATATTCATTGTTATCTACTGCGGCATCCGGTGACAAACTCGATATGTTCACCGTCAGTGTGTGTCCGCCACCATCGAAAGTACCACTAAAATATCTGATAGGGCTGGCATACGTACCCACAATATCAGTAACACCACTAACGATGTTCTCCATAAGTGTCACAGTCTTTCCTGAGTACGAGTACCCATCATTTACATATCCAGCAAACTCCGCCCATGTCATCTCGTCGGCGGCAGAAGGAGTTATCTTAATCTTGGTAGGAACACCTGTTGTAAAAATTACAGGAGAACACCAACTACTCAACCCTTCACTATCGCAGTCGGACTGCGCCTGAACGCCGTATGTTGTTGCAGGATCAAGGCCGCCAAGTAAATATGGAGAGGTAGCTCCTATTACTATTGCTTGTGTGATAGTTATGTCATCGATATTCAACATAAACATATCTGTACAATTGAAATGTCTAATTGCCACATAACCCTGCCCCGAATATGAACTTAAATCGACTTCATAATATTTCCAACTACTTTGTTCTCTTGTCATATTTCCAGGGAAAGTACACTCACGAATTGTAGTAAAATCGCTAGGATCTGTATTTCCATTTGTTGAAATCGCTATACCAAAATGTTCAGATTGAAAATCAACATCTTGCGCACATGCCCAAAAGCCAATACTAGCTCCCGAGCCAAAATTAATGCGCGGTGACACTAGATAATTATCAGGTGTTAAAGCTGTAATATTTACATTTTCAAAAGAACCGGATGACAGAAGATCTGCAGATGAATTATGTCCTGAACCAGCAAGACTTGCTCCTTCAACAAGATAAGTGCCACCAACAGCAGAACCAAGCATCCAGTTGTAACCATCGCCATCAGCATCTATGGTAGTCCAGCCCTGCATTGTTCCATCATCAAATGTATATGCCTTTCCATACCTTAAATTATATCCGCTTACCGAAGCATCATCCCACGAAATTGTTGCCGCCCCTGGTTCAATGTCGGAATAAGCAAGCCCTGTGGGGGCAGGACATGCAATAAGGGTTGTAAACGATTCATTGCTAGTCCATGTACTATAATCGCCGCCACCACAATTTGCACGCACCTTTACATCATAGTCCGTTTCTGGAGTAAGTCCAGTAAGTGTGTAAGGATTGGTAGTGACGGATATCGGGTGGGCTTCATCGCCATTTATGCAAATCTGCCAAGCGGTTTCGCTACCGCCAGCAGTCCACGACAATTGGGCGCTCCTTGTGTCAACATTAGAAACGGTAAGGCTAGTTGGAGCAGGACAAGCAATCGGGGTAGTAAACGATGAATTGCTAGTCCAGGCGCTGTAATCGCCACCACAATTTGCACGCACCTTGACATTATAGGTTGTTTCGGGAGTAAGTCCAGTAAGTGTGTATGGATTGGTAGTTACGGATATCGGGTTGGCTTCGTCATCATTTACGCAAATCTGCCAAGCAGTTTCGCTACCGCCAGCAGTCCACGACAATTGGGCGCTTCTTGCTTCAACATTGGAAACGGTAAGATTGGTGGGCTTTGGGCATGTTGGTGCAACACTTGGGGTATATTCAATAGTGATTTTAGGAAGGAAATTCTGCTGTGAAATCGAAGTTCCGTAACCACCCATAGAAGCACCTGTTGCTGTAACACCGTACCAAGAACACGAACTATATGAACCACTAACTGTTTGAAGAAAACCAATCATAAGATTGCCACCCAGATACTGATAAGGAGACGACAGCGTGACTTCCATAATATTGCCACTGATAGATAGAGAGCCTGCTGTCATAACCTTAGTCATACTAGCATAATCAACCAATTCCGAAATAGAGGTCTCGTTCGTCTCAGTCATATAGACTTCAAAATTGGCGCTACCCCAACTTACACTGGCATTACTGGAGTAGAATGTCAACTTGTTGATTGTACCATATTGTATAGTTGACAACGCTGTTGAAGGAATAATGAATTGGCTTTTTGTAATATCGTCACACCATAAACCATAAATCGGCACATTTCCATTCGTTGAGGAACCATCGTTCACGGTAATAGCGTAGACATTGGTAGGCGTAAACTCGCAAGTAGAAGTCCAACCACTTTCACTACCACCGCCACAATTGGCTTTTACACGGGCATAATATGTTGTTTCGGCAGCTAAACCTGTGAGGTTGGCAGTAGGTGTACCGCTTACATTTACTGATGTTGCTCCCGAAAAGTTTGAATTTGTGCTGTATTCAAGTACCCAGTTGTTTTCTGTGCCGTTGGCGTGGCGTTCCCAGTTCAAGGTGGCGACAGTACCATCGCCAGGAGTTAGAACTGATTCCAGATTCCTAGGAGTATAACAGATAGGAGCAGAACTGGGAGTAATTTTAAGTTCAATCTGATTCTTTACACTTAGCACAGTCCCTGTAACTCCAGGTGCTGTAATATTATAAGCAGTATTGTCCCTATAAGCTCTAATTGCCTGAGAAGTTGCATTAAAAACGAGACATGCCATATGAGGAGAACTTGTATAATCACCAGTTACATCGGCTACACCTACCAATAGATTGGAAGAACCATCGTAAGCAAAAGGATTATCAAGGTCAATTGTAGTCCAGGCATTAACAGTAAAAGTAAGTTCTCCACTGAAAACCAAATCTCCAGAACTCATTGCAACCCAGTCAGTTCCACTGGAAAAAGCATCCTTATCAGTATGCAACATATAGATATTATATGTACGTGTTTTTTGTGTCCCAGTATTTTTAAATGCAATGGAATTGATTGTTCCTGCCATTCCAATTTCTGTGTCAGTATAAATCTGCTGTGTCAATGAATAATCGTAGAAATTGTAGCCTGGAAGATAGGTATTGTTCGTAGTTCCACCATCACCAATTTCTACCGTCGTCTGCCCCCACACCGTACCACCAAAGAATAAGCAAAGCAAGATGCAGTTAAGAGTTAAAAGTTTAAAGTTAAAAGTTGAGAGTTGTTTTCTACCAACTGTATTTATTTCTTGACAAGCTTCCTCCCTGGCATACGAAGCATGAGAATATATGCCATTACGGCAACATGATAATACTTTTTTCATCTTACAAACACTCTAACAAAAAAAAACATGCTATAAAGATAAAAATAATCCGTCGTTACGATCGTACCAAAGCCAGAGTTTATATAAAATATTTTTCAACTCATTAATGTATAAAATATTTTATTGTAAATAGTAAAAACATAAATGTTTATAAATTGTATTTTATACGAAATACAAGATAACAAGGGATTTTATAAGAGGAAATAAATAGCAAAAAGAAGGGGAAAAGGGGGAAACTTAATGGTAGAAGGTCAAATTTATCGCTGTAGAGCCGTTGCGTGCAACGGCTTTAAACGAAAAAATGGTTCCGTCGTGAAGCTTGATAATAATTCCTTTCCGCTCGAGCCGCGGGGGCTTTTACTTGTTATTCGCCCCTACAACTGATTTTCAGCGGTGCTCATGATTGTCTTCGACAATTGTTGGCAAAAAGGAGATTGCTTCGCGAGGCTGCAAGCAGCGTTCCGCATAAATGAACTCACAAGCACCGTTCCTTGTGCTGTTCGTTCTATTTTACTTGCTTCGCTGCGTGAGCTAAAGGTTGCGGAATGTCGTGAAACGGATCGGAAAAGTACCAACAGGACACCGACAGTCCTCACTTGTAGTCATCGCGGAAGCTATGAGGGCAGTATTATTTGTAAAATTTGAAAAAAATTTGTTGAATTTAACTACGTTGAGGGCTTCGCCGTTCTGCCCGCAGGGCACTATACTACGCGGGAACGGCAAAGGACACAAAAAAGTAGGGATTGGAATCAACCCAAACCCTACTTTTTGAATATTATTCAAATTAATAGCGTACTACAGGAACGTATTTATAGAGCTGTGCCTTCGAAACTGTAGCGATACTATACGTAAGCTCCTGTTGAGCACCGTACTCAACTACCACAATCTTAGCATTGTCGGCATCAACCTCGTCGGATGTCCAATAAGTACCAATCAGATACGCATCTTCAAGATCGCCGTTTACATAAGCGCTTGCCATTGCTTCCATTTCGGCAGTCGACGGCAGATAAGCAGCCGAATTGCGGATGCGGCATGCCGATGCTGCAATTGTGTCATTAAGTCCGTAATGAGCCACAATAGCCTCTGTATTGCTCAAGCCAGAAACCATAGAACCGCTGCTCGGTACATCGGTAGTAATAACCAATTCGCCAGCTGCGCCCCATACTGCGGTATTTTCACCGGTTTGCTCACGATCGATAAGCGCCTCGAGTGTATAGTCGGCTCCAGCATAGAATACTATACCTTCGTACCTTCCAGAACCTCCTACCTCGTATGTGTATTCTGTATAAACATCACTTTCTATAACCTCGTCGCCATATTTTGCATACAGACAGTACGCATAATAATTACCCTGCGACAATCCGTCAAGCGTAAGATTTACAGAGCCCGAAACCGAAGAGGTAAATCTCTTGTACGAAATTCCAGAATCTCCATAATGTATAACTATGGAATCATTGTCGCCTCCTTCTTCACCGTCTGTGATCATGTATAAGAAACCATATTCGCTGCAAGTACGTCCGTTATGATTGAAAGTACACGGAATTACCAACGAATAAGTTGACTGCAACGAAGGAGTGCTACATGATATTTCGGGCGAAGATTGCATTGTAAAGTTCAAATTGTCACCCTTGTATTCGTAAAGCTCTCCATTATATTCAACCTTCACTACTGCACAATAATATATTGTACTGCCAGCACCAAGAGCATTGCCCGACAAGGTAGCAGTAAATGTATTCTGTCCGGAAAGCAATTCACCTTCGACAAAATTTGTCATTGTTTGAGGTGAGTTGCCATAGTAGAAACCTATTGCGCTGCTATACTCAACACTACCCGAAACAATCTCTCCGTAAAGCAGTGCAGAAGCATTGGAAATACCTGTTATAGAATATCTTCCTGTATTAACAACAAACTCGCGCGAACCTTCGGTTGCAAACGTACTTTCGACGCTCCTGCAAGTTCTGCTATAACTATCGTAGTAGTATGCAAAGAGGTAATACTTGTATTCGGTATTCTGCTCGAGTTCGCTCATATTTACATAGAAGTCTTCACCGTCGAGTTCGCCGTAGAACCATCTTTCCGAATCGGGACTTCCTGCAGGATATGCAACCACACCGACTTCGTTTACCTTCGAAAGATCATAGCCTTCCTTCATGTAGATACGTCCACGTATGCTAGCGAAATCGACACCTGCATTAAGTTCGGTAGTCACAAGCGTCATTATCGAATCGACAGTGTTGCCTGTCTTGAAATTAACCGTACGGCTGTACAATTCAATGTCTCTCATCGATGCGTATGCCTTTATCGAATATTCGGTCTCAAGAGCCAAGTCGGAAATGAAGCCTTCGAAAACTCCATTGCTGTTCGTCGGCTGCTGATCCTGAGTATAATTCTCAACTGGATAGAAGTTCCATTCCTCCAACGACACGTTGAGGTCGGCAAATTTCTTCTCTATATAGTAGAATCCGCCCCAAACTTCCTCATAAACGCCAGAATCCGGCTGTTCGTACTCGGCCAGTTTTGCGTATGCGTGAACATAGTCGCCGCCAACTTCCTTAACCATAATGCCAAGACGAGTCTTTCCTGCGTACAACATTACAGGTGGCACAGTGAGTTCGTCGGTATCATCGGTAAAGATAAGCCAGTCGTTTTCGGCCTCCGGAATTATACCGCTCACCGACTCTCCGTCAACAACACCGTCAATCTTGATGCGGAATTTCATGTTCCTGAATATGTATATTCTGTCACCGGTATTGTCGTTCGAATAAATACCCGAACCTGTAGGATCGGAGAACACACAATTGTAAACAATATCCTCTCCGCTTTCATATATAATGGTTACGGTAGCTTCGAAAGCCTCCCATATACCTTTGCTATGAACCTTGCCCTTATGAGAAAAGCCTTTAACAAGTTGCATATTTATCGTACCAACCTGATTGAACTCGATTGGATCCTTGCGGCAGCCGACCAATGCCAATGCCACAAGAGCAACCACTGATATTATCGACAAAAACCTTTTCATATTGCTTTAAAATATTTTCTTTGACAATCTGATATAGAAATTGAATTTCTGGCTGTCCTTAATGTTCTGGTTCTGGGTATAAACATATACCGGCTGAGCAACCACGCACATAAGGTCGATTCCCCAGTACGAGAAAGCAATTGCACCTCTGACTTCGATAGAAGTGTATGCCTGGTTAGCCTTTTCGGTCGGGAACTCAAACTCATCGTTGTTCCACGAATAAGTGTGCTTGTGGTACAAAGTACCTGCCGAGCTATTCATAACGGCGAAACCAGCATGTATCGACATCCAACTGAAAGCTGGATAGTCGAACGAGGTGTTGCACGACAGCAAGTTACCGTTCGATGTCACATAATGTATCATTTCGTTGCCCGAACGCAATACGGTGTCTTCATCGTAGTAAGGAACTGCAAGCTTAATGTCGCGCTTGCACTTTCCGCTCAAACGATACGAAATGTTGTTGTATATTCTGAAATGCGTATGTCTGTACTGGAAGGTATTTGAGAATATGAAGTCGAAGCTACCAGTTCCCATCGGCACGATATAACCCTTAGACATACGGTTCTGGTTTCCTGTCGGGAAACTAGAAGTGAACGATATCTGCTCGAAAATTGTCTGACGCTGCAACTTATACGACAGCGATGCGCTGACGTCTCCCAAGCCACCGTAAGCCGACACATATCCGTGCGAATATTTTGCCTTTCTCTGAATGTAGAAAGGGATAGCCACCGAAAGTGTGAATCCTTTGTAACCTACCGACAACGGCACGTTCAAATACTTACTCAACGGGCTGAAACCAACTTCTGCCGACACGCCGAACTGTACGTTTCCTTCGTCCAGCTTAAAGTTGTTCTCGGTTTCGGAATTACCCGGAACATTTATACCGGTATTTACAAGTGGGTCTTCAAGAAAACCTTCTGGGTTATCCTGCAAAGTCTCAACATTCTCTGGATACACTGTGATGTTCAATTCCTGCGCATATATGTAACCTACTGACAACAAAGTTCCCAATGTCAGCAACAGGAATAATCTTTTGATACAATTACTCATATTTAACCTAATTACAATAATTACGCAAAAATAGACATTTTTTTTTGATTAACACATTTTTAATGAAAAAAAGTTTTGCGAATCTAGACTTCAATGTTTCAACGTGCTCGATTATATAAAAAACATAGGCGAAGCAATACATTGCTTCGCCTATGTTTTTTTTGTATAGACGTTGCTCGCAACGTCTATACATACTAACCAACTTTCAACTTTTAACTTTCAACTTTCAACTATCAACGTCGTTGCTTGCGCACTTATCCCCTCTTCCCTACCTTCGAAACCTAGTCCTTCGGTAGTCGTTGCCTTTATCGAAATCTGTGACTCGTCGATTTCAAGAACTGCAGCAAGAGTTTTCTGCATCTCGGGAATATAATCCTTTAGCTTGGGCTTTTGCAAAGAAATTACCGAATCGATATTACCGATTTCGTAGCCTTTCTCTTTCACAAGGCGATATGTTTCCTTAAGTAGTTTTTTGCTGTCGATGCCCTTGTATTTAGGGTCGCTGTCGGGGAAATGATAGCCTATATCGCGTAAGTTTGCCGCACCTAGAAGAGCGTCGCAAATGGCATGTATTAGCACATCACCGTCGGAATGCGCCACACAGCCCCTATTATAAGGAATTTGGATTCCTCCGAGGAAGAAATCCAAACCATCCTTTAATTTATGTACATCGTAACCTATTCCTATCCTGTACATTATGCTTTCTTTGCTTCTTTTTCTGCCTTTCTTGCGTCACGCTGTTCCTTTGCAATGCCGCCGAAGTCGAAAGTAAGAGTGAATCTCAAAGTATTCTGCAATGGATTTGCCTGTGTTACAGGAATCAAGTATGCAAAATCGAGTCCGAAAACATTAAGTCTCAAGCCAGCACCCACTGTTACATACTTACGGTTGCCCTTGTATGCATGCTCGTGGAAATAGCCAACTCTTACTGCGAACTGCTTTGCGTAGCAATATTCAACGCCAAGCGACATTGTTATTTCGGCCAATTCTTCACGAAAACGCGATGGCTTTCCATTGTGTACGAATGGAGTTGCGTCGCCAGGAGCATCCCACCACGAAGTGAACAATGCTGCAGGAACCGAAATATTAGGATCCTTGCCGTACTTTACAACAGGCTCGCTACCAGCCTTTACAGTATCACCGCTGGGCAATATTTCGCCAACTTGATAATATGTAGGTGACGATGGAACAAGCAACTTGTTGAAATCAGCTGTAATCAACAGGTCGTTGTGCTCGTCGAAGCTAAGCATATAGCCGACGCCAGTGCGGAAGTTGGTAGGAATGAAATCGCGCTTTTCGTTCGAAGTATATGAAATCTTAGAACCGATGTTCGAGATATTCAAACCCCACATAACCGACGACTTCATGTTACCTGTCATAATGTCATCGTTCTTGTAGTAGAACGAAACATCGGCAGCAACCGAAGTACCAGCCTTCGACTGAACGCCATTGCCAACATCCTGACCACCAGTAAGGTTACTATAAATGAATCTCATTGCCACAGAACCCGAGAAGTTCTTTGCCAGCAAACGTGCATACGACAAGTCCAACGAGAATTCACGCGGACGGAAATTCATTATAGTTACATTGTTTATATCCTTGAAAGTCATGCTTCCCAAGTCGAAATACAACAAAGAAGCACCAATAGCATTCTGAGCATTGAACTTGTAATAACCCGACAAATAAGCGAGGTTCATATCCGATACCAAAGCACGAAGCCAAGGTGTATATGATATAGAAACACCAAAATCATTTTCAATGAAAACATACTTTGACGGATTCCAGTGCTGCGAATTACCATCGGGGGTAGTTGCCACACCTGCATCGCCAAGACCACCGGCTCTTGTATCAGGAGCAATAGTCAAAAAAGAAACTGCTGTCGAAATAGTATTCGGGGCATCGCGACCAATAACATCGTTATTTGGAGTTATACCATTATTTGATTGCGAATAACCACTTATACCTGCAAATAAAAGTATTGCAATAAAAAACGAAATTCTTTTTGTCATGTTTAAAAATTTTGGCTGCAAAAATACATAAAATTAAAACTCTCATATAACGCAATAGTGTTTTTTTTATTGCATTGCTATGAGAGTTTTTAGTTGAATTTAATACAAACCTATTATTATATTATATTAACATACACCAACTAACAACGAAACATATTCTTCAGTTTAGTAAAAAATGTCTCGTTTCGCTTGCTTTGAGGGTTGAACGACTCTGATTCGCGCATTTGTTCAAGCATTTTTTTGTCTTCTTTAGTTACGTCGTTAGGTATGAAAACGTTTATTCTTACCAACAAATCGCCATGTCCGTAGCCGTTGATGTCGGGCAAACCCTTGCCTTTAAGTCGCAGAATCTTACCAGATTGCGTTCCCGGCTCAACCTTTATCTTCACCTTGTTGCCAATTGTCGGAATTTCGGCACTGCAACCAAGTATTGCATCGGGAATACCTATATATAAATTATATATAAGGTCGATTCCATCGCGTTTGAGTTCGGGATGCTCGATTTCCTGAATTGCAATGAGCAGATCGCCATTTATGCCACCGTGACGTGCTGCATTGCCCTTGCCTTCCATTGAAAGTTGCATTCCTTCGTAAACTCCGGCAGGGATTTTCAGTTCTATAGTTTCTTCGCCCGAAACAATACCCTCGCCGTAGCACGAAGTACACTTTTCCTTTATAACCTTACCCAAACCGCCACAGGTCGAACAGGTTGAGCTTGTCTGCATCTGCCCCAGCATAGTATGCATAACTCGCGTCTGCACGCCACGACCGTTGCAGGTCGGACAAGTTGAACTCGAATTGCCGTCCTTCTCGCCAGTACCGTGGCAAGCCGAACATGGCACATATTTCTTAACCTTTATCTTCTTTGTAGTGCCGTTAGCAATCTCCTCGAGCGTAAGTTTTACGGTAACACGCAGGTTTGTACCGTGATTCACGGCACGTCTGCCTCCGCCACGGCTTCCGCCGCCACCGAAGAAACTACTGAAACCACCACCGAAAGCACCTTCGAACACATCGCCGAAACGTGTGAATATGTCTTCCATAGAGAAGCCACCAGCACCGCCAAATCCACTAGCGCCACCCATACCTGCATGTCCGAACTGGTCGTAACGAGCACGCTTGTCGGGATTGCTAAGCACCTCGTAGGCTTCGGCTGCCTCCTTGAACTTCTCCTCGGCTTCTTTATCGCCCGGGTTCTTATCCGGATGGTACTGAATAGCTTTCTTCCTGTACGCTTTCTTTATCTCTTCGGGTGTCGCATTCTTGGCGACCTCAAGCACTTCGTAATAATCTCTCTTTTCCATACAAATCCTCCTACTGACCTACGACAACCTTTGAATATCTTACAACCTTGTCGTTAATCTTGTAGCCTTTCTGAATCACATCGATTACTTTTCCCTTCTTGGCTTCATCCTCGACAGGGAACTGTGTGACAGCCTCGTGGAAATCGGTATTGAAATCCTCACCCATAGCCTGAATTTCAGTCAGGTCCTGCGACCTCAGATAATCCATAAACTTCTGGTATATAAGCTTTACACCTTCCTTTGTAGCTTCCACATCGGCAGTTTCAAGATGCTCCATAGCGCGGTCAATGTCGTCTATTACTGGTAAAAAGTCGTGCAACATCGAAGCCTTAACACTTTCGCGAAGCTCCAGCTTTTCCTTGGCAGTACGTTTCTTGAAATTGCTAAACTCTGCCACCTGACGCATATACTTGTCCTGAAGTTCTTCGAGTTTGCGATTCGACTCTGCCAATTCGTCCTTCAATTTTCTGTCAGAAAATCCGAAACGCGACTTTTTCTTCTTGCCATGTTCAGGTTCGGGCTCTGTTTTCTTTTCTTCAGCAGCAGTCTCTTCGACTTTTGTCTCCGCAGCCTCTTCTACTTCAACATCTTTATTTTCAACATTTTCTGTTGTTTCTTCCACTTTCTTTTCTTCCTGTATGTTATCGTTTTCCATATCAATTTAAATAAAATGACACTCATTGATTTCAAAAATTCTGCCACACGACAAAATATGACAAAATTGCAGTAGGGGCGCATTGCAATGCAATAAGGTCGCAACGCATTGCGCCCCTACTGGTTAGCCTTATAATCCTGAATTAATGCTTCCGACAGCCACTTTGCCAAAGCCTGACGATTATTGGCGTCAAGCAGACGCTTACGGTCGCGCTCGTTGTTGATATTTCCTGCTTCCATGAATGCTGCAGGTGGGATTACCTTTTTGATAACTAACAAATTGCGTTCTTCCACCGTTCCGAAATAGCCACGATTGGGCTGGAACTTTGCATATTTCTGACGGAAGACATTGTACATAGTCTCGGCCAACTTCTTGCCCTTGCTGCTGCCATGACAATAATAGAAAAACGCGTCAACTCGCTGGCTACTAGGACGAGAATCGAGGTGAATCTCCACAACCCGCTGATATTTGGCCGACTTGTTTGCATAAAACAGCTTGTTTACTGCCTCTGCACGTTCCAACAAACGCTGGTTTTTGTCGCGGCTTATCTCAAAACCAGGATAATAATACTCGTCGTAGTCGATTTTCAGGATTTTTTCATCGCGGATGCCGTCGTCGGGGTCGTCGATTATCAAGTAAACCTTTCCCGACTGCTCCTCTATACAACGTGCAAGTCGCAAGGTTATGTCGTAGGCATACTCATCTTCAGAAATCATCACACCATCAACGTATGAAGTCGCGCCTGGGTCGGGACCACCATGTCCTGCAATAAGATAGAAAACAGCACCTTTCAAAGCTGTACCTTTTATCGTGTCGGCAATACGCAGCTCCATTTTCACCTGAGGCTTAGGCTTGGCAGGCACTTCGGGAACAACCACCTGCGGCGACGAATCGGCGACATGCACCGAATCGGGCTTAATGCAAAGCTGGGGCACAGTATCGATAATCACAACATGCTCAGGTTCGGCAATCTCGTGCTTTGGAGGTAATATATATGTCTCACCAAGAATCAACTGGTCTTCCTGCTGAATCTTATCCTTGTTAATCTCAAGAAAATCATGATAATAGTCCTTTGCCTCGTAGCCGTTTTCTCGCAGAATCTTATAGATACCGTCACCTTGCTGGGCAACAACAGTGCGTACTGAATCGCTTTGCGCCGACAATGCCGACACTATGCAAAGGCATAAAAGCAGAAATATCAGTCTAATTTTCATCGTGCGCAAAATTACGGAAACACACGCGACTACAAGCCTGCTGCACACAAAGATTTTAACGAGAAGCTGTTGAACACAAAAAAACGACAGCCGACCATTGTCGACTGTCGAAAATCGTATATTCAATCTCTAGTATATTGTAAATCCTACTGGGCGCATACAGGACGGATGGTCATGCCATTGCTCCTGTTATAGTTACTAGTTGTGTAATTGCCCGAATAGAAGTAAAAACTCACCGCAAGACTCTGGTCTGCTGTCCATATTGATGAAGACCAATAATGCCCCCTTGAACCAGCATCAAATAGATTACTACCACAACAACCTGCAGCAGGCAAAAATATGGAATTGCCGTTTGCCCCTGCGAACAAGCATCCGATTACACCATTCTGGTTTGTCCATGTTACAGTGCTATTATTTTTTAGTTCGTTAAATTCTTCTTCGGTCGGCATTCTCCATCCCGAACCCCAATTTGCAGTAGCGGCATCTGCACTTGCCGGAAGCGTGGTCGGATTACTAGAATAGGTATAGGAATCTCCGCTATAACCATCCTTGATAGTTGTTTCACCCCACGAGTAATAGTTGCCGTAGTCTTCAGGATTGGTTGCGCCTATGTTACAGGTTGCCCACTTTGTACCAGAAGGCAAACCGAGGTCAACCCAGTTGTGTCCATCTACAGTACCTGATGTTCCCGACGATGACGGATCGCCTCCAGTTCCAGACGCGCCACCACTTAACCACATTGCAAACAATGTCACATCCGATGAGACAGTTATTACTTGTCCATCATTGTATTTGCTTCCGTTTCCTATCCACCCATTGAATGTGAAACCTTCTCGAGTGAACAAGTTTTTGGACAATGCCTGTTCCTCTCCCTCAGTAAACGCCTGTGGTTCCATGATTCCAGACCCACCGTTTGAATTGAAATACACCATGTAGGTTTCTTTCTTATTGCAACCACTAATAGCAATCATTCCTGCTACAGAAACAATTGCCAATAATAAAAAAATCGATTTTTTCATTGGGTAAAATTTTATATACAACCGAGCAAATATAAGTCATTTTTTCAATTTTACAAATATTATTTTTAACAAGCAAAACAAATCAACAAAAATCACACACCTCTCACAAATTTGCATTAACTTGCGCAAAAATTCAGCGCGTGGAAACGAAATACAACCTAATAAGCATAATGGGCGCTACGGCAGGCGGCAAAACCGGCGTAGCCGTACACCTTGCCAAGGCACTCGGCACGGAAATTATCAGCGCCGACAGCCGACAGGTTTACCGCGGAATGGACATAGGCACAGGAAAAGACCTCGACGAATACACAATTGACGGACATACCATCCCCTATCACCTAATCGACATACTTGATGCAGGCGAAAAATACAATGTGTTCGAATACCAAAGCGACTTTTTCAAAGTATATGACAACATACGCTCGCGCGGAATGATTCCTGTACTTTGCGGTGGCACTGGGCTTTACATCGAATCAGTTCTAAAAAACTACAACCTTCCCAATGTCCCCGAAGACAAAGATCTACGCAAATTGCTGGAAGGCAAAACTATTGAGGAACTTGAAATTATACTTCGCACATACAAGCCATTGAATAACAACAGCGACTACGATACAGCAAAACGTGCAATCAGAGCAATCGAGATTGCCGAATACACAAAGCGGAATCCGCTTTGCACCACAAGCAATAGAAACCTAAACTCGTTGAATATCGGCATATTGTTCGACCGCGAACAACGTCGCCAACGCATTACCGCACGTCTGAAGCAACGCCTCGAAAACGGAATGATTGAAGAAGCTGAGGGACTATTAAAACAAGGCATTTCGTATGAAAGTTTGGAATATTACGGACTTGAATACAAATACTTGGCATGGTACCTGCAAGGCAAAATCACTTACGACGAAATGTTCGAGCAACTGAACACCTCCATCCACCGCTTCGCGAAACGCCAGATGACATGGTTCCGCAAAATGGAGCGCGACGGCATTGTAATACACTGGATAGACGGTGGACTAAGCATGGATGAGAAAGTGGGGGAAATTCTTGAATTAATGAAAAAATAAAGGGTTATATATACAAGTTGACTAAAATTTGAGCCTCTAGTCTGTCATTCCGCAAGTTAGAACAATAACGCGACACGGAACGGGAAGCGTAATATTGTTCAACTATGCGGAATCTCCTGTTGAAACGGGTTCTATTGGAGATTCCGCATAAACGAACTCACAAGCAACGTACCTTATGCTGTTCGTTCAGTTTTGCGGAATGACGAAGAGGATTAGAATAAAAACATTAAATGAGTCAACTCGTATATAATTACCAATATAAATTCACAGAGAAAGGGATTACAGATCCCATGCGCTGCCGCGGGCGGCCTTGCAACAAAAAGGGAACTTGCTCCGCGGCGTTTCCTTTTTTTGTTTTCAGCATCTTCTTGCGAATTTGCAATTTATACTGAGAAAGGGATTACAGATCCCTACGCTGCCGCGGGCGGCCTTGCAACAAAAAGGAAACTTGCTACGCGGCGTTTCCTTTTTTTGTTTTCAGCATCTTCTTGCGAATTTGCATTCGACGAAGATGCTGAAAACAAAAAGAGTGAAGTAAAACTTCACTCTTTTTGTTGCGGAGAGAAAGGGATTCGAACCCCCGGTACTCGAAAGAGTACAACGGTTTTCGAGACCGCCCCATTCGACCACTCTGGCATCTCTCCAAAGTCGTTTAGCGCAATAAAGAATGTTTTCTTTAGGAACTCCGCGCTTTAGCGGAGAAAGAGGGATTCGAACCCCCGGAACCCTCGCGAGTTCAACGGTTTTCAAGACCGCCGCATTCGACCACTCTGCCATTTCTCCGAGCGGTGCAAAAGTACTACAATTTAAATTCTCGACAAATTTATTTTCCTTATTTTTTAAACACCCTCAATCCAATTATTATCAACACATTAAATCCAATTCTTGCGCAATATTGAAACAATAGCTAGCCAATCTGCGAATTAAAATCGTCATTTCAGAACCATTTTTTCGAAAAATATAGTTACAAATATTGTCATTTGGCAATAATGCTATATATTTGCGCCAATTATGTCAACAAGCAGCAATATAATAGAACCTAAGGCAATAGAAGATGTAATGTCGTCGAAAGGCAACAGCCTAATTTTGTACAACGACAGCAAAAACACCTTCGACCATGTCATCTCATGCCTTGTGGAAATCTGCGACCACGATGTAATACAGGCCGAACAGTGCGCATATATAGCCAACTATAAAGGTCGTTGCGACATAAAAAAGGGCGAATACAAATACCTTAAGGAACTGAAAGACTCGCTGATAAAAAACGGACTGATTGTTTCAATAGAATAATTGCCAATAGACTCATATAAACAAAAAAAGGTCGGAATAATTCCGACCTTTTTTCTAAACAATTATATTTTCTATTCAAGATAGTATTTCTCAACATAATCCTGTACTGCCTGATTTGCTACTGTAAGGTTTAATTCAAGTACAATGTACAACATTACACCTTGCTCGTTGTAAACGATTTTCGATCTCGGAACCTGTCCATCCATACGTCCCTGAATTCTTACTGTATATTCGTTTATAGCAGCATCTCCTTCGGTATATGCTGTATATTCCTGTGTCGGAATTTTAAGATATACATATTCAAGACGCATGTCATCAACAGCTTCATCATATGTCATACCTTTGTATCTTACAGCCTCCTTATCACCGCCCAAGCCTCCTAGATAACCAATCTGAGCGGACATATCTCTTGGCGAATTAGTCGGAGAAAATAAGTCAGCATCTACCTTGAAAGATACCTTCTGACCATTGTATTCGTGGCAAGCAACCTTAGAGAATCTCAATCTACCTGCAACAGTCTGCGAAGAAGTAATATTTGAATAATATGTAGTGTCGCGGCACACGCTCAAACCAAGTCCCGAAGGAATTTCATCACGCTTTGTATAATACTTTCCGGTATATATGTCGCTTACATTCTTGCATGTTATTGTCTTCGAACGAGTTCCGACATTACCAGACTCATCGGTTGCAGTATATGTAACTACATATTCGCCAGTCTTCTTTATCTCACCCATGTGCGAAGCATCCTTGCGTTCGATCTGCAATACTGACTCTAAATCCGATTCTACCTGTATATTTTCAGCACCACTGGCATTATCTTCTACATAACATCCAGGATCTTCATACTTTGTATATAGCAATACTGTTGTATCTCCCTTTTTGTCAATAGTCTTACCATCCTTTGCATAGAAATAGATTGTTGGTGCGGTAGAGTCTCCAGGACAACCTGTAAATACGAAAGTCAATGCAACCAAAATGGTCATCAACACAAGCGGACTTAAGATTCTTCTATTCATAAATATCCAATTTTAATCAAGCCGTAAAATTATGAACTATTTTTCGAGCGACCAAATTTTTTGCTACTTTTTTAACAATACTATTTTTGTCAGCATATTTGTACCATCAACACGCATGAAATATACGCCATCGGGACAATCGGAGAAATCAACTCTAAAATCGGCAGAATCGATACCGACAGACTTAACCATACGTCCATAAACATCATATACACAAAGAGTTGAGCCTGTCATCTGCTCTGACACTACCACATTCACATAACCATCCGAAGGATTTGGGTAGGCTGCAATTGCAATACGTTCGTCCGACACCGATTGCTCGCCGATACCGCTCATACATTTGTTGCTAACATCAATTCTACTAATGAAAAGATCAGAATTTTTTCCATTTTTTGCCTTGAAGCTAATTAAAACATCGCGACCACGGAAGTCGGATAGAGAAACCGACACTGTATCAAATTCCGACACATCTTGTGGAACGTAATAATTTTTATAGCTACCAGTACTACCCTCCTGGGTGTATAAACCTGCCGCTCCATTTCCCCATATAGTTTGTGGCGATGATTCACCACAATCGGTACTTATTTGTACAAAAAGTGAATCTTTCAACGAACTAGACATTCTGCGCTTGTATGCATATACGAAATTAAGATACAATGAATCGGCATCAGGCAACGTTATCTTTGGAATATATACATAATCATTGTCTTTCGAAACATCATTATTGCGGAACGAATAACTGAGAGCATCGTACTGTAGGCTATCGCCCCACTTTGCCATAGTCCAAGTCTTTTTTTCGTTTGGATTTTCAACAATAAACATGTGATCGGCAAAAGTATTACCTTCTGTGAAATCATCAACGTACGGAAAATCGGTCTGATAGTACTTCTTGAATCTTAACATGCTACTATTATTATAGGTATCGTACTCGACGCCGTAAGTCATCGACGAAACCACAGCACGTAGCTCGTTTAATCCGCCATGCAATGGTACTTCTGGCACTTCGTATTCGTAGTTAACATTTGTTCCTGCTGCAACATCGTGCCATGTTTTAGTAGCAATAATACTGTCGCCAGAATATACTTGCAGTACCACATCGCCAGCATCGTCTATACCATTATTAAATAATGTTGCAAATACTCGCGGAACGCTCTCCAAACAAGTGGTTGTATCAGAATTTACCGTAACACCACCATACGACATGCTAAGTTTAACGCTAATGTCAAAATCCTCGCTTATAGGCGACACTGGAGTGAAATTACTCGACAGGTAATTGTATGCAGCCAAAACATCTATCATACCCATTCCGTAGGTGTTATCCTCGCCATCGACGCCAAGGTCTATCGCCGAATAATACAAAGCTTCCTTAAGTTCCCTTGCCGAAGCCATCGGGAAAGCTTCTGCCAAGAGTAGCAATGCTCCCGACACATGCGGACAAGCCATCGAAGTTCCCTGCAGTGCATTGTAGCCATCAAAACCTACACACGAACGTACGTTCACACCAGGAGCCGAAACTTCTGGCTTTATCTTCAGCGATGATTCTTCATCGACACATGGCGTAGGACCGCGGCTCGAAAAATCAGCCGCTACACTATTCGAATTTACTGCAGCAATTGCCATCGGATTTACAATATTATATGCAAGCATTGCTGGATAGCCAGTCGTAGCAGCGTTCGGACCTTCGTTGCCAGCCGAGAACGGAGAGCAAATTCCTGCAGCTTCCAAAGTTTCAACTATCGAATTTTCGGGAAGCGAACAAGCGCCAAATTCCTCCGCCAAATCGTAACTGTAGCCCCAAGAATTGTTTATCACTCGCGGAACATCACTGGTAGTATTTTCGTCGCCATCGGGATTCAACACCCACTGGTAAACCGTAAAGAACTGACTTACCGTAAGCAATTCGGCAGTAGTGCTTGCAACAGGGTCGCAAGCAATCCATTTGGCATTGTATGCAATGCCTATAGTGTCGTGAGTGGCCCTATCAAGTCCCATCACAGTACCTGTGGTGTGTGTTCCGTGGCACGACGAAGCATTGTCGCGTGGATATTCGTGACGCATTCCGTACCAGCATTGCGACTGCGGGAAATAATTGCCAGCATAGTTGGTACTAATAGCAGGATGTTCAGGGTTAACGCCTGTATCAATACTAAGCATCAACACATTGCGGCCAGTATAACCCAAAGCCCACATTGCAGGCGCGTTTATTGCGCGTACGCCCCACTCCACTCCATCAACCGAACGTGGTGCATTTTCTGTAACCACGGTCGTTCCGTCAACAATCGTATATCGTGAAGCATTTAGGTCAATATATGTTACCTCCTCAAAACCTGCAATCTGCATAATAACATCGCTACGGACCTTCATGTTCACGGCATTTACAATCCAAAAATCTTCCATTTCAGCTATAGCCGAAGGATTTGCCTTATCCAATGGCTCAATATGCCTCATAAACTTAGAATACGACTTATCGTGGTTGCGTTTCAGCATAGCCGTAACACCTTTCACACGTGTATCGAAGTCGGCATGATAGTTGTCGAACTGAGATGCCAGATCAGAAATTGACTCTGCATTTTCGAAGAAAACGTTCACATCAAGGTATTCTGTATCACCGTTTTTCATTGCATCCAACAAGGCCGGACTTACGACAAACTGCGCCATCGAAAGCAATGAAAAGAAAACCAACGTTACAAGTAAAAGTACCTTTTTCATATTTAATAGTTTTTTAGTTATATCATTTTAAAATTTCTGCTTCAACCACATCATCGTCAACGACTTTAGTCAACGTCACAGGACAAATCCTATTTATGAGCTCCTTGTCGTATGGCACCGCAACTCTAATATAATTATCGGTATAGCCAAACATCATGCCACCCTTTTTTGCCGACTCGAACAGCACTTCGTGCACAGATCCAAGCCTTGAAGCAACAAAATCACTGTGCTTCCGTTCGCAAATTGACTTTATAACATTGGCTCGCTCCTGCTTCTGCTTGGCTGTCACACGCGGTGTAAACTTCAAAGCCCTCGTGCCTTCCCTTTCGGAATACTGGAACTGATGGATAAATGAAATATCGAGCGAGTTGACAAAATCAACGGTCTTTTCAAACATTTCGGGAGTCTCGCCGTTCACACCCACAATAAGATCGATACCAATAAAAGCATCAGGAATAAGTTTTTTCACAAGTTCAATCTTGTGACGATACAATGCAGTATCGTAACGACGACCAATGAGTTTCAGCAACTCGTCACACCCCGACTGTAAGGGAATATGGAAATGCGGCATCATCTTTGGCTCGGTCGCAACATATTCTATTATTTCGTCGGTTAGCAAATTGGGTTCGATGCTACCGATACGGAAGCGCTCGATGCCATCCACAGCAGCCACAGCTTTCAACAGTTGCAAAAAGTTTTCGCCAGTAGTCTTGCCGAAGTCACCGATGTTAACACCAGAAATTATGACCTCTTTCATTCCATCTGCGGCAAGCGACTTCACCTGCTCTACGCACTCTGCAATTGATGGATTTCGACTGCGTCCACGAGCATATGGAATTGTACAGTAAGCACAGAAATAGTCGCAACCGTCCTGCACTTTCAGGAAAGCGCGAGTGCGGTCTCCCTTGGAGAAAGCAGGAACAAAGGTTTTCATATCGTTGTGAGGCGTAGTACTGATAGCAACTTCCTGCGAATTTTCGGCACTGTCGATTATTCGCTCAATTTCTGCCTTATTGTTTACACCGAACACATATTTCACGCCAGGAAGAGCAGCTACTTCATCGGGCTTAAGTTGTGCATAACAACCTGTCACGATTATTATAGCATCGGGATTGAGAGAATGTGCACGAGCCACAGCGTTGCGTCCCTTGCGGTTGGCGTTTGACGTCACCGAACACGAGTTAAGCACATAGAAGTCCGCTTTCTGCGAAAAAGGCACGACCTTAAATCCGCGCTCTATGAAAAAGCGGGAGATTGTCGATGTTTCGGCAAAATTGAGGCGGCAGCCAAGAGTACAGAAAGCAACGGTTTTCATCAATTAATAATTAACAATGGATAATTTACAATGTATAATGGGAGAAAAGGCTGAACCTTGAACATTAAACATTGAACCTTGAACGTGAAACCTAGAAACCAGAAACCTTTTTCAACCTCTCTATATCGTCTGCAATCTTCGCATACAAATCGTCGCTGACATTTACCAGCGGCAGACGAAGTACATTCTGGATTACACCCATCTGAGCCAAGTAAGCCTTTACGCCAGCAGGATTGCCTTCTGCAAACATCAGGCGGACAGTCGGCAGTAACTTGTAGTGCAACTTCCTTGCCTGCTCGAAATCGCCATTGAGGGCAAAATTCACCATCTGCGACAATTCGCGCGGAAAAGCGTTTGCCACAACCGAAATCACGCCCTTAACGCCAGCAGCCATCAGAGGAAGCGTAAGACCATCGTCGCCGGAAATCACAGTAAAGCGTTCAGGCTTGTTCTCCACCACGCGCATAATCTGGTCAACCGAACCCGAAGCCTCCTTCACAGCAATTACGTTTTCGCAATCGCGAGCAAGGCGGCAAATAGTTTCAGGCGAAATATTAACGCCAGTACGTCCAGGAATGTTGTACAAAATCACAGGTACAGGCGAGACATCGGCAACATGAGCAAAATGTGCATACAGACCATTCTGCACTGGTTTGTTGTAGAACGGCGATGCCGTCAAAAGTCCATCGATTCCACTAAAATCGAAGTTACGAATACTTTCAAGCAGATCGGCGGTATTGTTTCCGCTCATTCCAACCATAATTGGCACACGGCCTGCGATTTCCTTCTTTGCAAAGTCGATCACCCGGCAGCGTTCCTCTGCCGAAAGGCAAGGTGTTTCACCTGTAGTTCCCATTACCAATACATAGTCAACACCGCCGTCAACCACATTGGCAAGCAAACGCGAAAATGCCACATAATCGACATTTCCATTAATATCAAAAGGCGTAACCAACGCCACACCTGTTCCTACAAATTTACTCATATTTAATGTTCTCCAAATAATGCATTACCTGTTTCACCAATTCCTCAACGCTCGTATTTTCCTCGTCAAGGCTAATCATCACGTCGAGCAAATCGGAATTTTTCTCGCTGTACAAACCGACCTTAAAACCTGCCTTCGAGCACAATTTCACGTACGATAGAGGTATCTTTTCGTCGATATCGAGGCAAATCAGAATATCGAAATCTGCAATGCAGAATTCAGCGATTGCCTCCTCAGGAGGAAATCCCAACCTATCCAAGTCCTTTCGGCAGAAAAACGAAAATTCAAGCGGTTGGATATGAAAATCCGACAATTCTTCGCTATCCACATATCCGAGAGCCTTGACGACAGGAATGGTATTTTTAAGCTTGAAAAGCAATCTGCGTACAACATCGAACTGAGCCTCATCGGTTGCATCGTACAATATACCAATCTTGTTTGCAAGTTCCAAACCGCAAGCACGGACACGCCTACTCTCGCCCCCCCGAGCCTTCTGCAATCTGCGATTGGCCAATCTCGTCTTTATAGATTCAAACATAGGCACAAAGATACAATAATTTGATGATTTAAAAATTCAAAAATTTAAAGATTTAGTTCGTTGTGATAAAGGTTGCTTACGCAGATTTTAAAATACAAAAAAATGGATTTACAATTGTAGATTTTATATTGTAGTGATTACTGCGATGCAGCAAACCACGTCGCCGCCTCAACAAAAAACGGATTGTTGAATTTTTAAATTTTTAAATATTTGAATATTTTTTTGAATCTTTCTTCTTCCATTCAAATAAAAATCATTATCTTTAACCGTTTTTTTTTACAGAGGCACATTTTGATGATACGCAAATATATATTAACACTCCTAATCCTTACAATAACTTTGTCGGGCAAGCACTTGTTCGCCCAGTACGAATTCATTGAGAACAAAGGGCAATGGCACGAAAACGTAAACTTCAAAATGGAACTAAACGACGGTGCACTTTTCATAGAGGACAACGGCATAACATTCAACATTACCGACATAAAAATGGGGCACCACTCGCACGCTCACGACGAATACGAATGGCACGACGACAATGCCGTTGGTCGCGGACATGCTTACAAAGTTGCCTTCAAAAATTCGAAAAAACCGCAGAAAATATCGTCTTCAGATGCCACAACCGACTACTGCAACTATTTCATCGGCAGCGACGAATCAAAATGGGCCTCGCATGTGCGCAAATTCCGCAAAGTGGAATACACTGGCATATACAACGATATAGACATCCGATACTCGTCCGACGGTCGCGGCATGAAATACGACTTCATAGTTCATCCAGACGGAAACTACAAGGAGATTCAGCTCGAATACCTTGGCACCGACGGCATTGATGTCAAAGATGGAGTACTGATAGCACACACAACCATTCGCGACATTATGGAATATACGCCTAAAGTCTATCAAATTATCAATGGCGACACCATAAACTTAAGTTGCGAATACGTCTTGCACAAAAACATAGTAAGCTACAAGATTTCGGACAACTACAACAAGAACTACGACCTCATAATCGACCCGTCGCTAGTATTCTCGACCTACACAGGCTCAACTGGCGACAACTGGGGATTCACCGCCACCTACGACTACAACGACAACGTTTTCTCGGGCGGAATTGTCTTTTCTACAGGCTATCCTACAAGTACTGGTGCATATCAAGTAACATACGCCGGAGGCACACCATGGGCAGACAACGCCACAAGCTACCTCGAAGGCTGCGACGTCGGTATTATCAAATACAATGCAACAGGCACTAACAGAATATATGCCACTTACCTTGGCGGTCACAACGGACAGGAAATGCCTCATAGCCTTGTAGCTACCGAAAGCAACCAACTCGTAGTAATGGGTACCACAGGCTCACCCGACTTCCCAACCACGGCTAACGCTTTCGACCGTACATTCAACGGAGGCACAAGCGTAACTTACGACAATGTAATCGGCTTCCACAACGGAGTCGATATTTTCGTATCGAAACTTTCAGAAGACGGGTCGCAACTCATAGGCAGCACCTACGTCGGAGGCTCAGGCAACGATGGGCTTAACTTCAAAGCATCATATACACAACCAGACCCGACAACAGGAATCAACTATATAGAAATGCACGGAAACGACTCGCTGTACTACAATTATGGCGACGGTGCCCGTGGAGAGGTCGTAGTAAGCAACAAATCACAAATTTATGTCGGAACAAACACTTTCTCATCCGATTTTCCATCGGGCATAAACGAAGGCTTCCAACCTGTGGCGGGCGGCAAACAAGATGGCGTTGTATTCGCACTTAGCTCCGACTTGTCGCAGCTGGCATGGAGTTCGTACCTCGGCGGCTCACAAGACGATGCCATATTCAGCATCTCGCTCGACGACAACGAAAATGTTTTTGTAACTGGTGGAACCACATCGACCGACTACCCCACTACAGCAAATGCCTACAACACGACCTTCAATGGTGGCAGCACCGATGCTTTTGTCGCAAAAATCGCCCACAACGGCACATTCTTGCTCACATCATCGTTTTTCGGCTCGCCAGCCTACGACAACGCCTACTTCGTCCGCACCGACCACAACGACAAAGTTTATATTTGCGGACAAACAAAATGCGGAGGTACGACCTTGGTGCAAAATGCCGGCTATTATGTAGCCAATAGTGGTCAGTTTATCACAAAATTCAACAACGATATTACCTCTGTTGAATGGTCAACCCAGTTCGGCACAAACACCGGCAAGCCCAACATCTCGATAACCGCCTTTGCTGTAGATGTATGCAACCGTGTTTACCTCTCGGGCTGGGGACGAGAATGGCCTTTCAACTACTACGATGCTCAAGCACATTATTATACTTGGGATCAAGAATTCGGAACCAAAAACATGCAAGTTACCCCCGACGCAATTCAGGACACCACCGACGGCATGGACTTTTATGTGCTTGTACTAAACGAAGACGTAAGTGCATTGGAATACGCAACATTTTTCGGGGAACTGCGATATACAGGATGCGGCTCGTCGGGACGCGACCATGTAGATGGAGGCACTAGCCGCTTCGACAAAAAAGGACATATAATACAATCGGTATGCGCTAGTTGCGGAGGTTGCCAAATGTTTCCTATAAGCCCAGCAGACGTATGGTCAACAAGCAACAACTCGACCAACTGCAACAACGCCGTATTCAAAATTAGAATAATTGAAAACCTAGCCGAAGCCAATTTCAACCCCGTTCCTGTAGGCTGCGCTCCTTACAACGTGCAATTCGAGAACACCTCGCAGGGAACTTCGTTCCTATGGAATTTTGGTGACGGAACAACATCGACACTTACTAATCCGTCGCATACATACTCCAATGGCGGCACATATACAGTAACTCTAATCGCTTACGACCCGTCGAGTTGCAACATGACCGACACCATAAGACGAAGCGTAACCGTAGTATCTCCAAATCCGTCAACCCTCGACAACATAACAAGTTGTCCTGGCGAAAGTGTGATTATTGGTCCTGAAACGGACTATCCAGAAGGCACAACTTTCGAATGGATACAAGGAAGCGGATTTAGCAACCCCAATGCACAAAACCCAAGTGTAACTCCAACGCAAACCACAACATATACCCTTGTTGCTCAGGGTGTATGCAACGACACCGTAACACAAACCGTAAATGTAATAACCCCTGTCGTAGGTTTAAGCACCTCAAACGACACGACAATTTGTCCCGGAGGTTCGGCTACTCTGCAAGTTTTCCCCACAGGTAATGCTGTTGCATGGGAATGGGCATACGACAACAATTTCTCGGCGATATTCTCCACAGAACAAACAGTGACAGTATTCCCCGAAAATAGTTATACATACTATGTTAGGGTACGCGAGTCGGAATGCAACACTTACGCACTAGGCCAAGTGCATGTGACAATACACAGGTTCAACTACAGCCTCACACCGTCGCACATTATCTGTCCCAATACCCAAGTACAACTTACCGTTACCAACAACAGCAGCGACAACCTTACATACCAATGGCAAGGAGCTGGAATAATAAGCGGAGCAAATACAAATTCACCAACAGTAGGTCCAACCACTGCAACCACCTACACTGTAACAATAACCAACCAAATGGGCTGTACTACAACCGACCAAGTAGAAGTTACGATAGACGACATTGGCAGTAGTATCGGTGATATTGTCAACAACATCTGCCACGGACATTGTGAAGGCTCTGCAACGATATACCCTACAGGAATCGAACCTTTTGCCTACATGTGGCACAACGGACAAAACACTCAGACCGCAACAGGACTTTGTGCAGGAAGCTATGAAGTAACAATAACCGATGGCAATTCGTGTACAACCACCAATTCGGTAACAATAACAGAACCTACAGCTATTAGCATTAATTTCACCAACATACACGAACCTATATGCGACGGCATAGGCTACGGCTCGGCAACAGCAAATGTATCGGGCGGCACACCTGGTTACACCTACCAGTGGAATATTAACAGCAACACATCAGCCACAAACAATGAATGTTTGGTAGGTACAAACACAGTCACCGTAACCGACAACAATGGATGTACAGCCTCGAACTCAATAGCAATGCCAGCTCCTGGCTCATTGAACTCGCAAACGGAATCGGTAACTCACGTAACCTGCAACGGATTCTGCGATGGAGCAATCAGCATATCGGCAAGCGGAGGAACCACACCATACACATACAACTGGTCGAACGGAGCTCATAGCACCGAGATTCACGGACTTTGCGCAGGAAGATACACAGTAACAATTATTGATGCCGACAACTGCGTGTCGCACCAGTTCACAAACATAAACGAACCTCCGGTTCTTGTAACCAACATTACAATAAGTCAACCAATATTGTGCCACGGAGAAATTGCAACTATTAATTCAATTACATATGGAGGCACTCCTTCATATACAATATCTTGGTCAAATGGAGAAACGGCAACTACACATATTAATGTTCCAGCAGGTAACTACTCGATAAACGTCACCGACAGCCATGGTTGCACAGCTACAGCAGAAATTTCGATAACACAGCCCGACCCACTAATACTTACCCCCGTTGTCGAAAATCAATTATGCGACAACAACTGCAACGGCAGAATCGAGGCGATAGTAGGTGGAGGAGTACAACCTTACCAATACGGATGGTCGAATATGAAACACTCAAAAGCAATCTACAACCTATGCGCTGGCGATTACACACTTACCATTACTGATGCAAACGGCTGTAGGCTTACCGAAGCATTCACAATAAACAATCAAAGATACATTCCAGAACTACACATCACAGCAAGTTCAGATGTAATATATAGAGGCGAATACTTAAGGCTAGCAGCTATTACAACATCATCGGGCACATTCCATTGGGACAACGAAAATATCCTAAATAACGACTCTGCCCAAAGCCCACTTGCCCATCCATTGGAAAACACTCTATTCACTGTTGAATTCCACGACGACAACAACTGTATTGCTATAGATACAATCTCAATAATTGTCAAGGAGGTAATTTGCGGTGATCCATACATTTTTGTACCCAATGCCTTCACCCCCAACGGTGACGGCAACAACGACTACTTCCGACCATTCTATCCCGATGCAATAGTTACCGAATTGTACTTTGCTGTATATGACCGCTGGGGCTCAATTGTTTACGAAACCGACAACATCCGCTCAGACGGATGGGACGGAACCTACAAAGGCAAACGCCTTGCTCCCGACGTGTATGTTTTCTGGCTGAAAACCAAGTGCATAAACGGAGAGAAATACGAACACCGCGGAAATGTGACATTAATCAGATAAAACGACATGGAAGAAACAATATCAACGATAAGTTCATACGTTTGGAGTGCACCTCTTGTTATATTGTGCCTTGCTGCAGGACTTTACTTTTCGTTCGGAACGAAGTTCGTTCAGGTAAGACGTTTCGGTGAAATGGCCAGACTGCTTTTTTCGACCGACAAGACACAAAAGACGGGAATCTCATCGTTTCAGGCGTTTGCCATGGCTCTGTCGGGACGAGTAGGCACCGGAAACATTGTCGGTGTAGCAACCGCAATAGGCTACGGAGGTCCTGGTGCAATAGTATGGATGTGGATAATTGCCTTCCTCGGCGCCGGTTCGGCCTTTGCCGAAGCCACGCTCGCTCAGATATACAAGGAAGAACACAACGGACAGTTCCGTGGCGGCCCCTCCTACTACATCGAAAAGGGACTTAAATGCAAATGGCTGGCAATCATCTTCGCTGTTTGTTCGGTACTTGCCTGCGGAATATTCCTGCCGCCAGTACATTCAAACGGCATTTCGACGGCATTTTCAAATGCTTTCGGCATCGACACCATGTATGTCGGCATTATAGTGGCAGTACTCATCGGACTGGTAATAATAGGCGGTGTAAAGCGAATTGCAAACGTGGCGCAGATAGTAGCCCCGCTCATGGCTGTAATCTACATCATACTTTCAATAGTTGTGCTTATTTGCAATGCCGAAGCTGTTCCTGCAGCATTCAAGGACATGATTAGCAGTGCTTTCGGAATGAACGAAGCACTTGGCGGCATACTCGGCAGCACGATTGCATGGGGTGTGAAACGCGGCATCTATTCCAACGAAGCCGGTCAAGGTACCGGTCCTATAGTGGCGGCTGCAGCAAAAGTGTCGCATCCGGTGAAACAAGGACTTGTGCAGGCATTTTCGGTGTATATTGACACCTTGCTTGTATGCTCGGCAACGGCAGTGATGATTCTCGCCACCAAGACCTACAACATCTACGATGCCGACGGCGGAATGCTTTTCACCTCTAGCGTAGCACAACTTGGTGCTCCCGACGTGTCATATACCTCTACAGCTCTCGGAACATTGGTCGGAGCATCATGGGGCAACATAATAATTTCGGTGGCACTGTTCTTCTTCGCATTTACGACGGTAATGGCATATTACTACTATGCCGAAACCAATGTTGTTTACCTTTTCGGAAACGGCAAAAAGGAAAAAATTGCAATCTGGTGCGTACGCATATCGGTAATCGGAATGGTGTTCTTCGGTTCGCTGCACGAAGCCAAGACGGTGTGGGACCTTGGCGACATCGGTGTAGGCTCGATGGCATGGATAAACGTGATTGCAATACTGCTGCTATCGCCAAAGGTTTTCAAGTTGCTAAAGTCGTACGAAAAACAGAAGAAACAAGGCAAGGAACCGGAATTCCACCCCGAGGAAATGGACATTAAGAACGCTGACTTCTGGGAGAAGAAATAAAAAAAGGGGAAAAACTCCCCTTTTTTTGTTTTGTGAGAACACTACCTATTATTCAGCTTCCTTCATCATTTCGTTAAAGATTGCCGGGCAACCCAATGCGATATTAACGATACGATTTGCCTGTTCGTCGCTTCCGCGCTTTTCCTTAATTTCGTTGTAAATTCTTACAGCTTCTGCATCGTTACCGTCCTGGCAAGCCTGTTCCATCTTGTTGATTTCTTCATCAGTAACCTTTGCGCAGCTTGACAATGCAAAGCAAGTTGCCAATGCGATCATTGCGATAAATAAAACTTTCTTCATCTTTATAAAATTTAAACATTAATTAACTATCTGAGGCACAATCATTACCTATCCTCGACGCCCCATATCTTCAAGGACAGGAATTCGACGGCAAAATTATGACTTTTAATATTAACACAGCAACAAAAATTTCGTTTTTTTACAACGGGTGTAATGCTTATAATTTATGTTTGTAAACATATTTTTTATTGAGCCATTATTGTACGAAAAGACTTAACTTTGTGCATCAAAAAATTTAAAGTAAAAAGTCATGATAGAAAACTTAAACGAATTTATGTCGACGAACATGGCTGCAGCAAAGCGTTCGGCCATTCGTGAAATATTGAAGTTAACACAACGTCCAGAAGTTATTTCGTTTGCAGGCGGGTTGCCAGCACCGGCATCATTCCCGGTTAGCGACATCAAGCAGTGCATCAACGAAATCCTCGACGAAGCAGGTCCAAAGGCATTGCAGTACGGAACAACCGAAGGCGACGTTGACCTCCGCAACGAAATCGTAAAGCACTACGCTCGTCAGGGCATGAACGTAACCATCGACAACCTGATGATTACCACTGCTTCGCAGCAGGCTCTTGACATTGCTGGCTGGATTTTCATCAACCCAGGCGACACCATCATCTGCGGTTTGCCGTCGTACCTTGGCGCCCTCGGTTCATTCCGCGCATACGGTGCGGTTCCAGTAGGTATTCCTTTCGACGACTACGGAATGAGACCAGACCTTCTCGATGCTAAGCTTGCTGAAATGAAGGCACAGGGCAAGAAGCCGAAATTCATCTATTTGATTCCAGACTTCCAGAACCCGACAGGTATCACTTACCCAGAAGCACGCCGTCAGGAAATCATCAACATCGCCGACAAGTACGACTTGTTCATCATCGAGGACTGCCCGTACCGCGAACTCCGTTTCGAAGGCAAGGCTCAGCGCATGATGTACGAACTCGACAAGAACCACAGAGTTATCTCTCTCGGAACATTCTCGAAGACTTTAGCTCCTGGTTTCCGTCTTGGTTGGGTTCTCGCTCACCCCGATGTAATCTACAAGTTCGTAACTGCTAAGCAGCACACCGACCTCTGCACCCCGGCTATCCTCCAGATGGCTACTGCAAGATACATGGCAAAGGGCTTGTTCGAAAAGAACTTCGGCAAGACTATCGAAATGTACCGCGAAAAACGCGACTTCATGCTGAAGTGCTTCAAGCAGTACATGCCCGAAGGTGTTAAGTGGACTCACCCCGAAGGCGGTCTGTTCCTCCTCCTCTCGTTGCCCGAAGGCTACGACACCAACGAACTCTTCCAGGTTGCAATCAAGAACAACGTTGCTTTCGTAACCGGCGACGTATTCTTCTGCGACGGCAGCGGCAAGAACACTATGCGTCTCAACTTCTCCTACTCTTCAATGGAACAGATAGAAGAAGGTGTAAAGCGTCTTGCTGGTGCAATAAAGGAATTCATGCACAAATAAGAATTTTCCAAAATTCATATAAGGAGCGGCAAAACACCGCTCCTTTTTTTGTGACAAGACAAGCAAAAACTGAAAAGATTTTCGTAAATTCGCACCCTAAAATTTCATATCATGGAAGAATACATTGTCTCCGCCAGAAAATATCGTCCAGATACATTCGAAAGTGTTGTCGGCCAGGATGCTATAACCCAGACACTCAAGAACTCGATAAAGAACAACCAGCTCGGTCAGGCCTACCTGTTTTGCGGTCCGAGAGGCGTCGGAAAGACAACTTGCGCACGTATATTCGCAAAGACTATCAACTGCAGCAACCCGACCGAAAACTTCGAGCCATGCAACGAGTGCGAATCGTGCCGCGCATTCATCGAATCGCGTTCGTTCAACATCCACGAACTCGACGCCGCATCAAACAACTCGGTGGAAGACATCCGCGCACTTATCGAACAAGTGAGAATACCTCCGCAAATCGGTTCGTACAGCGTGTATATAATCGACGAAGTTCACATGCTATCGCAGGCTGCCTTCAACGCCTTCCTGAAAACCCTCGAAGAACCGCCAAAGCACGCTATATTCATCCTTGCGACTACCGAAAAGCACAAGATTCTTCCAACTATCCTATCACGCTGCCAGATTTTCGACTTCAACAGGATAAGCGTCGAAGACATCCGCAGCAGACTCGAATTTGTTGCTCAACGCGAAGGCATTACAGCCGAATCGGACGCACTGCACGTCATAGCACAGAAAGCCGACGGCGCAATGCGCGACGCACTTTCTATCTTCGACCAGATTGTAAGCTTCTGCGGAAAGAACATCACATACCAGGACACTATCAAGAACCTCAACGTACTCGACTACGAAGTTTACTTCAAGGTAACCGAAACTTTGCTTGCTGGCAACTACCCGGAGGCACTCTTGATTTTCGACGACGTCCTGAAAAAAGGCTTCGAAGGCGGATATTTCATCAACGGACTAGCATCGCACTACCGCGACCTGCTGGTATGCAAGGATCCTGGCACTGCAAGCCTTATAGAAGTCGGCGAAAAGGCAAAGGCAAAATATATGGAATACGCACAGAAATGCTCTGTTCCTTTCCTATTCAACGCCATACAGATAGCAAACACCTGCGACATGAGCTACCGCACCTCGCAAAACAAGAGATTGCTCATCGAACTGTCGTTGCTTAAGATTTGCAACCTCTCGACAAACGCATTTGCATTGCCACAGCAGCAACCGCAAGTACAGCAAATTCCGGTGAAGCCAGCACAAGCAGCTGCGCCACAAAAGCCTGTTGCAGAACCAGCAGCACCAAAAGCAGTCCCAGCAACGCCAAAACTGGAGTCAGCTCCAGCAGTCCAACCAAGTGCTCCCAAAACAGCACAACCAATTAATAACGTTGCAGAACCACAAGGCGATGCCAAGGTAAATCTGATGAAGAAGATTGTAGGCCTTGAGGAAAAGCATGAAGAAGAAACGGTAAAAACCAACACAGCAACATACGGAGAGAAGACCTACACCAAAGAAGATGTAGTATCGGCATGGATGAACTTTGTTGCACAATACTGTCCCGAAGGCACACGCTGGAGAAGCTATTTCAAGAGCCATATACCAGAACTCAGCGACAACGGCTCATACATTGTAAGAGTCGAAGACGAGCAAATGAAAATCAAATTGTCCGAACGTAAAGAAGTGATGGTTAACCACATACGCAAAAATCTTGACAACAAAGATTTTGAATTCACTTTTACCGTTGACAATTCGCTTATTGAGGTAAACAGCAAAAAGGTTATGACTCAATCTGAATTGCTCGAAAAGATAAAGGAGTCAAATCCTGAAGTCGAAAAAATCATAACCGAAGGCGACTTTTCTCAAGCATAAGCTACAACAACTCAATATAGAAAGTGAAAGGTAAAGCCGTCCTCGATTTCTTTAAATATTGTCTAAAACGGACGTATTCATCATGTTTGATTCTATTCAAACTGATGATTCCCGTTTCAATAATAATACGCCTAATTCAGGAATTTGGACTTCTACCTCACATAAGCGGTATTCTCGAACCAGCTATGAGCATTGTAGGCCTACCAGCCGAAACTGCAATAGTATGGCTTACAGGAATGGTAGTCAACATCTACGGAGGACTACTCTCGTTGTTTTCCATTTACCCTTATCTAAGCGAACCTCTCTCGCATTCGCAGCTTACCATTTTGCTGACTATGATCCTATTGGCGCATACCATTCCCGTCGAAGTCGGCATCGCAAAGAAAACAGGTGTGAAATTCTGGATAATGTTCCTAATCCGCTTTCTCGGTGCAATTGCCCTTGGTGCAATACTCAACGGCATATATACGCTTACAGGAACATTGCAAGATCCTGTCGAAATGCCCGAATTCCTTGTCCCTGGACATCTCGGTTGGGGCGAATGGGCTTTGAATGAGCTGAAAAACTACGGACTGATAATTGCGGTTATATTTGCATTGGTAGTACTGGTGCGACTATTGGAAATAATTGGCTTTATGAAGTTTTTCAACCGTCTATTGCTCCCTTTGCTTGGTTGGCTCGGAATAAGCGAGAGAATGTTGCCTCTTACAGTAATAGGAATGACAATGGGACTGGCATACGGCGGCGGACTTATAGTGGACGAAGGTAAGAAAGAAGGCACAAAACCAAAGGACATTTTCTTCTCCATGACACTGATGGGCTTGTTTCACAGCATTTTCGAAGATACAATACTAATAATGTCCGCCGGAGGCCATTGGACAGGTGTAATACTTATACGCGCAATATTCGCATTTTTAGTGACATTCATATTTGTTATCGCCACAAAACGAATCGACGACAATAAGTTCGCAAGGATTTTCATGACAAAAGCGTTCAGGAAGAAAATGGATTCTGAAAAAACTAAATAAAACATTGCAGTATTAATTTTTTTGCGTATTATTACATTTTAAAATTTACAAGATGAAAGTAGCAAACGGTAAAATAGTAAAAGTGGAATACGACCTATTCCTTAATGGTTATAATGAAGAACTTGCATACTCGACCAAGAACGAGGAAGACGGTTCTGGATGCATCGAATTCGTATGCGGCAACGGCGAACTTCTTGAGCCGATGGAAGCAAAACTCGTTGGAATGGAACCTGGTCAGGAATTCAAATTCATGATTCCAAAGGATGAAGCATACGGCGACGTTGACGATGAACTGTTCATCGGTTTCCCGAAATCGGAATTCATTGACGAATCGGGCAAGGAAGATATGCCGGAGGAAGGCGACATTATCCCGATGGAAGATGAAGACGGCATAATCATGAACGCAGTTGTAAACGAAATTACCGACGACCATTTTGTATTGGACTTCAACCCGATATATGCAGGCGAAGACCTTTACTTCATTGGCAAGGTTCTTGATGTTAGAAATTCAAAATAATAGCAAGAGTGGACAGGCACGAGAAAATGTTGAACAAGATGCGCGAAATTGCATTGAACAATCCGGAAAAGATTCGGATTGTAGAGACTAATGTCAATGCAGAAGTGCAGCTTGAATTCTACGAACTCATGCAACGCATCGGTGAAAACGAGATTAGTTCCGATGTCAACTCACTTATCACGAAACTCGCTGATGCGAATGGACTTGAAAATAAAAAGCGAATTCTAGTAACCTTGGCATGTATAGGCACGGTTGAAGCATTCAGGTTTTTGGAGAATTACCTAAGCTACTGCGACGACGAAATTCGCAAATGGGCGCTCCTAGCCTACCAGCAATGCCAAATGTTCCTCGAATCGTCGCTACTCGACGAATCGAAAATATACATCGCTTCGGGACTTGGTGGCAAGGAACATCGTCTTAGATACATTTTTGTACTCGCTGGAACAAACAAATCCGACTTTACCGACTTTCACAAGAAAGTGCTCGAAAACGAAACCGAATACTACCTGAACAAGCAGGATTCGATAAAGGAGAAACTCGAATATTCGGGCAACTACGCAATATGCACGGCTCTTGTTCCACTATCGGAAGACATAGTCTCACTAGTGCAGAAAATAATCGACGAGGTTAACCAATACGGCAATTTCATAAGCAACAGCATTTTCGTAACAAACGAAAAAATTGTTGGCAAGGAGTATCTCGACAAAATATTCGAATCAAATGAAAACCGTTAAGATCGACGACTCGTGGTACGAGCAACTGCAAGATGAATTCACGAAGGAGTATTTTGCCAAGCTAAAGGAATTTCTCGTTGCCGAGAAAAAGCAAAACATCATCTTCCCTCCTGGAAGCCAAATATTCAATGCTTTCGACACTACCCCGTTCGACAAGGTAAAGGTCGTCATTCTGGGACAAGACCCCTACCATACGCCAGGCTTTGCCCATGGACTATGCTTTTCGGTTCAGTACGGCGTACAGATTCCGAAGTCGCTGCAGAACATCTACAAGGAACTGAACAGCGACATAGGCTTTCGTATTCCCAACCACGGCAACCTGACAAAATGGGCAGAACAAGGAGTTTTCCTTCTCAACGCAACCCTTACCGTGCGCGCCCACATGGCCGGCTCGCACCAGAACCATGGCTGGGAAACTTTCACCGACAAAGTAATATCGACATTGAGCGAAAAAAAGGAAAACCTTGTTTTCCTGCTCTGGGGAAGCTACGCGAAGGCGAAATCGGTACTTATCGACCACAACAAGCATCTTGTGCTTACCGCTGCACATCCGTCACCACTTAGCGCCAACAACGGATTTTTCGGATGCAAGCATTTCTCAAAAACAAACGAATATCTTCAGGCCCACAACATACCCCCCATCGACTGGAGCCTCGATAACATATAAAAGAAATAACTCGGCATCGCTACCGAGTTATTACAATATAAAATATACTCTACTACTTCAAATATTCACAAATTTCGTATGCAGCAGCCCTTGCATCGTTCACAACATCGTTGATGCTCATAGGACGTTTGCATGCACCAGCAACAAAAAGTCCCTTTTCCGAGGTTTCGTTGTCGTTGAGATGCGGACCTACGGTCTTTACAAAGCCATATTCACCGTCGATGCCACACTTCTTGCCGAGTTCACGTGTACCGCACGATGCCTCCATACCGACCATAAGTACGAGCAGGTCGGCTGTCATCTTCATAGGAACACCGAGCAAAGTATCCTCGGCCTTTATCTGTATCTTGCGGTCGAAAGTCGATGATGCTTCCGAAATACGGCCACGTACGTAACGGATGTCGTACTTTTCCTGCGATTCGCGGTAAAGTTCCTCGAAATGCTGCCCCCACATACGCAAATCCATATAGAAGACATATATTTCGGCATCGGGAAGCATCTTACGGGCCTCGATAGCCTGCTTTACAGCCGTTACGCAGCAAACCTTAGAGCAATAGCGGTTGCCCGACTTTTCGTCGCGAGAACCTACGCACTGCAGGAAAACAATACGCTTCGGGGCCTCGTTTATCGAGTTCACAATCTGGTTATACCTTATCATTCTTTCCATATCAATAGAAGTAACCACGCCCTTGTAGATACCATAGCCAAGCTCTTCCTTGCGCGTAGCGTCAAAGGTCTGGTAACCGGTTGTGATAAGCACTGCATCAACGAAATAGTTCTTTCCCGACTTGTCAACTATCTTCCATTCCGAATCGTTTCTTACAATATCAACGACTTCGGTATTAAGCATCAACTTTATATTTTCGTTTATAAGCTTCGAGTTCAAGCTGTCGGCAATATCGGTAGCACTCGAAAAATCGGGGAACAAATATGCCTTATCAAGTATGTTGGACAATGCTGTAGAAGATTTTTCAAACAACAGCACCTCATGGTTTCTTGCAAGCATCGATGCACTTTCAATACCGGCAGGTCCGGCTCCTATTATAGCAATCTTACTCATATCTAATATTTTACATTACACTTTTAAATTCATTGGTTTTTCGGGCGACGGGAGGATTTCTCCGTTTGCACCGCGATATTTCTCATTTGGCTTGTACGGAATGCCAATCTTGTCGAGCAGATTCTCGACCTGCACCTGATGCAACTGCATTCCGAGTTTCCATGGGTCGTAGCCGAGCAACATTCCAGCCATTTCCTCGTAAGTGAGAACCGGAATACCATAGCCGTCCTTGTCATAGGTCTTGTTTTCCATCTCGGCGATGGTGTACTGCCATTTGTCCATAAACATTGCACAACCTGGGCAGTTTGCCACGATGAAATCTGGCTCAAACGGCTCCATCGACTCGAATTTCTTCTTGGTGTTTGCCACCGAATAGCCACGGTTTTCCTGCAGCAGATAGTGGCGGAAACCGAATCCGCAGCAATGACGGCGTTCGGGATAATCTACGACTTCGCCACCCCAGGCTTCAATCATACCGGCGAGAACATACGGGAATTCGGCCTTACCGATACCCTTTTCGGGGAAAATCTTGGCATAATGGCAACCTATGTGCTCCACAACGCGCAAAGGCTTACCTGTGAAACGGTTCACAAGCTGATATTTCATCTTCTCCTTCAGCTCGAAACGGTACTTATAAATAATATCCGATGGATGGGCAATATTTTTAGGTGCCTCAAAATCGCGACCAGTTGCTTCCTTCAAGTACTTACGGGTCTTTTCGAGCATTTCGGGATGTTCCTTCCACATTTCCACCATTTCGGTGAAGATTCCGAACGAAGTCACGCACGAGGGCACATAGTTCTCGTAACCGGCATCGGTCATCAGCGAAAACAGACGTGCTACAACAGTCATGGTTGTCTCGATCGGAACAATGTCGGAATGATAGCCGATGCCCGTGCAGGTATGCTGGTTAGCCTCGTCGCGGATATCCTTACCCAACTCCTCACGCATAATTTTAAGGAAAGCCGCCTCGGAGCCTGGGAAGAAAGTCTGCCTGATACAACTGCGCTCGTAGAAGAACTTGTCGTCAGCTATATCCTTCTGGTATTCGTTCCAGTAACGTTTATTTTTTGATTCGTCCATATCGTTTTAATTTTTTCGTTGCAACGACACCGCCCCTTCGACAAGCTCAGGGAGCGGATAAATTATATTATGTTTTCTGCCACAACCTCTGCAATATCCTTCACCTGCAACGTCGTAGCATGATTAAACGCCTTCTTGCACATAGGACAAGCCGTTGCTATAAGGTCGGGATTCTTATACATAAGACTCTCGACAGCAGCATCGCGAACCTTGGTCTGCTGTTCCATTGTAAGCACTGTACTTCCAAGGTTGAAACCGCAGCAGAGGCTCTTTTCCTTCTCGTCCTTTGCCTTTACCAGATTCGAAACCGACTTAAGCACCTCGCGCGGTTCGTCGTAGATTCCGCATCCGCGACCAAGTTCGCACGGATCGTGATATACAACCTTCTGATTGTCCTTGCGAAGCTTCAGTCTGCCCGACTTTATCAGTTCGTTGATATACTCGGTATGGTGCATAACCTTTATAGGCAGGTTGTACTCCTTGGTAAACGACTGGTAGCATATAGGACACGAAGTAACGAGCAACTTGGCCTTCGACTTAATAATCATGCTCTGGTTCTTCAGGCGCAAGTCCTTGGCCTGCTTGAGGAATCCCTGTTGCAACAGCGGACGTCCACAGCAAATGGTCCTGTCCTTGTCCATGTACCAGTATTTCTGGTCGACAGCCTCGAAAATCTTTAGCATCGATTCGGTAATGCCGGGTGTAAGGTGCGACATACATCCACCGAAATAAACCACTCGACCTACCGAGTTGAATGCCTGGATATTGTCGGTATAACTATAATTGCCCGAAGCATCGAGGTTGCTTTCCTTGGTACGTACCTGACGGCGAATAGTCATCAGGTCGAGTCCTACAGGACAATCGGAAGAACAACGCTGGCACAACAGGCACTGGTTGGCGACCTCTTCGGTACCACGTTTGTAGCGAACATCGCGCAACAAGTAAACCGACTGAACACCCTGAACACCAAGTTGCTTATCCATCGGGCAGTTGTCGATGCAGATACCGCAACGCGAACAAGCACTCAGTTCGTACATTGTATAACCAGTCTTTTCGTCGCCTTCGGTGACACCCATACGGCGGAAGAAAATAAGGAATACCTCTGTAAAAATGTGCATGTAGCGTGAGAATGGCAGCGACACGAAGAATACCGCCAGACAGATGGAATACATTGTCCAGAATGCCATTTCGACATATTCGTGCGAAATAGGCTGCAACAAATTACCCAAGGCCTGAGTCATAAATCCACCATTTCCGTAAAGTGCTGCAGTAAAACTTTCTGCCAACAGACGCAGCGGGAAAATGAACCACAGCGAGAACTTTGCAAAGCGGTCGAACAGCACATGCTTTGTAACCCTGCGCATGCCTACAATCTTCGAGTAAACCATCTTGATTACAGCAAGCAATACGCCCGACAACACCACTAGAAGCAAAGCATCCATGATATTGGCAAAAACAACGCTTACAGCCGTAGGATGTTCGTGTACGAAGAACCTATAGAATATTGCTACCCAGAACGGCTTTGAACCGTGGATGCAAACTTCGGCCTCGATTGCTCCTACCAATATAAGCAGGAACCAACCGAAAGCAATACTGCTGTGCATATAGCCCAGTACAAGGTTGCGTCTGAAAACCTTACGATGGAACAGACATTCCATGACTGCCTCCCATATCGCCGGGAGGAATTTCCACGAAAGAATGTTTTTCTTAACCTTTGAACGCTGTACCCTATCGAAACTCCTGTACCACCTTATGTACTTGAAAACACAAATTCCAAGCAGGACAAAGGCGCCGAGAACGAACGGAAGTACAAACGGACTGAAATATTTCATCATCATTTATTCTTTTTCGTTAATATTCTCCGCATGTTTACAATCGAATTCCTAAGATTCACCTCACGCGGACATACCAATGTGCACTTTCCGCAAAGCATGCATTTGTCAAGTTCTTTTGCAAGACCTTCGTACTGGCCCTGCATAAGCTTAGTCTTTATCTTGCGGATGTTAAAGTCGGAAAACTGCTGCGCCGAACATGTTGCGGTACATGCGCCACAATTTATGCATACCATAAAAGTAGGTACGGCTTCGCGCAGTTCGTTCAAGCAACTAAAGTCAATCTGATCCAGATCGATTGACCTTGTCTGCGATATTGAAAAGCCAAACTGTCTCATTTCTCCTCCTTTAATGTATTCAACAAGTCCATACCGCCGGTAATCTCGAAAATCTTCCTTACTTCCTGAAGATTTTCCTCGCGGATCTTACGCAATGCTCCAGGTCCATCGCCATGATAGTTGGCTCCGAGCTTCGGGGCTACGGCTTCTATATTGTTCACATACCATTCCCAGATAGGCCCCTGCTCCTGATGAAGTTCGGGCTTAACCTTATCGGGGTGAACACAATATCCGATTTCGAGGATATTGTTTCCAACGGTCTCTGCCAGACGCTTCTCCTGCTCGGCAATATGCTCGTCCATATATCCAAGCTTTATGGCGACTTGTCTGAGCACGAGTATCACCTCGGCAGGCACATTCTGGCGTGGACAGCGTGTCTTGCACGACAGACACTGACCACAATACCATATCATTTCGGAACGAAGCAAAGCTTCTATCTCGTTTTCGTCCTTACGCTGCACTATGTCGCATATACGACGCGGGTCGTACTGGAAGAACTCGGCAGCAGGGCATATTGCCGTGCATATTCCACAGTTCATGCACGCCTTGAGCGCATCTTCGAAACGAGAATCCTGCATCAGCAGGTCATATAAGTTTCCCATGTTTAATCCAATTTTACCTTAAACATACCCATAACCTTGAACAAGAACCTTGGCAACGGCTTTTCGCGGTCGCGGGTAAGCATATTTATGTTCCATCCCAGTTTTTTCATTACTGGAATCTTATGTGTTTCAACAAATTCTATCAAAGTTCCATCGGGGTCCTCGATGTAGGTGAAATGACCGCTAGCCTCGCCCATGTCGAAACGCTCGTTGTTCGGACAGCTGTCAACCGTAAACGGGAAGCCCTTCGATTCGCAGAACTTACGGAGTTCCTGCATGTTGGTAATGTCGAAGCATAACTGAATGAATCCCGGGTCACCCCAATAGCGTCCTTCGAAAATCTTGCGTGGCTGACGATCCAATGCAACAACAAGCTCAATGCTACTGCTACCCATAAGTTCGGCAAAAGCACCCTTTGGCTTGCGCGACGACCTAAGCAACACGCGACGATATTTCTGGTCGCCGCCGTTCATGAATGCAAAATCAGCGAAAACGCCAGTCTCATCATAAACAATAGTGTCGTAACCAAGCACATCGCGGTAAACAGAATATGCCTTTTCGATGTCGGTAACGCCTATCATAGCACCTACAGTACCTCCCGACAAATATTTCTGGTCGATGAAGACATAATCGTCCTCAACAACCTGGAAATAGTTGTTCCACGGGTCTTTCACGATGAAAGTTTCTTTTCCTTCTGGTGTTTTTGTCACATCGCCAACCTTATCGTACTTAGCTTTCAGCTCGTCGTGGAAAGCCTTGACATTGCGGCTCTTGATCTTTGCGACAAAAATACCAAGGTCGCCCACCTGCACGTCGAAAGGTATAGGTTCTGGCTTACGCTGTGAGTACTGCCAGATTTCGAATCCGCCGCCACCCTGCAAGTTTACTGCTATGCAAGCGTGACGCTTCTGCGGCTGGTTACCAGTGTAAGGAAGCATGCGTTCTGCAACGGTGTCGTCTTCCAGAATCTTAACATTCATCTGAAACATTTCGATGTACCATTTCCACGATTCGTGAAAGTTTTCGGTACCTACACCAACCTGCTGTATTCCTGATATAAAGTAATTTTCCATTGTATTCTTATTTGTTTCTACGTTTCACGTTTCTAAGTTTACCTTCGTTGAGGGCTTCGCCGTTCTTTGGCTTCGCCGTTTCTGTTGAGACGCAAAATTTTGCGTCTGTACAAACGCCTGTTAGCCTTTAAGCCTTTTCTTCTTTTAGCCAATCCTTTTACATCGCTTTTATATTTCTAGCTATTCTCGCTGCCAGTCCGGGGAACCAACGCTTGATGTGTACCATTATCAGTTCCTTGCCTCCGACAAGCACTTCACGCTTTCTGCGGTAAATAGCATTCACAATCTTGCGAGCTGCCTTCTCCGAGGTTATTCCGCCAGCCTGACCTGCGTCCATCTTGCCGTGCGGAGTGCCGTCCTTTTCGAGCGCATAGAGCGAAATGTTGGTCTGCACACGCCCTGGACAAACAAAAGTCACACGTACATTGTCGCTGTAGCACTCCGCCTGAACAGTCTCGAAGAAGCCGTAAAGCGCAAACTTCGACGAACTATAGGCACAGCGCAACGGAAAGCCGAACTTTCCAGCAATGCTTGTCGTAACGGTAATCTGTCCGCCACCATTAGCAATCATCTTTGGAAGAATTGCCTTCGTGATTGTCACTGGCGCAAAATAGTTGACATCCATTACCTTGTCAATCACATCCATCTGCGA
>DBYO01000019.1:94640-95983 GCA_002310235.1 Bacteroidales bacterium UBA1184
TCGGCTAGGCATTTTTCGCGCACCTTTTCGAGTGCCGACTCGTTGCGCGATGTCAGCACAAGGCTTGCACCTTCCATTGCCATACGGTAGGCTGTTGCCTCGCCTATTCCCGACGAAGCACCCGTTATCCATACTATTTTGTCTGCAAAGCGATGTTTCATAGTTTTTATCTATACTGCTCCCTGAGCTTGTCGAAGGGCTGCCGAAAACCACATTGTTACATTTTAGAATACCTTCACTTCGACTACGCTCAGTGGGCGGTATTATTCGGCTCAGCTCAGGGTGCGATATTTTTATTTTGCATCAACCTCTGCCTTGAATGCCTTTGCTCTTGCAGCACCTTCGCCGGTGTTTATGAGAACGGTCTCGCCATTTCTGATACGACCTTCCTCGAGAGCCTTGTAGAAGCCAGCAAAGCAAACTGCACCTGCAGGACCAAAGTAAACGCCCTTTTCGTTCTTAGCAATGCGTGCATAGTCGGCTATCTGCGATTCCTTAATGCGAACAAAGCAACCGTCGCTCTTGCGAACTATCGGAGCAACAATAGGATACATTCCAGGGTTACCAGCCGAAAGTATCGAAACCTTGGTCTGCGGATTGTCTATTACCGGATAATCCTTTTCGTAGCCTTCTGCGAAATTGCTCTTAACGGCACGCTCCCAACCCTGTACCATCGGGTCGCAGGTGTCCTGCTGAACCAAAATCATGCGCGGCAACTTGACTTCGGGATACATTCCGCAAATTTCGCGTACGCCCTTGTCGAGTGCAATAGGACCAGTACCGCCGGCAACTGCCTGAACATAAACATCGGGCATCTGTCCCAACTGGCGCATGAACTCGAACACCATAGTCTTCTTGGCCTCAACGCGTATCGGATCGATATTACCAGCCGAAATCATTACCTTCTGCTCCTTGTGGAAATTGGCGGCAACTTTCTTTGCTGCGCCATAGTCGCCTTCGCAAACTACCAAGTTCTGACCGAGCGAACGGATTTCGTCGGTAGTGTCCTTGCAAACGCATTCCGGGACAAAAATGTCGAACTTAACGCCAGCCTTTGCTAAGTACTTGCTGTATGCAGTTGCCGTATTTCCGCTCGAAGCGAGGCAATATTCCTTTACACCGTTTTCCTTGAACAGCGAAGCAGCCAGCGAAGCTGCAACATCCTTGAAAGTATTGGTTCCACCGTTAAGGTCGTTACGGTAAACGTATGCCTTACAGTCGACACCATACTTTTCCTTGGCAAAACGGTCGAGGAAATCCCAATGTTCTACGGGAATTGCGCCCTCGCCAAAGCTAACGATATTCTTTTTGTCCTCGAGAGGCAAAAAGTCGAAGTAATGCCA
>DBYO01000019.1:96032-148567 GCA_002310235.1 Bacteroidales bacterium UBA1184
ACTTCCACATGATTGCTTCCGCACTGCGGACAAAGCTGGTCGTGAGCGAACCATTCGGCGAAATTTTTAATAACTGCGCCGCACTTCTTGCATATCAGGTTATATTTCATATCTGTATCTTTTTAAAAGCAGGAAAAGCATCCCGAAACAATTCAGGACACTTCTCCACTCTATTTTTTATTTCAGAAAACAATCCATGACGGATTTTACTTGGTGAAATTCAGCATTGGAGCCGGAGCATCGTACTTGCCGCTCTCGAGCTTTTCCTTAATTTCCTTGAATGCGTTCAACGTATAGTCAACATCCTCGATGCTATGAGCAGCGGTCGGGATAATACGGAAGATAATCATTCCGACTGGAATTACAGGATAAGTAACGATTGAGCAGAAAATTCTATAGTTTTCGCGCAGGTCGTAAGCGATGTTTGCAGCCTGGTTTGTTCCACCCTGGATATGGATAGGAGTTACACATGCCTCAGCAGGACCGATTGTGAATCCGAGGTTGCGGAAACCTTCCTGCAAACGACGGGTTACAGTCCACAATTTCTTGCGGAGTTCGTCACCCTCAGCGCTGCGGATGATCTCGAGACGCTTCAAGCAACCTTCAACTATTGGCATAGGAAGAGCCTTTGCGTAAATCTGAGAACGCATGTTGTAACGCAAGAAATCGATAATATACTTCTTCGATGCGACGAAACCGCCGATGCAAGCCATTGACTTTGCATAAGCACCGATATAAATGTCGATGTCGTCCATTACGTTGAAGTGTTCCGAAGTACCGCGTCCGTGTTCGCCCATAACGCCAAATCCGTGAGCATCGTCGATAAGGATGCGGAAGTTATATTTCTTCTTCAAGGCAACAATCTGGTCGAGAATACCAAGAGCGCCGGTCATACCGTAAACACCTTCGGTAATTACCAAAACGCCACCGCCCTGTTCGTCGGCAATCTTGCAAGCAACCTGCAACTTCTTTTCGCAACTTTCGATATCGTTGTGCTTGAACGAAAACGACTTACCCATGTGGAGACGTTTTCCATCGAGCAGACAAGCGTGAGCTTCAGCGTCGAAAACTATCACATCGTGACGAGTCATAAGGCTGTCGATAACAGAAACTATACCCTGATAACCGAAGTTCATCTGGAAAGCAGCTTCCTTCTTTTCGAAGTCGGCGAGCTCGCGTTCCAACTTTTCGTGCAATGCGGTATGACCAGTAAGCATACGACTTCCCATAGGATAAGCCAAGCCCCACTTTGCTGCGCCGTCGGCATCAGCCTTGCGGACTGCAGGATGATTTGCCAGACCTAAATAGTTATTCAAACTCCAGCACAATACTTCTTTGCCGTTAAACCTCATGCGAGGACCTATTTCGCCCTCCAACTTTGGAAATGTGTAATAACCTTCGAATTTTTCCCTGTACTGTCCGAGCGGACCGCCCGAAGACTCATGAATTCTTTCAAATATGTCTTTCATATACAAATATAAAACGGGTTCATATTCATAACAATAATCCTTGAATTTTCGTGACTGGAGAACCCAAAGCCAACCACGAAAAATCGCACAAAGTTAATTATTTTTTTTGAGGGATAATGCAACTAATTTATTTTTTTGCCACGACACATTATGTCTTAAATATAACCTATCTTTGCGAACAAAAATACAAAAAGATGCAGGACTTTGCAGCCATAGACTTCGAAACCGCCAATGGCGAACGCAGCAGCGTTTGCAGCGTGGGACTTGTCGTCGTACGCAACGGCAAAATCGCCGATTCGTTCTACAGCCTCATAAAACCGGAACCGAACTACTATACTTATTTCTGCCAGCGAGTACACGGACTAGGCAGGAACGACACCGACAACGCCCCAATTTTTCCCGAAGTATGGAAACAAATAGAACCGAAAATCGAAGGGCTTACTCTCGTTGCACACAACAGTCCATTCGACGAAGGCTGTCTGAAGGCTGTTTTCCAAACCTATTGCATGACCTACCCCGACTACGAGTTCAGATGCACCTGCCGTGCCGCACGAAGATTTTTCGGGAACAAGTTGCCAAACCATCAGCTTCACACCGTATCGGAAGCCTGCGGCTACATACTCGAAAACCACCACCACGCCCTCGCCGACGCCGAAGCCTGCGCAGCAATAGCAATGAAGATTTTATAAAGGCGAAAAGGCGAACAGGCTCACAGTCTTACAGGCGAACAGTCATGCGGTCTAGCCTTTTAGCCTTGAACTTTGAACCTTGCGTACGGTCACATTTAAAACGCGACCCGACATAGAAACGGCGTAGCCACAAAACGGCGTAGCCCTCAACGAAGTTAAACACTGAGGGCCAAAAGGCTAAAAGCTCCAAATGGCTTCAAGCCTGTTAGCCTTTGAGCCTTCAAGCCCCCCAAACTTAGGAACTTGAAACGGGCGTTAGCCCATGAAACGGCGCAGCCATAGAACGGCGAAGCCCTCAACGAAGGTAAACTTAGAAACTTAAAACCTTTTTATTATTTGTCCATCAGCTTGCTCAATATGAATTCGCCAGAATGAGCATCTCCATACAGAGGCAAAGAGAAATCGACATTTTTTGCAAGCATTTCGTCAACACTCTTGATTATCAATTCGGTATTTGCACCAGCCAACACGTTGCAACCACAGTCGACAAGTTCTATCCACTCGGTTTGCTCACGCATAGTCACACATTTCTTGCCAAAAAAATACGCTTCCTTCTGCAAACCGCCACTATCGGTCATTATAAGCTCCGAATGCAAGATGAGCCAAATCATCTCGAAATATCCTACCGGGTCGATAAAACAAATGCGACTTCCTGCAAAATCATAATTTGCTTTTGCCAGAATAGCCCTTGTTCGCGGATGAATCGGAATGACAACTGGTATTTTTTCCGAAATTGTCTCAAGTGCGGAGAATATTCCCTTCAGATTTGCCTCGTTGTCGGTATTTTCGGCACGATGCACAGTGCACAGTATATACTTTTGTGGAATATCGGCTTGCGGACGTTTTGCCTTTGTTTGATAATACTTTGCAGCATCGTACATTACATCTCCACAACGTACCACTTCGCAATCGATGTTTTCGTAGCCTTCATTTCTCAGATTCTCAACAGCCTTGTCGGTCGGACAGAACAAAATATTGCTAACCCTGTCGGTGAGAATACGGTTTATCTCCTCGGGCATCTGCATATTGAATGAACGAAGACCGGCTTCGACATGAGCCAATTTTATATGCAATTTACAGGCTGCCAAAGCTCCAGCAAGAGTCGAGTCGGTGTCGCCATATACAAGAACCCAGTCGGGTTTCTCGTCGATAATCACCTTTTCTATTTTCTCGAGCATCTGTCCCGTCATTGCTCCATGCGACAGACCGTTTATATTCAAATTATAGTCGGGATGACGGATTTCCATTTCCTCGAAGAAAATATCCGACATATTCGTATCGTAGTGCTGTCCAGTGTGAACAATAACTTCCTCTACACCATCACATTTGGCAACGGCCCTGCTTATCACTGCCGCTTTTACAAACTGCGGGCGGGCACCGACAACTGTTAAAATCTTCATATATCTATTTCAATAACTTTTCGAAAACATTTACAAATTTATTTGCCAGAACCGAATAGGTATGATTCTTTATGACAAACTCATGGCCATTGGCTCCCAGTCGCACCAGTTCTTCCGATGATAAGTTCTGCAGTTTCAGTATAGCCTCGGCAATGTCATTTACATTCTCTGGCTCAACATCATAACCACAGTCGGCCTCGCGAACCAAGTTGTTACCAGCATTTATCGCCTGTATTATCGGTTTCGATGCCATCATGTAGTCGAACATCTTGTTAGGACTTATGCCAAAACGGAAAAGCGACTGGTTCTGAAGCCCAATATAAAGCACATCCATCTCCTTCAGGAACGACGGAACTGCAAATTTGCTTACTGGCGGCAAGAAAAATACATTTTTGATGTTATTCTTTGCAACATAATTGATCAAGTTGTCCTTTTCCTGTCCTGTACCGACCAAAACCAACGATACATTCTGGCTTTCGAGCTTGTTGACTGCATCGATTATCGACTGCAGGGAATTTGCAATGCCATGAGCACCAGCAAATCCTACAAGGAACTTATTTTCCGACTTCAGTCTTGCTATAAGTTCGGCATGTTCGGCTGGCAATGGTTCCGGCTTTTCCCAGTCATCCTCCACGATTCCATTTGGAACGTAATAAAACTTTTCGCGTGGCAAGCCGCGCTCCTCGGCATGGTCGATAGCCTTCGGCAACATCGACACCACAGCATCAACATTTGCGTATGCAAAATCCTCGGCACGCTGCATAACACGGATAAACGGATGCTTGGGGCTATATCCGCCAAGTTCCATCGGCGAAAGCGGCCAAAGATCGTGAATCTCGTATATGTACTTTGCCCCATAATGGCGGGCAATCTTCTTTGCCGGATAATTGTCGAGCGGATATGTCGATGACGCAATTACAATGTCGGGGACAAAGCCAGCGAGAATCTTCTTGTAGCGATACTTCAACTGCCAGACAAACGAAAACATTGACCTGATACGACCTATGCCGTTGCCCTTGTATGCATTAGTATTCACCCAGCGGTAATGAACCCCGTCGATTACCTCATCGCTTGGTTGTGGTTGACGCTTGCGCAAATGCGAAAATGTAGCGCCAACAATAAGCACCTCGTGACCAGACTTTTGCCACTCACGCGCCATGTAATACGGACGGAACTCCATGCCTAACTGCGGAGAACCAGCATAATGGTTTATCAGAAGAATCTTCATCGACAATCTTTTTTCAAACTGCAAAATTAATGGATAATGGTCAAATGACAATGGGCTAAAAGAAGAAAAGGCTAAAAGGCTAAATGTCTAGCAGAAGGCCAGTCAAGCAGTCTAGCTGTCGGCCTGTGAGACTGCAAGCTTGTAAGCCCCAAAACCTAGAAACGGCGAAGCCATAGAACGGCGCAGCCCTCAACAACGTTAAACATAGAAACCCAGAAACTTGAACGGTGCAGCCCTCAACGAAGTTAAACGGGCGCAGCCCACAGAAACTTAGAAACGTGAAACTTAGAAACTTACTTTGCCCTTAATTTATTTTTCCAATCTCAAAAAAATCCTTACCTTTGCATCGCATTACAACCTACAATAGTAATATATTTTTATAAAGTTTTGATTAAAGCCGAGGGATCCGATGGCATATAACGGGAGGTTTGAAATATGAAAAAACTATTATTTAGTGTGCTTCTACTGCTAGCAATGGCATTTGGAGCGGTCGCTCAGACAGAAGAAGTTACGATTGGCAATGGTACAGAATCGTATTATCATTTGCCAATAAACATGTGGTACAATTATTCACTTACTCAGCAAATTTTTACGGCTGAAGAAATTGGTTCGGCAGGAACAATTACCTCTATCAGTTTCTATTATGATTACCAATATTTTTTCGACCTGCCAGAAATCAAGATGTACATGATGAATACTGATAAAAGTTCGTTCGAATCTGGTGACGATATGGTTGATATGACTGGAACCACATTGGTGTATGAAGGCAATATCAGTGCGACAAGCAGTGGCTGGATAACCATTGAACTTGATGACGAATTCTATTATAATGGCACCGACAACCTTTTGGTTTGTGTGTATGATCCGACCTCCGGTTTTCTAGGTTCGAATTATACTTACAGATGCACCGGAACTACCGATTATATGTCAATTAGCTATTACAGTGATTATACTTGCCCCGATATTGATAATTTGACATCTTATTCTGGAAATACTGATCTATATAATTATCGTAACAACATTAAGCTAACGATTGATCCTAATGCAAGTACTTCATGCCATAAAGTAAATAGTCTTGCAGTAAGCGATATTACTACCTCGACTGCCTATGTTTCGTGGATGCCTGGCGGCAGCGAAACATCCTGGGTGCTCAAGTATGGAGTTCATGGCTTTGATGTTGAAACCGAAGGCTCTACCGTAGAACTTACAAGTACAAACTTTACAATAAATGATCTTGCAGATAATACTCCATACGATGTATTTGTAAAGGCAGTTTGCGGTAGCAATGACGAAAGCGCATGGAAAACGGTAACATTCCGTACAAAATGTTTAGGTATTGTTTCTTTCCCATGGAGTGAAGATTTTAATACCTACGATAGTGGCCCTTTTTCTGCTCCATGCTGGGAAAACGAACACTTAGAAGGCTATGGTTCTGATATTTTCTGGATATATCCGTACGGTGACGAATCGAATAATACAGGAATAATTTATCTGCCCGATATGTATAGCGGGACATTGACCAAGCTGGTTCTGCCGGGAATGACAATACCAGATGAAGGCATTTACAAATTCTCAATTGATGTGTTGCGTAATTCTGACAATGAAGATTATGCAGATGAAGGCATACGAATTTTTGCAAGTGCCGATGGAGAAATAGAAGGCGCTACAGAGTTGGGATTCGTATCGCGCAACTATACACAGTCCGATGGCGGCGTAGTGACAGATGAAGATGATTACGGTTGGTACACATACGCGTTCACAATTCCTTTCTCAGGAACATGCTATATCATATTGAGAGGAGAAAGCCAGTACGGAAATAGCACATATATGGATAATTTTGTTGTTCGTGAAGCTTATAGCGAAGCCGAGATTCTTACATATACATTACCTACCCAGATGTCAGAAGCTACAATCAATAGCGAAACTGGAACCATTGCAATTTCTGTTGCAAATTCGACAGATATGGATGCTCTAGTTCCAGAAATCACGATTTCCAATTGTGCAGAAATCAGTGATCCGACTATAACTGGCGGAGTCAATACGCGCATTTTGGCATACATAGTTACCGCAGAAGCAGGAAATACCAAGAATTGGACAGTTACAGTAACGAGAGCACCTGTAAGCCACAATGCTTTCATTACAGGATTTACATTCTACGGTCAGAAGTATGGAACGGAAGCTACAATAGTTAGCGACACAGCAAACGGCATTTATACGGTAAATGCAATTGCAGAATGGGATTTTGAACTTTATGACATTGCGCCAACAGTAACAGTTTCGGTTGCTGCTACTGTGACCCCAGAAAGCGAGACATCTCATGATTTCACAAATCCGGTTAACTATACGGTAACTGCAGAGGACGGAGAAACAACTCACACATACGCAGTTACAATTGTTAACGACCCCGATGCTTGTATAACCCCATGGGATATATATGTTTCAAATATTACGACTAATTCGGCAACCGTGTTGTGGGAACAGGCATATATCGAAACTTCATACCGCATAAAAGTGTCAACCGAATCCATGCGCGACATGACATTAACCGCCGATGTATTTGATGGAATTGTTGATACTACAACCAAGGACATTGAAGGTTTGACACCAGGTACATTGTATTATGTATATATCCAGTCGAACTGCGAAAATGCCGAGGATTGGGAATACATTGATTTTACGACAGCTTGTGAACCAATTTCCGTATTGCCGTATGAAGAAGGTTTTGAAAATTATTTTCCATTTATGACTCCAGTTTGCTGGACAAAAGTCGGCGACGGATATGCGATGATTACTAACTATAACGGAAATACAGGTACTAATTCTGTAATATTTGGTGGAACAACAAACGGAAATATACTTGCATTGCCACAATTTGAAACGAATGGATCGGCGATAATGCTGGATTTCTATACTAAACCAGAGAGCTATACTAATTCAAATTGTGGTACTTTTGAGGTAGGATATATCATCGATCTTAACGATGCAACTACATTTACAACATTAGAAACATATTCATACGATGATTGGTCAGATAACCAACATGAGAGAAAGGTTGTAAATATGTCATCGGTTCCTGCCGGCAGTTATTTTGCATTCAACCATAAGGCTAATTCACATAATTGGTATTGGTTTGTTGACGATGTTGTTGTACGTTATGTTTCCGATGAAGCCGAAATCGTTGACTTCGACTTCCCGGCCCGCATGTCTGCTCCAGTAATCGACAGCGCAAATGCAACCATTGCTGTTGTTGCTTCGTATCAGGCAGACTTTGATGATCTTGAAGAAATTGTTACCGTATCAGACTATGCTACATACGTAGAAAACACGGCGACAATTGAAGGAACAACAAAGACTTTCACTTATACAGTTACTGCAGAAGACGAAACAACCACCAAGGACTGGACAGTAACTGTAACCAAGGCCGAGGCTGCAAGCACTGCAAACGATATTCTTTCGTTCACATTCGATGGTCAGCATGGAGAATCAATTATTGACGCAACAGCAAAGACCGTTACAGCATACGCAGAATGGTATATCGACCTTGATGATTATATTAGTCCAGAAATAATCGTTTCGCCAATGGCTACTATTACTCCAGGAAGCGGAACTGCACTGATATTCAACGTGCCCGTACAATATACAGTTTTGGCAGAAGACGGCGAAAGTAATGCAACATGGACGGTTACTATAACTACCGATCCGAATGCATGTGTAAATCCATTTAATTTGAATGTTTACAACATTGAGGAGACAACTGCGACTTTGCAATGGGACCAGTCATTTAACGAAACTTCATACCTCGTAAAGGTTTCTTCCACCGAAATGGACGACATGACAGCAACTGCCGATGTTTATGATGGCGAAATAGCTCTTACAGGCGATGAAGTTGAGTTTGAACTTACCGAATTGGCAGCATCAACCATATACTATGTATATGTACAGTCGAATTGTGGTACAGACGAATGGGTAGAAACTTTCTTCATGACAGAATGCGATGGTTCCGCACATTCTCTTCCGTTTATCGAAACATTCGATGCGACATCGGCTACCAGACAGTGCTGGAATTTTATTGATGCCAATCATGATTATTACACATGGTATTACGATTACGATTATATTTATAACGAAGAAGTAGCAAGCTATGAATATTCATCTTATAATGCTAACGACTGGTTGATCTCGCCAAAACTTGCTATTGTTGAAGGTGCGAACTTAACATTTGAATACTGGTGCGATCGGGATTATCCAGAAAGGTTCTCTGTTTATGTAATGGATAATCCTACTAACTATGCATCGGCAACTCAGGTTCTTTCTACACAAATAGCAAACAGCTCATTTATTTCTACTATTCCGAGCATCAATCTAACAGCATACGCCGGACAGGAAATCTATATAGGCATCAAGTGTGAATCAGAAGCAAATCAAGAGTACTTGTTTATCAACAACTTCAAGGTTGAAGTAATAACTCACACAATCACTCTTACAGTTGGTGAACACGGTTCTGTTACCCCAAGCGGTGAAAATGGTGTGGTAACCGTAGTTGACAGTGCCGATGCGGAATTTACTATCACTCCTGACACTGGTTACAGAATTGCAAGCATAATTGTTGATGCAACAAATGATGTTACCGAAAATGTTGCTGCTGGCGACGGTGTATTCTTCTACACATTAGAAAATGTAACAGAAGACCATGCTATTAATGTAACATTCGAAGAAATACCTACCTACACAATCACTGTTAATGCAGGGGAAAATGGCAATGTTTATTATAACGATGCTTTGGTTTCTGCTCCTATCGTAGTAAATGAAGGAGCAACTCCTGAATTTGAAATCACTCCTGCTACAGGCTATCAGATTGATGTCCTCACTGTAGGTGGAAATACTGTAGAACTTACGCAGCAACAGTTGGGTGGACTTACCTACACATTCGAACCTGTAATGGCAGACATCACTCTCACAGTAACATTTGTTGAGTCTGGTGCAGTTGATATGATTGAAGCTGGTTCGATGGCTATCTACCCGAACCCGAACAACGGTATGTTCAGCATCGACTTCAGCAACATCGAAGGAAATGCAACCTACCAGCTCATCGACGCTCGCGGCGTGGTTATTGAAACTCGCGACATCAACGTGATGAACGGTGAAACCAAAAACTTCAACCACAACCTCCGTGCTGGTGCTTACTTCGTAAGAATCATCAACGGCGACAAGGTTTACGTTGGTCAGATTATTGTTGAATAATCAATGCAATCAAAAAAAAACCGCTCGAAAGGGCGGTTTTTTTTATTGTTTCTAAGTTGTCCAAATTATCAAATCATTGAACCTTGAACCTTAAACTTGAAACTTAGAAACTTGAAACGGCGAAGCCATAGAAACCTTGAAACAGCGAAGCGAGAAACGCCGCAGGCATTGAAATTGAAACCAGAAACAAAAAAAAGCGGCATTACACCGCTTTTTTTCACAAATATTTCAAAAAACTTTTTTACAGATAAATATCTCTTTCGCCACCATCAATCTTTTCGAGGTTTTCGTTGATGGTATTCTTCAACTGCTGGCTTTCAACTTCGGCAACAAGTTTCTTTATCAAGGCTTTGCCTTTTGCCTTTGTTTCGGGCGAAGCAAAATCGTTGAGGTACTCGTTGAATGTGAACAAACCGTTAGGCATGCAGAACTGCTTGATAAGTCCCGGCTTTGCCAAGTCCATAAAGTCGGCACCTACTCTACCCTTGCGGTAGCAACCTGTGCAGAACGAAGGAATATATCCACCGTCAATCATGTTTGAAATCACATCGTCCATAGTTCTGTGGTCACCAAGCGAGAACTGGCTGCCAGTACCTTCTTCCTCTTCGCTGTATGCACCAGGATTGGTACGCGAACCTGCCGAAATCTGGCTTACACCGTACTCGATAAGTTCCTTACGCATCTCGTCGTTTTCGCGGGTGCTGAGGATAATACCAGTGTAAGGCATTGCTATACGGATGATTGCGATAATCTTCTTGAAGTCGAAATCGGAAACCGGATGCGGAATGTGGTTGGTGAACTCTACGCCGTCGGCCGGTTCAATACGCGGGAAACTTACTGTGTGAGGGCCGCAACCGAAAACTTTCTCCAAGTGAGCGGCATGTTCCATAATTGCCAAAATTTCGAAACGATAGTCAACAAGTCCGAACAAAACGCCAAGGCCTACATCGTTGATTCCGCCTTCCATAGCACGGTCCATAACGGTCAGACGGTTGAGGTAGTCTGCCTTCGGTGTGCCTGCCGGATGGAATTCCTTGTAAGCAACCGGGTCGTAAGTTTCCTGGAAGCAAACGTAAGTACCAATCTTCTCGGCTTTCAGACGCTTGAACTCATCGATAGTCAACGGAGCAAGCTCGACGTTGATACGACGGATGTAGTTGCCGTTGTCGCGGGCTGCGTAGGTACGACGTATAGCCTCGCAGTAGTAGTCGATGTCGTTGCGTGGCGACTCACCGCAGATAAGCAATACGCGCTTGTGACCTTCGTGAAGCAGAACCTTGGTTTCCTGCTCGATTTCGTCCATTGTGAGGACTTTACGCTTGATGGCCTTGTTGTCGCGGCGGAATGCACAGTAAACGCAGTTGTTTACGCATACATTACCTGTATAGATAGGTGCGAACAAAACGAGACGCTTGCCGTAGATGCTTTCCTTTGCAAACTTTGCAGTCTCCATTATCTTGTGAATCTGCTCGTGGTCGGTAACGCGCAGAAGCACAGCCACATCCTCAAGCGACAAGCCTTTCAGCTTACGAGCCTTTGCAAGCACTGCATCGAGTTCCTGTTCGGTAGGGATGCTACCATTTACCAAATTATAGAGTTTTTCTCTATCAATGAAATTTTTAAACTTTTCGTCCATATTCTTTTTTCTTTTATGCTGTTGTTATTAAGGTTGATTTCGCTTTTAATCCTTTGAGGCGACCGAGTTTTCCTGTAAGTGAATTTATTGTGTCGCCATCGCTCTTTACCACAAGTGTAATTATGGAAATATTCTCATCGCGAAGCGGCATTCCGTTGCGCGACAATATTATGCTGCCGTACGAACTAAGCAGCGCGTTGACTTTCTCAACGACATTAGTGTCTGTAATAAGTATGTTTATTGTGCCAATTTTCTTCTCCATCAGTACGTTGACTTTTGAATCAGTTAATATTTTCGACATCTTTAGAAGCGATAAATCCCTTCCGCAGATTTCGAGACAAAGGTAGGTATTATTTCGTTAGGTGCAATATGTTTAAAAACATTTTTGCAAAAAAATATGAAAATCTTAACATTGTACAGTCGCGGCGCGCCACGACTCAACAAATTGCGGCGCGCCACGACTCAACAAGAAAACGGCATCACTTATGAAATCTTTTTTGCAAAACCATTTCAGACGAAATAAAACATTACTTTTGCGACCTCAAAATAATTTCAAATGAAAAAGAGGGTATTCTTAACAGGTGCCACAGGCACAATGGGATGGGCAGGACTCATGGAGTTCATGCAGCGTTTAGATAGATTCGACATGACAATTCTTGCTCGTCCAAGCAAGAAGAACAAGGAAAAACTTGCACCTTACGCCGACCGCATACGCATAGTATGGGGCGATCTTACAAAATACGAGGACGTGCTCGAAGCAACCAAAGGTGCCGACTACGTTCTGCACGTTGGCGGAATGGTTTCGCCGGCTGCCGACTATTTCCCGAACAAGACACGCCGAGTAAACGTACTTGCTGCCAAAAACGTTTCTAAAGCCGTTCTCGCACAGCCGAATGCCGACAGCATAAAGGTTTGCTATATCGGTTCGGTAGCACAGACCAGCGACCGCAACGAACCCATTCACTGGGGACGCACCGGCGACCCGATCTGCATAAGCGTCTACGACCACTATGCCATAAGCAAGACCATGGCCGAGCGCACAATCGTGGAATCGGGAATACGCAACTGGGTATGCCTGCGCCAGTCTGGAATACTTTACCCCGAAATTCTCAAGAATTACGACCCCATAATGTTTCACGTACCTCTGCGCGGCGTACTCGAATGGGCAACCGTCGAGGACAGCGGACGTCTGCTTGCAAACCTCTGCGAGGATAACGTTCCCGGCGAGTTCTGGAACCGCTTCTACAACATCGGCAGCGGCAAGGAATACCGCCTAAGCAACTACGAGTTCGAATGCAAGCTGCTGAAAGCCATACATTGCCCGTCACCACAGAAGATTTTCAGACCCGAATGGTTCGTTCTGCGCAACTTCCACGGACAGTGGTACCTTGATTCAGATGTACTCGAGAACTACCTGCACTTCCGCGCCAATGTACCTGTAGATGAATATTTTACCAACATGGGCAAGCTGTTGCCTTGGTTCTTCAACCTTGCAGCGATAGTTCCCGGATTCATAATAAGGTGGGCAATGCGACCAATGGCCTACAAGAAGAAATGGGGAACACAATGGTGGATTAAGCATAACGAAAAACAAAGAATATCAGCATACTACGGTTCGTTGGAACGCTACAAGGCAATTCCCGACTGGAAACATCAGGACCTCTCCCACCCGAGCGAAACCGACATCGTTCGCATCGACCACGGCTACGACGAGCAAAAGCCTCGCAGCGAATGGACTATCGACGATATGCGCAAGGCTGCCGAATTCCGTGGCGGCAAGTGCCTGAGCGAAACTATGGAGAAAGGCGACTTCCGCACTCCGCTCGAATGGGAATGCCAGTTCGGACACAAGTTCAAGGCATCGCCAGTGCTGGTACTCGAAGGAGGCCACTGGTGCCCAGAATGTTTGCCAACTCCATGGAACTACGATGAAATCGCCAAGGGAAATCCGTTCTTTGCTCAAGTATGGAAACCTCTTCACGGCGAAGACGAACACAACACATACGGTGAAGAAATTTTCGACGGGTGGGAAAAATAACCCGCCCGTGGCGAAATTTCACCTGCAGGGGTAAAATCAAACCCTCATGGGCGAAAAAGTATACCTGTGGGACGAAATATTTTTTGAATATTAATTCTTTTTACGCAATATTTTTTTTGTAATCGGCAAGATAATCAATATCTTTGCATAATAAATCATATGCAAGATAATGAACGAAATACAATTCATAATATACCAGTTACCAGATGAGGATGGCAAAGTGCAGGTTGTCATAAAGGGCGAAACAATCTTGGCGACACAAAAGGCTATGGCACAGTTGTTTGATTGCACAACAGACAACATTGGTCTTCATTTAAAAAAAATATTTGCATCCAACGAATTGGACAAGGATTCAGTTACCGAGAAAATCTCGGCAACTGCCGCAGATGGGAAAAACTACCTTACCTCATTCTATTCCCTCGATGCTATCATTGCCGTAGGATATCGCGTATCATCTGCACGAGCTACAAAATTCCGCATTTGGGCAACCACCTATAACTCCATATAAAAATATTGTTTTAGTGCATTTTTTATAATTGGCAAATAATCAATATCTTTGCACATTGTTAGAAATTACAGCAACCGACTAAAAGGAGAATAGTCCATGCCCAACTCCAACGAAAATAAACAAGAACAAACAACAAACTATGACCGACGGATATTTGAATTTTGACGAATACATACGCCAAGGGGAACCGGCAAAACGCGAAAGGGCTGACGCATGGCGCGTGGCAATCGGCTTACAGGCCGTTGACGGGCTTAAGACATCGGAATATCTGCAAGAAACAGCCCGCCGCAACATCGAAGGCGAAATCACCATCGACCAGGCCCGTGAAATGGTAAAGCAATACTATGTCACAAAAACCAGCCACGACGAGGACGATGCCGACAAGGAAGAGGCCGACAGAGTATCCAGCAACATTTCTAAGTTGCTCCAAACCGATGCCTTTACATATAGCGTTGCAGGATTGGCAGCAATACACAAGGCTATCTTTGAGGGTGTGTTCAAACATGCCGGACAATTCCGCGAATACGACATTTCAAAGAAAGAATGGGTGCTTCGTGGCGACTCTGTGCTTTACGGACGCTGGCAAGACTTACGCATGGCAATAGAATACGATCTGGAACAAGAGCGTCAGTTCGACTATTCAACACTCGACAAAGGGCAAATGATGGAGCATCTTGCCAAGTTTGTGGCTGGAATATGGCAAACTCATCCATTTCGGGAAGGCAACACACGCACCACAGCCGTCTTTACAATCAAATACCTGCGGTCACAGGGTTTCAATGTAAACAATCAAATGTTTGAACAACATTCCTGGTACTTCCGTAATGCATTGGTGCGTGCCAATTATCGTAACTTGGAGAAAGGAATAAATTATGAACCGATATTCCTTGTGCGATTCTTCCGCAACTTGCTACTTGGCGAAAACAACATGCTGAAGAACCGCTACATGATAATCAATCCGCCCGAAGAATGGAAGATGCCAGAAAGCGAACAAACACCCGACAAGTCACCCGACAAGCTACCCGACAAGTTACCCGACAAGTTACCCGACAAGTTACCCGACAAGTTACCCGACAAGTTCGACACTAACAATCTACATATCAAAAAGTTAATCGCGATTATTGGTAGAGACAAATTTTCCATAAAGGAAATGATGGATAAAGCAGGACTAAAGAACAGGGAAAGCTTCATGGATGTCTATCTCAACCCTGCAATCAAGGATAAATTTGTCCGCCTACTCTACCCGAAATCTCCACGCCATCCCCGACAGAAATATCTGCTTACAGTAAAAGGATTGTCATTATACAATGAATTAACAAAAGGAGAATAGCCCATGCCCTACTTCAACGAACACAGCCTCGAAATGGCAATCATGGAAATATTCGAACAGGCAGAGAACTTTAGAAAATACACAAACAACTAACATTACTTTTATACAGATGCGCCTCCTCCTAATTACACCGCCGCTCACACAGATAAACACCGCATATCCGGCTACCGAACAACTCACCGGTTATCTGCGCGGAAAAGGTCTGCAATGCGACCAGATGGACCTTAGCATAGAACTCATCAACAAAATACTGACACGCGAATGCGTTTCGCAGATTTTCGACATTGCAGAAGGTGTACATGTTTCGGGAAAAAAGGCTATCAATATAAGAATCATCCTGTCGAACAAGGATTTCTACACAAAATGGGTAGAGCCTGTGAAAAAATTCCTGCAAGGACACGACAGCACTTTCGCCAGACTTTTTGCCAATCCGCAGTTCTGGGCGAATCAAAAGCGTCTGCCAAATCCCGAAGACATGGAATGGGACTACGGAACATCGGGAACATTCAACCAGGCGCAATACCTCTGCACACTTTTCATCGAAGATATCGGCAATGTAATACAGCAATGCATAAGCCCGCATTTCGAGATGGTCAGGTACGCAGAAAAACTATGCCACAGTCTCAGCGACTTCACGCCACTTGACGAGGAACTGGCAAAGGAACCGAACCTCATCGACAAATGGATGCTCGAACTGCTTGAGCAAAAAATTTCGGAGACAAAACCGACACATCTCGGACTTTCGATTCCGTTCCCCGGAAACCTCTATGGCGGACTGCGTTGCGCACAATACATCAAGCAGAAATACCCAGACATACACATAACAATGGGCGGTGGATACGTCAGCACCGAACTGCGGCAACTCACTGACACACGCATTTTCAAATATGTTGACACCATAACCTTCGACGATGGCGAACTACCACTCGAAAGGCTTCTCACTGGCGGGGAACTTATCCGCACCATGCGTCTCGGCAACAACGGCCAAGTGGAACGAATCAACATCGACAGCAAGGAAAACGTTGCTTTCAGCGAAATTGGCACGCCTTGCCTTGATGGAATACACACCGAGATGTACCTTGACACTGCAGATTCCGCCAATCCCATGCAACAACTTTGGAGCAACGGACATTGGAACAAGATGATGCTCGCCCACGGCTGCTACTGGGCAAAATGCACTTTCTGCGACACCACACTCGACTACATCTGCCGTTACGACCACGCACCTGCCAGCATCATTGCCGACCGCATGGAAGGAATGATGAAACAATCGGGCATATCGGGATTCCACTTCGTCGATGAAGCAGCACCGCCAGCAACCTTGCGCAGTCTTTCCGAAGAAATCCTGAAACGCAAGATGACCGTCAGCTACTGGACAAACATCCGTTTCGAGTCGGCATACAACAACGAACTTTGCTTCCTGATGGCACAAAGCGGTTGCATAGCCGTCAGCGGAGGAATAGAAGTCGCTTCGGAACGCGTTCTCAAACTCATCAACAAAGGCATAAGCGTAAAGTCGGTACGCGAAACCCTGCGCAACTTCGCCAACAATGGAATCATGGTGCACGCCTACTTGATGTACGGATTTCCAAGTCAGACCGAAAAGGAACTATACGAAAGTCTCGACACCGTACGACAATTTTTCGAGGAAGGACTTATACAGTCGGCATTCTGGCACCGCTACGCAATGACCTGCCATTCCATTTCGGGACAAAATCCGCAACAGTTTGGTGCCAAGCATGTTCCGCAGCCAGCTGGCACTTTCGCCAACAACGAAATTCCATTCACCTGCAATGGTTCACCCGACTGGAGCAGGTTCGAACGCGGACTTAACCTCGCCACATTCAACTATATGCGTGGAGCTGGATTCGATGTTCCCGTAAAGCAGTGGTTCAGATAATCCCCTACTTCTTACTTGCCATAGTTCTGTATTTCATCGGCGACATCTTAACTTCCTGCTTGAAATAACGGCAAAAGAAAGAATCGTTGGGAAAATTCAAGGCTTCGGCAATTTCCTGTATACTCATGTCAGTCGAATTCAGCAAAACCTTTGCCTCCACTATAACCCTTTCCTTTATAAGTTGAATAGGCGTTTTGCCCGAAGCCAGATGTATCATCTTCGAAAAATATTTTGGCGACACACAGCAACGGTCGGCATAAAATGAAACAGTACGCTCCTTACTGCCAAATACTTGCAAATCGTCCATAAACTGTAAGTACAATTCATTTTCGCGACTGCCTTCGTATAAAACTTTTTCCTGCATAGTAATTCCGCCCAATTTAGAAAGAAAAGTTGCCACCGACACATAAAGGTATCCTTTTACAACCTCGCTCCGATACGTCACATCAACCTTTGAGTAAAACTGACGAATCTCCTTGTACAAACGCTTTTGCATCTGCATTTCATCATCTTCGAGGTGCAGGAGCATCGGAACAGAGCGGTGCATTATATACGAATTCGCATTCATCGCGGAACTGTTAAACAAACTTTCGTTGCCCTTGTCTTCGAAAGCCATCGCTATTATTTTCAGATCGTCGCTACCCGAAAGGAACTCAACAATAGAACCGCTTTGAACAATAAGAGCATCATTGCATCCGACAACATATTCGTGCCTGTTCACAATCGTCTTAATCGTACCTCTGCAACAAAGTAGCGACGCCGTAAATGTCAACTTGAACGGATAGGAATAAGGACGCGAATACGACACATCAAAATCCAACATATTATGCTCGATGTCGAGATTGTCGCCAATAAAAATCGACTTTCCGACAACCATACCTTCGTTGACTCGGTTAAAAAATCTCAGTAATATTTGATTTACAGGCGATTGCATATCGACGTTCTATTTTTCGCAAAGATAGTAACTTTTTAAAAATCAAGATTCCCAAAAGCGAAAAATTGAACATTTATAACGAAAGATTAGAAACTGTCAAAATATAGTTATTTTATAATTTTGCACCCCGAAATTGACATAGTATAGACATGCGAAAACATTACATATTGAAAATTATGCACAATCGGATTTCCGGTTCTGTCAGAAATGAATGTTCAGCATTGGTTTAGAGGGGAAGATAAAGGCAAATGGCAAAATTCAAACTATCGGATTTTTTGGTCAGGAAGCGTGTAATTTTCATGCTTGCAGCATTAGCGATTGCTATTGCCTGCATATTCATGATTCCACGTACCAATATAAATTCCGATATGACACGCTACCTGCCCGACGACTCGCAGATGAAGCATGGAATCGACAAGATGTCGGAAGAATTCGGTGATGCCGGTCTAGGTTCGGGAATGGTGAGAGTAATGTTCAAGTCGTTGCCCGACAGCACCAGGACCAGCATAAAGGATGAACTTTCGAACATCGAAGGTGTGGCAAACGTAATCTACATCGAAGGCAGCGACGAATACAACCATGGAGAAATGGTTCTATACGAACTGCTTGGCAACAGCAAACGCAGTCAGCACGAACTGGCCGACGACATAAGTTCAAGATATGGAGACCTTGTCATTGTTGAGACTAGCGAACAGGACAGCACCGCTCCACTCGGCGTAATGCTCATAGCCTTTGCCCTGCTGCTTGCCGTACTGATAATAATGTGCGAATCGTGGCTCGAACCGCCGATTTTCCTTGCAGCAATAGGCGTGGCGGTTGCAATAAACATGGGAACCAACGCCCTTCTCGAGAGCGTGTCGGCAACAACCAACTCCATAGCCGCCATTCTGCAGCTCGTGCTTTCAATCGACTACTCCATAATCCTGATGAACCGCTACCGTCAGGAAAAAACTTCGGGAAAAGACAAGATTGAAGCAATGTCGGCCGCACTCAACAAAGCCTCGTCGTCAATCGTCAGTAGCGCATTCACAACCATAGTCGGATTGCTGGCACTCGTATTCATGAAGCTGAAAATCGGTGCCGACATGGGTATTGTACTGGCGAAAGGCGTACTTTGCAGCCTTGTCGCAATATTCACAGTGCTACCTACTCTCATCATCCTGCTCGATGGTGCAATCGAAAAGTCGAAGAAGCGCGTGCTGAAGTTCCACACGGAACGACTGGCAGGCTTCAGCATGAAATTCCGCATTCCTCTGGCAATACTTTTCGTGGTGATATTCGCAGGTTCGTACTGGCTGCACAAAAAGACTGATATTTCATTTTCGATCGAACAGAAATCAGAAATTGTCAAAACATTCCCACAACGAAACATCACAGCTCTTTTGTACGAAAATTCAGACTCGCTAGAAATCATCAAGTTAGCCGACAATATTTCCGAGAATCCACACATAAAGTCGTTCGTTTCCTACCCTTCGCTGATGCAAAAGAAATATTCGGCACAGGAAACAAAGGGACTGCTCGACGAAATGACCTCAATGACTGGCGATCTTGACATAAACGAAATTAGTTCCGAACAAATCGTCAATACAATATACTACATAAAGTCTGGCGAACTTGTCAACGAAAAGATAAGCCTCCACGACTTTGCCTTGCTCCTGTTGGACTTTGCCACCGACACCACCTACACCACCAACATCGACATCCCCATAAGCGCGCCAGACACTACAATGGATGTCGAGCAAAGCCTGAAGCTGCTTGCCTCGCTTACCGACACCAGTTTCATATCGGAAAAGCTAACTTGCGATGAAATATCAGAAATTATTGGCATCGACAAGGAACTTATATCAATAATTTGTCCTCCCGGGGCAAAAATGACAATAAAGGAAACTATTAGTACTGCCAAATATCTAGCCAACAGCTACATGCAGCCGATTCGCGTGCGCCATCGCACCGAAAAGCCTAAGGAAAATCCCGTTGAGATCACTTCAGAAAGTACCACGCCAAGCGATAGCACCGACATGCAAGACATTGTCGAAACCACGCATACAAACGACAGCGACAACATCTACACCGACTCCACAAAAGTCCACAGCCAGTACACTCCTACCGAAATTGCCGAAATTATCGGCATGAAGGAAAAGCATGCATCGACCATCTACAATCTTTATGGCCGCACCATCGACAAGAAAGTAAAGACAATGTCGCTGTACGAATTCGTATATTTCCTCAACCACGACATTTCTAAGCGCAAATTGTTTGCATCGCAGTTCGACGAGGAAAGCCGCGAATGGCTAAGCCACGCCGAAAGTCTGATGGCAACAACACTTACAGCAAACAAGCAAGACTCAGAGGCTACAACACCAACTATCGTGCAGACAGTAGTCGATACGGCAAAGAATATTACCGAACACACAGAAAAAAAGCACGAACATAAAATTTCAGCACCTACGCCAAAAGTCGATAAGGAAATGCTAGCAATGCTCGACAAGGCAGAATTGCTCATAAAAATTGCCGAAGAAAGCGAAAAATTCGGCGTTCTGAAAATGCACGAAATCCTTGATTCGTTAGGCACAGAGATTGACACTTCGGTGCTCGAACTGGCATACCTGTACTACGGAACCAGCAACTTCGGCAACGACAGCCTTCTTATGTCGGCAGAAGAAATACTTGATATTGTAACCGACTCAATCATCGACAACAAGAAGTTTGCCCCAATGATAACCGACAATATAAAAACAAGCATTCTGGAAGCTAACGATATGGTTGACAGCAACCTCGGCAAACTTCGCGGCAAGAATTTCTCGCAGGCAATCATTTTCAGCGACTACCCGAAGGAAGCCCAAGAAACCAACGATTTCATCGAATCGCTGACGGCACAATGCAACTCACAGCTCAAGGGCGAGCACTACCTCATTGGCGAATCGGTAATGATGAACGAGATGCGCAACCAGTGGGGCAGCGAAATGCTACTTGTGACGCTCATCACCATACTTTCGATATTCCTGATAGTTGCGATCACCTTCCGTTCGCTTGCCGTACCTTCAATACTGGTGATGACTGTGATGTCGGCGGTATATATAAACGTTTTTGTAAGCGGACTCATCGGCTCGCTGCTATACCTTGCCTACCTCATAATGCAGAGCATACTTATGGGGGCGACCATAGACTACGGCATACTTTTCGCCAACAACTACCGCGAAGCGCGCGCATCGCTGAGCATAAAGAACGCTATCTGGGAAGCCTACAAGTCGTCCACCCACACCATTGTAACCTCCGGCACCATAATGACTATCGCTCCGCTTGCCATGTCGTTCATGATGGATGATCCGACAACAATAATGATTCTGCAGTGCATAGCAATAGGCGCATTCGCAGCCGTAATGCTGATTATTTTTGTGCTGCCTGGATTGTTGGGTGCTTTCGACAGGTTTATTGCAAAAAGGAAGAAAACGAAATAATATTGCATCTCAACCAGCGCAACGCGTTGCATCCGGCGCAAATAATTGCAAATCGGCGCAACGCATTGCGCCGCTACTAATGATTGTACAGACGCAAAATTTTGCGTCTCTACAAATTCTTTGCCCATCAAACCATTTAACCTTGAACGTTAAACGTGAAACTTGAAACGACGTCAGCTACAGAAACTTGAAACGCCGTAGGCATAGAAACGGCGCAGCCATCGTCTTACTTCCCAATACAAAACTTTGAGAAAATGCTTCCCAGCACCTCATCGGTGCTGATAGCACCAGTTATCTCACCAAGATGATAATTTGCCTCGCGCAAATCCTGAGCAATGAAATCGGAAGGAATCCCCTCTCCTATTGCCTGCTTTGCCGACAACAGCAAATCCCTTGCTGCCGTAAGCGAGGCCACATGACGCACATTGGTAATGACAACATCTGCGGTTTCGGTCTTTAGCGACGAAACGTACTCGACAAACCTACGGCACAAGGCATCAACATTAGAACCGTCAAGGGCAGAAATCAACAGAGAATCGCCATATCCATATTCTGCATCGCAAATATCCGACTTGTTAAGCACTACTATAAGTTTCGTCTCTTCGATAATCTCCTTTTCGATAGATGCAACAATTTCGTCGTTATGCTGTTTGTCTGCCGACGCATCTAGCACTAGCACGACAATTCGGGCAGACTTCAGCTTTGAATAAGTGCGCTGAATGCCAAGTTCCTCAACTTCGTTGTCGGCATTGCGTATGCCAGCCGTGTCGATGAAGCGAAAGCGTATGCCGTCAAGCACAAACTCCTCCTCTATCGTGTCGCGCGTTGTTCCTGCCACCGACGAAACAATAGCCCTGTCCTCGTGCAATATGGCGTTCAGAAGCGTTGATTTACCAGCATTCGGCTCACCGACAATAGCAACTGGCACACCAGACTTTACAGCGTTTCCATATTCAAAACTGCGGATAAGTTTTTCGGTTTCGGTACAAATCTCGTCAATCAGAGAAACCAACTTGGTGCGGTCGGCAAATTCGACATCCTCTTCAGAAAAGTCGAGTTCCAACTCAAGCAGCGAAGTGAGTTCCAGCATTCTGCCACGCAGTTCCGAAATCTTCGACGACACCTGGCCTTTCAGTTGCGACATTGCCACACGATGCGACTCTGCCGAACTGCTTGAAATAAGGTCTGCAACCGCCTCCGACTGTGACAGGTCCATCTTTCCATTAAGGAAAGCCCTCTGCGTGAACTCACCCGGACGAGCAAGCACAGCACCGTAATGCGTGAGCGCAGCCAGAATTTTCTGCTCAATGTATTCGGAACCATGGCAATATATCTCGACCATATCTTCGCCCGAAAACGAAGCCGGCGAAGCAAACTTTACCACCATAGCCTCGTCGAGCAGAGTGCCTTTTTCGTCAACTATACCAGTAAAAAACATTGTACGAGGACATTCTGCCTCGAAAATGGACTTCCGCACGACAATATTCCGTGCTATGGAGAACGAATCGGCACCGCTAACCCTTACAATGCCTATTGCTCCTGCTCCCGAAGCCGTCGATATGGCGCATATTGTTGTCCCGAATATCATTATTAGAAATTTTGTGCAAAGGTAAACAATTTAGGGGAAAATAGAAGATGTGAATCTCTGCGGCAAATATATTTATGACTTTGCGCACCAATTAAAGCAAAACATTGTGATTCCTGCGAGAGTATAGAAGCAAAAAATCTATTCATATCATGCTTAGAACACATATAAACAACACTTCTAAGCTGAATATAAACGGAAATTACCCTTACAGAATCTGAAAAAATTATCCAAAACCCACAGATAGCCAATAGCTTCTATCTTTCAAACAAATTATCTAGTGTTATTACACTTTGAACGCAATACTGATACATATTTGCTTTTACTCCGAATGGCGTCCATTTTAGTTTTTTGTACGGGACAAAGATAAGTTTTTTTACGATTTAGAAGTACTATTGTCGTTTTAATATTGCATAAACGAGAACCAATTTTTGCTACAACAGATTTATTCAAAATTTTGTCGCAATACATTTATTGCAATTAAGAAAATTTGCATTATCTTTGTGTCTCATTTTGGTACACAAAAAAAATAATATTATGGAAGTAGTTTCAACAAGGGAATTTAGGAACAATATGGCAACATATTTAGACCATATTTCATCAGGTCAAGAACTTATACTGAAGACCAGAGACAAGGGCAGCTTTGTTATCCGCAAGGTCAAGGAAGACGATACGCTTATGTCGAAGGAAGAGTTTTTCGCAAAAATAGAAGAATCCGAGAAGCAAATTGAGAGGGGCGAATATTCGGTTATGAAACCAGAAGAAACGTTGGATGAGTTTTTGGAAAGGGTGACAAATGTACAAGATTGAATTTTCAAAAACAGCCATTGCTGACATCGTAAAACTTAGACGCAATAAGCCTAATGCATATAAGAAATTGGACGGATTGATTTCTGAACTAAAAGAACACCCTACCTCTGGCACAGGTCATCCAGAACAACTGAAAGGCGACAAAGCCGGGAAATGGTCGCGGCACATAACGAGCAAGCATAGGCTGATTTACGAAATAAAAGAAGAAGTTGTAATTGTAAATGTCCTAGCCGCTTACGGACATTATGGGGACAAATAGAAAGGCAAAAAATCGCTTCACACATTTGTACACATACACTAATTAAATAGTCACAACAAAAAAAATGGTGGACACAAAATGTCCACCATTTTTAATAGGTAATATCGGAAATTACAAACCGAGAACTTCTGCTCCCTGTCTGTAAACGATGTCCTTAGGAATGCCAGCGCCGGCAATCTTGTCGAGGCTCTTCTGGAGGTCTTCGGTAACAACGCTCTTTTCCTTAATCCACTTGTCAACTTCGGCCTTGTTGCCGTCACCCTGGAGAACGATAACCTTGGTAACGAAAGACTTTACAGCTTCCTGCATCTTTTCAAGGTTAACAGAATACTTTCCTGTTGCCTCGTCGAAATTGAAACCACCGTTCTCCTTGATGTATGCAAATTCCATCATGTTTGCCTTTCCGTGAGCTTCGGCAGCACCGAAACGAACCGAACGGAAGATACCAGCAAGGAAAGTAACATAGTTGTTCATCAAGTCCTGGTCCTTGATTTCGCCCATTTCGTGGAGCATTGTAACAAGGTACAGACCAAGCATATCAGCCTTAGCTTCCTCGATTGTGCTGTACGAATCGCCGAGAGCATCGCGAACCGACTTCTTGTCTGGATTGATAGTGAACTTAACACCAAGTCCGTGAGCTACTTCGTGGAACATAACATTCTGGAAGAAAGCATTTTCGAAATCGATGTGCTTCAACTGGTCATCGGCGATGAGAAGTTCTGCAATAGGAACAAGAATCTGGTCAAATTTCAACTTCATGGCATTCTTAAGCTGCAACTTGCGAGAACCCTTTGCTGCGTGAACATTCGGGTCGTTAGGCAGGTTGATAGCGATGTTCTTGCTTGCCGAGTTGCAGTCGCCAGCAGAATAAACCACATCGTAAACATTCATGTCGCCCGAGTTGGTTGCGCTTTCGGCCTTGTACTGCGGTTCAACAGGCAAATTCGACTGCAAGGTCTGAAGAATTGCATTGTAGTGTTCAATCTTGCGAGTCCATTCCATATTCTTGATAAGAATCTGTCCCGAATGTGCTGCGCGCGAACCGTTGATCTCGTCCTCGTAGCTTTCGATAGGGCCAACAACAAAGTCAATCAAATTGGTCTTCATATCCATCCAAGCGCAGTCGCTCTCAAAATATTTGTCGGTGCGGAAAGCTTCGGCACGGAGTTTCAAATATTTCTTGAAACCTTCATCCTCTGCGAGTTCTGCAGCTTCGTCGAGCAAGTCGGCAGCCTTGAGCAGTTCTGGATATTCCTCGTGGTAAGGAACTTCCTTGAGCGAACCATCCTCGTTGCGGCGGATAACCGAATACCAGCCGTTGCGAACATTTTCGTCGAGAGCCTGGAATTCCTCGTCGGTCATGTCAGCCGGATAGAAGCAAGCGCCCTTAGGCTTTTCGCCGTAACCTTCGATGAATGCCTTGTTGCCATCAAGACGGTCCCAGGGACCATAGTTGATTTCGGCATACTTGCGGGCATCTTCGTCCTTAATCGACGAAAGGAAAGCCTCTTTTTCACCGATAGCCTCCTTCCAGAATACCTGTTCCATAATATCAGCCACCTCAATGAGCTTCTTCAGCATCTGCTTCTGGTTGTCAGTCAGTTCCGATACCAAATCCGACTTCAAGTCGACAACGGCATAATTGTTTACCAAAGCCTGCATTTCGGAAACCTCCTGCTTAGGCTCTTCTTTCTTCTCTTCCTTGTTGCTGCACGACCATGCGAATAATGCAGCAGTTACAATCAAAATACTGATTTTCTTCATTTTATTTAATTTTAATTACGATTCGAAATATAATTATATATAGTGGAGATTCCGCACAAGCGAACTCACAAGGCTCGTCCCTACGCCTGTTCGTTCAGCATTGCGGAATGACACCTTTATTATTACGATTCAAAATATTGATAAATATAGAAAATTCCAACAAGCACGGCAATTATAGCCAGTACGAAAAGTGTAATCTTCCACCAGCACCACGGACGGTCGCCAGCAACCTTTCCAGTACGGCCATTGACGATGAAGCGGTAAACCTTGGTATTGAACCTGTAAGCACTAATCCATATTGGCAGCAAGGTGTGCTTGAATGTAGTGTCGGAGAACTGAATACTCAACGAAGTAATCTTCTGGTGGTCACCACCTATGTCGCGCCGAACCTCTGCCCTGATGCCCTGCTCCATTATGCCCTTTGCATCTTCGTAACCTTCCTTGAGTCCTGTCTGATAAGTCTCGGTACGGAACCCCGAGAGGAATTTTTCTTCGTAAGGCACAAGGTTTTCCAAATCCCATGGCTCGAGTTCGTCCATCTTTTTGCGGTTCAAAGTCTTTGACGCAGGAATAAGCACATCGTCGAAGAACAAGCCTATATGTCCCGAAACCGGTGTCCAGCGCGTCTTTACGACGGTACGTGTTTCGGTCTTACCGTTTATCGTTACGGTAACGGTGTCGGTGTAGTCGTCGCCACGCAAACCGCGGTAGTCCGATTCGGTCTGTGCATCGTAAGTCCAGTATGGCAGATACATACCAGCCAACTTCTCGCACTGGGTAGCATAGGTCTTGAGTTTTGGCGGTGCAAACCACAAGCCTTTTATCCACTTGCGGTACGAGGCCAAAGCTTCTTCCGATTTCACCTTAAACGGAAGCACCGACTTTGGCTTAATCATCTTCTTGGTCGATTCGTTGGCGACAACCAATTTAGTTCCGCAGAACGGACATTCGTCAGAAACTATGTTTGCATCGAGGGTAACCACTGCACCACACGAGCTACAAGCAACGGTTGAAACTTCCTCCAGCTTGTTGCCGTCGCCAGTCTCACCACCGGCCTCCAGCTTGGCAAGATAATCTTCGAGGTCGAGTTCCTCGATTACCTCATCGCTTATTTCGATTTCGTTTTCAGCACCGCAATACGGGCATTTCATCGATGTGGTTCCTGGTTCGAACACCAATGATGCACCACAATTCTTGCACTTAAATTCCTTTTTCTGAGAGATTTCAGGCTCCTTGAACTCGTTGTCAACATACTGCGACTCGTCATATTCTGCCATATCTTTATTTATTTAGCGTTATTCAAATTCAAAACAAACGCAAAGATAAGAAAGATTTACGATTGACAAAATACGATTAACGATTTATTTTAATGTATAATAGTCGTTGCTCGCAACGACTATTATGACTATAAAACTATCAACTTTTAACTCTCAACTATTAACTTTTATTTACTTCGCCAGCCAGTTTGCAGGGTTAAGCGTTGCACTGCCCTTCCATATTTCGAGATGAAGGACGGTCTTGTTTTCAGAATCATCGGTGTATATCTTGCCAATTGCCTGCTTTGCCTTTACCTTGTCTCCAGCCGACACATAAACTTTGTCGAGATGGGTATATACGCTCAGGTATTCGCCATGCCTGATAATGACAGCATTCTGCGTCCCTGGAATAGAAAATACCTTGCGCACCTCACCGTCGAATACTGCACGTGCATCGGAACCTGTTGTTGTGGAAATATCAATACCCTTGTTGTCGATTTCGACTCCCGAAATAACAGGATGCGGCTGCTTACCGAAGCGAGAAACAATGACACCGCGCTGCACAGGCCAAGGCAACTTGCCGATGTTGCTACCGAAGTTATCGCTGACAATCTTTTCCTCTGGAGTAAGTTCGTACTTGCCGGTATTTGCCTTTCCTTTCGATGCTGACGATTTCTTCACTTCCTCGGCAATCAACTTTTCAATTGCTGCTTGCAACTGCTGTTTCTGCTTGTTCTTCTCGGCAAGTTGTTTCTTAAGATCGGCCTCTTTGCCCTTAAGTTTTGCAAGAGCATTTTCCTGCTCCTTTTTAGCATTTTGTAGATTCTTAGCCTCAACTTTTTCCTCGTCAAGAAGTTTCTGATGCTCGGCCTTCTGTGCCACAAGCTTTGCCCTCTGCTTTTCAAGAACTGCCTTTATCGCATTGATTGCCAAAAGTTGGCGCTTACGATATTCGGCCATCTGCTGCATGTATTTCAGTCGCAGATACGACTGGTTGAAATCCTTTGACGACAGCAGAAACATTATTTCGTTACTCTTGTTTCGGTTTTTCCATGCAATCTGCAGCATTCTTGAATACGATGCCTTCAAATTTTCCAGATCCTCGGTCATCATGGCAATTATCGACTCCGTTTCCTTTATTTTTTTCGAAACATACGAAATTTCCATGTTAATATCGGAAATAAGTTCCTGTCGCGATGTAATCTGGCTGCCCAGCAGAGCAAGGTTGTTCTCCGACTCCTTCTGGTTCTTGCGGGTTTCTTCAAGAAGCTTATTTGTATAGTTAATCTCGTTTATGGTTTTCTTCTTTTTCTTTTCAAGTTCAGCCTTGGTCTGAGCAAACGCACCCACGACCGGCAGCAACAAAGCCATAACGACAACTAATATTCTAACGATTCTTTTCATTCAACTTGATTTTTGTGTACTTGGCAGGAACTTTAAACGGATAAGTCAGTTCATCATTCACTTCGAAATCACTTATCGTAAATTTCATACTACCCTTAAAATCACCCGATTCTACATATATATTCATAGTCTGAGGGAACAACTGTTCACCGAAACGCGTATATTTTCCGTACTCAATATAAGCATTACGTCCGGTTTCAAGGTCTTCGAGATACATATTCTTAACTTTGAAAGTACCTGGTACGACCTTAACAGTTTGGATTACAGAGCCATGACGGTCTGCATAATTGCTGTTGGCGCGCTCTGCAATCTTATTTAACTTTTTCTGAGAAATTGTTGATATACAATAATATACAGTATCAATACAAGATTTATAATCGTAATCGTCATAATTTTTTGTAGTGTCGCCATCGGACGGATAGCGGAAAAATTCGTTGAGCAAGATTGACTGCAAATCATTGTACGACATTTCTAGTTTAGCAATACTCTCGAGAGCAGAAATATCCTCGGCATAATACTCGTTTTTCAAGCGGTTCATAACTCTTACCGAATCCTTAGATATAAGTGCTCTAAAACCTTCGATATTAAACGAACGAAGGCTAACCCACATCAAACTGTCGCGATATACACGAAGATTACCGCTGAACGAATCAGGTGTTCCACCATTCACAGAATACTCACACGAAAATTTGTAGGATGCTTTTGCATAGGTCGGAGAATTAGCAATCACATTCTCAACAATCTTTGATGTACGCATACTGTCCTTAGCCTCGTATGTGCCTACATTCACGCTCCGACATGCCCACAGACATACCGACAACACAAACACCAATATTAAGTTTCTTTTTGCCAATTTACTTCAACGATTTTTTTCTGATTTTTTCTTCAATTGCATTATTTTCTGGGTCAAACTCCAATGCCTTTTCCCAGTCGGACACGGCCTCGTCCTTTTTGCCAAGACTACATTTTATGTCGCCCCGATGGTCGTAATATACGGCATTGGTTGTATCATTCTCAATAACATCGTTCATGAACTTCAAGGCCTCGTCAAGCTTGCCGTTCTTATAGAGCACCCAAGCATGAGTATCGAGATATGTGGCATTCGACGGATTAAGTTCGACTAGATGTGTACTCATTTCCAACGCTTTTGCAAGATTTTCGCCACGCACAGCAAGATTATAGCTATAGTTGTTGAGCACCGACTCGGAATCGCCATCTTTGAACAGAATGTACTCATATACCGAATCCGCCTTGTGATATTCCTTAAGTGCATGATAAGCATCGCCTTGCATGCTCAACAAATCGATCATAACCTGCTGATTGTCGAGCGAGAGCATTGAAGCATAATCAACTGCCTCTACAACTTCACGGAATTCCTTTTTCAGATACGCCGCTACCACATAATACTGGTAAACCATAAGCATGTTGGGAAAAAGTTCGACAGCTTCCTTGCTGTGGGCATACAGGTTGTCGAAATCCTGCAAGTGGTAGTCTATCGACATAAGATGCTCCCAAATCTCGTACGACGATTTGTCCTCGGCAACAATATCAATAAGATTCTGCTGTACTGCCTTGTAGTCGTTGTTCATCATTGCAATGTCGGCTTTGAGCGCACTCAAAGCAATGTCACCAGGATATTGTTTCTCGACAATCGATGCCAATCTCTTTATCTGCACCTTTATATAATCGTCGTTTCGTGCAATAGGAAGCAACTGATTCAGTATCTGCATTTTAAGTTCGTAGGAAAGGCTTTCATCGTCACAATTGAAAGCTTTTTCCAACAAAGAGAAATAAGAGTAGTATTGAGCATCGGTTGCACGGTGATATTCTGCAAGCGAGAGATAAACAAGGCCCTCGTCGATAGTCATTTTTTCCAATTCGGCGAATTCCACTTTTGCGAGATCTGGCTTTTTGTTCTGGAAATACGCCTCAGCAAGCATAGCTTTGTAGCGGAGGTTTGTTGGATAGGCATCACGTAATTTTTTCATCTCCTCAAACGACTTGTTCATATTACCCATCTTTTCGTACATAAGTTCCTTCTGTACAGAAACAATGTCGGTAATACCGAAACGCGATTCTGCCTGGTCGAGAACCTTTATGGCGTCTTTGGGCTTGTTTAGGCCCTGATACACCTTTGCAAGCTCGTAGTAGGTTTCAATGTCGTTAGGATTCGTAGATATAAGCTTGCGATAGAGCGGAATTGTCTTTTCTAATTGATTGCTGTATTGATAAGTGTAGATTAGCAAGTCAATGTAAGCAATATTATTAGTCTTATCATACTGCACGGCTTTTTCGGCATACGACTGGGCTGCCTGATAGTCGCCAGAAGCAAACAATATTGTTGCAATCTCGTAGTATGCCGACGGCTGAGTGTTGTCAATTGCTAAGGCGCGTGTGTAGTTGCGAATAGCAGCATCGTAATCGCCTAAATTTTTGTTTTTGTTGCCCTCGAGAAAATAAAAGCTGAAATTGAAGTCGAACCCCTTTTCCGTTGCGGGCTTTTTGTCTGTTTTCTGCGCTTTCTTCTGCGAATATCCAGCCGTGAGCGACAGCAGCAGCACCGATAAAAGCAATATCTTGCGGAAAGTCATCATTCTACTTGAGTTCTAATGTATTGTAGTCGCCAACGCTCAGGTCATACTGCCTGCCCGACAGTTTTACGTGACTGCCAATCATCGAATCATGAATGTTCATATTTTCGATTGCTGTAGCCTCCTGAATTACCGAATTGCAGATTACGCTTCCGCTGATTGTAGTCCCCTTTCCAACCGAAACATAAGGACCGACAACCGAATTCTTGATTTTCACGTCGTCTTCGATATGGCAAGGCGGAATGATGGTCGAGGTTTCAACTTCTGCCGACTTTGCCAGCAATTCAGATTTCTTATCGCGTGCAAGTACGCGCTGGTGGGTTGCCACGGTTATGTTCTTGTTGCCGCAGTCGAGCCATTCGTCAACCTGGGCGGGAACAAACTTCAAACCTTTGGCTCGCATATTTTCCAATGCTGTTGTTAACTGGAACTCACCGCTCTTGCGGATATTGTTGTCTATAAGATACTGAAGTTCTTTCTGTAAGGTTTCGCCCGACTTGAAATAATATATACCTATGATGGCAAGGTCGGAAACGAAAGTCTTAGGTTTTTCCTCGAAACCCGAAATCACGCCGTTGGCATCAGTAGTTACAACTCCGTAAGCCTCTGGATGTTCAACTTTCTGCACCCAGATAATGCTGTCGGCATCAGCAGAAATCTTGAAGTCGGCGAAGAACAGGGTATCGGCAAAAGCCACCACCACCTTGTCGTTGAGCGACGGAGCTGCACACCATATTGCGTGGGCAGTTCCCAAAGCTTCCTTCTGGTAATATATCTTAGGTTCTGCGCCAACACCGCGAGCAATGTTGCAAAGTTCGTTCTCGACCTTCTCGCCGAAGTTGCCGATTACAAAAGCTATTTCGTCAATCGGTTCCTCACAAATCTGTGCGATTCCTTCAACTAGACGTTGAACTATTGTCTTGCCTGCCAGCACAATAAGTGGTTTCGGAACGGTTAACGTATGCGGACGCATACGAGTCCCCATGCCTGCCATTGGTATTATAATCTTCATACTATTCCTATTTTACAATTAATTGGCAAAAATAACACTTATAATAAATACCCATGTTAAGGTATTCTTATTTTTTACCAACAGCAAGATGTTGTAAAAAGTGAATAGACTAGCAACTGTAACATTGCACAAATAATCGACCTTTATTTCACTCAAACATTTAGTTCCAGAAACTCCACAAAACCTTTTGTCGTTCCAAAAAATTATTGTAATTTTGCGCCCGATTTTGTTTAACTGTGCGATGGGGTCACGAGTGCGTGACTGAGTAGTACATAAATAATTTATAAAAGTAATGAAACATTTTGAAGTAAAGGGTACAGTTCGTACCGAATTCGGCAAGAAGGCCGCAAAGCAAATCAAGAGAAGCAACAACATTCCATGTGTAGTTTATGGTATCGACCAGACAACTCACTTCACAGTTGCAAGTGCTGATGTCCGCAACCTTATCTTCACTCCTGAAGTAATGTTCGCAGACCTCAACATCGATGGTAAGGTAAGACCAACCTTGCTGAAGGAAATCCAGTTCGACCCGATTTCTGATCAGGTTATCCACATCGACTTCTACGAAGTTGACCCATCGAAGCCAGTAAAGGTTCGCATTCCTTTGAAGCTCGTTGGTAACTCTGCCGGTGTAAAGGCTGGTGGTAAGTTGAAACACAGCCTCAAGAAAATCGCTATCAAGGGTATGATGGAAGACATTCCTAACGTTTACGAAGTCAACATCGAAGACTTGAAACTTGGCGAAACTATCAGAATCAAGGACTTGACGTCGGATAAACTCGAGTTCACCGAAAATGGCAGCACATTGATAGCATCTGTTATGATTGCTCGTGGTGCAGCTAGCGACGAAGGTTCTGAAGAAGGTGGTGAAGCTCCAGCTGAAACTCCAGCTGCTGAATAAGCCACAAAATTCAATATCTGAATTGTGAAGTATCTCATTGTCGGGCTAGGAAATCCCGGAGCAGAATACAAGAATACAAGGCACAATATTGGATATACGGTGCTCGACGCTTTCGCAGAAGGCGCGGGCATCGCTTTTTTTGATAAGCGCTATGCTTATCGCGCAGAAACGAGCATAAAAGGACGCACTCTCATCCTCATAAAACCCACAACCTACATGAACCTCAGTGGAAACGCTGTAAGGTACTACATGAACCAGGAGAAAATTCCAGTAGAAAACGTATTTGTCATCGTCGACGACCTTGCACTGCCATTCGGCACAATACGAATTAAGCCCAAGGGAAGCAGCGGCGGTCACAATGGTCTGCAGAACATACAGGACACCATCGGCACAAGCGAATATGCCCGACTTAGATTCGGCATCGGAAACGAATTTTCGCGTGGCGGACAAATCGACTTCGTGCTTGGAGAGTGGACAAAGGAGGAAAGTGAGAAACTTAAGGAACGCGTCAACGTTGCCATCGAAGCCATAAAGAGCTTCCCGCTAATTGGCATCGAAAAGACTATGAACTCATACAACAACAAATAGACCATGCCAGCACCTAAGCCACAGAAGCAAAACTACCGCAACTTTTTTTCGCGTATGGCAGGAAAACTTTCCAATGCCAAGAAGCCGAAGTGGTTTATCAAAGGTGTTATAAAACTATGGAAAAAGAAGTACAAGATTGACCTGTCGGAGTACGTTATCCCGCCAAACGGGTTCAAGACCTTCAACTCGTTTTTCACCCGCAACCTGCAACCCGAAACACGACCAATAAGCGACGGACTGGTATCCCCCGTTGACGGATTCATATTCGACTTCGGCAAGATTACGGGCGACAACAAGATTTACGTCAAGTTCAAGCACTACTACGTTGACGACCTCATCTGCGACGAATACGAAAACATGTCGTCGTACGCAGTGCTTTACCTCTCCCCCGCCAACTACCATCGCGTACATGCAGCCTTCGACATGGAAATCACCGACATAAGCTACCTGCCTGGCACCTTGCGTCCGGTAAAGCCAAAGGTCGTATACAAGAAAGACCGCGTATACTGCCGCAACGAGCGCATCGTTATACATGGCAAGTCGGAATTCGGAAGATTCTACATGATTCTGGTCGGAGCATTGTTTGTTGGCAAAACAAAACTATCATTCGACAGCGGTCTGCAAACCAACATAAAAAAAGGCGTAGCCTCAAAACGCATATACGATACACCTATATATATACGCAAAGGCGAAGAGGTCGGTTACTTTGAAATGGGCTCAAGTGTTATTCTTTTCCTCGACGACGACAGGCTTGCAAACATAAAGCTACCGCTCAATTCTCCATTACAAGTAGGAAACAAGTTAGCGTAAGAAGGCTAAAAGGCTAGCAGGCTAAAAGGCTAACAGACAAGAAGGCCAACAGACAAACAGAAAACTTTACATTAAGGCAATAAGACTGCTAGACCGTTAGACCGCGAGCCAGTCAGACCGTTAGACCGTTAGCCAGCTAGTCTGCACCTCTAAACACCAGCATGTTAATAAATATTTATATAAAAAACTAAAAATTGGGATAGATGTTGCTATTTTTGTAACGTTAATATTTAATTAAATTTATTCACTATGAGGAAATTTTCAATTTTATTAGTTGCACTCATGCTTGCAGCAAGTATGTTTGCTCAGGAAAATGACCCAAACGGAGAAGTAAACATGATGTCTAAGCGTGGCGAATACATTCTGCCTGTAGCAGGAGATTTTGCTCTCGGTATCAACGCTCTCCCGATGGTCGAATACTTTGGTAACTTGTTCAATGGACACGCAGGCAACACTGCTTCCTTTGATTCATTCACACACAGACTTGTTAGTACAACTCCTGTTCTCTTTGGAAAGTACTATCTTAACGACAAAACTGCTATCCGCGCAGGTTTGCTCATTGGCGTTTACAACGAAACTGATCGTGAAAACGTTATGATGAACCAGCAGATTCCTGATCCGAAGGTTACTGTTACTGATATTATGAAGGGAACAGAAACCGACCTCGGTTTAGGCGCTGACTACTTGATGTACAGAGGCAAAGGTCGTGTACAGGGATTCTACGGCGGTGGCGTTTACCTTAACTACACCAAACTCAAAGCCAACTACACTTATGGCAACCTTATCACCACTGAATTCTCAGCACCATACTGGTACGATTTCTCAGCAGGAGCAACAACAGCTGGTGGCGAACGCACACTTTCTGTAAGCGGAGCTCGCTCATTTGGTGTAATTCTTAGCGGTGTTGTTGGTGTTGAATACTTTATCGCACCTAAGATTTCGATTGGCGGTGAATTCAGACTTGGTCTTTACACTGGTTACGACTTTAAAGGCTACAGAACTGTTGAACGCTGGACTGGTACCGAAAGAGAAGTTGAAACCTTGCCAAAGGATGCAAATGACGGAAGCATTGCATTCAAAAACGCATCAACTGGTTCATTGTTTATGATGTTCCATTTTTAATAAAGAAAAATAAAGTTTAACATTAAAAAAGATTAATATTATGAAGAGAATATTTTCAATTATCGCAATCGCTCTTATAGGAGCATTCGTTTTGTCATCTTGCAATAAGAATGATTATGAAACTGAACCTTTGAAGACCGTAACAATTTCGGGAACCGTTAAGGCATGGAATGATTTGACTATAGAGGCCCCAAACCAGAAAAATGGCTTCACAAATGTTCCTCAAGGTACAAAAATTTTATTTAAAATAAAAGCAGATGATCTTTGCCATTCTGGAACTACCAACAATGTTTACCCAGGATACGATTATAGTACACTTCAGTATGAAGCTACTGTAGATAATAATGGTAACTATTCAATAGAACTTCCTTGTGTTAATTTCAAGACAACTGCTGTTGATATTATCCCTGTAAATTACAAGAACAAACAAAGAGACCAGGAAAAGATCGATAACGCAATTGACCCCAATACAGGATTACCAATGGTTGATCCTTCAACTGGTCTTACTTATAGATTAGTAATAACTGACAATGAAACTATCTTCACAGGAAATACTGAGACTATAAATATCTACGAAAGTGGTGTATTCTATCAGAACATATACTATACTACTGACAAGGATCCTCTTGATGGTAGTTCTAATCATTACTACCCATTCTAACAAAATGGTTTAATTCCACAAAAAAGCCATCCAGTTAGGATGGCTTTTTTTGTATCCTATTATAACCATCCTATTTTGCATAAAACAAATAAAATTATAATACGATTTATCACCAATCGGTCATTAAGAGTTAGTTATATTTGAAAACAACTGACTTACATGTTGTTATAAACGTATTCTTCTAATGCCGGACATTAGAAAACTTTAGCGGACAACAATAAATCTAAACCCATTTTCGCCCACTGAGCATTAACCGAAGGGAAGAAAAAACAAAGTAATCGAAGACAATAATTTTATAAAAGCTTACTCCTAATCAGTGCAGAAACCATAACAAGCGGTTAACACTATAGCATTTGCTATATACAAAAAAAGGCGGACAAACGTCCGCCTTTCATATTTTTCAATTGCTTTGATTACTTAGCAACTCTTTCGAGCCATTTAACCATACCGAACATTACAGCCATCGAAATTACGCAAACGATTGCGAATACCAACCAGCAGTACTCGATAGGCCAAGCGTTGTACATCAAAGGACCAATCCACAGGAAGATGTTACCTACTGCAGTAGCACCAAGCCACAATCCCTGGCAGAGACCTACCATGTGACGAGGAGCAACCTTCGATACAAACGAAAGTCCCAATGGTGAAATGAAAAGTTCAGCAACAGTCAGGAAGAAGTAAGTTACAATAAGTACCCACGGACCCAACTTAACAGGATCGAGCAATGCCCTGAAATCGGTTGCTGAAGGATAGTTGTTGATGAATGACAATACCATAAGGAACAAATATGCACATGCAGCGATACCCATACCGATTCCGATTTTCTTAGGTGTAGAAATCGATTTACCCTTACGTGCTAAAGCAGCGAAAGCAATCATTATAATCGGGGTAAGCACGATTACGAAGAACGGGTTGAGAGCCTGCCATATTTCAGGAGCAACAGCTTCGGAGCTTACGAAGTCGCGTGCGAAGAACGATAGCGACTGTCCGTTCTGATGGAATGAGAACCAGAAGAATATTGCGATACCGAGAACTGCGAACAAAGCAGCCATACGCTGTTTGATTTCCTTTGCCATTGCAGCTTTTTCTTCTGCAGTATATTCAACAACCTTAGTGGTGTCTTTCTTTGCTGGTTGCGGGAATTTCTTCTTCGAAATCAAAAAGATTGTCAGTGATATTGCCATTGCAATAACCGATGCAATGAATGAGAAGTGAATACCAGAGTTGAATACATCGATGTAGGAGGAGCAGAATTCGGTAGTACCCTGAACCAAAGACGGGTCGATAACCGACTGAGACATTGTGGCTGTGAATTTTTCTGAAATATCTCCACCATTGATAACATCGTGGCAAAGAGCAGGCATATCTGCATTGTAAACAAAATTGTGGATCTTCAACCACCATTCACGGATCAACGGAGCAATGAACGGAGCGATTACACCACCGATATTGATGAACACGTAGAAAATCTGGAAACCGCTGTCACGTCTTTCTTTTGCTTCTGCCAATGCTTCTGGACTTTTCTTAGCAGCTTCTGCTTCGAAATTGTCGTACATCTTGCCGACCAATGCCTGAAGATTTCCTTTGAACAAACCATTACCGAATGCTATAAGCAACAATGCCAAGCAGGTAACAATAAGAATTGTCCACCATCCTGCGCCACCGTCAACGATAAAACCTTCGGAGTCGGTACCGAACAGAGGAATTGACAATGCTACATATCCCAAAGCCATCACTATCAAACCCCACTGGATGGTGCGGTTATAGTTCTGGGTCTTGTCTGCAATTATACCTCCGACAAGACTGAGAATGTAGATAAGACAATAGAACACCGAATAGATGGCACCTGCCTGCGCATCGGACAAGCCGAACTTGGAGACAATAAACAATGCCAAAACAGCATTCATAATGTAGTAGCCGAAACGCTCGCCCATATTACTCAAGGCAGCAGCTATCAAGCCTTTGGGATGATGTCTGAGAGCAGTAACCACATAGTAAACCAAGAATGGCAGCACTACTACTATGACTCCCAACAGAAACACCAATGTACGGTGTTCAGTAAAAAACTCTTGAAACATACTTTGTTAATTTAAATTAAACCTATCGGACAATAGTCCGCTTTAACAAGTGGCAAAGGTATAAAAAAAACAAGAACGGCAAAACTTTTTATCTGCCATTAAAAAAAATGCATTTATACCTTCTTCAAAAATATCAACAAGACAATAAACAGCAAAAGTTTTCGTTAAAATAAGGTGCAAGAATTGAAAAAATTTTTATTATTTTTGTGCCTTGATTTAAATTTGACGTAAAAACACAACACATGAAACTGAAAGTTTTATTTGTAGCTCAAGAAATTGCACCATACGTGCCAGAAAACGAGATGTCGCTACTATGTCGCCGACTTCCGCAAAAAATACAAGAACTTGGTAACGAAATTCGTATATTCATGCCTAAGTTCGGTGTAATAAACGAAAGAAGAAACCAGCTACACGAAGTCATCAGACTCAGCGGAATGAATCTTGTAATAAACGATGCCGACCATCCTCTTATTATCAAAGTTGCATCTATACAACCTATAAGAATGCAGGTATATTTTATAGACAACGAAGATCTCTTCCAGAAAAAATATGCACTCACAAACAACGGCGACGACAACTTCACAGCCGACGAAAAATCGATCTTCTTCTCGAAGGGCGTAATCGAAACCGTAAAAAAACTCGGATGGTCGCCTAACATCGTACACTGCCACGGATGGTTTTCTGCTCTTTTCCCATTCATAATGAGGAATGTATATTGCAACGACCCGATGTTTGCAAACAACTGCAAGGTTGTGTACTCCATTTACAACGACAGCTTCTCGGGAAGCATCGACAATGGTCTCGCACATAAATTGCTCGGAAAGAACGTTACACCAGAGATGCTTACCCTGATTAAAGTCCCAACATGGGACAACCTTACTAAGTTCGCAATCGACAACTCCGACGGCATAATTCTGGCAACCAAGGAAGTAAAACCAGAAATCATACAATATATCAAGGATAGCGGCAAACCAATGCTCGAATACTCGGAAGGAAACGAGAACTTTGAGGACTACGAAAATTTCTATACAAAAGTTTCTGAAAACTAACAACTGATGAAAAACTCAACAATATTGTTTTTCATAATGCTCGTGCTTACGGCATGTTTTTCGTCGTGCAAAGACGACAACTCGGCAATAGGAACCGGACTTATGCCTAGCAGCGACATTATGGAATTCCGTTGTGACACCATGGGAATAGAAACTTACACAATAAGAGACACCCATGTCGAAACACAGAACCGAACAATAAACCCAATAGGCACAATAACCGATCCAACATTTGGACAAACTACGGCATCGTGTGCATTTCAGCTACAATTGTCAAATAGCAACGCCCAGCTCAACAAGGAAATCGACACAACAAACCTCGATGGGGTAAAACTTACTCTGCAACTTAAATATGCAAAAAAGTACGGAAGTACTGAATCGTCAATGAAAATAAACATAAACAGGCTTCTTACCGACATCTACTACGACTCGATATACTATGAAGATCTAACATTTGCTTCCTCGCAATACGAATTGCTTAGTAGCACAGACATGGCTTTCGATGCCGACAGCATCATAAAAATAGAAATGCCCGAAAGTCTGGTAAAAAACATTCTGGCAGGCAATAGCGAACAAACGGCATGGAGCAACAACGATTTTGTAAAGTTCTTCAAAGGAATGTACATAAATACCGAACTGACATCGGGCGATGGATGCATGTATGCACTGGACCTTATTAACCCCAAATCGAAGATGGTCATTACATACAACGACACATGCTCATTTGATTTCGTTATAAACGAGTACTGCGCCCGCATAAACATGTACACACACGACTACACAAATGCCGACAGCGAACTTAAAACCTCCATCGACAATCCAGAAACCCCAAGCGATTTTTGTTACATACAAGGACTTGCCGGACTAAAGACAAAAATCAAATTCCCAGAACTCCCAAATCTTTTCGACTCTAAGAATATAATCATAAACAGAGCTCAACTGAAAGTCACTTTGCAGGAAGGCTCTACACTAGGCACACTCCCAACACCTGTGGCATTGAGCATGACAAAGATTCTCGACAACGGACAGTACGATTTCCTTGAAGATTACAAATCAAACAGCAAATATTTCGGCGGCAAGTTCGACGAAACCGACAACTCATACACCTTCAATATTCCACTGCACCTACAGAATCTGTTCAACGGAGAATCGGACAATGGAATATATATGGTGGCAAACGACAACCGTATTGTTCCATATAGAGCTCAGCTATATGGTGGAAGTCATGCCACTAACAATATCAAGATAATTGTATATTACTCAAAATATTAAGCATTATGTGCGGAATTGTAGGATACATTGGCAATAGAGACGCATACGACGTACTCATCAAAGGTCTAAAACGTTTGGAATACAGAGGATACGACTCTGCAGGAATCGCAATATACAACGGAAGTAAATTCAACGTGTACAAGTGCCACGGCAAGGTAAGCGACCTCGAAGCACACGTAAGCGACAAAGACACAAATGGAAACATCGGCATAGGTCACACTCGCTGGGCTACCCATGGAGAACCAAACGACATCAACGCTCATCCGCACGCTTCGATGAACGGAAAGTTTATACTTATACACAACGGCATCATCGAAAACTACGCCAAGCTAAAAGCAACTCTCGAAGAGAAAGGCTATACTTTCAAGGGCGAAACCGACTCGGAAGTGCTTGTGAATTTCATTGAGTACATATACAACGAAAGCCACGCCAAGGACGAAAACTTTATGCCCGACGACGCTGTCCGCACAGCTCTGCAGATGGTAGAAGGCGCTTATGGAATCGTGGTAATGAGTTCCGAAGATCCCGAAACAATTACTGTAGCCCGCAAAGGAAGCCCAATAGTGATTGGTATTGGTAACGGAGAATATTTCATCGCTTCCGACGCTTCACCTATTATAGAATATACCAATTCGGTAATCTACCTCAACGACCTTGATGTAGCAACAATTAGCAAAACTGGCTTTAACCTTGTGAACCTCAAGGACCGCAAGGCAAAAATCGACATACAGCAGGTTGACCTCCGCCTCGACGAAATCGAGAAGAACGGCTTCGACCACTACATGCTCAAAGAAATATACGAACAGCCAAGAGCAATTGCCGACACATACCGCGGTCGTCTGAGCCTCGACAGCAAGAACCTTACCCTCGGCGGTCTGCATACCGTGATGAACGAACTTAAGGAAGCTAAGAGAATCATCATCGTTGCCTGCGGAACTAGCTGGCATGCTGGACTCGTAGGCGAATACCTATTTGAGGAATTTGCACGCATACCTACCGAAGTGGAATATGCATCAGAATTCAGATACAGAAACCCAATCATCAACAAAGGCGACATTGTAATAGCAATAAGCCAGAGCGGAGAAACGGCTGACACACTTGCTGCCATACAACTTGCCAAGGAAAGAGGAGCTATTGTGCTCGGAATATGCAACGTAGTTGGCTCTAGCATTCCTCGCGAAACCATTGCCGGTGTTTACACACACGCAGGACCAGAAATCGGTGTAGCTTCGACAAAAGCATTCACCACACAAATTACTGTGCTGACAATGATGGCAATGCAAGTGGGACTTGCAAACAAGGGTCTTACCGAACAGGAGTTTACCGATTTGGTAGATGAATTGTACGCTATTCCACAAAAGGTGGAACAGATCCTCGAAAAGAGCGAAAGCATAAAGCAGATTGCCGAAAAGATAAAAGATGCTACCAACAGTATCTACCTCGGACGCGGCTACCTCTACCCTGTCGCTCTCGAAGGCGCACTAAAACTAAAGGAAATTTCGTACATACACGCCGAAGGCTATCCATCAGCCGAAATGAAGCACGGACCTATCGCCCTTATCGACGAGAAGATGCCTGTCATCGTATTGGCTACCAAGGATAAGTCGTACGACAAAATTGTATCTAACATTCAAGAAGTTAAGGCTCGTAAGGGCGTTGTTATTGCCATTGTCACCGAAGGCGACACAACCATAAAGAACCTTGCCGACTATGTCATCGAAGTTCCCTACTCCGACTTCGCACTTGCTCCATTGCTTACTGTAGTTCCGCTCCAACTTATAGCATACTACATAGCTGTAATGAGAGGTTGCAATGTCGATCAACCAAGAAACCTTGCAAAATCTGTAACCGTGGAATAAAAACAGGAATGAAACGACTTGTCAAAATATTAATTGCCATTGCCCTAACTGCAATAGTTGCAGCATGTTCTACCGAAAAGAACACGCCGATGAGCCGTTTCTACCACAATACTACTCTGAAATACAACATATATTTCAACGGACGCGAATCTTACAAGAAAGGCATAACCAAGATAAACGACCAAAATAGTGACAATTACGCATTGATTCTCAGTGTATTTACCGACAGTAAGGAAGAAAACGCCGCTGTAGCAAACGGTGAAATGGAAAAGGCAATCCAGAAGTCGGCAAAGGGTATAAAACTGCACTCTATTACCAAAAAGCCTAAACCTTCGGGCAAAGCATTGTCACAGAAGGAAAAGGAATTCATGGCTCAAAACGAATTCAACAAATGGGTTGACCACTGCTATATGCTTATGGGCAAGGCTTATTTCATAAAACGCGACTACATGCAGGCGCGACAGAACCTTGAATTTGCATTGCGCCAATATCCTAACTCGAAAATTCAGCCCGAAATCGCAATGTACCTTGTGAGAACCTTCTGCGAAGACAAGAAATTCAAGGAAGCCAAGGAAACTCTCGACAAGATAGAGGGAGACAAAAAGATTACCAAGAAAAATGCAGGCTACTACGCTGCTGTATGGGCAGACTACTACCTTAAGCAAAACAACCGCGAGGAAGCAGCTGAAAAGCTGAAACTTGCAGTTGAAAAAACAAAGAAGCGCAAGGACAAAATAAGATACATATACATTCTAGCCCAACTCAAGGAAAAGGAAAACAACCTTAAGGACGCATACAAGTACTACGAGGAGGCTTCGAAGCGCAACCCCAACTACGAAATGGAGTTCAACGCCCGCATTAACATGGCGAAATGCTACAGCGGCGGCAAGGGAAGCAACAAGGAAATCTTCAAGCTGCTGAACAAGATGCTCAAGGACGAGAAAAACAAGGAGTACCGCGACCAGATATACTACGCAATAGCCGAAGTAGAACTCCGCACGGGTAAGGAAAGCGAAGCAATCGAACACTACAAGAAATCGTCGGCTGTAAGCGTAGAAAACGACTACCAGAAAGCCCTATCGTGCCTCAAATTGGGTGAACTATACTTTGCAAAGCTCGAATACAAGAACGCATACCTGTACTACGACACATGCATGCAATACATCACCGAAGACTACGACAATTTCAAAGAGATACAGACGCTTACAAAGAACCTTTCGGAACTTGTAACTTATACCGATGTCATCGAGTTTGAAGACAGCGTGCAGAAGATAGCCAAGATGAGCGACAAGGAACGTAACAAGTTGATAGACGGACTCATCGCTAAAGTTGTAGAACAGGAACGTTTAGAGCGCGAACTAGCCCAGCAGGAATCGATGAACTCGTACCTTTTCGACCAGAGACGTGGAGAAACCAACAACGTCGGCAGTTCGACAGGCAAATGGTACTTCTACAACCCAGCGCAATTGAGCTACGGAAAGAACGAATTCCAGAAGAAATGGGGCAATCGAAAGAACGAAGACCATTGGCGTCGTAAAGACAAGACTGTTGTTTCGTTTGATATGGGTGACGATAGTGAAGCATCCGACAGCGTTGTTGCCGATGCAAAGCCAAAGAACGAAGACCCCAAGAGCCGCGAATACTACCTTCAGGACTTGCCGCTTACCGACTCGGCAATGCAGGAGTCGCACAAACGAATCGAAAACGCATTATACAACGCTAGCAAGATCTACAAAGAGAAATTCGGCGATTATCCGAAAGCAATCAACAGCTATGAGGATTTGAACAGGCGCTATCCGAATTCCGACTACCAACTTCTATCCTACTACGACCTGTATATCCTAAATACCTTAATAAAGGATATGCCACAGGCGGAAAAATACAAGAACTTGATAATTACAAAGTACGGCAAAACAAACTACGCTAAGCTATTGCAGAATCCAAATTTTGTAAAGGAACAGGAGGAAATACGCAAGCACAATGAACAACTATACGCAAATACATACGATGCATTCATGCGAGGCGAATGGGCTACTGTTCAACGCAATGCGACCAATTTCATAAACGAAAACAGCGACGACGAACTCGTTCCTCACTTCGATTTTCTGAATACTATGTGTACCGCAAGGAATGCCGACACCACTCAGTTTAAACTGGCTCTGCTCGACTATATCGACCGCTATCCAAAACACGAACTTAGACGAGCAGCAGAAAATCTTCTGGCATACTTTGGCTCCGGCGACATCGATGCACTCATTGCCGACCTGAAATCGCGTCCCGATGTTGTGAAACAACAGCAGAAGGATGGCGAATCGACTTCATATGCCGAGGAAACTGTCGAAGCTGAATACAAATTCGATGAGATGGCGGAGCACTACTATGTTGTTTATTTCAAGTCGGAGCAAGTGGACGACAAGCGTCTAGCTTTCGAAATCCGCAATTTCAACATCTTCAACTTCAACATGCGAACCTTCAACGTGGTAACAAGCACCTTCAACAGCAACTACTCAATGATAACTGTACGCCCGTTCCGCAATATGCGCCAGTCGGTCAACTACTCGAAGATGATTGCCAACAGCGAAGATGTTTTCAACAAGCTTAGAAACGTTGACTACAAGATATTCGTAATTTCGGCCGACAACTTCAAGATGCTTACCGAAAGCCGCAACTTGAATTCGTATCTTGAATTCTACAACGAGAACTACAATAAATAGTTGATAATACAAAAACTATTACATCATGAAAATAAAAGTATTAACTTTCATTTCGACACTTGCATTAATTTTGTGCATAGGCGCAATCAATAATCTATCGGCACAATCGCTATACGATGCCGACAACACAAGCGGCAAGTATTTATACATGTCGAAACCGATCTTGATAACTGCAAAATTTGATGGTGACGAAGAGGAAACTCTAGGCGAATATTGCAGATACGATGCACAAGGCCGAATAATAGAATACGGCTGCATAACAGGACAGTTCGACTACGAAACATATATTCGCATGTTCAAGATTCACTATAATGGTGAAAAGATTGATTCGGTACAATGCAAAGAGGTGTACTACGGCATTGCTTCACAAAAAATGGACATGATTTTCAAGGAAGGCATAAGCTTCTACGACCAGTTCTCTGGCAATGACATTGGTTTTATTCTCGACACCGACAAAGCGCCAAAAGATCTTGACACCAAGTCAATTGCCTCGATGCGTGCCTACGCCGACAGCAAAAACGACATTCTGGTAAGAGAATTCGCATGGATGTACGATTTCGACTCTATAAAAAAATGGAACAAGGAGAAAAGAGACAAAAAAAATAATCTTCTTATCTATTCCGAATTCGTTGATTATAGCGGTGAAGGCGAGAGTACATACAAGATAAACTACTCATACGCAATCGATCACAACACAAAATCCATAAACTGCATACAGCGCGGAGAATTTGACGGAGAAGAGTACGAATACGAACGCAACTACATCATTACGGAAACATATCTGAGCACGGATGTGGATCTGAGGTGAGGAAAATAAGTTACTAATTATCACCACCTTCCATCATATACTGGTCTTATAGTTTGTCCGTACATACGGTAGTAGCTTGTCGTATAAATAGTATTCGCATCAAATATTACACCCCAAGCATAATCGGCATCGTCTATATACAGAGAACTGAGCCAATAGAACCCACATTCACCCATACTAAGAAGCCCTTCTCCTTCGCGCCCGCCAGCCATCGGCAAGAAAATGCTATTGCCGTTCCGTCCAATAAACATATAACCATTTACGCCATTGCTAGTTGTCAAAGTCGTTGTACAATTATCCAACAGTTCTTCAAATTCAGCTTTCGTCGGCATACGCCAGTTGTTTCCCAACATTGCCGTAGCTACATCATCAGAGTCTTCCAATGTGGTTAAACCATCTGTGCCATTGTATTTTACAAGAACGGAATCCTCATAAAAAGTGTAAGTTTCCCAATTATAAGTCACTTTATCAGAAATTTCACCCCAAGCATAATATCGGCCATAATCTTCGGGCGACTTAGCACCCAGGTTGCAGTTTGCCCATAGCGTACCACTAGGAAGACCTAGGTCAATATACATTAGATTGGATGACAACTCAATGGAAACAAACAATGGGTCACCTTCTAAAACAAGTATTTCAGATTCTCCGCAACACAATTCTCCTCCAATTTTAGCATCAACAAGCAGACGGAATGTTTTTCCTTTTACAACATACAAAACATCGCTGTGCGCGTAGTCGTACATATAAAGTTCCGGAATATTGTCAACAGCAACAAAATGGCAGTTGTAACCAATAGTATCGTCCTCATATGCAACCGACACTACCGCATTAAACTCCTTGACTATACTTTTGTTCAAAAAGCCCTCCGCAGTTGACTTTTTTAACCCTATATCCAAAGGTGCTATAGGATTAAGCATTATTGGTTCTTTGTGGCAGGCGACAAAGAACGACATCATCAATATGCAGCACAGCAACCTTAAACAACTTTTGAATTGTATAATATTCATTTTCTATTCTTTACTCTTTTACAACCTTATAAAACGATGGCATACTGCTTTCTTCTCCATAAATTCTTATAATATACATGCCAGACACAAGGCCTTGCATATCTAATACAGCTTCGTAACCATTCACCTCCTTGCGCATAACAAACTGTCCAGTAGTTTTATAGAACTCAACAATCGAAATGAATCCGTCGGAGTTAATATTGAGCAGCCCCTTTGTGGGATTTGGCCCGATGCCATATACAGGCTCAGCAAGCACACGGAGATGTATGTCGTAAATCGTATCGCATCCAGTTTCGGACGGTATAGTAAACGTATAATTACCAGTGGAAAAGAATGAATGGTCGCCAATGGTAACATAATTGGATACGGTGGTGTCGATAGAATGACTTGGTACATAACCAAATCTCACTTCAATAGAATCTTTCGCGGAACACGCCCCGTCGGACACCGTCCAATAAATAGTATATGGAGAATCTTCATGATTTATTACCTCGGAGTGTATAGTTGTGCTTGAGCTGTTTGGCTCATCAAATGAGATTACATCAGGGTCGGATGACGACCAAGTTCCTTCGCCAATTTCGTTAGGAATGGCATTTAGCAAACCATTGGAAGAACAGAAGACTGCGGAAGTGTCAATAATTTCAGCACTTAACGCTGCATTTGGTGTATTTACTATTAAAGTAGCGAACTCTGTTTGTATTTCATCACATCCATTTAAAATAATACAATAAAATGATCCTGCATTTTCCATTGATACGTTTGATATATGCAATCTATCTGTTGTCTGACCTTCCAAAGTAATCCCATTGTTGTACCACTGATAACGAACGCCATCTCCACTTGCAGACATTGCAAGTTCATATTCACTTCCTTCGCATAGTGTAGTAGTTACTGGATCTGGCTGCATAGTTATTTCAGGTGTAGTACCAACAGTAACCATAATTGTATCGGAATATGCAGTTGGACATCCAAGCTCAGAAGTAATGACACAATTGTATAATCCACCATAATCGGCAACTACAGACGTAACTGTGTACGACGAATAATTATTACCAATATAAGCGCCATCGCGATACCATGAATATCTAAGTTGGTCGCCTTCGGCAGAAAGAGAAACCGTTAACGCATCTCCTGTACATACATCAACATCCTGCGGCTGAATATTAATTAATGGAGAAACTATTACATTTACATAAATAGGACCTGCATTTTCCGTTCCGCACGAGTTAGTAACTTCGCATACATAATATCCATTGTCGCTATTCTGTAGAGCTGTAAAACGCAGCACAGGATCTTCTGAGATTATCTCCGCATCGTCCTGACGATGCCACGCAAATGTAATTCCTACGCTTTCAAAAGCACCAGCATCAAGCATAGTTGAGCCTTCGTATATATTATTGACAATACTTATTGACGTATCCGCACCAGAACAAACAGGTAACGAACTAGACAATGGTGGATATATGGAAATAGGCTGGTTTACATTAACAATAAACCTTTCCGAATTAATTGCACTCGTATATTCTATTCCCAAATATACTTTACAATAATAATATCCGACATTTCTTATTGATGTTTCTGCCAATATATTTTCCAATGACAAGGTGCTACTGTTTTCACCATCAATTTCTGTCCAACCATCATCTGTCGTAAGAATTTGAGTTTCACTATAAAACCACTGGTAGCGGAAATCTGTTATTTCTCCTGTAGGATCGTTTACAAATACAGCTAGAGTACTTTCTTCTCCAGAACATAAGTAAATTGTATTTTCTGTTGTGGTAATTACTATATCTGATTCTCCTGCAATAGAAATAATCGCAACGAGAATAAGGTCTATAATCATTACAAATCTCATCATATTGATATTGAGTTACTTATTTTTATTCGCCATAAGCCCAAATCAGCATCTTTCTAAATAAACACAAATAAAAATGTGGGCTTCGATTTATACACTTATCTGTCTTTTAAGTTCTAGGATAACCTATATTGTAAATAAGAAAAAGCCTACAAAAAACTGCTAGCATTTTAGCCTTCTCCTTACGATACAATAATCTTCCAGAATTTACGATTAAGAACAAAAGCAAAATCGCCTTTTTATTTCAATATTTCAACTAAATTTAATTCTATGTCATAAAAATATTCCAGTTATGGGTACAAATATATAGATTATTTGCAATTTACGAAATACGATTTACGATTTTTGATTGGTTTACTCATAAAAAAGATACTCACCACCATATTTTCAGTATCGGACACAATCGCTACTGCACAGCAAAATGCAACTTTTTTTTCAAATGCTGCCTTGCTTGACGATACGAACCGTTTTGCAAGGAATCCTAAAATATTCTTATTTTTGCATCACGAAAAAAATAATTACATATTTCTTTCGTTAGCATATTAATATAAACGAATAACTACATGAAGCAAATTAGAATACTTTGGACCGACGACGAAATAGACCTGCTTAAACCGCATATCATCTTCCTTGAAGGCAAGGGCTACTGCGTAGATACAGCCACAAACGGAACCGATGCCATTGAACTGTCGAAGCAAAACGACTACGACATAATCTTCCTCGACGAAAATATGCCCGGACTGAGCGGACTGGAAACACTTTCGCAAATAAAGGACATACTTCCGCACACACCTATAATAATGATTACAAAAAGTGAGGAAGAGGACATCATGGACGAGGCAATAGGCTCGAAGATTACCGATTACCTAATCAAACCCGTGAATCCTAACCAGATATTGCTGACAATAAAGAAAAACATCGACAAACAGAGGCTAATAACCGAAAAAACCACCTCGTCGTACCAGATGGAATTCGGACGACTTGGCATGAAGATTAACGAAGTGTCGAACTACAAGGAGTGGTACGAAGTGTATAGAAAGCTAGTCTATTGGGAAATGCAACTCATGGAATCGAACGACAACACTATGGACGAAGTGTTCAGGATGCAAATGGACGAGGCCAACAACAGTTTTTCCAAATACATCAAACGTAACTACACCTCGTGGTTCCGTCCCGACTGCACCGACAAGCCCCTACTCTCGCCCAACCTGCTGCGCGAAAAGGTTTTCCCGCTGCTCAACGATGGCAAACTTGTGCTTTTCCTACTAATTGACAACCTGCGCTTCGACCAGTGGAAAGCCATAGAACCGATACTCAACCAGTTTTACACCACTGCAGAAGAAGATATGTTCTTCTCGATATTGCCCACCTCAACGCAATATTCGCGCAACTCGATTTTTTCGGGACTTATGCCCTCGGAAATAAACAAGCTCTACCCCGACCTATGGAAGAACGACGACGAGGAAGGCGGCAAGAACCTATACGAAGAAGACATGCTGCGCTCGATGATGAACCGCTTCAACATAAAGCAGAGCCTATATTTCGACAAGATTACCGACATAAAGAACTGCAAGAATATTACCGACAACATAAAGAACATAGTACAGAACAAGTTTGTTTCCATAGTGGTTAACTTTGTCGATTCGCTATCGCACGCCGGTACCGACCAACGCATGGTGCGCGAACTCACCAACACCACCGAGGCCTATCTGTCGATAACCAAATCGTGGTTCGAGCTTTCACCGCTATTCGACATGCTGAAGTCATTTGCCGAACAGGGAGCATACCTTGTAATCGGCACCGACCACGGAAGCATACAGATTGCCAACCCGATAAAGGTCATCGGCGACCGCGCCACAACCACCAACCTGCGCTACAAGCAGGGCCGCAACCTCGCCTACAACCCCAAGGAAGTGTTCGAGATAACCAATCCAGCCGATGCATATCTGCCCAAGACAAACATCAGCTCGACCTACATTTTCTCGTATAACGATGATTTCTTTGCTTATCCGAACAACTACAACCACTATGTGAAATACTACAAAAATACCTTCCAGCACGGAGGAATTTCGCTTCAAGAAATGGTAATTCCAGCCATAACGATGAAGCCTAAATTTTAGTATAGCCTGTTGATAAATATATTAAATTATTGATTTGCAATAATTTAATATTAACAATCCTGTTAATAAATAAACCCTATGAAAACTAGCCAAAGTGTAAAATTAATGCACTTTTGCGCCGAAAATTTTAAAGTATATTAATAATATGAAGAAATTAACATTTTTGTGCGCAGCAGTAATGATTACCGCAGCACTAATTTTTAACTCTGAAAAAGCAATCTCTCAAGTTTACCAACTGGAAAATCCAGGCTTTGAGAATTGGCCAGGAAGTGCAACAACCGAACCTACAGGCTGGAACTCATTTCCATCGGCGAGTTGCGAACTATCTGGTATAATTAACATAGGCGGTGTAGCCTGCCGCACAGCGACAACAACAAGACACGAAAGGTCAACTGATGTTCGTCCAGGCTCAACAGGTCAATACTCATGTAAGATCTACGCAACAAATGCATTTAACACAACTGCAAATGGAGCACTTACAAGCGGACTAATGCACCTTGCATCCACTACACCATCGAGCACAAGCAACTGCAACCAAACAAAGACCAACGATCCAGAATTCAACCACCAACTGAATGCAAAACCAGACTCAATTGTATTTTGGGCAAAGGTTGTAAACGCTAACGATAACCACCAAGCATGTTGCCACCTTTATATACACGACAACTACGACCTGAAAGACCCGCTGGGAGGAAATGGCAGTGGATACCAAAGCCACATTGTCGGAGGAGTTCCAGCATACAATTTTCCAAACAATGGAAGCACATGGCAACGCCATTCTACACCAATAATATATGAGGGATATACATGTAACGACCCGCAGTACGTCCTGATAACATTCTCTACCAATAAGGATGCTGGTAAAGGTTCAGAAGGCGACGCACTTTACATTGACGACATCGAATTCATATATAATCCAATACACCACGAATTTTCGGAAACTGCTTGCGGTTCTTTCGATTGGGACGGAACAACCTACACAACTTCCGGAGACTACACAAAAACCTACACAGTTGGTCCGCGTGACAGTATCGTAACATTGCATCTTACAATAAACGAGGCCCCAACACGTGAAGAAACTCGCATTGCATGCTCAAATTTCACATGGTACGGTCAGAACTACACACAAAGTGGCAACTACACACATAATGTTGAAATGAATGAAGGTTGCGACAGCGT